>CAWCRC010000026.1:0-49226 GCA_963797805.1 uncultured Actinomycetes bacterium | reverse complement strand
AACCCCACGCCCGTGTATGCGAGCAGCACCTTTCCCGTCGCGGTCGCGTGGGCGACGCTCGGCCGGCCGAGCTGCGCGACGCCCTGCACCGACGAGGGGCTCCGGACGAAGTCGACGGTGACGGCCTCGTGCCCGCCGGAGACCGACAGCGTGGCCGTCTCGCCCACGGCCCCGACGAGGGCCTCGAGCTCCGGCCGGGCAAGCTCGCGCAGGTCGAGCCGGTCGACGACCGCGTTGCCGAGCTGGACGAGGCGGATGCCGAGGCGGTAGCGGCCGTTCGCGGACTGGTCCACGTAGCCAGCGGCGGCGAGCGTCGCGAGGAGCCGCGAGACGGTGCTCGCGTTCACGCCCGTCCGGCGGGCGAGCTCGTTCGTTCCGAGCTCGCCTCCCGCGGCGAGCGCGTCCAGCACCGCGAGCGCACGTGAGACCGCGGCGACGCGTCGCGCGGCTTGTCGGGGTGCAGGGGCCATGCTACGTTGTGGCCGATTGTGACACGCTATTGCCACTGAGGCAACAGCAGGTGCGGGAGGACGAATGAGCCAGCGAGCCGCCTCACCCTACGTCGTCGTCGGCGCCGGCATGCACGGGCTCTCGACTGCGTACCACCTCGCGCTAGAGCTCGAGCGGCGGGGCACCGGCTCGGGCGGGGACATCGTGGTGCTCGACAAGGCGACACCGGGATCCGGCGCGACGGGGATCGCATGCGGCGTCGTTCGCAACAACTACTTCCAGCCGGCGATGAGCGAGCTCATGCAGGCGTGCGTCGAGGTCTGGGAGTCCGATCCGGAGGCGTACCACTACAACGGCGTCGGCTACATCGCGCTCGGCCCGCCCGTCCAGGAGCCCGACCTCGTCGCGGTGTACGAGCGGCAGGAGCGGATCGGCTACCGGTCGGAGCTGATCGTCGGCGAGGCCGAGGTCGACGCGCACATGAAGCGCCTCTTCCCGGACTGGCGTGCGAAGGGCGTGACGGTCTGCCTCCACGAGCACCAGGGCGGCTTTGCGTTCAACCTCGAGTCCGTCGCCGGGCTCCGGGACAAGTGCCTCGCCTCGGGAGTCGAGATCCGCGAGCACACGGAGGTCACCGGGTTCATGTTCGGCCCCGACGACGCCGTCGTTGCGGTCGAGACGAGCCGCGGGTCGATCGACGTGGGCGAGCAGGTCGTGATCGCCCCCGGCCCGTGGGCGCCGCGGCTCTGGGCGATGCTCGGCCTCCCCGACCGAATCGACGTGCACACGCCGTCGGGCGACGTCGCAGCCGGGCAGCCGATGTGGACGTACTGGAACCTCCAGGAAGGCGAGATCACCGTCGACCCCCTCACGTTCGCGACCGCCGACGGCGGCGCGCCGCCCGTGATCCACCTGGACACGGACGCGCCGCTCTACACCGACGACGGCCGCCTCGTCACCGACGAGCTGTGGGGCATCTACTACAAGCGCGACCGACACGGCGTGCAGGGGGGCGCGTCGCCGCTCACGGTCGACGGCGACCTCGAGCTCGACCCGTATCCGTCGACGACGAACGTCGACCCGGGCTTTCCGGACATGTGGTGCGCGGCGCTCTCGCACGCGATGGCGCGCTTCGAGGGCTGCCGCGACCGGTACAAGATGGCGCGTTCGGGCGGCGTCGGCGCGTTCACAGCGGACAACTTCCCCGTCTTCGACTGGGTCAAGCCGAACGTCTACGCGATCCTCGACTCGAACCACGGCTACAAGATGATCGGCGTCGGGCGCGAGGTCGCGAAGGTGCTGATGGGCGAGCACGCGCCGCTCCTCTACCCGTTCCGCTTCGAGCGCTTCGCCACCGGCGACCTCCACCCGGTCTCGAACTCGCCCTACCCCTGGTCGTAACGCGGGGGAAACCATGTTTCCCCCGCGAGCCCCCTTCTTCCGCGCTGCGCACTGATCACGCGCTGTGGGCCTCCCGGCCGGCAAAGCCGGCCTCCGGCCGCCACGGGAACCGCACCGGTCGACCGAAACCCGATCGACCCGGTTGCGCGCGGGTCATGGGACGGTGAGGATGGCGCGGTGCTCATCATCCTCCTGCTCGGGTTCGCGCCGTGGGTGATCGTGCTCACGCTCGCGCTCGCGCTCTACCTGACCGTCATCGAGCTGCTCGAGCTCCGGCCGAACTACGGCTGGTGGATCTGGTGGCTCCTCCTCGTCTTCCTGACCCACTTCGTCGGCTACCTGATCCTTCGGGGCTATGCCTTCTACCGACACCGACACCGCGAAGCCGCGGGATCTTAGGGACAGCCCGTACGTCCGGATCGCGATCCTCGTCGCGGTCCTCGCGGTCGCCTTCCTCTACGTCCGCGGCTGCGTCGCGCAGAGCCGTCCGGTGTCGTCGGAGCAGGCGGTCGAGATCGCGCGGAAAGAGGTCTCGTTCACGCCCGACCGCTACCAGGTGCGCTTCGTCCAGCGCGGGATCCCGGCGCGCGGCTACTGGGGCGTGTCGTTCCTGAAGGTCGGCCCGCGACGGCGTGCCGACCAAGGTCGAGCTGTTCCTCGTCGACGCGAAGACCGGCGACGTCACGCCCGCCTGACGCTCGCGCGCCCGTATGTAGGAAACCTCCACACGGCGCTGGCAACCTCGGCGGCTCCGGACATGGAACGCCGCGGGAGCCGTCTCGTAGGTTTGCGCACGAAGCCCCGGAGCGGCCTTGAGGAGGGCGCCGAATGATCTCGTCCGTGTTCGTGCTCGCCGAGACAGTCGAGGAGCAGATCAAGGCGCTCCAGGACAGGCAGACGCTCGACTCGCAGATCCTGACGGAGCAGTTCTACTTCTGGACCGTCGTGATCATGTGGCTGATCCACGTGGGCTTCATGGCCTACGAGGCGGGTGTTGCGCAGACGGAAGAACATCATGTCGACGGCGATGAAGAACATCCTCACGATCGCCGTCGTCACGCCGACCTTCTACTACTTCGGCTGGTACATCTACGGCTGCATGGAGGAGGGGTGGCCGAAGGACGGCCACGACTCGCCCCGACGCGTTCCCCGGCTTCTGCGGGCTCACCGCGCCGTGGAGCGAGGGGATGGGCCCGAACCTCCAGGACCACGTCAGCCTCGTCTTCTTCCTCGCCTTCCTCCTCTTCTCCTGGACGACCGGCTCGATCATGTCCGGCGCGCTCATCGAGCGCGTCCGCCTCTCCGCCTACCTGCTCCTCGGCCGTGATGCTCGGCTCGGTCGTCTGGATCCTCGACGCCGCCTGGGGCTGGAGCTCCGGCGGCTGGATGACCACCCGCTTCGGCTTCCACGACTCGATCGCGTCCGCGGTCGTCCACGGCGTCGCCGGCGCCTTCACGCTGGGCGTGCTGCTCAACCTCGGGCCGCGGATCGGCAAGTACGACCTCGGTCGGCCGCGCCCGATCGTTCAGACCCCACAACACGCACATGACGCTGATGGGGCTGATGCTCATCTTCACCGGCTTCTACGGCTTCTACGCCGCATGCCTCGTCATCCAGTCGACGGCCTTCCCCGGCTGGCTCAACATCTACCTCTCGCCCGACGACGCTCGGCGCGATCGCGATGGTGATCACCTTCGGCTTCGCAGGCGGCTTCACCGGGGGGTGGTTCGCCTCGAAGGGCGACCCGTTCTGGACCCTGTCCGGCGGGCTCGCGGGCGTGATCTCCGTGTCGGCGGGCGCGGACGTCTACCACCCGTCGCTCGCGTACCTCCTCTCGTTCACCGGCGGGATGGTCGCTGTCTGGGTGGGAACCGCGATCGAGAAGCGGCTCCGGATCGACGACGCCGTCGGCGCCGTCGCCGTCCACGGCTTCTGCGGCTTCTACGGGATCTTCCTCGTCGGGCATCTTCGCCGGCGGCTATCCGACCGGGATCAACAACATCCCGAGCTCGTTCGGCGGCCAGCTGATCGGCATCCTCACGTTCGTCCCGCTCGGGTTCCTCACCGGGCTACGTGTTCGAGCTGGATCCTCCGGAAGGTGAACCTGCTGCGCGTCCCGCCCGAGGTCGAGCTCGAGGGCCTCGACATGGCCGAGTTCCAGCAGGACTTCTACCCAGAGTTCGAGCGTGCGCCCGAGGTCATCCTCGGCCCCGACGGCGAGGAGCTCGAGGCAGGGCCGATCCTGCTGGACGGCTACGCCGCGGCGACCAACGGCAGGGCGACCGACACGCGCGTGAGGAGGGACTGACCGATGTTCGATGCGTTTCCGTACGACGAGTGGAGCGACGCAGATCACGACGTTCTGGACGTTCGGGGTCGAGGGCGACACGGGCACGATCATCCTCACGATCCTCGGCGTCCTCCTGATGATCGGCTCGCTGATCGGCTTCGTGATGATGGAGTCGGGCAAGCTCGACCGCCAGGCCGCGACTGCTCCGGCAAGCGATGGGCCCGCCGCCCCCCGGCGCCTAGAGAGGAGGACAGATGGCAGGCAAGCAGATCGACTTCCCACCCCTCCAGAAGGAGGACACAGCGCGTCGCGCCGGTCATGCTCGGCATCTCGGTGCTGTTCGCGGTGATCATGGTGATCATCCTCCTCACCGACCTCGACGGGCCGTTCATCGGGCCGTGGGGTTGACGTTCCGCGCGCGCCGGAGTCGAAGCTGTCGCCATGCCGCTCTACCTCCACTGCGTGATCTGCAGCCGGAAGCAGGCCCACGGCCTGCTCTCGAGCGCGAGCTGGGGCATGACACCGCTCCCCTCGGGGGCGAGCGTCGATCACCCCGCCGTGCGCGAGGCGCGCGTCTGCACCTGCCCCGGCTGCTGCGCGAAGCACCCCGACTGGCAGCGCCGGGCGCTCAAGGCGCTGGGTCTGTAGCGCGAAGCGGGATTCCGCTCCCGCGGAATCCCGCCGCTCGATCCCCGCCTTCGGCGGGGCACATCCCTGAAGGCGTCGCCTTTCGGCGCCGCAACTGCGTCCCACCGCTCGGGCGCAGGTTCGACGTCAGTCCCGTCCGCACACCTGGCCCGGCTCCTTCGCCGCCTCAGGAACCGGTGCCGACGTACTCGGGCAGCTCGACCAGCCCGAGGCGTCGCGCGAGCGCGCCGGCGGTCGTCGCCTGGACGAGCAGTGTCGTCACGACGGCGAGCGCGACCATGGCGGCGACGATCTCCGCTCCCTCCACGCCGCGTGCGAGCAGCACCCCGGCCACGGCTGCGGGCACCACCCCCGTCTCCCGGCACCACGAGAGGAACACGAGCTCCTCCCGGGTCCAGTGCCCTCGCCGGTCGGGCAGCAGGCATGCGAGCACGGTGAGCGGCCGCGCGACGAACAGGAAGACGACCATCACGACGAGCCCGCCCCAGAGGTTGTCCCAGAGCGCATCGAGCGGGAGGTTGATCCCGAGCGTGACGAACACCGCGAGCACGGCGATCTCGGACGTCTGGGTCATGAAGGACTCGAGCTGCCGGCGGTGGTCTACGTGGTGCCCGAGGCCGAGATCCTCCATGTTGCCGACGATGAGCCCCATGATGAAGGCCGCCAGGTAAGCGGAGCCGCCGAGCTCGTCCGTCGTGAAGTACGTCAGCGCGACGACCGCGAGGATCGCCGTCGCCGGCGACTCGCGCCAGATGCCCACGGTCCTCGTCGAGAGCATGAGGGCAAGGAGGAAGCCGCCGCCGATCCCGAGGACCGCCCCGAGCGCGAGGTTCTGGAGGAAGTCCTGCACGGGCTCGGTCGCGCCGACGTGTCCCGCCTCGACGACGCCCGCGACCGTGAGCGCGAGCACCGTGCCCGTCGGGTCGTTGCCGGCCGACTCGGCGATCACTGTCTGGGCCACCTTCGGCCGCAGGCGGAGCCGGTCGAAGAGCGGGATGAGGATCGCCGGGTCGGTCGCCGCGAGCGTCGCGCCCACGAGGAGCGCGACCGAGAAGGACAGCGAGAAGACGGGCATCGCGACGAGCGCGACCACGAGCGCGGTGATCAGGATCCCTGGCAGGACGAGCAGCCCGAGCCCGACGGCCGTGCGCGAGATGACCCGCAGCGAGATCCCGAGCCCGCCGTGGAAGAGGATCAGCGAGACGCCGAGCGTGAAGACGAGCTGGGCGCCCAGTCCGTCGACGGGGTTCTCGACGAGGTCGGTGACCGACGGCCCGATGAGGATGCCCGCGGCGAGGAGCACGACCATCACCGGCAGTCGCAGGATCGCCGCGATCGGCGTCGAGACGACGCCTGCGAGAAGGATCAGCCCGACGTCGAGAAGGACGTCCTGCGCATCCACCGGCGGAGCCTACGGCAAAGCAGTTGCGGCGCCGAAGGCGACGCCTTCAGGGGTGTGCCCCGCCGAAGGCGGGGATCCGAGCGGCGGGAAGCCGCTCCTGCGGGTTCCCGCTTCGCGGACCAGCATCAGAACAGGCCCACGATGTTCCCGTCGGCGTCGATGTCGATCGCGTGGGCGGCGGGGGTCTTGCCCAGGCCGGGCATCGTCTGCATGTCGCCGCAGAGCGCGACGATCCAGCCTGCGCCCGTGTAGGGGCGCAGGTCGCGCACGGTGACGGTGAATCCCGTCGGCGCGTTGAGGAGCGTCGCGTCGTGGGAGAGGGAGAGGTGCGTCTTCGCCATGCAGATCGGCAGGTGACCGAGGCCTGCGGCCTCGAACGCCGCCGCCTTGTCCTTCGCGGTCTTCAGGAGGAAGACGCCGTCGGCGCCGTAGACGTTCGTCGCGATTGCGCGGATCTTCTCGACGATGGGCGCGTCGTACGGGTAGGCGAAGCGGAACTCGGACGGCTCGTCTGCGGCTGCGACGACCGCCTCGGCGAGAGCGGTGGCCCCCTTCCCGCCCTGCTCGAACGCCGTGTTCACCTCGGCGGCGTAGGCTCCGTGCTGGACGGCGAGCCGCTTGACGAGCTCGAGCTCCGCGCGGGTGTCGGTCGGGAACTTGTTCACGCCGACGACCGCCTGCAGGCCGAAGTGGCGGATGATCCCGATGTGGCGCGCCATGTTCGCGGCACCGCCTTCGATCTCTGCCATCCCGCCCTCGATGTTGCCGCCGTGGTGCTTGAGCGCGCGAACCGTCGCGACGAGCACCACGGCGCTCGGACGCAGCCCGCCGATCCGGCAGGTGATGTCGAAGAACTTCTCCATGCCCATGTCGGACGCGAAGCCCGACTCGGTGACGAGGTAGTCGCCGAGCTTGAGGCCGACGCGGTCGGCGACGAGCGAGTTGTTGCCGTGCGCGATGTTCGCGAACGGCCCGCAGTGGACGAAGGCAGGCTGCCCCTCGAGCGTCTGGACGAGGTTCGGCTTGATGACCTCCTTGAGGAGGACGGCCATCGACCCGGCGGCCTTGAGCTGCTCGGCGGTGACCGGCGCGCCTTCGTAGGTCCGGCCGATCGTGATGCGGCCGAGGCGCTCGCGCAGGTCGTGCAGGTCGCGCGCGACGGCCACGAGCCCCATCACCTCGCTCGCGGCGGTGATGTCGAACCCGGTCTGCCGCGGGTAGCCGTTCACCGGCCCGCCGAGCGCGGTGACCGTGTCGCGCAGCGAGCGATCGTTCATGTCCATGCAGCGGCGCCAGGAGATCGTCAGGGGGTCGATCCCGAGCTGGTTCCCGTGCAACAGGTGCGCGTCGAGGAGCGCCGCGAGGAGGTTGTTCGCCGCGGTGATCGCGTGCAGGTCGCCGGTGAAGTGGAGGTTCAAGTCCTCCATCGGGACGACCTGGGCGTAGCCGCCGCCGGCGGCACCGCCCTTCACGCCGAAGACGGGCCCGAGCGACGCCTCGCGGATCGCGAGCACCGGCTTCTTGCCGAGCGCGCCGAGGCCCTGGGTCAGCGACACGGACGTCGTCGTCTTCCCCTCCCCGGCCGGGGTCGGCGTGATCGCGGTCACGTTGACGATCTTCCCGTCGGGCCCGTCGGCGAGCCGATCGAGGATCGAGAGGTCGACCTTCGCCTTGTAGCGGCCGTACTGCTCGAGCTCGTCGGGCCCGATGCCCGCGTCGGCGGCGATGTCGGCGATCGGGCGGAGCGTTGCGGCCTGGGCGATCTCGAGGCTCGACGGCATGCGGTTTAGCCCTCCTGTGTCGGTTCCGCTGCAGTTGCGACCGCGACAGCGGGCGCCTTCAGGGGTCTGCCCCGCCGAAGGCGGGGATCAAGCGGCGGGAATCCGCGCCTGCGGATTCCCGCTTCGCGGGCAAGCATCATGCGCATCAGTGGCTCACTGCGGCTGCGGCGAGCTCGGAGACGAGGGTGTCGGTGGCGAAGCGGTCGAGCCTGAACGGCTCGATGAGGGCCGGCGTCCGGCCTGTCGCGATCAGCTCGGAGAGCGTGACGCCGACGATCGGCGCCGCCTTGAAGCCGTACGTCCCCCACCCGCAGTCGACGAGGAAGCCGTCGATCTCGGTGATGCCCATGATCGGGCTGTAGTCGGGGCTCATGTCGCAGAGGCCCGTCCAGTGGCGGAGGATCCGGGTCGAGTGCAGCTGCGGGAAGAGCTCGAGCACGTGCCGGGACGCGTACTCGAGAAACGGGAACGTGCCCTTGTTCGAGTACGTGGGGTACGGCTCGACCTCGGCGCCGATCAGGAACTCCCCGCGGTCGGTCTGCGAGACGTAGATGTGCATCTGCGCCGACACGATGATCTTGTCGAGGAACGGCTTCACGGGCTCGGTCACGAAGGCCTGCAGGATCGACGTCGTGAGCGGCAGCCGGAGGCCGGCGAGCTTCGCGACCGGGCTCGACCAGCCGGCCGTCGCGCTGACGACGACGTCGCAGGAGATGTCTCCCTTCGTCGTCCGCACCCCGTGGCACCGGCCGTCGCGGACGTCGAACCCGGTGACCTCGACGCCCTGGTGGATGTCGATCCCCGCACGGCCGACCTGCTTCGCGTAGCCCCAGACGACGGCGTCGTGGCGGATGATCCCGCCCGGCGGGTGGTAGAGCGCGCCCTGGATCGGCCACGTCACGTCCTCACCGATGTTGATCTGCGGGCAGAGCGCCTTCACCTCGTCGCGGTCGACGACCCGGCTCGAGATGCCGAGGAGCTTGTTCACCTCCGCCCGCTCGTGCTGGACGACGAGCGAGCGGTCCGAGTGCGCGAGCGTGAAGTGCCCGTGCTGCGAGAACATGAGGTTGAAGTCGAGCTCGGCCGAGAGCGTCTCGTAGAGCTCGACGCTCTCCTTGTAGAACGCCGCGCCCTCGGGAGTGCGGTAGTTCGCGCGGATGATCGTCGTGTTCCGGCCGGCCGCGCCCGAGCCGATGTAGCTCTTCTCGAGGATCGCGACGTTCGTGATCCCGTGGTGCTTCGCGAGGTAGTAGGCGGTCGAGAGGCCGTGCGAGCCGCCGCCGACGATGACGACGTCGTAGTGCCGCTGCAGCCGGTCGGGGCTCCGGAGCACCCGCTTCCTCAGGAAGATGTCCTTCACGCCCGCTCCTCCGGCGGCAGCGCGTCGACGCCGACGAGCCCGCCGCCGAGCGCGCGGGCGCAGTCGAGCGCGACCTCCGCGACGTAGTGCCCGTGCTCCTGCGGGACGAGGATCCGGTACCCGGCGCCGGCGGGAAGCACGTGCCCGGTGACGTGTGCGACCTCCCCGCCGGAGGGGAAGTGATGGAGGTGCGTCAGCCGGGCGACGAGCGCCCGCGCCTCGGGCCCCGTCAGGGCGAGGACGGTGTACGCGCCCGTCACGTCGACGACGAGCCCGACTCCCACGACCTGCTCGCCGACCGCCGACCGGGCGGCCTGCGGATAGAGCACGAGCGCCCGCCGCGGCGAGAGACGGTAGGTCGTCACCCCGTCGCCCTGGACGTCCGCGGTCGGCGCGGGCCGGAGGTCGAGCGTGCCGAGGTGCGAGAGGTCGGCGATCCCGACGTGCGCGCGACGCTCGTCCTCCCCGGGCACCGAGGCCGCGACGAGCCAGCCGTCGCGCTCGGCGAAGGTCGCCTCGGCCGCGCGGAAGAGCCGCTCGGCCGCAGAGCGGGCGAGCGGATGGAAACCGTCCGCGTCCCGCGCGAGTGACGGCGAGAGGAACTCGAGCACGCCGCTCATGTGCCAACCTTCGCTGGCACATGAGCGGGGAGGGGTGTGGGGAACCGGGAGGTTCCCCACACTCTCCGGAAGAAGGGGGCTCGTGGGGGAAACATGGTTTCCCCCACGGGAGCGAGCCGAAGGCGAGCGACGGTCACGCCTTGAGCCTCTCGCCCGCCGGATCGAAGAACGGGCCGAGGTGCACGCGCATCGCGACCGGTCGCCCATCGACCTGCACGAGGAAGCGGGCACCCTCGGCGGCGAGCTCGCTGGGGACGATCGCCAGCCCGATCACCTTCCCGAGCACGGCCGAGTGACGGACGGAGGTGACGCGGCCGGACGAGACGCCGCCGACGACGACCTGAGCGCCCTCGACAGGCACGACGCCGCTCGGGCTCTCGAACCCGACGAGCATCCAGCGCAGGCCGCGGTCGGCGACCTGCTGCGTGGCCCACTTCCCGACCCACTCGAACTCCTTGTCGTTCTTGACGAGCCACGGCATCGCGGCCTCCAGGAGGTTCGACTCCGAGTCCGTGTCCTGGCTGACGATGACGTGGCCCTTTTCCAGCCGGAGGATCCGCTGAGGCTCGAGCCCGAACGGCGCCGCGCCGAGGTCGGCTCCCTTCTCGAGCAGCGTGTCCCACACGTGCTCGGCGTGCGGGCTCGCGAAGTGGAGCTCGTAGCCGAGCTCGCCGACGAAGCCGATGCGAAGCGCGAGGCACGGGACCCCCGCGACGCGGACGTGCCTCGCGTCGAGATACGCGATGCCCTCGTTGGAGAAGTCGTCCGCCGAGACGCGAGCCATCAGCTCCCGCGCCTTCGGGCCTGCGACGTTGATCGCGGCGACGCCTCCCGTCAGCTGGACGAAGCGGACGTCCATGAACCACACCGCGTTCCACCACGTGAACCACTGGTAGACGGCGTCCGCGCCCGTCGAGGTGGTCGTCACGTAGAAGGTCTCGTCGTCGAGCCGCGCGACGGTGCCGTCGTCCATGATCCGGCCCGCGTCGCCGGTGAGGACGCCGTACCGGATCCGGCCGACCTTCAGGTCGGAAAAGCGGTTCGGGTAGACGCGGTCGAGGAAGGCGCCCGCCTCGGGCCCGGTGACGAGGATCTTCCCGAGCGTCGAGACGTCGATCAGGCCGACGGCATCGTGGACGTGGTTCGCCTCCGCGCCGGGGTCGGGCCCGTACGAGTGCGGGCGCTTCCACGCGCCCGTCCACATCATCGTGCCGCCGAGCTCCTCGTGGCGGTGGTGGAGCGAAGTCCGCTTGACGGGCTCCTGCGGCCGGCCGGCAAGGAGGCCGAGCGTCACGGGCGTGTGCGGCGGCCGCGCGGTCGTCGTCCCGATCGTGTTCTCGTCGAGCCCCGTGGTCTTCGCGTAGACGCGGATCGAGTTGACGTGGCAGAGGCGCCCCTGGCACGGCCCCATCGTCACCGTGGTGTATCGCTTCGACAGCTCGATCGAGTCGAACCCCTCGGCGATCGCGTACTTCAGGTCCTTCGTGGTCTGGTCCTCGCAGAAGCAGACGAAGCACTTGTCGCCCTGGTAGCCGAGCACCGGGCTCGGCACGGCGGGCTCGCCGACGTCGCCGGCGGCGGCGCCGACCGCCTCGACGTTCGGGGGTAGATCGGTGGGCACGAAGACGCCGCGGCTCTCGTCGTAGACGACCCGTGCGCCGGCCTGCGCGAGGAGCTTGTAGTTCGGCTGCGGGCTCCCGGACATGACGACGAGGTCGCAGTGGGTGACCTGCCCGTTGACGGCCACCGCCTGGACGCGCGAGCGCCTGCCGCGCGCCTCGATGTTCGGCGGCTGCCCCTGGCGCAGGTCGAGGACGCCGACGACCTCGACGCCCGCCGCCTCGAGGTCAGCCGCGGCGCCGAGCCCGCGGTCGTCTGCCGCGACGACGAACGCGCGCTCGGCCGGCTTGATCGACCAGAGGTTGACGAGGCGCCGGGCGCCGTCGGCGAGCATGACGCCGACGAGATCGTTCCCGGGAAAGACGAGCGGCTGCTCCATGGCGCCCGCCGCGACGACGACCCGCGAGGCGCGGATCTTCACGAGCGTGTCCCCGTGCGCGACCGGGACGAAGCCTTCCTCGAAGAGCCCGATCGCGATCGCGGGCGCGAGCACCTCGACGCCCGCCTCCTCGACACGCTGCCGGAGCTCGGCGGCCCGTGCGTGACCCCCTCGGTCGGCGAGCAGCGCGCCGCCGACCGCCGGGCCTTCGTCCACGACGATCACGCGGTCGCCACGCGCCGCGGCGGCGATCGCGGTCTCGAGCCCGGACTCCCCGCCACCGATGACGACGACGTCGGCGTGCTCGTGGACGACCTCGACCCGCCCGCCGCGAGCGCCGTTCGGATCGAGCTTCCCGAGCCCTGCTACGCCGCGAAGGACCTTCTCGTACAGCGGCCACAGCTTCCGCGGTCGGATGAACGTCTTGTAGTAGAAGCCGGGCGGTGTGAACGGGCCGCCGAGCTTGTCGGTCACGCGCATCAGGTCGCGGTCGAGCGAGCCGCGATAGTTCTGGCCGGTCACGACGGCGCCCTCGCGGGCGGGCGTCACGCAGACGCGGACGTTGGGCTGCCCGTCGACCGTCATCTGGCAGTTCGCACAGTGCCCCGAGCAGCACTGGAGGCCGCGAGGGCGGTGGTACTTGAAGCTGCGCGAGAAGATCCGACGGCCCGACGCGTAGAGCGCCGAGCCGATCGTGTCGCCGGCGAACGCGGCGACCGGCTTCCCGTCGAACGTGAACGTCAGCTCCGTCGAGCGGTCGATCAGCTCGCCGGGATGCGCGTCGAGACGCGTCACGCCGGCTCCGGGTGCCAGGTGCGGCTCACCTCGTGGGTGTACGTGTGCCGCTCGGCGAGGAACCACTCCTCGCACACACGACAGAACCACCACTCACGATGGACGCCCCACTCGTTGTCGCGGACGTAGAGGTAGTCGTTGAGCTCGCGCTGCGTGGGCGTCGACTGCGGCCGCCTGGTGGACTCGCCGGCGCAGCGCAGCTCCTGCACCTCGCGGGGGCCGCAGTTCGGGCACGTGACGAGCAGCGACATTCCTGTATGTTCCGTCTAGCGCAACGGCATCTCACCGTTCGCAACGAGGATCCAATCATCGTGGCGCGTCTCCGTCAACCGTCGAGCGGCCGGATCGAGGCGTCGAGCCGCGCGGTCGCGATCCTCGACGCACTGGCCGAGGCGGGCGAGATCGGCACGAACGAGCTCGCGCGCCGCACCGGGCTCCCCGCGAGCACCGTCTCGCGCCAGCTCGGCACCCTCGCCTCGACCGGCCTCGTCGAGCAGGACGCGGAGTCGGGCCGCTACCGGCTCGGCATCCACGTCGTTCGGCTCGCGAACGCCGTGCTCGCACGCCTCGATGTTCGGCGCGTCGCGCGACCGCACCTCGAGGAGCTGGTGCGGGTCACCGGCGAGACGGCGACGCTCCATGTCCCCGGCGAGGAGGACGCGGTCACCGTCGACTTCGCCCCGAGCGCCCACTTCATCCAGCACGTGACGCAGCTCGGGCGACCGTCCATCGCGCACGCGACCTCGGCCGGGAAGGTGATGCTCGCGTTCACCGACCGACCCCTGCCGCGCGGCCCGCTCCGCGCGTACACGGCGCGGACGATCACTTCCTCTAAGGCGCTCGCCGGGGAGATCGAGCGCGTCCGCGCCCAAGGGTACGCGGAGGCTTTCGAAGAGCGCGAGCCCGGGCTCGCGGCGGTCGCCGCGCCCGTGTGGTCGTCCACGGGCGTGCTCGCGGCGATCGTCGCACTGCAGGGCCCGACCGCGCGGTTCGGTCGGGCGCAGGTACGCGCCGCGGTTTCTCCGCTCCTCGAGCGAGCCGGCATGGTGTCGGCGGCCCTGGGGGCAGAGCCGGTCATGGGCTCTGCCGCACCTCGAGCAGGTAGGCGATCATGACGTCCTCGCCGCCGATCTGCAGGTGGTGGGCGTCAGAGGCCTCCTCGACACGTAGGATCTGCTCGCGGTTCTCGGCGAACACCGGCCCGAACGGGAAGAAGCCGAAGTCGGCAACGCGGGCCGCTAGCCCACCCGCGGCGAGCAGGCGCTGCGACTCCAGTTGGCCGATGATCGAGAGCTGCATGACGTAGGCGACGCCGCCCGGAGCGAGCAGGACGGGCAGCCGCCGCAGGAAGTGGTCGAGGAGGCTGCGGCCCCAGTAGTCGAGCGGCCGGTGACCGGAGCCCTCGGCGAACGGGTCGACCGGCATCTGGTACAGGCTCGCGACGACGGCGTCGAACCGGTCGGCGGGCTCCCACTGGTACAGGTCGACGGCCTCGCCCTCCACCTGGCCGGCGACGCCGCAGCGGTACGCGTTGGCCAGCGTATTCGCGACCGCGGCCGGGTCGATATCGACGGCGGTCACGCTCGTCGCTCCGTTCCGCGCGAGCTGGATCGCGAGGATGCCGCTCCCGCAGCCGACGTCGACGCACCGCATCCCGGCGCCGATCTCCTCCCGGAACAGGTGCTTCCAGACGAGGTAGCTCCCCTGGGTCGGGACGAACACGCCCGGGTCGACGACGATCTCCGGGAACGGCAGGGGCGCAACCTCGCGCCCCTTCGGGTCGCGCCACGGCGCGGGCGGCGCGCCTCCGGCCTGCGGCGCGGACGTGAGTGCGGGCGCCTCGCGCCGCTTCGTGCCCTTCGGCACGCCCCCGAGCGTGCGGGCGGCCGCGGCGAGGTGCTCCGGCCCGGTGCCGCAGCAGCCACCGACGATCGCCGCGCCTTCGTCGCGCCATCCCAGCGCCAGCTCGGCGTACCGCTCGGGAGTGAGGTCCTCGTCGAAGCGCCACGACGGCCCGGCCAGGCGCCCGAGGTTCGGGTACACGCCGAGCGGCAGATCCGTGAAGTCGCGCAGCCACGAGAGCATCCCGGGGACGTGGTCGACGGGCAGGCAGTTGATCGAGAGCGCGCGGACCCCCATCTCCTCGAACCGCCGGGCCGCGCGGCCGAAGAGGTCCCCTTCCGGCGGGCCCCAGTGCTCCCCGTAGACGCCGCACACGCCGTGACGACAGCGCCGGAACGAGAGCCACACCGGATGGCCGCTCTGGACGAGGAGGGAGACGACGTCGAACGTCAGCGGCTCGCGCACGAGCGTGAGCGTCTCGAGCAGGACGAGGTCGGGCGGCTCGTCCTCCCACACGCGGCGAAGCAGCGCCACGGTCTCCCGTGGGTCTCCGTCCATGACGTCGTCCGACATCGCGTAGCCGATCGCGCAGTCGCGGCCCGCCTCGGCGACGGCCTCCCGCGCGAGCCGCACCGCGGAGCGCGCGACGTCCATCCAGTGCGTGACGTCGCCTGTGCGCGTCGAGAGCTCGGTCGAGGAGAGAAGCGACCACGTGTTCGTCGAGACGACGTCGCAGCCCGATTCCGCGTAGCGGCGGTGGACCTCGTAGACGGCGCGCGGCGCCTTGTAGAGCGCCGCGCTGCCCCAGAGGTCACCCTCCGACGGACGCGCGCCGAGCTTCTGCAGCTCGGTCGCGACGCCACCGTCGAGCACGACGCAGCGGTCGTCGGCGAGCGCGGCCTCGATCCTCGCGTAGCCGGACGGTGTGGTCACGCCCCGAGGATATGACCTGCGCTCAGGGGGAGCCGTGGTGCAGCGTGACCCAGTTGAGCGACGCCATCCGCGGGAGCCGAACCTTGAGGGTGTTCCCCCGGCACTGGAAGGGCGTCGAGCCGCCCGGGTTGGGCGTCGTCCGGGTCGGCGGGCCCGGCACCGTGTAGGTGCGCCCGTCCTTCGTCCCGCTCATCGGCCCGTACTCGATCGTCGACTCGCCGGAGCTGAGAACGAGGAGACCCGGCCGCGCGCTGTACGGCGCCAGGCTGAAGAACCGCGCCCGCGCGGTCATCGTCGCGTCCCCGATGTTCGACTCGAGCACCAGCCCCGTCGACCCGTACTGGAACGCGCCGCCGCGGAACGTCATGTAGAGACGGCCGTACGAGGTGAAGAGCCCGCCCCCGGCGAGCGAGCTGAGCACGCGGCGCGTCTCGCCCTGGGTCGCGACCCAGTTGCCGCGGAGGCACGACGGCGCGCCGAAGCCCGGTGACGACGCCGCCGAGGCGGGCATCGCGACGTGAAGCGCCGCGGCGACGGCGACGAGCGCGGCAAGGACGAGCAGCAGGCGCATGGACGGAAGGTATTGCCGCCGGTCCACAACGCGATGCCCCGGACGGGGGAAGCTGCGTCAGTCGCGAAGGCGGGCAGCGACACGCTCGGCGATCTCGTCGACGAGCGGGCGCTGCATCCCGGCGAGCGGCACCTCGGTCATGAGCGACGCCTCGATGGTCAGCGCGACCAGATCCTCCGGCTCCATGTTGTGGACGTGCGACTTTCCGCATGCCCGCGCGAGCGTCTGCGTCTCGAGCGTGAGGACGCGAAGGTAGTTCGCCAGGCGGCGTCCCCCCAGGACCGGATCGAAGCGCGCCGCGAGCTCGTCTTCCTGGGTCGAGATCCCCGCGGGATCGCGACCCGCTTGCCAGTCGTCGTAGAAGCCCGCGGCGCTGCCGATCGCGCGGTACTCGTCCTCGAGCTCCGGCGCGTTGTCGCCGAGGGCGATGAGGGCGGCGACGCCGATCGAGACGGCATCCGCGCCGAGCGCGAGCGCTTTCGCGACGTCGGCGCCCGTCCGGATCCCGCCGGAGACGACGAGCTGCACCTGGCGGTGCATCCCGAGCTCCTGCAGCGCGTCGACCGCGAGCTTCACGGCGGGGAGCGTCGGGATGCCGACGTGCTCGATGAAGACGTCCTGCGTCGCCGCGGTGCCGCCCTGCATGCCGTCGACGACGATGACGTCGGCGCCCGACTTGACCGCAAGCTGAACGTCGTAGTACGTCCGCGTCGCGCCGACCTTCACGAAGATCGGCTTCTCCCAGTCGGTGATCTCGCGGAGCTCGTGCAGCTTGATCTCGAGGTCGTCCGGGCCCGTCCAGTCGGGATGGCGCGACGCGCTCCGCTGGTCGATCCCCTTGGGGAGGTCGCGCATCTCGGCGACGCGGTCGGAGATCTTGTGGCCGAGCAGCATGCCCCCGCCGCCCGGCTTCGCCCCCTGGCCGACGACGACCTCGATCGCATCGGCCCGTCGCAGGTCGTCCGGATTCATCCCGTAGCGGGAGGGGAGCAGCTGGTAGACGAGCGTCTCCGAGTGCTCCCGCTCCTCCGCCGTCATGCCGCCGTCCCCGGTCGTCGTCGAGGTTCCGACCTCTGTCGCCCCACGGCCGAGCGCCTCCTTCGCGGGCGCCGAGAGCGCCCCGAAGCTCATGCCCGCGATCGTGATCGGGATGCGGAGCTCGAGAGGCCTCTTCGCGAATCGCGTGCCGAGCGTGACGTTCGTGGCGCAGCGCTCGCGATACCCCTCGAGCGGGTAGCGGGAGATGCTCGCGCCGAGCACGAGGAGGTCGTCGAAGTGCGGCAGCCGTCGCTTCGCCCCGAAGCCCCGGATGTCGTAGATCCCCTCCCGCGCGGCGCGCTGGATCTCCGCGATCGTCGCGCGGTCGTACAGTGCCGACTCGCGGAGCCCGCGCTGCGCGTGGGTGAGGGACGGCTCGGCTGCTGCCATCAGTACGCGTTGTCGACCTTGAACGTGTAGAGCCGTCGCTCCGAGCCGTAGCGCTTGAAGGTGGCGGGGTCGACGTCGTCGATCTGCGCTTGCTCCAGGAGCTCCCGGACCTCTGCGAGGTGCTCGGCCCGCAGTTCCTTCTCGAGGCAGTCCGCCCCGAGCCCGGCGACGTCGCCGGCGACATAGAGCCGTGCCTCGTAGATCGAGTCCCCGAGCGCCTCTCCGGCATCACCGCACACAACGAGCCTGCCCGTCTGGGCCATGAACGCGCTCATGTGGCCCACCGAGCCGCGGACCACGACGTCTGCGCCCTTGAGCGAGATCGCGCACCGCGCGGCGGCATCACCGTGGACGACGAGCAGGCCTCCGTGGGCGGTGGCGGCGGCCGACTGGCTCGCGTTGCCCTCGACGACGACACGTCCCGACATCATGTTCTCGGCGACGCCCGTGCCCGCGCTTCCGCGCACGCGCACGGTCGCGCGCTTGTTCATGCCCGCGCAGTAGTAGCCCGCATGGCCCTCGATCTCGACGACGACGTCCGCGTCGAGACCGCACGCGAGCGCATGGGCGCCGTTCGGGTGGAGCACGCGCCAGTGCCTGGGGCCCGTGTCGTCCCGGGCGAGGTCGTGCAGTCGCTGGTTCAGCTCGCGGAGCGGGGTGACGGCGAGGTCGACGGTCTCGACCGCCTCCAGGGGCGGCGATGCGGCGACCGCGGTCACGCCGCGACGCGCTCCCAGGCGTACACGACGCCCGGGCTCGGCTCCCAGACGCGAGCGTCCTCGGCACCCGGCAGGACGGCGATCGCACGGTACTCCGACGCCATCGCGACCCAGTCGCCCGTCTCCGCGAGCACGGCGGGCTTGCACGCGATCGGGTCGCGAAGCACGGCGAAGCCGTCGGCGGTGCCGACGAGAAACGTGTAGAAGCCGTCGAGGTCGTCGAGACAGCCCTCGAGCGCCTGTTCCAGCGTGGCGCCCTCGCGCATGCGCCAGGCGAGGTATCCGGCCGCGACCTCGGTGTCGTTGTCCGTCCGGAACGGGATTCCCTCGCGGCGGAGCGCCAGCCGGAGCCGGTTGTGGTTCGAGAGCGACCCGTTGTGCACGAGGCAGACGTCGAGGCCGGTGGAGAACGGGTGCGACGCCTCCGTCGTGACGCGACTCTCGGTCGCCATCCGCGTATGCCCGAGGGCGTGCGTGCCGCGGACATCGTCGAGCGCGAACTGCCGCGCGAACGCCTCGGGGCGGCCGACCTCCTTGTAGACCTCGATCGCGCTCCCGGCGCTCATCACGCGCAGGTCGGGGCGCACCTCGACGGCCCAGCGCTCGACCTCGTCCGCGTCCGCCTCGACGACGATGCAGGCGTGCGTCGCCCGAACCGCCGGCTCCCCGGCGCCGCCGAGCGACTCGCGGAGCGATGCCGCGGCCACGCCCCAGTCCTCATCCGGGTCGGCCGAGTAGAGCGTGACCTTCGTCGAGCCTGCAGGCGCCTCGTCGCGATAGAAGGCGACGCCGGCGCTGTCCGGCCCGCGGTCGGACAGCTGCACGAGCATGGCGGCGAGGTCGGCGCCGAGCCGCGCCTCGACCTCCCCGGACTTCGCGAACACCCCCACGATCCCGCACACGAGGTGGAGGGTACCGCCATGCGATTCCCGCTCTGCGGGCAGGAGACGCTAGAAAATCGCCCACTCGTATGTGGGAACTTCACATACCGGGCCGTGACGCCTCAGAACCGCGTGAGGTACTCCCGATGCTCCCAGTCGGTCACCTGCTCGTGGTAGCGGTGCCACTCGTCGCGCTTGATGCCCGCGATCCAGTCGACGACGTCCTCGTCTCGCCCGCGGCCGAGCGCGGCGCGAAGAACGTCGTCGCGCTCGAGCTCTCCGACCGCCTCGGCGAGCGTCGCCGGCAGCGCCTCGAGCCCGCGTGAGCGCAGCTCGTCGATCGAGACGGTGTAGAGGTTCTCGGTGTTCGGCTCCCCCGGGTCGAGCTTCCGCTCGATCCCGTCGAGCCCGGCGGCGAGGACGGCCGTGGCCGCGAGGTACGGGTTGCACGACCCGTCGATCGTCCGGTCCTCGACCCGTCCGGGGCCCGGGATGCGGAGCATCTGGGTGCGATTGTTGTAGCCGTACGAGATCCAGACCGGCGACCACGTCGCCCCCGAGGCTGTCGACCCGAGCTTGAGGCGCTTGTACGAGTTGACCGTCGGCGCCGTGAGCGCCGAGGAGGCGCGCGCGTGCGCCTTCAGCCCGCCGACGAAGTGGTACGCGCTCTCCGAGAGACCGAGGCCGCGCGGGTCGTTCTCGTCGAGGAACGCGTTCTCATCGTCCCGCCAGAGCGACATGTGGAAGTGGCAGCCGTTCCCGGTCAGGTGCGTGAAGGGCTTCGGCATGAAGGTCGCGAGGAGGCCGCGCTGCTGCGCGAGCGTGTGGACCATGTAGCGGAAGAAGATCGCCCGGTCGCAGCTGACGAGCGCGTCGGCGTAGGTGAAGTTCTGCTCGAACTGCCCGTTCGCGTCCTCGTGGTCGTTCGCGTAGTTGCCCCAGCCGAGCGCGTTGACGTAGCGCGAGACCGTCGTGAGGAAGTCGTAGTTGCGCGTCAGGCCGCGGAGGTCGTAGCACGGCTTCTCGAGGTCGTCGAGGGGATCCGCGAGCTCGAGGCCGCCGTCGTCGCCGCGCCGGAGGAGGAAGTACTCGAGCTCGAGCCCGATCTTGAACTCGTAGCCCGCGTCGCGCGCCCGCGCGAGCTGGGCCTTGAGGATCGTGCGGGGGTCGTACGGCCACGGCTCGCCCTCCACCGTCACGTCGCAGGCGAAGCGCGCGACGGTCGGCTCCCACGGGACCGGGGTGAAGCTGTCGAGGTCGGGGATTGCCGCGATGTCGGGGTCGCTCGGCGCCTGGCCGATGTCACCGGCCGCGAAGCCTGCGAATCCCGCGCCGTCGGCGACGAGGTCGTCGAGGTGCGCCGCCGGGATCAGCTTCGCGCTGGGGCGGGCGTGCAGGTCGACGAACTGGGCGAAGAAGAACTCGATGCCACGGTCGGCGACGTCCTTGCGGATCTGCTCGAGGCGCTCGTTCTCGGGCATGGCGACGGACTCCTCCTCGGGTACGGGGGTTCACGGTTCTACCACGCCCGACGGCGCCGTTCACAGGTCGAGACCGGACACTCGCTACGCGCCCGGTGTGTCCATCGCGGACGCCCGTCGGAGCTGGACGAGCTTGACCGCGATCTCGATCTCGAGCCAGTCGTCGTTTCGGAGGTCGAGGTCCGTGAGCTCGCCGATCCGCCGAAGCCGCTGCCGAAGCGTGTTCGGGTGGACGTAGAGCGACTCGGCCGTCGCGCTGATGTTGCCATGCCGGCGGAGGAACTCCTCGAGCGTCAGGAGCAGCTGCGTCTGGCGCTGCTCGTCGTAGGCCGCCAGTCGACCGACGGCGTCGGCCGTCGTGTCGCGGAGCCGCGTACCGTCGTCCGCGATTCGCAGGAGGTACTTGTGCGCGCCGAGGTCGTCGTAGACGACGACGCGCGGCTCCCGGCCGAGCACCGCGGCGCCTGCGAGCGCGTGGCGTGCCTCCTCGAAGCCGTCGACGTACGCGGCCGGGTTCGAGCACACGCCGGAGAGGCCGATCGCAGCGGCACCGAGCTCCCCCTGCAGCCTGCGGGCCGTGGCGGCAACCGCATCGGCGCCGCGACGGGCAATGGGCACGAGCGCGTGAACCGCGTCGTCGCCGCGATGGACGAGCGTTCCCGGCAACTCGGCGGCGAGCGCGGCCTCGAGGCGCTCGTCGGCCGGCTCGGCCATCAGGACGAGGTGAGGCTGGAGCAGGTCGCAGCCGAGACGGGCGGCGCGACCCTCGAGCTCGGCTCCGGACCGCCCCCGTGCGAGGTGGTCGAAGAAGTCCGAGATGAGGTTGCGCTCGGTCAGCCGCTCGATGAGCCTCACCTTCTTGATCCCCACGGCGACCTGGCCGGCGATCGCGCGCGCAAGCTCGACGCGCCGGGTCGCGTCCGCGACGATCAGGCCGAGCAGCTCGTCGTCGGCGACGAGCGGCGCGGCGACCCGGCCGCGGCGGGACCGGGTCGACAGCTCGGGGCCGAGCTCCGCGAGCGGGATGCTCGGACGCGCGGCCGACCGCGTCGGGTGCGAGCTCCGGAGCCGGAGGTCGTCCCCACCGCGTTCGATCAGGTACACGTGACATGCCTCGGCGTCGAGCAGTCGGCGTGCGCCGTCGGCCACCGCCGGAAGCAGCTCCTCGAGCGCCTCGGTGCGGGCGATCGCCTCCGCGAGCTCGGTCAGCGCCTCGAGCTCGTGGACCCGGCGCTGCATCTCGCCGTACAGGCGCGCGTTCTCGATCGCCCCCGCGACAAGCGATGCGGCGGTCACCACGAAGTCCACCTCGTCCGGGGAGAACTCTCGCGGCGCCTCGGTGTGCGCGGAGACGACGCCGATGACGCCGCCGCTCTTGCCCTGGATCGGGACGGAGAGGAGCGATTGGAACCGCTCCTCCTCGAGCTCCGGGACGTACTTGACGCGAGGGTCGTCGAGGAGGTCCTCCGGGACGAAAGCCGGCTCCCGATGCTCGACGGCCCACCACGCCAGGCCCTCACCACGCGGCAGCTCGATCTCGCCGGCGAGGTGCGCGTACGGCTCCGACGCGGCCCGGAGAACGAGCTTGCTGCCGTCGTCCTCGACGAGGTAGAGGAAGCATGCGTGCACGGCGCTCGCGTCGGTCACGAGCCGCACCACCGCGGACAGCACCTCGTCGAGCTCGAGCGACGACGAAACCGTCGAGACGATGCGGGCGAGGAACGAGTCCTCCCGGGCGCGTGTGCTCACGACCGGGAGCGTAAGCGGTCGGCGAGCATTTCCGAAACCGAGGCAGTCGCGACCGCGACAGCGGGCGCCTTCAGGGATCTGCCCCGCCGCAGGCGGGGATCCGAGCGGCAGGATTCCGCGGGAGCGGAATCCTGCTCGCGAACGAGGATTCAGTGCGTCGCCACAGTGCCGAGGTGTCTCACGTGCGCGCCCGTCGCCAGGATCTCCCCGATCTGGTCGACGACGAACCGCAGCTCGTCGTCGGAGGTGTAGTAGTGCGGCCCGAGCCGGATGCCCGCGTCCGGGCGGAAGTCGCAGAGGATCTCGCGCTCGGTCAGCTCCCGGTGGACGGCGGGGAAGTCGGGGACGTGGACGGTCACCGTGCCGCCGCGGCGATCGGCGGCGCGGGGGCTCCGCACCTCGTACCCCGCCGCATCGGCGAGGTCGATCAGGAGCTGCGTCTGGCGGAGCGAGTTCTCGCGGATCCGATCGACGCCGACCTCCTCGATCAGGTCGTAGCCCGCCGTCGCCGCGAAGTGCGCCGGGACGTTCGGCGTGCCGGTGAGGAAGCGTGCGGCGCCGGCGGCGTACCGCATCTCCTCCTCGAACCCGAAGGGCATCTCGTGCGCCTGCCAGCCGGTGAACGTCGGCGTCAGCCGCTCGGCGAGATCCGGCCGGACGTAGAGCCATCCGTTTCCCGGCCCGCCGCAGAGCCACTTCACGGAGCCGCCGACCGCGAAGTCGACGTCGAGCGCCGTCACGTCGAGCGGCACGATGCCGGCCGACTGGTAGCAGTCGAGAATCACGTGCGCGCCGACCTCGTGCGCGCGCCGGACGATCGGCTCGACGTCCTGGATCTCGGCGGTCTTGAACAGCACGTGGCTGATCGGCACGAGGAGCGTGCGCTCGTCGATCGCGTCGACGATCTCCGCGTCGTCCTCGCAGACCACGACCTCGAGGTCGGGGTGCGCCTGGTAGAGGTAGCGCACGGACGGGAAGTTCCCGCGCTCGTAGACGACCCGGTTGCGTTTCGGGTCGATCGGGACGAAGCACGAGAGGACGACGGCCTCGGCGATCGCGACGTTCTGGTGCATGACGGTCGAGCCCGGCGGTGCGCCGACGATCCGGCCGACCTGGTCGCCGACGGTCATCGGCGTCGTCCACCAGCCCTCGCCCCAGGCCCGGATACCGCGCTCCTTCCACATGCGCGCGTACTCCGCGAGCCGGTCCTCCGCCTGCCGCGGCATCGCCGCCAGCGAGTGGTTGATCAGGTACGTCGTGTGCTCGAGGATCGGGAACTCGGGGCGGTAGTCGAGCAGGTCGCGCACGCCGGCCACCCTAGTCGGCGCCCTCGCGCGCGTCGGGGTCGGCCGTCTCACGTGGCGGCGAGGAAGCTCGATCCCGACGCGTTGCCGGTGACGAAGCTCTTCTCCGCCAGCCAGCCGCCGTCGACGGTGAGGGCGATGCCGCTGACGTACGAGGACATGTCGCTCGCGAGGTACAGCGCGGCGCTCGCGACGTCGTCCGTGATGCCGTGACGGCCGAGCGGGACGCTGTGCGCGAGCTCCGCCTCGAAGGAGGCGTCGTCGAAGTACTGCTCGGTGAGCGGCGTCCGGATGACGCCGGGGCAGATCGCGTTGACGCGGATCCCGGCGGGCGCGAGGTCGCGGGCGAGGCTCTTCGTCAGGCCGACCACGCCGTGCTTCGCGGCGGTGTAGGCCGGCCGGTGCGACAGCCCGATCAGGCCGCCCACGGACGAGAGGTTGACGATCGCCCCGCCGCCGGACTCCCGCATGCGGCGGGCGACGGACTGGCAGCAGTAGAAGACGCCGCTCAGGTTGACGGCGAGGACGTTCTCCCACTCCTCGGCGGGCAGCGTGTAGACGTCGCCGATCTCGCGGACGCCGGCGCAGGTGACGAGGACGTCGACCCGGCCCGCCTCCACCGCGACGGCAGCGACGGCGCGCTCGACGTCGTCGGGGCTCCGGACGTCGCCGTCCACGAAGAGCGGGCGGTCGGCGCCCGCCGCCTCGAGGGCCGCCTTCACCTCCTCGCCCGCTGCCCGCGCACGGTCGAAGCCGGCGATCCGCGCCCCCTCCCGGGCGAAGCGCTCGGCGACGGCGCGGCCGATCCCGCTGCCGACCCCGGTCACGAATGCGACTCGACCGTTCAGCAGCACGTCGTCCTCCGTTCTCGTTCGCGGAACCCGGTCGGGAAGTAGCATCGCGCAACATGGAGCGCGGCCGCATCGCGACGTGAGAGACGTGCGGGAGACACGTCCGGCGAGCCGACGTCCGCTGGTCGACCGGTACCGCCTGATGCTCCTCATCCGCGTCTTCGAGGAGCGCGCCGCGGAGCTCTTCCAGCAGGGAGTCATCCTCGGCACCGCGCACAGCTGCGTCGGGCAGGAGGCGATCGCCGTCGGCGCCGCGGGCGTCATGCGAGAGGGCGACTACCTCGTCGGCCATCATCGCTCGCACGGGCATCTCATTGCCGCCGGCGCCGATCTCCGCCGGATGATGGCCGAGATGTTCGGAAAGCGCACCGGCTACTGCAAGGGGCTCGGCGGCTCCATGCACATCGCCGACCTCTCGCTCGACATCCTCGGCTGCAACGGCATCGTCGGCGCCGGGATCCCCCACGCCTGCGGCGCCGCTCTGACCGCGCAGCTTCGTGGGTCGGGCAGGGCGTGCGTCGCGTTCTTCGGGGACGGCGCCGCGGGCCAGGGTGCGGCCCACGAGGGGATGAACCTCGCGGCGACCTGGAAGCTCCCCGTGGTCTTCGTCTGCGAGAACAACCAGTTCGCCCTTTCCGCCGGCTGGCGGACGCAGCGTGCGGTCGAGGATCTGGCCGAACGCGCCTCTGGGTACGGGATCCACGGCGAGGTCGTGGACGGCAACGACCTGCTCGCGGTGGAGGACGCCGTGGCGCGCGCGCTCGCCGCGGCGAGGGACGGCGACGGCCCCTCCTTCCTCGAGATGAAGACGTTTCGTCGCATGCAGCACTCGATGCGCGCCAACCTGCCGGACGTCCGGGACCCCGCGGTGCTCGAGGAGTGGGAGCCGCGCGATCCGATCCCGCAGCTGGAGGGTGCGCTCCGCGGGTCGGGTGTGCTCGACGACGAGGGAGTGGCGACGATCCGGCACGAGGTCGAGGCGGAGGTGGAGACCGCGATCGAGCAGGCGCTCGCCGACGACGACGCCGACCCCGACGACCTGCTCCCGTCCGTGTTCGCCGCGCATCGCGGCCATCCGGCACCGCCCGCCGAAGGCGATCGGCCGCTCGGGTTCGTGGCGGCGATCCGCGAGGCTCTCGACCTCGAGCTCGCCGCGGACCCGGACGTGATCGTGATGGGCGAGGACGTCGGCCGGGTCGGCGGCATCTTCCGTGCAACGGAGGGCCTGTTCGAGCGCCACGGCCCGGAACGGATCCGGGACACCCCGCTCACGGAGAGCGGATTCGTCGGGTGCGGGATCGGCGCCGCGCTCACCGGCCTCCGCCCCGTGATCGAGCTCCAGTTCTCGGACTTCGCGGCGGTCGCCTTCGATCAGATCGTGAACCAGGCCGCGAAGCTCCGCTTCATGATGGGCGGGAACGCGACGATGCCGCTCGTCATCCGAATGGTGTCGGGCGGCGGTGTCCGGCTCGGCGCGCAGCACTCGCAGAGCCTCGAGGCGCTCTTCGCGCACATCCCGGGTCTCGTCGTCGTGATGCCGTCCCGCCCGTATGACGCCAAGGGCCTGCTCGCGGCCGCGATCCGCGACGACAACCCCGTCGTGTTCCTCGAGCAGAAGCTCCTCTTCTTCGGCGAGCCGGAGCCCGTGCCCGCCGAGCGCTACGCCGTCGAGCTCGGCAAGGCGCGCGTCGCTCGAGAGGGCAACGACGTGACGGTCGTCGCGCTGGGGGCGACGGTCGGGCATGCGCTCCGCGCGGCACGTGAGCTCGAGGCGGAGGGGATCGACGTCGAGGTGCTCGATCCGCGAACGCTCGTGCCGCTCGACACCGAGGCGATCGCGAGGTCGGTGGCCAAGACGAGCCGCGTCGTGGTCGCCCACGAGGCGGTCCGGTTCGGCGGGTTCGGCGGCGAGATCGCCTCGCAGATCGCGGAGCATTGCTTCTGGGACCTCGACGGGCCGATCGTCCGCGTCGGCGCGCCCTCGCACCCGATGCCGTATCAGAAGGACCTGGAGCTCGCGGCGCTCCCGGACGCGGCGGACATCGCGGCCGCGGTGCGCGCGCTCGCGAAGCGCTGAGCGGAGCGATGGCCTAGGAGAGCCGGCGGAGCACGCCGAGCGCGCGCTGGTCCCACGGGACGCGATGCGTCGTGCCGGCAGCGCCGAGCTGCTCGCGGTGCGCGAGATACCAGTCGTACGTTGCGCACAGCGTCTCGGCGTTCGAGAGGCGCGGCTCCCAGCCGAGGAGCGACCGCGCCTTGTCGATCGAGACGAACGAGTCCTTGTGCGCGGTCCGGTAGTGCCACTCCGCGAGTGGCGAGAGCCGGGCCAGCTCGAGGCCGCGAAGGGCGAGCTCCGCCGGCCGGGCCGGGACCGGCCGCAGGCGCGAGCCCGAGCCGGCGTGCGCGGCGAGCGCCTCGAGATCCTCTCGCACGGTGCCGAACCGCTCCGCCCCGATGTTCAGGGCCTCGCCTGCGACCGGGGCGTCGAAGCAGCGGACGACCGCGTCGACGAGATCCTCGACCGCGAGCAGCTGGTAGCGGTTCGAGCCGTCACCGAGAACCGGGATCCGCCGCCCCTCGCGGATCCAGTCGAACAGGATCTCGAACACACCCAGCCGCTCGGGGCCGACGAAGGTCTTCGGTCGGACGACGACCGCCTCGAGGCCCCGTCGGCCGAACTCGGCGCAGAGGCGCTCCGCCTCGATCTTCGACTCGCCGTAGTGCCCGACCCCGACGAGCGGATCGTCCTCGTGGATCGGGTGCCGCTCGGGCACGCCGTACACGGCGGTCGACGAGATCAGCACGACCCGCCGGACATCGGCCTCTAGCGCGGCGCCGAGCGTGACCGCCGTCCCCTCGACGTTGACCGACCGGATCGCGTCGCGGGTGACCTGGATCGGGAGCGCGGCCGCCGCGTGGACGAGGACGTCGGCGCCCGCGACGAGCTGTCGCGCGTCGGCCGCCAGTCGCACATCGCCGTGGATCTCCTCGACGCGACCCGCGAGCGGCGTGTCGTCGAGGCGGGCGAGATCGAGGGTGCGGACGGCGTGCCCGTCGCCGACCAGGCGCCGGGCGAGGTGCAGGCCGAGGAAGCCCGCGCCGCCGGAGATCGCAACGAGCACGGGGCGGAACGCTAGCTACGGCGCCGCTGCGGGCGCCGCCTGCCCGGAGTCCGTCTCAACCGGCGGCGGCGCGCCGTTCACGAGCACGGCGGCAACGAGGAGCACGGCCATGGCGACGGCGCTCTCCCCGAGGAGGCTGCGTCCCACGCCGGGCGTCCGCTCGCCCCGCTCGAGCCGCGGCCGTACGAAGGTGTGGTGGACGCCGCCCCAGGCGAGCGCGATGAGCACCAGGCCGATCTTGACGAGCAGGGTCTGCCCGTACGACGTCGTCCAGAGGTCGGAGACGACCGGGAGGCGCTCGATCGCGACGATCGTCCCGGCAGTCACGAGCACCGCGATGAGCCCCACCGCGATCCGGGAGAAGCGAAGGAAGGCGGTGCGCCGCAGGTCGGGGGCCAGCGGCCACACGACGACTGCGAGCGTCAGCACCCCGCCGACCCACAGCATCGCGGTGACGAGGTGCACCCAGTCCGCGACCTCGCCCACGAGCGACGCGTTCGGCTCGGTCGCCTGGTGGCCCGAGAGCGGGTAGCTCCAGACGAGGGCCAGTGCGAGGAGGAACGCAGGCCACCGGAGCCCCGGGCGGTCGAGGACCCATGCGACTACGAGGATCGTGATGCAGATGCCGAAGCCGAGGGTCGTGACGAGGAAGGCGGTGCCGAACCTCGTCGAATCGGCGAACGGCGAGAGGTCGGCGTACAGGAGGTCTACGCCGGAGACCTGGAGCGCATTCGCGGAGCGGATGACGAAGCCGATGATCCCGGCGTTGACAGCGGCGACCGCGCCGAGCGTCCCGAGGAAGTGGACACGCCGCTCGACGCGCGGGTCGACGACCCGCGGCAGGACCAGCAGGCGGATACCGACGACGCCGACGAGGAGCGAGAGCGAGGCGAAGAGCGCCCAGCGCGCGACATCGTCGCGCCACGTCATCGCGGACGCGCCGACCGCCTCCGTCGGCGGCGGCGGCTCGACCCCGACGCCGAACGTGAAGACGCCGGTTCCGACGTGCCCGTCCGCGGAGATCTCGCGCCAGCGAACCGTGTACGCCTCTCCCCGCTCGAGCCCCGAGACCGGGACGCGGATCACGGTTCCGCGTTCCGACTGGCTGACTTCACCCGAGACGCGCCGGCCGTCCGCGGCCATGACCACGATCGCATCCGCCGGGGCGACGACCGACTGGTCGTAGAAGAGCTCGATCGAGGTCGGCGGTGCCTCGACCCGGCCCTGCACGGCCGGGATCGCGCGCTTCAGGGTGGCGTGCGCGTCGGCCACGCCCGGCAGCGCGAGCGCCGCGAGGACGACGAGAACGAGCGCGCGCCTCACGGGAGGGGCACCCCGCCGGCGAACTCCGAGAGGTGGCCGAAGATCGGCGCGACATCGCGGTCCGTGAAGAGCATCACCGCGACGGCGATCCAGGTCGCGGCGAACCCGTACGCCCACACCGGCCACCGCGGCCGGAACGCGGCGCCGAGCGGGAAGACGACCGCAATGACCATCGTCCACCCGATCAGGTGATGGAGGAAGGCCGAGCGCGCGAAGAGCCAGCCGTTCTGCTCGTGGATCAGGAAGGCCGAACCGGAGACGAAGAGCCCGGCCGCCGTCACGAGCGACCAGTAGCGCGAGACGAGGCGGCCGCGGACGACCGCGAGCTGCACCGCGCCCGCCGCGGTCGCCGCCTGCGCCCAGGCCGAGTGCGCGAGCAGGTGGAGGGTCGAGAAGGTCGAGAAGATCGTGACGACCCAGAGCCACAGGCCGGCGAAGAGCAGGAGGCTCGGCCACAGGTACCCCCGCCAGGCACGTCGGCGGAACACCTCCGGGCCGACGATCGCCTCCGCGAGGAGGACGAGCGCGAAGAACAGGAACCCGGCCGCGAAGAGCCAGTGCGCGATCTCAGCCCGCGGCAGCATCTCCGGGCTCGCGTTCGCGCTGCTCGAGATCGTCGACCAGCCCGGGCGCCACGACCAGGGAGAACAGGAGCCCGACGAGCACCACGAGGAGCGGCGGCTGGACGAGCCAGTCCCAGAGGCCCTTGCCGTCCGGGTAGAAGAACGTCACCCGGTAGGGCTGGGCGAGCGCCCAGACGATCCCGCCGAGCACGGTCAACGGGCCGAGCGCCTCGACTGCCAGCACCCGGAGCCCTCGCCGCGCGACGCGCGGTTCCTCTGCCGCTGTGGTGCGGGGGGTGACGAGCTCGTTCACGACGATGGGGGTCGCCTCTCGTGCAGTCTCGCACGCCCGCACAGGGCCGCGCAAACCAAGCTATGCCCCATCGCGAGTTGAGGAAACCGTCGTTGCCGCCTCGGGAGCGAGCGTGGAGGATGTCCGCATGCGCGCCCTCGTCGCCACGGTCGCCGTCGCGGTGGTCGCCGCCGTGGGCATGACCGTCGCCGCGACCGCGACGGCGACGAAGGACGGCCTCCCGGCGTACACGGACGGCTATGCGAAATGGCGCAAGCTGAACCGGAAGCCCGTGACGACGCCCGGGGCGCACAACGGCGTCAAGAACGTCTACGCGAGCCGGCTGCGTGGCGGGAACAGGCAGTTCCCGAACGGCACCGTGATCGTGAAGTCGATTGCGGACCCAGGCGCACGCGAGCTCGCGCGCCAGGTCGCGGTCATGCGCAAGGTGCGGGGCCGCTGGCAGTGGGTCGAGTACACGCGCGAGGACGGTCGCTACGACGTCCTCGCGCGCGGGTCGCTGTGCACCTCCTGCCACATGCAGGCGCGCGCGAACGACTGGGTCTTCACCAAGGGCTGAGGGCGCTAGCGCGAGAGGACGCCGTCGCGGGAGATCGCGACGGCGCGGCCTCCGAAATCCTGCTTCGAGAGCGTCCGCACGACGCCGTGCGCCGCCTCGCTCGGGTCGAGAGCGGGGACGCCGGCGCCCGCGAGCATCGTCGGGACGAGCCGGCCGGTTTCGAACGCGCCGTCGCCGCGGAGGCTTACGCGCAGGATCGCGCTCGTCGAGAGCGGCCCGCCGAGGGCGAAGACCCTGTAGCCCGCGAAGTTCCCGAGCGAGTACGCGATGAGCCGCCCCTTGTACCACTCCATCCCACGCAGGACATGCGGCCCGTGGCCGACGACGAGGTCCGCCCCGGCATCGACGACCGCGTGCGTGAACCGGACGACGTCGCCGCGGTTCTCGCCGAGGTAGCTCTCGACACCGCGCCGCACGTGCTGGTGGTCCGTCCCCTCGGCGCCGGCGTGCATCGTCACGATCACGACGTCCGCAGACGCCGCCGCCTTGCGGACGAGCCGCTTCGCGCCGGGGATGTCCGTCAGGGACGCGGCCCACGGGTACGAGGCGAAGCCGACGAGCCCAACCCGGATCTGCCCCACCTTCTGCACCGTCACCTGGCCGGGCCGGCCGGTGTGCTGGAGCCCGACCTGCCGCAGCGCTGCGAGCGTCTGCCGGAAGCCGCTCCCGCCGTAGTCGAACGCGTGGTTGTTGGCGAGGTTCATGACGGTGAAGCCGGCACCGACGAGCCAGCGCGCATACGACGGAGGCGTCTGGAAGGCGTGGCAGTTCGTGCTGCCGGGACCGCACTTCGAGCTTCCGCCGGTCGAGAGCGTCCCCTCGAGGTTGCCGAGCACGACGTCACCGGAGAGGTCCGCCTCGACGTCGGAGAAGAACGAGCGGCCGCCGTCGCGCGGCAGGTTCGGCGTGGAGCCCATCACGATGTCGCCGGTCGCGGCGATGGTGACGACGCCGGGCGGGATCCTCGGCTTCGCCGCCGGCTCTCGGGTCGGCTTCGGCGGCCTGGTGGTCCCGACGGCGGCGCTCGCGCCCTGCGCGGCGACCGTTGCCGGAGGCTCGGTGCCGTCGATGACGAGCGAGAACAGGAAGCCCGCTGCGACCGCGACGGCGCCCGCGCGCACGATCAGCGCGATGACACGCATCGCTGAGGGCTAGTTCCGGTTGCCGAGGAAGACCATCGCGTAGTACGCGAGCTGCGTGAGAGCAGCGAGCGCAGCCGCGACATAGGTCATCGCGGCGGCGGTGAGCACCTTGCGGGCTCCCTGCGACTCGCTCGGTCCGACGAGACCCAGGTCGTTCACCTGGGCGAGTGCCCGACGGGAGGCGTCGAACTCGACGGGCAAGGTCACGAGCTGGAAGAGCACGACGACCGCGAAGAGCAGGATCGCGAGCTGGATCAGTCCCAGCACCTGAGCGAACATGCCGATCAGCAGGAGGAAGAACCAGGCGTTCGAGGCGAACGCGACGACGGGCCACAGGGCCGAGCGCGCCCGGAACGGGGTGTACGCCTTTGCGTGCTGGATCGCGTGGCCGACCTCGTGCGCCGCGATCGCGGTCGACGCCACCGACCGGCCGCCGTAGACGGGCTCCGAGAGGTGCACGGACCGCTGGCGCGGGTCGTAGTGGTCGGAGAGCGGCCCACCCGGCGACGTCTCGACGGGGACGTCGTGCAGCCCGTTGCGGTCGAGGATCTGCCGCGCGACGTCGGCGCCGCTGAGCCCGTTCGCGATCGGGACCTGCATGTTCGCCGCGACCGTCTTCTTCAGCCAGTGCTGAACGGCGAAGCCGATGATCAGCGGCGGAACGAGAAAGAGGAAATAGAGACCCCAACCACTCATTTGCGCGAAAGCGTACCAACGGCTCGGCACGGTTTCTCCCGCCGTCGAGGCCTCAACGAGACCACAACAACCGGGGGGCTAATGACGCGGGCGCCGGCGACCGATGAGGTTGGTGCGTCGTGCCCCCATCCGTCGTTCAGCCGTCCCCCCACCGGCTGCGCTCGATCGCGCGCGCGGCCGCATGCCTGACGGTCGGCGTCCTCACCCTTGCGGCCTCGCATGCCGCAGCCGCGACGCGCGTCCCGCTGACCATGCAGGCGAGCGCGCCGTTCCCGATTCGCGTGTTCGCGGTCGACCTCTCACGCGACACCCGGCCCGACGCGTTGGCCGTGACGGAGAACGGGCACCGGGTCGCCGCGACCTTGACGCCGATCCGCCGCAAGCGCGTTCCCTTCAGCGCAGCGCTCGTGCTCGACACGAGCCGGACGATGACCGGCGGGCCGTTCGCCGCCTCGCGGGCGGCGGCGGAGGCGCTGATCCGCGGGAAGCTGCCCCGCGCGGAGCTCGCGCTCTTCGGCTTCGCGGCCCGCCCGTACGTCCTGCACGGCTGGTCGGCGCGGAAGGCGCCCCTCGCCGACTCGCTGGCCGGTGTTCGGCCGAGCTACGGGACGGCCGTCTGGGACGCGATCGTGCTCGCGAGCAGGCAGCTCCAGCGGCGGCAGGGCTCTGCGAAGGCGCTCGTCCTCCTGACCGACGGCAAGCCGGACACGACCGACCGCCGCGTGCGGGCCGCCATCGCCGCGGCGCGGACCTCGGGCGCGCGCGTGTACGTCGTGATCGCGGGCAAGGGCAATCCCGCGCAGCGCGAACTCCTGCAGGGTCTCGCGCGCTCGACCGGCGGCGCCCTCGTCAGCGTCCGGTCGATCCCCGAGCTGCGACGGACATTCGCCGGGCTCGCGACGACCCTCTCGCGCCAGTACCTCCTCTCCTACAGCTCGCCGCTCCGCAAGCCGGGAGGCCGCGTCGTCGTCCGCGCCGACTTCGGCCGCGCCTTCGGAACGGCCGCCTACGCGATCCCGAAGCGGCCGCCGGCGGCGCCGGAGACCTTCTGGTACTCGATCGCCGGCTCGCTGTTGCTCCTCGTCGGCGTCCTCACCCTGATCGGGGGTGCGCTCGGCGCGCTGGTCGTCGTCCACCTCCGCTCGCGGCCCCGCTGGCGCACGCAGCGCACGCGCTCGCTCAGCAGCCGCCTGAGCCGTCGACGTCCTCCTGCTCGAGGAGCCGAGTGAAGACGGTCGCAAGCGTCCGGATCTCCGTCTCGCTCAGGCCCTCGAAGAACCGGCCCTGGACGAACTCGAAGACCGAGTCCTGCGCGCGACCCGCCACGGCGAGCCCCGTATCGGTGAGCTCGACGTTGATCGCCCTCGCATCGCCGGGGCACGGCCGCCGCCCGACGTAGCCACGGCTCTCGAGGGAGTCGACGAGCCGGGAGATGCGGCTCACGCTCAGTCCCATCGCGTCTCCGAGCTCCGTTTGCCGGAGCGTCCGGCGCTCGGCGCTCGCCAGCCGGCCGAGGATTCCCAGCCCGCTCACCCCCAGCTCCGCGTCCGGGTCGAGGACGCCCTCAGCATCGCGGCGGAGGCGCCTGCTCAGCTCGAGAAACCCTTCCCAAGCGGCAGCGTGCTCGGGCGTCCACGCCCGGTCGACGTTCGTGCCCATCATGTAGCCGGCGCGCGCGGTGATCGCCGCCATCACGTCTCTCCCGCCGGGATCCGCGGGCTCTCTCGCAGCTTCCATCGCGGACCTCCCTCGCACCGATCCTGACGGCCGCGGCCGGCCGCGTCCAGTCACGTTCGCTCCCGTACGCTCCCTCTCCTGGATCGCCCGGCTTGGCCAGCAGGTACGGAGCTCCGTGTCGGCCTCGGCTGCATGCGGCTGTCGACGGACGTCGAGCGCGACGAGTCGCTCGCCCTGGAGACCATCGCGGCCGCGCTCGAGGCGGGGATCACGGTGTTCGACACCGCGCACGCGTACGGCCACGGGGCCGAGGAGCTCGGCCACAACGAGCGGCTGGTCGCAGCCGCTCTCCGCCGCGCGGGCGCGGCCTCGACGGCCCGCGTCGTGACCAAGGGCGGCATGAGCCGGCCGGGCGGCGCCTGGGTCGCAGACGGCCGGGCGAAGGCGATCCGCGCGGACTGCGAGGCGAGCCTCGAGGCCCTCGACGGCGTGCCGATCGACCTCTACCTCGTCCACGCCCCGGATCCCCGGACGCCCTGGCGGACGTCGGTGCGGGCGCTGGCGCGCCTGGCCGAGGAGGGCCTCGTGCGTCACGTCGGCGTCTCGAACGTGACCCGGCCCCAGCTCGACGAGGCGCTCGCGCTCGCACCGATCGCCGCCGTCGAGGTCGCGCTCAGCCCGTTCGACAACCGCGCCCTCCGCGGCGGGGTCGTCCAGCGGTGCATGGATGCAGGGATCGGCATGATCGCCCACTCCCCGCTCGGCGGCCCGGGGCGGGCAGGTCGTCTGGGGCGGCTGCCCGAGCTCGCCGCCGTGGCCGACGACGTCGGCGCGACGCCGGCCGAGGTCGCACTCGCGTGGCTGCTCGATCTCTCGCCGGTCGTGATCGCGATCCCGGGCGCCCGACGGCCGGAGAGCGTCCGCTCCGCGGTGAGGGGGGCGCAGCTCGCGCTCGACGACCGCCACCGCGACGTGCTCGCGGACGCGCTCGGCCGGGCCGCGACGCCGCGTCCCGCGCCGAGGCGAGCCACGCGTGAGAACGCGGAGGTCGTGCTCGTGATGGGCATCCCGGGCGCCGGGAAGAGCGCGATCGCGAAGGAGCACGTCGCCCGCGGCTACCTCCGGCTCAACCGCGACGAGCGCGGCGGCACGCTCCGCGCCCTCGCCGACGCGCTCGACGTGGAGCTCAGCCGCGGCGCCCGCCGCGTCGTGCTCGACAACACGTACCTCACGCGGGCGGCGCGGAACGAGGTGCTCGAGGTGGCGAGCCGGCACGGCGCCCCGACGCGGTGCATCTGGCTGAACATCCCGCTCGACCAGGCGCAGGCGAACCTCGCCGGACGCCTGCTCGAGCGCTACGGCGCGCTCCCGCCGCCGGATGAGCTGAAGCGCCTCGCGAAGCGAGAGCCCGGAGTCCTCGCGCCCATGTCGCAGATGCGCGCCCTCCGCGAGCTCGAGCCGCCGTCCGCCGACGAGGGGTTCGCCTCGGTCGAGGTCGTGCCGTTCGCACGCGCCGCCGGCCCGCCGAATGCCGAGGGCGCGGTCTTCGTCGGTGCCTCGGCGCTGGACCAGCCGGGTTGGGAGACCGCGCTCGTGCAGGAAGCCCCGGATGCGCCGCACCTCGTCCTCGACTGGCGGCCGGACGCCTCACCGGACGACCTCGCGCCTCTCGCCGACCGGCTCGCCGCGGTGGTCTCGGGCCCGGTCGAGCACGCGCTCTGCCCCCATCCGGGCGGCCCGCCCATCTGCTGGTGCCGCCCGCCGCTCCCCGGCCTCGTGCTCGCGTTCGCCCGAGCGCACGGCGTCGATCCCGCCCGCTCGGTTCTCGTGGGCACGTCCGCTGCGCATCGCGCCCTCGCCGCGACGCTCGGCGCCTCGTTCGTCGAGCCCTGAGCCGCCCGTCGCCGGCCGGGCACCGGCCTACAGTGACTTGCCGATGCTCGACCCCGAGCCAGCCGGACGCGCCGCGCCCCGCATCACGGGTCGCCACCGAGCGTGCTCGGAGGCGGCGGAGAGGCGAGCCCCTATGCGCTGCAGATCCTCATGACCGAGCACTGGAGCCTGCTCGGGTCGAGGAGCATGGGCTACGTGGAGGCGATGGCGCGCGCGTCGATGTTCATCGCTGCACTGAGTGGCGCCCGTGGTGGCGCTCGCGCTCGTCGCCCAGGCAACGGACTTCGGAGACGGCTTCGTCGCGTTCGCGCTCGTCCTCCTTCCTGTCGTCTTCTTCCTCGGCGTCACGACGATCGCGCGGCTCTCGCAGGTCAACTGGGAGGACGCGACGTGGGTGCAGGGCATGAACCGGATCCGCCACGCCTACCTGGAGCTCGCGCCCGAGGTCGAGCCGTACCTCGTCACGAGCCGCTACGACGACGAGCTCGGCGTCCTGCACTCGTCGATCGCGCGAGCCCGCGTGCCGGGGCCGTTCCAGGCATTTGTCGCGATCCCCGGCGTCGTGGCCGTCCTCGATTCCGTCGTCGCGGGCGCCGTGGTGGGGATCGGCGCGCTCGCCCTCGACGCCGGGACGGTCGAGACGATCACGGCCGGTGCGATCGTCTTCGTCCTGGCAATGGCCGGCTTCGTCGCGTACGGCATCAAGACGATCACGACCTATCGTCGGAGCCTTGCCGTCCGGTTCCCCGGGCCGTCTGCCGAGGAGCGCTAGCCGGGCGGGGCGCGCCGGCCCCGGCGGATCCCCGCGGTGATCGCCAGCGCCGCCGCGAGCGCGAGCAGCGCACCCACGGCGAGCAGTCCGATGCCGATCCAGAGGACCGAGTCGAGCTCCGCACCGATCGCGAGCTCGGACGAGACCCCGCGCGATGCGTCCTCGCTCATCAGCACGAGCTGCCAGTCGCCGTCCTCCGGGTCCCACTCGAGCGTCTGCTCCCCCGTGCCGGAGGCCTTCGCGGCCCAGAAGGTCTCGTCGCCCGGCGGGCCGGAGGGGGCACCGCCGTCCTCCCGCTCGTAGCTCGGCTCGTCCTCGAGATCGCTGACCACGTCGCGCTCGACGTCGCCGAGGTATCGCGCGACGTCGGCCTCCCGTGCGATGCCGACGAACACCGGCCGCTCGCTCTCGCTCCGGACGCGCACGGTGCCGAGGAACGAGTCGAGCGCCCACTCGGCGCCATCGGTGTCGAGCTCCGCGCTCTCGGAGACGATCGCGTACGTCGGCGAGGAGAAGTCCTCGCTCGGCGACATGATGAAGCCGTCGTCGTCGCGCTGGGTCTGGTCGATCGCGACGAGCGCGCACCCACCGGCGAGCGTGAGGAGGGCGAAGATCGCGGCGATGCTCCCGAGGACGAGGAGCAGGACTCGGCCGCCGCCGCCGCCCGTCTGCGGCGGCTCGCCCTCGGCCGCTGCCGCCGCCTCGGTGACTACGGGCTGCGCGCCCGCGCCGTCGGGCTCGTCGCCGCCCTGATCCAGGCGGAACGGCGGGTAACGGTCGGTCATCAGGCCGACGTACACCGCCACGCGCGCGACCCAGCGGTCGAGCCCGAGGACGAGCGAGAAGATGCCGGGCGGGTACCGGTCGGTGAAGAGCAGCGCGAAGCCGGCGATCACGACGAGCAGCCCGATGAGCCCGGCGTGGAATCCCGCGCCCCATTCGTCGGTGTGCGACGCGACGTACGACCCACTGCCGAGCAGGATCCCGAGGACGAGGTAGTGGGGGATCGCGAGGAGCCACCACTTGACGAGCACGAGGCCGCGCGACAGCTGCTCCGGGTACTCGATCGAGAGCCTCGCGGGGTAGTCCGGGACGTCGTCCAGCGTGAACGGCGGGTACCGGTCGGTGCCGAGGGCGCCATACGAGTAGAAGGCGACACGCCACGTCCACCGGAGCACGCCGACGTTGAAGTCGAAGATGCCTCGCGGATAGCGGCCCGTGACGAGGATCGCGAAGAACGCGACCACGGTCAGCAGGAAGAACGCGAGCCAGAGGAAGGCCAGCAGGATGTAGTGCGGGATCGCCAAGGCCCACTTGACGACCCAGAGCCAGCGGCTCAGCTCGGCGTCGCGGCGCCCTTCGATCCGGACGGGGTAGGGCCGTTCCTCGGCGGGAGGCGAGCCTTCCACGCCGCCACTCTTACACGCCGCGGGCGACTAGAGCGGCGCCGGCCGGACGACAGTCTCGCACAGGGCGAGAACGTTGAACGCAAGGACGGGGCACTGGAAGCCCTTGAGCGTCAGCTCGCCGACCGCCTCCACCTCGACGTCGGCATCGACCTCCGCGTAGAGCCGCTGCGCGATGAGCACCTGACCGCCCGTCGCCTCGTCGGCGAGCCTCGAGGCGAGATTCGTGACGGCCCCGATCGCCGCGTAGTCCGACCGACCGTCGAAGCCGATCTCGCCGCACGTCGCGTAGCCGAGTGCGATGCCGACGCCAAAGTCGAGGTCGTACCCGCGACTTCGCCAGAGCGGCATCAGCTCGTCCATCTCGTCGCGAAGCGCGCAGCCCAGCTGCACGGCGCGCAACGGCGCATCCGGGATCTCGATCGGGTCGTTGAAGAAGAGCTGAACGCCGTCACCCTGGAGGAACCCCACGGTCGCATCGAAGCGGCCGACCAGGCGGCCGATCACGCCGTGGAACTCGCCGAGCACGCGCATCACCTCCTCCGGCTCCGCGGAGTCGGCGAAGCGCGTCCACCCGCGAAGGTCGGCGAAGAGCATCGCGACCTGTCTCCGATGGCTCCCGAGGATCGACTCGTCACCGGCCGAGACGATCGCGTCGGCGAGCTGCGGCGAGAGGAAGCGCTGGAGCCTCCGGAGCCGCTCGAGCTCCGCGACCTGCCGCTGAACACGCCGCTCCAGCGTGCGGTTCAGCTCCGCGATCGTGTCGTGGTAGCGCTTGATCCGGAGCAGCGACCGGATGCGGGCGAGGAGCTCGTGGAGGTCGAACGGCTTGGTGACGAAATCGTCCGCGCCGGCCTCGATCGCCATGACCTTCTCCGTGCCGTCGCTCGCCGTGACCATGATCACCGGCAGGACAGCCGTCTCCTCGCGCTCGCGGAGCCGGCGGCAGACGGCGTACCCGTCGAGCCCTGGCATCATCACGTCGAGCAGGACGAGATCCGGCTTCGCCGAGCCTGCGAGCTCGAGCGCCGCGCGACCCTCCACGGCCGCGACGACGTCGAAGCCGTGCGGCAGGAGCATCGCCTCCAGCAGCCGGACGTTCGCGGGGACGTCGTCCACGACGAGGATCCGTCCGGTGTCGGTGCCGGTCATCGGGAGCCCTCGCTGCAGTGCCGACCGACGGTGGCGACGAGCTCGCCGATGTCGACCGGCTTCGAGAGGTAGCCGTCGAACCCCGCGGCGAGGAATCGCTCGCGGTCGCCTTCCATCGCCTGCGCGGTCAGAGCGACCACGGGCACGCCCGCGGTGCGCTCGTCGGCGCGGAGCCGCCCGAGCGCCTGGATGCCGTCGATGTCGGGGAGCCGGACGTCCATGAGCACGAGGTCGGGGGCATGCTCGATCGCCAGCTCGACCGCCAGCTCGCCGGTCGTCGCCTCGAGCGTGCGGAAGCCGGTCGCCTGGAGCACGTCCCGGAAGAGCTTCATGTTCCGGTCGTTGTCCTCGACCACGAGGATCTGCGCGCCCGTCATCGCGCGACCGCCGTCACGGGCAGCGTGAACACGAACGTGCTCCCGCTCCCGACCTCGCTGTCGCACCAGATGCGACCGCCGTGGAGCTCGACGAAGCGCTTCGAGAGGGCGAGGCCGAGACCGGTGCCCTCGGCGTGCCTCGTCCCCGTCTCGGTCTGCTGGAACTCTTCGAAGATCCGCTCGAGGTCCTCCGCGGCGATGCCGGGGCCGGTGTCGGCGACCGACACGCACACCTCGCCGTTTACCTGCCGCGCGACGACGTCCACCGCGCCGCCCGTGGGCGTGAACTTCACCGCGTTGGACAGCAGGTTGAAGATGACCTGCCGGATCCGCCGCTCGTCGCCGCTCAGGACGTCGGGGCCGCTGTTCGCGTGGAGCGAGACCTGCACGCCCTGCCTCGTCGCCCGTTCCCGCACCATCGCGACGCCGCGCTCGAGTGCCTCGTGGAGCGAGAACGGCGCCACGTCGAGCTCGACCTGGCCGGCCTCGACCTTGGAGAGGTCGAGCACGTCGTTGATGAGCGCCAGGAGGTGGTTGGCCGACGTGAGGATGTCGTCGAGGTACTCGGCCTGCTTCGGGTTGACGCCGCCGAAGAGCTGTTCGCGCAGCACCTGCGAGAACCCGATGATCGCGTTCAGCGGCGTCCGCAGCTCGTGGGACATGTTCGCGAGGAACTCCGACTTGTGCCGACTGGCCGCCTCGAGCGCCTCGTAGAGACGGTCGAGCTCGTCGTTCATCCGGTTCACGTTCGCCGCCAGCGCCCCGAGCTCGTCGCGGTTCCTGACGTCCACGCGTCCCGAGAAGTCACCCGAGGCGATGGCGGCCAGCCGCGCGTCGATCTTCTGGATCGGGCCGATGACCGACCACGAGAGGACGAAGCCGAGAAGCAGCCCGAGGACGACCGCGCCGGCGGCCGCCCCGATGAAGAGGTGCCGCGAGCGCGTGTAGCCGTCGGCGCTCTGGGAGATCACGCCGGCGGTGCGCGCGGTCGTGGCGTTCGCGAGCTCGGAGGCGAGCTGATTGAGGTCGATGGCCAGCCTCTCGGCCCTGGTCCGTAGGCCCTCCGGCGGCCTGCCCTCGAAGTCGATGATTCGCTGCATCACCTCCGAGAGCTGCCCGCCCTTCTCCCGGATGCGTCGCAGGAATCGCTCGTCACCGGGCGGTGGCACGAAGCCAAGACGGTCGGGAAACGTGAAGGGGGGGATCTGCGCGACCGCGTTCGCGGTCGCCCGGTCGACGGCCAGGCGACCGGCGGCGCTCCGCGCGCGCCCCCCGAGGACGACCTTGGGGAAGTCCCCCTCGACGTTCTCGGACTGGAGCAACCGCACGTGGAGGGCGTCGCTCCGCAGCTTCCCGTAGGCGAACGCACGCTCCTGCAGCGCTCCGAGCGTCTCCACGCGCTCGTTCGACTGCCCGAGCAGGCGCAGACCGAGCAGCGCAACGGCGACGACGAGCAGCGACGTGCCGACGAAGGCGACCAGCAGCTTGGCGTGGACCCCGGCCGGAACCCGCCCGACGGCACGGACGAGCGGGTTGTCCGCGGGGCTCAGGAGAAGCCGCGTCTTCGCCCCCGCTGCTTTCTCGGGTTGCGGCACCGGGTCCCCCGACCAGGCCTAGGGGCTCAGCTCGGTCGTGCTCCCCACCATATTGGTGATCAGCCAGCGATCACCGATCCGGGCGACGTCCTGGTCGGCCGCCGTCACCGCTGCCACCTTGTGCGTCTTCATGTCGATGAAGTGGCATTCGAAGTGCAAGGTGCCGCGATCGCCGTTCACCGTGACGCGGAGCTTGTAGGCGGGATGGTCGGAGACCCAGTTGATCTCCGGGCTGAACGGCTTGGTCTTCGTCAGCCAGACCTGCCGTATCTGCCCCGTCCCGGCGGCCGTCTGTCCCGGGCCGAACGTGAACGTCGCGTTCGGCGCCCAGAGCCGCATCATCTGGTCGATGTCCTTCTTGGTCATCGACTCGTGGAAGTCCTTCTCGATCTGGCCGATTGCATAGACGTCCGCGTCCCGCTGGAGCGTCTCGTCCGACGTCGCATTGCCGTCGGAGCCTCCGCAGGCCGAAAGCGCCGCCGTGACGATTCCGAGTGCGCCCGCCGCCAAGAGCCTTCGCATCGTGGAAACCCTCCTCGTGTGTGCGCGCCCCCCGCGCGTGACGATCATCACAGGTCGAGGGGCTCCGGTCTACTGTCGCTCCGAGGGAGGTTCCGAGGAATCGGAACGCGTGACAACCCTGCTCGCCGGTGAGCGAGAGGGATGCTGGCATCCCTGACACCGGAGCGCGCAGCCGACGGCTCGAGTCCGCGGCCTGGTCGCTGTGCGCCCGACGGAGCGGCGCATCGCGCAATCGACCGCGATTCGACGCCGAGTGAGTCGCGTGGGCCGCAACGAGGTGGGCGCAACGGCGACGCGCGGGCCTCGAATCGGGATCTTGGCAGGGTGCTCGGAGGCTGTTACGCTCAGTACTCGCGGCAATTGTGACAAGAGGGGGCCGGCTTGTTTCTGAACGGGCTGAGGTCGAGCGGAATGGGCGGTTTCGCGACCTGGCGGGGCGAGGTCGCCGCGTGACGTTCCCCGTGCGGCGTCTCATCGCGGCCGTCGGTATCTGCGCCCTGCTTGCGGGCGCGCACGCCGCGTCGGTCCTGCCCGCGTCCGGGACCTCGGCGGGCGTGTCGGTCGTGGTCTCTCAGGCCCTCGAGAACCGTGTGCGTGAGGACGGCACTGCCCGCGTTCTCGTCGAGCTGCGCCTCGCGCGCGGAGCGTTCGCCTCCGAGGGGAGGCTCGACCGCGCCACGCGCGCCGACCAGCGTCGGGACATCGCCGACAAGCAGGCGCGTGTGCTCGCCAAGCTCGGCTCGAAGAAGCACCGCGTGGCCCGTCGATTCTCGAGCGTTCCGCTCGTGGCCCTCGAGGTCGGAAGCGACGCCCTGCGCGTGCTGGAGGATGCTCCCGAGCTCGTCACGCGCGTCGTCGAGGACGACGTCGTGTACGCGTCGCTCGCTGAAAGCGTTCCTCTCATCCAGGGGGATCGAGTCTGGGCTCAGGGCTTCGACGGCAACGGGCAAGTCGTCGCCGTGCTCGACACGGGCGTCGATTCGTCTCACCCGTTCCTTCTCGGGAAGGTCGTCGAAGAAGCGTGCTACTCGAGCACGGTGAGCCCACAGAGCACGACGCTCTGCCCGAACGGCGACGAGGAACAGGTAGGTCCGGGGTCGGGCGTCAACTGCTCGCTCGCGCTCTTCGGGTGCGACCACGGGACGCACGTCGCAGGAATCGCGGCAGGCAATGGACCCCCCGCGGGCAAGTCGTTCTCCGGTGTTGCCAAGGGCGCATCCGTCATGGCGATACAGGTGTTCTCGCGGTTCAACCGGTTCCAGGAGTGCGGCTTCCTCGCACCGTGCGTCGCGGGGTGGAGCTCCGACATCATCGCGGGCCTCGAGCGCGTGTACTCACTTCGTGACCAATACGCGTTCGCATCCGTGAACCTCAGCCTCGGCGAAGGACAGTTCTCGTCGAACTGCGACGGCGAGCCGTACAAGCCGATCATCGACAACCTCAGATCCGTGGGCATCGCAACCGTCGCTGCTTCGGGGAACGACGGATCGGCGAACGCCATGAGCGCTCCTGCGTGCATCTCGACCGCGGTGAGCGTCGCCTCGACGACGAAATCGGACGGCGTCTCCTGGTTCTCGAACGTCACGCCGTTCCTTTCGCTGTTCGCGCCGGGCGATCCGATCCTCTCGTCGGTGCCGGGAGGAGGCTACGCGTCCTACCAAGGGACGTCGATGGCGGCTCCGCACGTGACCGGCGCGTGGGCGGCGCTCAAGCAAGCAGCGCCTTCTGCGAGCGTCGACGAGATCCTCGCAGCGCTCACGCAGTCGGGGAAGCCGATCACCGACCTCCGAAACGGCGTCGTGAAGCCGCGCGTCCGCTTGCTCGCGGCGCTTGCCGCGCTCAAGCCGGGAAGACCGTTCCTCGAGTCAGTGACGCCGAGCGATGGTGGTCTGGGACAGCGGCTGACCGTGACCGTCACGGGGATGAACTTCGCCTCCGGAACCAGCGCGAGCTTCGGCACCGGAGTCACCGTCGAGCAAACGAGCACTCTGTCGGCGACCCAGCTGGCGGCGACCGTCGTGATCGCCGCCGACGCACCAATCGGTGCGCGGGACGTGACGGTCGTGAACCCGAGCGGAGAGAGCGCGACCCTGCCCGGCGCCTTCGTGGTCACGCCCGCGCCGCCGTCGTTGTCGTTGAGCTACGAGGGCAAGCTGCGTGACCGGGTCGGGAAGGGCAACGGGCTGACCAACCCCGACGGCGCGCTCGACGCAACCTTCAAGGTCACCGTGCAACCCGGCAGCGGCCCCCGCACCGTCAACCAACTCGAGCTCTGGACACTCAACGGCAGCGGCCGCTGGGACACGATCCCAACCACCTCGCAATGGATGGTCGGCGCCGCCGCAGGGCTCGACAGCACCCTCCACAACGCCAGCAACGGCAGCGTCAACTTCGCCACCACCGACGGACAGAGCTTCTACCTGTTCGCCCCCGACCTCTCACCCAGCGTCTTCACCCCCGGCGTCCAAGTCCGCGTCCGCGTCCGCCTCGCCGACGGCTCCACCACCACCGCCGACGTCACGATCGTCGCACCACCCTCGCTCAGCACGATCACCCCGGCACAAGCCGCCCCCGGGCAAACGCTCACCGTGACCGTCACCGGAAGCAACTTCCAGACCGGCGCCAGCATCAGCTTCGGCACCGACACGAGCGTCACCCAGACAACCGTCGGCTCCCCGACCAGCCTCACCGCCACGGTCGTGATCGCCGCCAACGCGACACCAGGCCCACGCAACGTCACCATCAGCAACCCCGACGGGACCAGCGCCACCCTCACCGGAGGCTTCACGGTCGCGGCCGCGCCCGCCACACCGCCGTCGTTGTCGTTGAGCTACGAGGGCAAGCTGCGTGACCGGGTCGGGAAGGGCAACGGGCTGACCAACCCCGACGGCGCGCTCGACGCAACCTTCAAGGTCACCGTGCAACCCGGCAGCGGCCCCCGCACCGTCAACCAACTCGAGCTCTGGACACTCAACGGCAGCGGCCGCTGGGACACGATCCCAACCACCTCGCAATGGATGGTCGGCGCCGCCGCAGGGCTCGACAGCACCCTCCACAACGCCAGCAACGGCAGCGTCAACTTCGCCACCACCGACGGACAGAGCTTCTACCTGTTCGCCCCCGACCTCTCACCCAGCGTCTTCACCCCCGGCGTCCAAGTCCGCGTCCGCGTCCGCCTCGCCGACGGCTCCACCACCACCGCCGACGTCACGATCGTCGCACCACCCTCGCTCAGCACGATCACCCCGGCACAAGCCGCCCCCGGGCAAACGCTCACCGTGACCGTCACCGGAAGCAACTTCCAGACCGGCGCCAGCATCAGCTTCGGCACCGACACGAGCGTCACCCAGACAACCGTCGGCTCCCCGACCAGCCTCACCGCCACGGTCGTGATCGCCGCCAACGCGACACCAGGCCCACGCAACGTCACCATCAGCAACCCCGACGGGACCAGCGCCACCCTCACCGGAGGCTTCACGGTCGCGGCCGCGCCCGCCACACCGCCGTCGTTGTCGTTGAGCTACGAGGGCAAGCTGCGTGACCGGGTCGGGAAGGGCAACGGGCTGACCAACCCCGACGGCGCGCTCGACGCAACCTTCAAGGTCACCGTGCAGCCCGGCAGCGGCCCCCGCACCGTCAACCAACTCGAGCTCTGGACACTCAACGGCAGCGGCCGCTGGGACACGATCCCAACCACCTCGCAATGGATGGTCGGCGCCGCCGCAGGGCTCGACAGCACCCTCCACAACGCCAGCAACGGCAGCGTCAACTTCGCCACCACCGACGGACAGAGCTTCTACCTGTTCGCCCCCGACCTCTCACCCAGCGTCTTCACCCCCGGCGTCCCAAGTCCGCGTCCGCGTCCGCCTCGCCGACGGCTCCACCACCACCGCCGACGTCACGATCGTCGCACCACCCTCGCTCAGCACGATCACCCCGGCACAAGCCGCCCCCGGGCAAACGCTCACCGTGACCGTCACCGGAAGCAACTTCCAGACCGGCGCCAGCATCAGCTTCGGCACCGACACGAGCGTCACCCAGACAACCGTCGGCTCCCCGACCAGCCTCACCGCCACGGTCGTGATCGCCGCCAACGCGACACCAGGCCCACGCAACGTCACCATCAGCAACCCCGACGGGACCAGCGCCACCCTCACCGGAGGCTTCACGGTCGCGGCCGCGCCCGCCACACCGCCGTCGTTGTCGTTGAGCTACGAGGGCAAGCTGCGTGACCGGGTCGGGAAGGGCAACGGGCTGACCAACCCCGACGGCGCGCTCGACGCAACCTTCAAGGTCACCGTGCAACCCGGCAGCGGCCCCCGCACCGTCAACCAACTCGAGCTCTGGACACTCAACGGCAGCGGCCGCTGGGACACGATCCCAACCACCTCGCAATGGATGGTCGGCGCCGCCGCAGGGCTCGACAGCACCCTCCACAACGCCAGCAACGGCAGCGTCAACTTCGCCACCACCGACGGACAGAGCTTCTACCTGTTCGCCCCCGACCTCTCACCCAGCGTCTTCACCCCCGGCGTCCAAGTCCGCGTCCGCGTCCGCCTCGCCGACGGCTCCGAGACCACCGTGGACGTCACCATTCCCTGATCGCCCGAGCGTCTCGAGGCTCGGGCCCGCTCCCAAGAGCGCCCGACGCCCGCCGAGAGCGGATCGTTAGAGCGAAGTTAGCCCCCCGGGCAATCCTGCGCGCGTTCGCAGCCCTGGGATCGGAAGGAGCTCCGAGTGTCGTTCTTCAGCATCGCGCGACGCCTGACCGGGATCCGCCGCCTGTGCGTCGCGGTCGTGGTCGTCGCGATGCTGGCGGGAGCGGCAACGAATGCCGACGCCGGACGGGCACAGACGGGAGCCGACCAGCCCGACCTCGTCTTCTCGCCGGCGCGCGGCATCGGCGGCTTCGACGGGTTCGGCGTCCAGCTCAACCAGCATCTCTACGCGGACATCAGCGGTCCCCCGCAGAACCTGGCCGCGCTCGAGCGCGAGGTGCTGGCGCTCCGCGCGCCGCTCGTCCGGGTCTTCTTCAACACGACCGCGTGGACGTTCCCCGACCGGCTCGCCTCGTTCGCCCGGACGGTGGCGCTCGCCCATCGGTCGGGCTCGCGGATCAACATCACGTGGCAGGGAAGCGGCGTCCCGTTCGCGCTGGCCAACATGGACCGCTTCGCCGACGTGCTCGCCGAGCGGATCACCGCACTCGGGATCGGCGAGCTCTGGGTGACGCTCTTCAACGAGCCGAACTCGACGCGCATGACCCTCGCGCAGTACGAGCAGGTGTACCGCCTGCTCGACGCCGAGCTCCGCGCGCGGAACGTGCGCGACCGCGTCCACTTCATGGGGGGCGACCTGCTCGGCACGACAAGTCCCCTCGGACAGTCGCAGGGCCAGTGGTTCACGTACCTCGCGGATCACATGGGCGACCTGCTCGACGCCTGGTCCGTGCACATCTACTGGGAGTTCTGGGATGCCGCCAAGATCGACCGCCGGCTCGAGGCCGAGGTGCGGACGATCTTCAACGTGATCCCGGCCGAGAAGCGCCGGCCGCTCTTCGTGACGGAGTTCGGCGTGCGCGGCGTGTCGACCTTCGAGGGCGAGGACGGCTTCCAGCCGGGCTGGTGGCCGGACGGGACGGGCATGTCGCAGACGACCCTCAGCGCCTTCCAGCACGCCTGGTTCATGATTCGCGCCGCCCAGCTGGGGTTCAACGGCACGGTCAAGTGGGATCTCTACGCCGCGAAGTACGACGCCGGGACGCAGGACCACTCGGCTCTCGGCCCGGGCGCCCAGGGCTGGCCGGCGCGACCCGTGTACCGCCTCCTGCAGCTCCTGACGACCATGACGGAGCCGCGCGGCGGGCGCATCGTCGACCTCGTCCGCGCCGCCGGGACCTCGCCCACGAAGGTATCGACCGGGTACGTCTCGCCGGCCGGCGACATCACCGTGCTCGGCCTCGACACCCAGGGCGGCATGGTCGCGACGACGTCCGCCGAGCTCGTTCCCTGGACGATCGGAGGGCTGCCGCCGAACACGTCGTTCCGGCTGTTGCTGTGGAACGGGGACGGGAACGGCCAGACCCGCGAGGTCGGTCGCCTCGACACGGACGCGACGGGGACCGTGCAGATCGCCGTGCCTCGCTACGCGGTCTTCGCCCTCACGACGACGCCCCCGGTGCCGGCGCGATGACGACACCGACCGAGCGGAACACCGCCGCGGCCGAGGGCCGCCTCACCCGGTCCGCGCTCCTGAGGCGCGCCGGTGTCGGCGGCGCGGCGCTCGCCCTCGGCGGCGGCGTCGTGCCCACGTCGTTCGCCGGGCCGCTCCGCTTCGCGGGCCGGGCGCTCAAGGGCACGCTCTCGATCGTCCAGTGGGAGCACGTCGTGCCCGCCTACGACGTGTGGCTCGACGCGTGGGCCGCCCGCTGGGCCGAGCGGAACGATGTCGCCGTCGAGATCGAGCGGGTCCCGTACACCCGTCTCCCCCAGCTCGCTGCGGCCGAGGCGAAGGCGGGCAAGGGACACGACGTCTTCGGCTTCCTGTCCCCGCCGGCGGCCTACGAGGACGACGTGCTCGACCACGCCGACGTCGTCCGAGAGGTCGAGCGTGCCGTCGGCCGCTACGGAGCCCTCGGCAGGCGAAGCACCTACAACCCGAGGACGAAGCGGTACTTCGGCGTCTCGGACAGCTTCGTGCCGAGCCCGGCGCTCTGGCGCCGCGATGTCTGGGACTCGATCGGGGAGTCGCCGGCGAGCTGGGACCACGTCATGGCGGCCGCGCCGAAGCTCCGCGCGCTCGGGCACCCGATCGGGATCGGGCAGTCGGGCGAGCTCGACTCGAACGTAGCCCTCACGAGCCTCCTGATGTGCTTCGGCTCGTTCCTGCAGACCGAGGGGAACGTCCCCGCGATCGAGACGCAGGCGACGGTCGACGCGGTGAACTTCATGGCGGAGGTCTGGAGGAACGGGCAGGACAGCCGCGTCTTCTCCTGGAACGCCGCGTCGAACAACCAGTTCCTCCTCTCGGGTGAGGGCTCGCTCGTGATGAACGCGATCTCCGCCGTTCGCACCGCCGAGACGCTCGAGCTGCCGTTCGCGAAGGATCTCTGGCTCTGGCCGATCCCGGCCGGACCGGCGGCCCGACTGGCGCTCGGCCAGTACACGAGCGTCTACTCGATCTGGAGGTTCGCGAAGAGCCCGGACGCGGCGCAGCAGTTCCTCGCCGATCTCTGCATCGACGCCCGGCAGGCGACCGCGGCCTCGCGCCTGTTCTCGTACCCGAGCTTCCCCGGCGCCTGCCCGAAGGCCGATCTCTACAAGCTCGCGGCCGCCGACCCGAGCCCGCCGACGGGGAAGTACTCGGTCCTCACGACGGTGGCGCTCGAGCACACCCGCAACGCCGGCTACCCCGGCACCGCGAACGCCGCGGTCATGGAGGCGCTCAACCGCAATCTCGTTCCGTACATGTTCGCCCGCGTGTCGCTCGGCAAGGCGAGCGCGGAGGACTCGGTTGCGATGACCGCGTGGGAGCTGAAGAAGATCTGGCGCAAGTGGAGGGCGGCCGGGAAGGTCTGAGCTGCGCCGCGTTCCGGAGAGAGCCGACGCC
>CAWCRC010000025.1:67500-129111 GCA_963797805.1 uncultured Actinomycetes bacterium | reverse complement strand
GTATCACGCGGCGGGGCCGGTCCAGTCGACCGGCCCCGCCGGGTTCGTCCGGTCCGGTTAGCCGGCCAGTGGCCCGATCCAGCCGGACGCCCGCTTGAACACGAACTTGCCCTCGTACGTGAACGCCTGGAACATGTCGTTGCAGATCGCAGGCGCGTCCTTGTACTTGCCGCACTGGAGCTTCGGCGCTCCGAGCGCGAGCGGCCCCTTGAACGCCTTCGCCCGTGCAAGGACCCGCGCCGGCGTGATGCTGTTCACGTTCTTCGAACCGACCTCGTTGAGGAACCGGACGGTCGTCAGGAGCTCGGAGAACGCGACGATGTGCCACGGATCCGGCGCGTTCTTCTCCGCCTTGTACCGCTTGATCACCGCTTCGTAGGCCGGCATGCCCTTGTCGGTCGTGTCGCCGTAGAGCGACGAGGCGATCGCGTACGTCCACTTCGACCAGTCGCCGAGGGCGTCGATCACGGTCGAGTTGAGGCAGAGAGGTGCCGTCATGATCTTGCGCGAGTTGGTGATGCCGAGCTGCGCGAGCGACTTCGCCTGGTTCGCGCAGTCGGCCGCCGAGCCGTAGGGGGCGATGAAGTCCGCGGTCGTCGCTCCGACCGCCGTCAACGGCGCGGTCAGGTCGGACTGGCCCTGCGTGTAGCCGACCTGCTTCGTGTCGATGCCGGCCGCCTTCAGGCCGGCCGCGATCACCTGTCCCGACTCGGCGATGCCCGGCGCGTTCGGGTAGATGACCGCCGCGGTCTTCGCCTTGAGGATGTTCTTCGCGTAGTTGCCGAACGGCAGGAGGATGTGCGGGCCGTCGCCGAAGAGGACGACGGCGGTCTTCGACGCTCCGTCGACCGGGGTGATGGCGACGCCCGTGACGACCGGCTTGCGCCCGCGGATCGTCGCATGGAGCGACTGCGCTCCCGTGGCGACGGCGCCCGTCGCGATGACGGAGATCCGCTTGTTGTTGACGAGCTTCTGGCCGCAGGTCGTGCCTTCCTCCTCGTTCGACTTGATGAAGCACTGGACGAGCACGACCGGATGGCCGCCGACACCGCCGAGCTGTTCGTTCACGTACCTCACGGCGAGCTGCGCACCCGCTGTCGCGAGCCCACCGATGACGACCTGGCCACCCTGCTGGTTCACCCAGCCGATGTAGATCTTGGACTTCTTCGGGTCGGCCTTCCCGCGCTTCCCCTTCACGTACGTGAGGTAGTTCGTCACCGCCGCGCCGGCGGTCGGCGCCGTCGAGCGATCAGACCTCGACGTCGTCGCGGAGGCGGCGATCGCGAGCGCCAGTGCGACGAGAACGGCACCGGCCAGCGCGCCACTACGGGCAAAGCGATTCATGACTCTCCTTCCACGTGACACGTGACTTCGTCGTCAATGACACGGTCCGCGCGACCGGGATCGGGATTCGGATGGCCACCCAGGTTCGCGTATGTTCGAATCAACCAGATCAGCACCAATGTTGTCAACAATTTTGGAACGGACGGACGAGCCACCGGCCGTCGACCGCCCCCCTCGTCGACGCGGAACGCAGCGCTCCCCGCGGCTCCTCACAGCACACCGCGGCTCGCACTGTCGACGCCGCCCGGGAGCAGCCCGCGCTGCACGGCCTCGGCGACGTTGAACAGATGGTTGCGCATCGCCGCCTCGGCCTCGTCGGGGCGACCCGCGAGGACGGCATCGACGATCGCCTTGTGCTCCTCCAGCGACGCCGCCGAGCGGCCCGGGGATCAGGATGGTGCGGTACTGGTAGCGCACGGTCTGGGAGCTCAGAGCGCGGATCAGCCGGCGCGCCGTTCCGTGCCGCGAGATCTCGAGCAGCGTCGCGTGGAGCTCGGCATTCGCATCGGACGCGCCGAGGAGGTCCCCGGCCGCCAGCAGCCCGCTGTGCCGCTCGAGGCAGGCCTGCACGCGGGCCGCCCCGCGGTCGTCGATGCGCTCTGCGGTCTGGCGAACCGCGAGCCCCTCGAGCACGGCGCGCGCCTGCAGGATCTCGACCGCTTCCTCGTCCGACACCTTGCGCACGCGTGCTCCCCGGTGCGGCTCGCGGACCACGAGCCCGTCCTGCTCGAGCCGGATCAACGCCGTCCGGACGGCGCCGCGCGACATGCCGAAGGTGGCGCTGACGTCGGCCTCGACGAGACGGGCGTCGGGAGCGATGTCGCCCCTCACGATGGCGGCACGGAGCTTGTCGTAGTTCGTGGCCGCCGACATCGTGGTCACCATCCTGCCGGAACGTTTCGAAGATTGTCAACAATTCTGGTCACTGGTCGATGGGCCTTCTCGGGTCGCCTTCGACCGGGGACGGCCCGGTTAGGGCTGCACCGTGTCCGCGAGGTCGGCCGCGACGATGTCGCGCAGCGACCTGGCGGGCGTGCCCGTGAGGTCCTCCACGGCACTCGAGACGGAGCCGAGCAGGCCTTCGCGTGCCGCGGCCGGGAAGCTGGCGACGATCCGGGCGACGAACTCGGGCGTCCCGGCCTCGACCATTCCGGCGACCAGCTCATCGTCGTCGATCTGCACGACCTCGACGGGGCGCCCGCCCAGCTCGGTCGCGAGCGTGGCGAGCTCCTGCGAGCCGATGGCATCGGGCCCCGTGATGTCGTATGCCCGGCCCTCGTGACCGTCCTGGACGAGCACGGCGGCCGCCGACGCAGCGCAGTCGTCGCGGGAGACATACGCCGTCCGTCCGTCCCCGGCGCTCGTCACGAGTCGCCCGCTCTCGATCGCCTGTGCCACGACGGCAACCTGGAACTCTGCGTACAGGTTGTTGCGGAGGAACGTCCACGCAAGCCCGCTGTCGCGGAGCGCTTGCTCGGTCGCCAGGTGCGACGGGGCCGCCGCCGCGGTGCCGGACTCGGGGTTCGGGATCGACGTGTAGAGCACGTGCCGCACGCCCGCCGCCTCGGCGGCCTCGATCGCGGCACGATGCTGCGCGGCCCGCCGGCCGAGGTCGACGGCGCTGATCAGCAGCATGCGGTCGACCCCCGCAAGCGCGTCGACGAGCGAGGACGGCTCGTCGAAGTCCGCGCGACGCACCGCGGCGCCGCGTTCGGCGTGCGCGGCGAGCGTCTCCACCGACCGCGTCAGCAGCACGACGTCTCCGGGATCGAGGCGTGCAAGGAGGAGGTCGGCCACCCTCTGGCCGAGCTGGCCGGAGGCGCCGGTGACGGCAACGGTCATCGCTCCCCTTTCCGATCGTCGAGAATGCCGAGGTCGACAGGGTAGGCGACGAGGAGGCAGGGATGCAGCTCCCGGCCGAGCGAGCGTGGCGGTAGGACGCATCGAGGTCGACGGCGTCGGGCTGTACGTCGAGGTCGACGGACCCGACGACGGAACGCCGGTCCTGTTCCTGCACGGCGTCGGCTCGAGCGCACGAACCTGGGACTGGCTGCCGCCCGCGGTCACGCGGGGCCGCCGCATCGTCCGGGTCGACCAGCGCGGCCACGGCCGCTCCGACCACGCGACCGGGACGTACGTCCTCGCTCGCTACGGCGCCGACGCGGTCGCGGTCCTCCGCGAGCTCGTCGCAGGCCCGGCGCTGATCGTCGGGCACTCGCTCGGGGGCGTCGTCGCGTGGTGGGTCGCTCAGAACCATCCCGAGCTCGTCACCGCGGTGTTGCTCGAGGACCCTCCGCTGCTTCGCCGGCGAGACCCCGGAGGGCGATGCGGGGCGGTTCCGCGACGTCTTCCACACGGTGAGGGCGACGATCCTCGACCATCGGGACGCGCGGGCTCTCGGAGGAGGAGCTCGAGGAACGCATCGCCACGATCCGCTGGGCACCCGGGACGCCGCCGCTTCGCGACGTGCTGACGGACGACGCGATCGCGGCGCTCGCCTTCGGGTATCACCGGCTCGACATCGGCGTCATCGACGGAGCGATCGACGGCTCGACGCTGGCCTCGACGGACACCCGCGCCCTCGTCACCCCGCCGGTCACTGATCGTCGCTGCCGACGATGCGCTCGGCGCGGCGTTCTCGTCGGACGACGCCGTGCGCCTCGCGGCGAGCAGGACAGGATGCACAGGTGGTCCGGATCGTCGGGAGCGGTCACCGGATCCACCAGTCGCGACGGCACCGCGCGGCCTACGTGGAGCACGTGCGCGGTTCCTCGAGGCCTAGACGACGGCTCACCGGGCATCGACGATGACGTCCCACGGTCGGCCGGACGTAAGGTGACCTGATTCTCCCGACGAGGAGGGATCCATGGGAGTGCTCGAGGGGAGAGCCGCCATCGTCACCGGCTCGGCGCGCGGCATCGGCCGCGCGGCGGCCGTCTGCTGGCGGAGCACGGCGCGCGCGTGCTCGTCACGGACCTCGACCGGGACGTGGCCGAGGAGGCGGCGGCCGCGATCCCGGGCGAGACGGCCGTCTTCGGGGGCGACCTGACGAAGGACGGCGTTCCCGAGGCGATCGTGCACGAGGCGATCGAGCGGTTCGGGCAGCTCGACATCGTCGTCAACAACGCCGGCTACACGTGGGACGGCATGGCCCACAAGATGAACGACGAGCAGTTCCGCGCGATGCTCGAGATCCACACGGTCGCCCCGTTCAGGCTCCTCCGCGCCGCCGCGCCGTACCTGCGGGACGCCGGGAAGGCCGACAAGGAGGCAGGGCTCGAGGTCTTCCGCAAGGTGGTCAACGTCACCTCGATCTCGGGCACGCAGGGGAACCTCGGCCAGGCGAACTACTCGGCGGCCAAGGCGGGGCTGGTCGGCCTCACGAAGACGCTCGCGCGCGAGTGGGGCCCGTTCAAGGTGAACGTCAACGCCGTCGCCTTCGGCTTCGTCGAGACGCGCCTGACGGCCGCGGCGGACGACGGCGGCGAGAGCTTCGTCAGGGACGACGGGATCGAGATACCCCTGGGGATCCCGGAGCGGATGCGGCAGATGGCGCCGGCGATCATCCCGCTCGGGCGCCCGGCGACGCCGGAGGACGCGGCTGGCCCGATCTTCTTCCTCTGCTCGCCCTGGTCGAACTTCGTCCACGGCCAGGTGATCACGGCGAGCGGTGGACAGACGACCGGGATGACCTCGTGAGCTTCGACACGGAGGCGATCGGCGCTCAGGCGAGGGCGCATCGCCATCGAGTCGAAGCGGAAGCGCTCCAGGCGTACGGAGCGGCGACGGACGACAACCTCGGTGAAATCGACTTGTCAATACGCCGTTCGACTATGTAAAACAACCTGATGCCCCGCAGCGACCAGGAGCGCGCCGGGACCTCGCAGTCGCTCGAGCGCGGCCTCGCGATCCTGTCGCAGTTCTCGACCGACCGCCGGTTGATCGGCGTCAGCGAGGTCGCGAACGAGCTCGGCCTCACCCGCAGCACCGCGCACCGGTACATCGCCACGCTCGCCCGGCTCGGCTACCTCCATCGGGACCCGGTGTCGCGGAAGTACATCCTCGGACCGCGTGTCCTCGACCTCGGCTTCACGGCGATCAACTCGATGGAGCTCCGGGACGTCGCCGCGCCTCACCTTCGACGGCTGTGCGACGAGACGGGGCACACCGTGAACATGGCGATCCTCGACGACGTGGACATCGTGTACGTCGAGCGGTTGCGTGCGTCCCGCCGCCTCCAGAACGAGATCGACCTCGACCTCCACGTCGGCTCGCGGCTGCCCGCGTACTGCACGTCGATGGGGAAGGTGCTCCTCGCGTTCCTCCCCGACGCCGAGCGCGACGAGCTCCTGAGCCGCATCACGTTCGCGCGCCGCGGCCCGAACACGCTCACGTCGAAGGGTGCGTTGGTCGCCGAGCTCCACCGCGTCCGCGCCACGGGCATCGCGGTGAACAACGAGGAGCTCGCGTACGGGCTCCGCTCCGTTGCCGTGCCCGTGCTCGCCGCGAGCGGCGAGGCCGTCGCCGCCGTGAACCTCGCTGCGCACCGGACGATGGCCTCGCTCGACGACCTCGTCGCACGGATCGGGCCGATCATGCAGCGCACCGCGGCGGCGATCTCGGCACAGCTCGGCTACCGCTCCACGGCTGCCTGAGCGGCGCGACCGTCGGCGTCAGTCGCCGGACGGCTGCAACGACGGCTTCTCGACGCGGCGGCGGAACAGCCGGTCGTAGAGGGAGACGACGGCGCTGACCACTCCGTGCCGGAAGAAGAGGAAGATCGCGATCACGAAGACGCCGTAGAGGACCTCCCGCAGCTCGAGGCTCGTCGACAGCTGCTCGTCCAGGATCGCGAAGACGCCCGCGCCGATCACCGGGCCGAGCAGCGTGCCGAGCCCGCCGAACGCCACGAGCACGAGGACGCGCACGTCGACGCGATCGAAGCTGTACGTCGCGGGGCTGATGAAGCCCGCGCTGTAGGCGAGGAGCGCACCGGTCAGGCCGATCATCGCGGAGCCGATCGTCGCCGCGTAGATGCGGTAACGCGCGACGTCGACGCCGGCGAGCTCGGCCGCGACCTCGTCGTCGCGGAGGGCGCGAAACGCCCACCCGACGTGCGAGAGCTGGAGTGCCCGAAAGACGATCAGGAAGGCGACGAGCAAGCCCGCGAAGAGGTAATAGCCGCCGACGTCGTCGTCGCCCAGCCGGTCCGCGGCGGCGGTCACGACGAGACCGGTCTCGGCTCCCGTGAGCTCGCGTTGGCCGAGGAGGAGGTTGGCGAACGCGAGCGAGAAGACCAGCGTGACGATGCCGGTGAAGATGATCCCCAGCGAGCGCCGCACCGCGATCCAGCTCAGGAGCCCGCCGACGAGCGCCGCAGCGACGGTGCCGACGACCACACCCGCAGCCATGGGCAGCGAGGTCTCGTCGATGAGGATCACGGCCCCGTACCCGCCGACCCCGGCCAGTGCGCCGACGCACAGGAAGAGCTGGTTGGTGCTCCCGAAGATCAAATTGAAGCCGACGCCGTAGGCGGCGAACACGAGCGCCTGGACGGCCAGCGACGTCGTGTACGGCGAGTCGCCGAACCAGATCGAGGGGAGGATCGCGAGGATCGCCGCGGTGACGGCGATCGGCAGAAGCGCCCGGCCGATGGTCCTCGTCGTCCGCATCGTCCTAGCGCCCGAGCAACCCGCGTGGCCTGATGAGGATCGTCAGTGCGGCGGCGCCGAGCAGGATGATCGTCGTGATGTATTGCCCGATGTAGTGGGCGCTCAGCGAGTTCACGACGCCGAGGAGCACGCCTGCGAGGAACGCTCCCGCGACACTGCCGAGCCCGCCCACGACGGTGACGATCAGCGCAAAGGTGGTGAGCTCGAATCCGGCGTTGACGGTCAGCGGCCCGCTCATCGACTGCGTGATCGCGACGATGCCGGCGAGCGCACCGCTCAACGCGAAGATGACCGTGCGGACGAACGACGGGTTGATCCCGACCAGCCGTGCCCCCGTCTCGTCCTGGATGATCGAGCGGACGCCGCGCCCGAACGTAGTGAGGCCGAAGAAGAGCAGGAGCACGGCGGCGACCGCGAGCGCGATCACGGAGGCCCAGAGGCTCCCCACGGCCATCGGCACGCCGATGATCGACACAGGGTCTCCGCTGACGTTGATGTAGAGGGCGCCGGCCGGGTAGCGCCAGGTGAGCAGGCCCCCGATGACGAAGGCCGCTCCCAGCGTCAGCAGGAGCCCCAGAAGCGTCCGCTCCTCCCCCTGTTGACGGTAGACCGGCCGCATCAACGTGAGATCGAGCAGGACTGCGACACCGGCAGCCGCCAGCACGCCCAGGACGGCTGCAAGGAACGTCGCGACGCCGTCCTCCATCACGACCATGACGACGATCGCGCCGAGAACGACGATCTGGCCGTAGGCGAGGTTGAGCACGCCGCCGAGCCCGTAGACCAGCGTCATCCCGACGCCGAGGAGGCCGAACGCCAGCCCGAGCACGATCCCGTCGAGAACGACGGCTCTCACGGGGATCGCGCGATGGTCGGGAGGGGGCTCATGCGACACCCAGGTACGCGCGTCGGACCTCGGGGTTCTGGTCGAGCTCGGCCGACGTCCCGCTCAGCCGGATGCGACCGTTCTCGAGCACGTAGCCTCGCTCGGCCACGGAGAGCGCGAGCGGCACCTGCTGCTCCGCGATCAGAAGGGTCATGCCCTCCTTCTTGAGCCCCTCGAGCGCCTCGAAGGCGATCTGCGCGATCTTCGGAGCGAGGCCCGTCGTCGGCTCGTCGAGCATGAGGAGCCGCGGCCGGGCCATGAGCGCGCGCCCGACGGCCAGCATCTGCTGCTCACCGCCGCTCAGGGTTCCCGCCTGCTGCCGCTGGCGCTCGTGGAGTCGCGGGAAGAGGTCGTACACGAGCTCGAGCGTCTCGCGGTCGGGCCGCCTCGGGTACGCGCCCAGAACGAGGTTGGACTTCAAGGTCATCGCCGGAAACAGGTGCCGCTCGGCCGGGACGTAGGCGATCCCGGCGCGCGAGATGCGATGGGCCGGACGGCGGGTCAGGTCCTTCCCGTCGAGGACGACCCGGCCCTCCATCGGCTGGAGCAACCCCGCAATGGCCCGGAACAGCGTCGTCTTCCCCGCGCCGTTCGAGCCGATGATCGCCACCGCCTCGCCGGTGCGCACCTCGACGTCGATCCCGTCGATGACCCGCTCGCCGAGATAGCCGGCCGCCAGCCCCGAGACCTCAAGCAACGTGGGCCCGCCCGAGATACGCGTCGACGACCTGCGGGTCCCGCATGACGGCCTCGGGCTCGCCCTCGGCCAGGAGCTTGCCGAAGTTCAAGACGATCGCACGCTCCGCCAGCTGCATGACGGCGCTCATGACGTGCTCGACCCAGAGGATGGTCGTTCCGAGCCTGTCCCGGATGTTCCGGACGATCTCGACCGAGGCTGCGAGCTCCGACTCGTTGAGGCCCGCCATCACCTCGTCCAGGAGCAGCACCCTGGGTTGCCCGGCGAGCGCCTTGGCGAGCTCGAGAAACCGCAGCTGATGGAGGTTGAGGCTCGAGACCGGCTGTGCGGCCCGCTCCTTCAGCTCCACGAACGCGAGGGCCTCATGCGCCCGCCGCTTCGCCTCCCCCTCGGCGACGACACCGCCGCCGGCGCCGAACATCGCCCCGAGCGCGGCGTTCTCGAGCACGGTCATCGAGCCGAACGGGAGCGGTCGCTGCATCGCGAGGGCGATCCCCTTGCGTCTCACTCGATGTGCGCCGAGACCGTCGATCCGGGCGCCGTCCAGCCGCACGCTGCCGTGGGTCGGCCGCTCGAGGCCGACGACGACCTTCAGAAGCGTGCTCTTTCCGGCCCCGTTCGGACCGACGACGGCGACGATGTCGCCGTCGTCGATCCCGAACGTCACGCCGTCAACGGCGGGGAGACCGCCGAAGCGCTTCGTTATGCCGTCGACCTCGAGGAGCAGATTCGGCCTCCGGGGCTACGACGGTGGACGGTAGGGGGTCAGCGCCGGCGACTTGAACAGCACTCTCGGCCAGAAGGTGCTCGAAGCGGTGTTCAACCCGGCCTCGGGCGGTGCGCCCCGGGTCAGGACGGCGAACTGGGGTCGCGCCCCGATCATCTCGCCCCACGGCGTCCATCTGAGCGGCCACGCGTACCCGGGGATGTTGAACGTCGTCCGGTGGACGTAGGCCGCGATCGCCTGCGGGCTGGTCCCGACGTTCTGGATCGCCTGAGCGACGATCTTCACGTAGGCGTAGCCGGCGAGCGCGTCGTCCTCCATGAACTCGTTCTGTGGGAATGCGCGCAGGTAGCGCTTCGCGAGGCTCTTGTACTGCTTGCTCGCCGTGGCCATGCACTTGAAGTCGCTGTAGCGGCCGAACGCCGTCGCCGCAGCGCTCCTCGCCGTGAGCGACCAGGGCCCATCGGCACCCAACACCGGCGCCTTCAGGCCCAGCTGTGCTGCCTGAGCCAGGACCAGCGGCGCGCCCGGCGGATGGCCCGTCGCCACGATCAACGAGACATCGCCGAACGAGCGCAGATACGGCGTGAAGTTGGTCGTCGGAACCGGCGCAACCTGGACGTTGAACTTGATGTTCGGCGTGGACTTGGCCGCATCCTCGAGGGAGGACTTGAACGACTGACCCCACGCGTAGTCGGCGATCATCACGCCCACGCTTCTGATCGAGCGACGCTGCGCGAGCTGCACGACCGACTGAGCGACCATGGCAGCAGAGGGCAGGCAGGTGCGGAACGTGTAGCGCGACGACTGCGTGAGGATCTCGTTGTTCCCCGACTTGACCAGGAACAGCGGGATCTTCGCCTCCTCGGCGAGCCGCGAGGTCGCGAGACCGATGGGGCTGCCGATGATGCCGCCGACCGAGACGACTCCGTCCTGCTGCGTCAGCCGCCTGAAGCCGTCGATCGCCGCGTTGGTGTTCGTCGACTGGTCGTCGGCGACGGCGAGGTTGAGCAGTCGCCCCTGCCCTCGGCCCTTGACACCGCCCGACCTGTTGATCTCGTTCACCGCCAGCGCCGCCCCGGCGCGCACCTGGATGCCCCACGGCGCGAAGTTCGCCGTGAGCGGCGTGAGCACCCCGATCTTGATCGGGGCGGCGGCGCTCCCGGAGTGCGAGCCGCCGAAGGCGGTCGACCCGCCCAGCAAAGCCGTGAGCGCCCCCAGGACGCCGACAGCCGCAACCAACCAGAACCGCTTCACGGACATCTCCCTCCTCGTTTGGCCGTCCATGAACCGCAATCCGTGCTCGACCGGCCGGTTGGCCGATGGTGCCCGACGCGCAACCGCTCACCCCTCGTCGGACCCGCGACCCTTCGGTCAGCCACGGCGTGAGCGTAACCCGGTGAACGTCGACTTGTCGATACATTGTTCGAGAATTCGGAACGCGCCGCGCAAGCCACACCACCGGCTTCCGGTCCCCCACCCTCTTGTACAGTCGCGTGATGGCGGCGTCTGCGCTCTCCCGGAGGCTCCTCGTCGTGAGTGCGCACTCGGCGGACTTCGTGTGGCGCGCCGCCGGCGCGATCGCGACCGTGACCGCGACCGGCGGCTCCGCGCTCGTCGTCTCGCTGTCGTTCGGCGAGCGGGGCGAGTCGGGCGAGCTGTGGAAGCAGGAGGGGCAGACGCTCGAGAACGTCAAGGCGATCCGCAGCGGCGAGGCCGAAGCCGCGGCAGAGATCCTCGGCGCGGAGATCGTCTTCCTCGACCGGGGCGACTATCCGCTCGAGATGGACGGCGCTGCCGTTGCCGAGCTGACCGACGTGATCCGCGATTCCGAGCCCGACGTCGTGCTCACGCATGCGCGGAAGGACCCGTTCAACCCGGACCACGGCGTGGCATCCGACGCCACGATCAGGGCGCGGCAGCTCGCGAGCGGCGCCGGCGTCGCCAGCGGGTTCAGGACGATCACGCCGCCCGCGCTCCTGCTCTTCGAGCCGCACCAGCCGGAGCTCTGCGGCTTCGTGCCGACGACGTTCCTCGACATCACCCCGGTCTGGGACCGGAAGGTCGCCGCGATGGAGGCGATGGGCGCACAGGAATACCTGCGCCAGTACTACACCGAGCGCGCCGGGCATCGGGCGAATCACGCGCGACGGATCTCCGGCCGGTCCGACATCCGGTACGCCGAGGCATTCGAGCGGGACATCCCGCAGGTGGTCGACGCACTGTGACGCAGTACGAGGAGCTGGCACGGCTCGGCGTCGCAACGGTGCACGAGTCCCAGGGGAAGACCGGGCTCGTCGATCTCGCGCTCGTCCAGGTCGTGCCCGGCTCCCGCGTCGCGGGGCGAGCCCGGACGGCGCTCTGCGGCAACGGCGACAACCTGATGGTGCACGCGGCGGTGGCGCATGCGCAGCCCGGCGACGTTCTCGTGCTGACGATGCCCGACCCCGTCCCCGTGGCGCTCGTCGGCGACCTGCTCGCGACGCAGGCCCTGGGTCAAGGAGTCGCCGGAATGCTCGTCGACGGAGCCGTGCGCGATCTCGAGGAGCTGCGCGAGCTCGGGCTGCCGATCTGGGCGCGCTACGTCCGGGCGCAGGGCGCGACGAAGGATCACGTCGGCGAGCTCGACGCGCCGGTTGTCGTCGGCGGGGCCGCGATCGAACCCGGCGACGTGATGGTCCTCGACGCCGACGGCGCCGTCGTCGTGAAGGCGGACAGCGTCGACGCCGTCGCGAGCGCGGCGCTCGAGCGCGAGGCGCGTGAGGGCGAGCTGCGGACGAGATACGCCGCGGGTGAGCGCTCGTACGACGTCAACGACCTGCGCCGCCTCGTGGAAGGATGACACCGGGCAAGAGGCTCGAGGTCGCGGTCCTCGGGCTCGGCGAGGCGGGCGGCACGATCGCAGCGGGCCTCGCCGCCACGGGGTGCGGGGTCCGTGCCTGGGATCCCGTCGTCACGGCCGCGGGAGCCGGCATCGATCGGGCCGATGCGCCGACGGCCGCCGTCACGGGAGCCGATCTCGTTCTCAGCCTCGCAACGGCGGCGCATGCGATGGACGCCGCGACGAGCGTCGTGTCGGCCCTCGGCGCCGGACAGGTCTATGCCGATCTCAACACGGCGGCGCCGAGCCTCAAGTCCGAGCTCGCTGCGGTCATCGGGCGAACGGATGCCGCTTTCGTCGACGTCGCGCTGCTCGGGCCGGTGCCCACGCAGGGGATCGAGACGCCGGCCCTCGCGTCGGGCGACGGCGCTGCGCGGTTCGCGGAGCTCGTCCGCCCGCTCGGCATGCCCGTCGAGATCGTCGGCGACCGGCCCGGCGAGGCAGCGGGCCTGAAGCTCGTCCGGAGCGTCTTCATGAAAGGGCTCGCCGCGGCGGTGCTCGAGAGCATCGACGCGGCGGAGAGGCGCGGCGCCGACGGCTGGCTCCGGAGGGAGATCGCGAACGTCGTCGGCGAGCCGCTTCTGGAGCGGCTCGTCACCGGGACCGTGATGCACGCCGAGCGGCGGCTCGCCGAGATGGAGGCAACGGTCGCGTACCTCGAAGAGCTGGGGGTCGAGCCGCGCGTCTCGCGGGCCACGGCCGCCCTGCTGGCAAGCCTGGTCGAGGAGGAAGCGCGCCGACGCTGAGCGTCGGCGCGCTCCTGCGTCAGCTCACGAGCTCACGACCTGCTCCGCGCGCCAGCCTCCCTCGGCGTACGACGTCCGAGCGACCTCGGCGTACGGCACCGGGCTGACGATCACGCGGACATCCTTCTGTCGGTGCCGCTGCACCGTCGTCTTCAGGGAGCCGCCGTCCGGCTCACCCCAGACGACGCGGAGCTCGGTCCCGATCTCGATCCCGGGATCGACGGTCGCGAGCGACAGCGCGCGCTTCTCGTTGGCGCTGTACCCGGTGAAGAGCGAGAGCCCGACGACGTTGTCGTCCCCGTCCAGCACGGAGTCGAAGTTCGACGAGCCGTAGTTGGCATTCGGGATGTCGAACGGCATGTAGCCCTCTCCCTCGGGCGCGAACACGGAGGCGAAGATGTCCGCCACGTCGTCGTTGTTCCACGCGAGCGTGACCTTCTTCCGCTGCGTCTCGGGGTCGATCTGCTCGAGCGCCTCCCGCCCGTGGAAGTCGTGGTCGAACTTCACGAACGGGCCGTACCCGAGCTCGAACGGGTTCAGGTAGTAGTCCTCGATGTCGTCGGACACGTAGCTGCCCGCCAGCGCGTTCACCGCCTCGTAGCTCGCCGGCGTCAGCCACTCCCGGTAGGCACGAAGCTCCTCGCCCGTGTAGATCGCGGGCAACGGCGACGGGATCCATCCCGACTCGAGCGTGTTGGACGAGTACGCACGCGACCCGACCGGCTCGAGGCCGAACTCGCGTCCCGCCTCGATGATGGTCTCCCTGACCTCGTCGTAGGTCTCGTACGGCCCCCAGAGCTCGAGCCCCGGTGCGCCCGCCATGCCGTGGCGCAGCGTCCGGACCTGCTGCCCGGCGAGGTTCATGACGCTCATCCGGAAGAACTTGACGTCCTCGAGCGGACCTCCGTTGAGCTTCTCCAGGACCGGCCACGCATTCGGGCCCTGTACCTGGAACCGCCAGACCCTCCGGGTGACGGCCTTGCCCATCGGCCGCATCGGCGACCGGTCGTCCTTGTCGAGCTCGACGTCGTACCCCCCCACCTCGGCCTGGAACTCGAGCCAGTTCGCCGCGGGCGCGCGGCCGACGAACACGAACTCGTTCTCGGCGAGATGGAAGAGGATGCCGTCGCCGATGACGTTCCCCGCCGGCGTCGTCGGCACGTACTGCTTCGCCATGTCGACCGGGAACGTGGCGACGGTGTTGATCGCCGTGTCCGAGATGAGCTTCACGGCGTCGGGCCCGCTGAAGAAGAGGTTGACCATGTGGTGCGTCTGGTCGTAGAGGACGGCCGTCTCGCGCCAGGCGCGCTGCTCGCGCCGCCAGTTGGTGAACTCGGCGGCGACGACGGGGTAGATGTACGCGCCGATCTGTGAGTTGCGGAGCAGGCCGACGGGGTCGTTCCGGTCGACGATCTCCTGCAGGTTCTGCGGGTCCATCCTGTCCTCCTGGGCTCGTGGGCTACCGGCTCATTGCGGCGTCTCGACGGGTGGCGTTGCGTAGGTGAACCAGCTCTCCGGCATCAGCGTTCCCCACGCCTGGCCACGCTTCCGCTCCTCGAGCGTCCACGTGACGGGCGGCCGGTCGGGGGCGAGCAACAGGCGGCCGTCGGTGATGATCTCGACGCGGTTGCCGCCCGGCTCGAACGCGTAGAGGAAGGTCGTCTGCTGCACCGCATGCTTCGCGGGGCCGCACTCGATGGGGACGCCCGCATCGAGGAACACGTCCGCGGCGCGCATGACGTACTCGCGCGCGTCCACCGCGAAGGCGACGTGGTGGAGGCGACCTCCGACGCCCGCGGGGTCGACGCGGCCGTAGGCAAGGTCGTACGACTTCGGCGTGACGTGGAGCCACGAGCCGACCAGTCGGCCGTCGTCGCCGACGACCTGCTCGCTGACGCGGAAGCCGAGCGTGTCGGCCATGTACGCGCTGTTCGCGTCGATGTCCCGGCACCAGACGTTGACGTGGTCGAGGCGCCGAACGCCCACGCCCCGGGTCGACATCCGCTCGGGCTGGTTCTTGAGGGCGGGGACCCGCTCGCCGGACGGCTCGAAGTGCAGGCTCTCGTAGTAGACGGACATGGCGTGCCCGTCGGGGTCGGTGAACCGGTAGGTGCGACCATGCCCGGCGACGCCGGTCGACCACCCCTCTCCTCGGTCGGAGGCCTCGAGGGCGGCGACGCGCCGCTCCAGCGCCACGTCGCTCGTCGCGCGCCATGCGATCGTCCCCACGCCGGGGCGGTCCGCCGCGGTCAGCTGGAGCGTGGCGCGCTCGTAGTCGCCCCAGGCACGCAGGTAGACGGAGTCACCGAGCCGTTCGACCTCGTCCATGCCGAGGACGTCGACGAAGAAGCCGAGGCTCGCCGTCAGATCGGGCGTGAGCAGCTCGACCCGCCCGAGGTGGGCGACGTCGTGGACGGGCTCCGTCACGCCGCCTCCTCCGGCGCGGCGTCGACGGGCTCGTCTGCGATCGGCTCGACGCCGGCCACGCGCCGGGTGTTGGCGACGGCCATCGTGTGGATCTCCGCGTCCGTGAAGCCGGCGGCGAGGTGGGCGTCGGCCATCAGCGCGAGCCCGTCCTCGACGGGCGGGTTCGCGCTCTGGCCGAGGTCCGTCGCCCAGACCGTGTGCTGCGGGCCGACGGCGCGGGTCGCCTCGAACACGCGGTCCCAGGCGACCTTTCCCGTGTACGGGGTCGTGAACGCTCGCTCCATGAGCGCTCCCAGCGCGGCCAGCTCGACCTGATCGGCCGGGGAGATCGACTGCGACGGAAACTCCGGATGCGTCACGACGATGTCGCGGACGCCTCGCTCGGCCGCCGCCTCGACGAGGGCGAAGACCTCGTCGCGACCGAGGTGACCGGTGCAGAGGACGAGGTCGTGGCGGGCGATGACGTCGAGCACCTCGTACGACTCGGGGAGCAGCGCCCCGCGGGCGTCGACGACCGGCACGGGGTCACAGGCGAGGCCCGCCTCGCGCAGGGAGAGCTCGAACGCGACCCAGACCGGCACCTTCTCGTGGGCGCCCGCCTTCAGCACCTCGTCCTGCTCGTTCACCGACGAGACGGTCGGGAACCACACGACGCGGGCGCCCTCCCGCGCGGCGACCTCGACCGCCAGGGCGTTGAGCCCGCCGACGGAGCGATTGAGCGTGATCGTGCCGAGCACCGTCACACCGGGGACCGCTGCGGCGACGACCTGCGCCCGCTCGGCCGTCGAGCTGTAGTGGGACTTGAGACCGAACCCCGCCTGGCCCGTCTCCAGGCAGCGACGGGCGAGCTCGATGTCCGTGATGCGTCGGGAGACGAAGTCCGGCGCGACATGGACGTGGTAGTCGACCGCGCCGCGAACCAGCGCGCGGGCGTGCTCGCTGGGAACCGCGTGGCTCACGAGGACTTCACTTCACCGCTCGCCGCGTCGCCGGCAGGGTGCTGCGCGTGGTGATCCCGGCCGAGGAAGGCGTTCGCCCAGGCGCTCGTTCCCGAGAGGGCGTTGTCCTTCACGACGACGGGGCCGGCGAGCATCTCGACCTCCTCACCGTACGCCTTCAGCCGCTCGTAGGCCTGCGACCAGATGCACTCCGTGTCGTACACCTCGCAGAGGCCGTCGCGGGTGCCGCCGCACGGGCCGTTGCGCTGGTTCTTGGCGCAGGTGGACTCGGGGCAGACGTACGCGATCTCGGGAAGGGAGCAGTCGCCGCAGTCCTTGCAGCCGAACAGCGGCACCTTCGCCGCCTGCTCGAGCGCGTGCGCCGCCTTGCCGAGCGACCGCGGCCCTCGCTCGATCGCCCGGTAGACGGCCCGCCCCGTCGGGTGGAGCGGGGCGTCGTCCGCGAACGCGACCTGGTGCAGCTTCCGGCTGAAGCGGTACTTCACGGGCACGCGCAGGTCGGTCGTCCGGCGACGCCTCGACTCGAGGTAGGACTTGCTGACGACGTCCGAGGAGAGCCCCGTCTCGGCGTCGCGCTCGAAGAGGTAGAACTCGCCGTCGAGCGGGAAGTGGATCTCGCGCGCGAGCCCGACCCAGTCGCCTCGGGCGTACCGGTCGGCCGAGTCGAGGATCTCGTCGAACGTCTCGGCCGACATGTGGCCCCCGACGTACACCCCGGCGAAGCCGAGGCCGCGCGCGACGGCGACGTGCCTCGCGGCGAGGTCGACGAAGAACGCCCGTCCCTTGTCCGGGGCGGCAGCCTGGCGCTCGACGAGCGCGAGCAGCTCGTCGGTCACGACGACCCCCGGGATCGCACCACGATTGAACGCCCGCGCGGCCGCCGGCGACAGCAGGTAGACGTTCGCGATCGCCGCGACCGGGAGCGCCTCCCGCCGGATCCAGCGCAGCAGCTCGTCGTCCTTGCGCGTGTCGTAGCCGATCTGGTTGATGACGAACCGCGCGCCCGCCGCCACCTTCTTCGTCAGCTTGAGGTACTGCGGCATGACCTCCCGCTCGTGCCGCTTGTGGTTCGTCACGACGCACCCGAGGAAGAAATCCGTCCGACCGAGCGCGCCGTCGGGGCGCCGCTCGTCGTGCAGCCCCGCGTTCATCTCCGCGAACATGCCGATGAGCCCGACCGAGTCGATGTCGAAGACCGGCGCCGCATGTCCCTTGTGGCCGGTCACCGGATAGTCGCCCGACAGACAGAGGACGTTGCGGAACCCCTCGGAGCCGAGCTTCCAGCCGCGGCTCTCGAGCGCGTTCCGGTTCCAGTCCTTGCACGACAGGTGGATGATCACCTCCTGTCCGAGCGACAGGAGGTCGCTCCCGAGGGTGTCGGGCGCGAGCATCGCATGCCCGCCGGGGTTGTCCGTGATCGACAACACGTCGATCCGCGGGTTCGCCGCGAGCTCGCGAGCCTTCGCCTGGAGCGCACGGCCGCTGTCCCCCGAGAGAAGGCCGCGACTCGTCACGAGCTCCGCGGCGATGACGAACGACCCGGGGCGAGCGAGGTGCTCGCGAAGCGTCCGCACCTCAGACCACGCCCCGCAGGAGCGGCGCACCCGGGAGGCGCTCGAGCGCGTGCTCGCTCTCGAGCACCAGCTCGAGGTTGAGCATCGCCAGCCGCGCGTGCTCGCGCGCGATCTCCTCGGCGCGCGCCCCGTGGCCGGCGCCGACCGCCTCGAGGAGCATCCGATGCTGATGCTGGGCGACGACGAGGATCTCGTGCTCGCGGCTGAGCGTCGCCTGTGACGCGAGCAAGGCGCCGGCCGAGGCGAACGGCAGCGCCACGGCGTTGGCGATCGCACGGCCGAGCGCGTCGCTCTTCGCAAGGGTGACGAGCACGGCGTGGTACTCGTCGTTCAGCTCGACGTACCGCTCCAGTGCGGGTCCCCGCTCGGCGACGACCTGGTCGAGCTGCTCGGTGACGGCCACGAGCTCGGCGAGCTCCGAGGGCGACTCGAGCCGCTCGGCGGCGAATCGCGCTGCCGTGCCCTCGAGAACGCCGCGAAGCTCGATCGCATCCGTGACGTCGCTCAGCGTGAACGAGCACACCACGAACCCCCCGCCGGGCAGCGGGCGGAGCAGCCCTTCGTGGGCGAGGGTCGCGAGGGCCAGCCGCAGCGGTGTGCGCGACACGCCCAGCCGCTCCGCAAGGCCGATCTCGGGGACGCGTTGCTCCGGCGCCAGCTCGCCCGCGAAGATCAGCTCGCGAAGACCGAGCGTCGCCTTGGTCGTCTGCGACCGGGCTGTGTCGCCGCGCGGCACGACATGACCCTATTGCATGCAGTTCGCCGGCGCCAGTTGCGTTTGCGCAGCCCTACGCCCGTTTCTGCATGCGATCCCGGTCACCGCCCCCACACCTCGTCGGCGACCGCGACGATCAGCGCGAGCTTCGCGGCCTGCTCGTCATGGCTCAGGGCATTGCCCTCGACGGTCGAGGAGAACCCGCACTGGGGCGAGAGGCAGAGCTGGTCGAGTGACACGTAGCGGCTCGCCTCGTCGATCCGCCGCTCGAGGTCGTCCTTCGACTCGAGCGCGCCGTGCTTCGTCGTGACGAGGCCGAGGACGACCTGCTTGGCGCCCGGCGGGACGAGCTTGAGCGGCTCGAAGCCCCCCGAGCGCTCGTCGTCCCACTCCATGAAGTAGCCGTCGACCTCGAGCTCGTGGAACAGCGCCTCGGCGACGTGCTCGTAGCCGCCCTCCGCCACCCATGACGAGCGGAAGTTCCCGCGGCACATGTGCGTCGTCACGGTCATCCCCTCCGGGCGTCCGGCGAGCGCTTCGTTGATGTGCCGGATGTACTCGAGGTGCTGTGCGTCGGGGTCACCGCCGATCGACGCGACGTAGCGTCGCTGCTCGGGGTCGTTGAGGTAGGCGAGGCTCGTGTCGTCGAGCTGGAGGTACGTGCAGCCGAGCTCCCCGAGCCGTCGCACCTCCTCGCGGTAGGCCGCAGTGAGGTCGCCCCAGAACGCGTCGAGGTCCGGATAGACGCTCTCGTCGATCGCGGCCCGGCCGCCGCGGTAGTGGACCATGCTCGGCGACGGGATCGTCAGCTTCGGCACCGCGTCGGCCGCACACTCCTGGAGGAACGTGAACGCGTCGCCGAAGACGGTCTGCGAGACGCCGACCTTTCCGTCGACGTGTAGCGCCGCGGCCATGAACTCGATGTCGCCCCGCTCGTTGTGGAACGAGACCTTGACCTTGTCCTCGGCGGTGGAGATGCCGTCGAGCGCGTAGATGAAGTCCATGTGCCACGACGTCCGCCGGAACTCACCGTCGGTCACGGCCCGGAGCCCGGCGTCGCGCTGCATGCGCACGGCGTCGCGGATCGCATCGTCCTCGACGGCCCGAAGCTCGTCTGCCGTGATCCGCCCGGCGGCTGCGTCCTCCCGCGCGCGCAGGAGCTCGGTCGGCCGGAGCAGGCTGCCGACGTGGTCGGCGCGAAACGGGGGCGTCGTGCGGGCTGCCATGGCGTCGGCGCTAGTGCAGCGTCCTCACCGGTACTGCAGCGCCTGACGCGTTCCGGACTCGCTCGCACGCACGATGGCGTCGCACACCTCCGCGGCGCGGTAGCCGTCCTCGAACGTCGCCCCGTGCGGCGCCACCTCGCCGTCCCCCGCGATCGCCGTCAGCAGGTGGTGAATCTCGTGCACGAAGGTGTGCTCCCAGCCGATGGTGTGCCCGTGGGGCCACCACCACTGCCAGAACGGGTGGTCGCCCTCGGAGACGAGGATCGTGCGGAAGCCCTTCGTTCCGTCCGAGTGCTGGAGCTCGTTCAGGCGCTCGAGGTCGAACGCGAGCGACCCCTTGGTGCCGTTGATCTCCCAGCTGAAGGCGTTCTTCCGGCCGGCGGCGAAGCGCGTCGCCTCGATCGTCCCGAGCGCCTGCCCCTCGAACTCGACGACGGCCTCGAACGCGTCGTCGACCTCGCGACCGGGCATGAACGTGCGGGTCGTTGCCGACACGGTCGCGATCTCGCCGACGAGGTAGCGCGCGAGGTCGATCACGTGCGCGCCGAGGTCGCCCAGCGCGCCTGACCCGGCCTCGTCCTTGTGGAAGCGCCACGCATCCGCGGTCGTCGTCCCCCACTCCTGCAGATAGCGACCGCGGAAGTGCAGCACGTCCCCGAGCTCGCCCGCCTCGAGCATCTGGCGCGCGAGCCGGACGGCAGGGACGAACCGGTAGTTGAACGCCGTCATGTGCCGAACGCCGGTCGCTGCGACCCGCTGCCACATCTCGTAGCTCTCGTCGGCCGTGCGGCCGAGCGGCTTCTCGCAGAAGACGTGCTTGCCCCCCTCCGCGGCGGCGATCGTCGGCTCGGCGTGGAGGTTGTTGGGCCCGCCGTTGTCGAAGAGCTGGACGTCCGGGTCTGACACGAGCTCGTGCCAGTCGGTGACGTAGCGCTCGAAGCCGTACCGCCCCGCCGCCTCCGAGACGGCAGCCTCATCTCGTCCGGCGATCGAGACGAGTCGCGGTCGCATTGGCGGCGGCCACGCCATGTACGACAACGTCCGATAGCCGTTCGCGTGCGCCTTGCCCATGAAGGCGTAGCCGAGCATGCCCACGCCGATCTCGGGCATGTCGGCGGCGCCCTTCGCGGACGCGTCGACGCCGATGCTCATGTGTCGCTCGCCTTCTGCATCGCCGCGTCGAAGGCGATGTCCGACGGCGCGAAGTCCGTGCGGCGGACGAAGGCGAGCGCGTCGGGCGCGCCCCAGTCGCGGTCCATGCCGCTGTCCTCCCACTCGATCGAGAGCGGTCCGACGTAGCCGATCCGGTTGAGCGCGCGGAAGAAGTCCTCGAAGTCGACGTCGCCGTGCCCCGGCGAGACGAAGTCCCAGCCACGCCCCTCCTCGCCGAAGTTCAGGTGCGAGGCGAGGATCGAGCGACGGCCGTCGAGCCGCCTGCGCGAGTCCTTGACGTGGACGTGGTAGATCCGGTCGGCGAACTCGAGCGCGAACTGCGCCGTGTCGAGGAACTGGTGCGCGAAATGGCTCGGGTCGAGGTTGATGCCGAACGCCTCGCGGTTCCCGATCGCGTCGAGCGCTCGCCGGGTCGTGACGAAGTCATAGGCGATCTCCGTCGGGTGCACCTCGAGGCCGAACTTGACGCCCTCGGCGTCGAAGACGTCCATGATCGGCCCCCAGCGCTCGGCGAACTCCTCGTAACCCTGGTCGACGGCGCCGAAGTCGTTCGGCGGGAACGAGTAGAGGAGGTGCCAGACGGCCGATCCCGTGAAGCCGTTCACCTGCGTGACGCCGAGCTGCGCCGCGGCCCGCGCCGTGTCCTTCATCCGCTCCGCGGAGCGGGAGCGCACGCCCTCCTGGTCGCCGTCTCCGTAGACCTCGGGTGGCAGGATCGAGCGGTGCCGCTCGTCGATCCGGTCGCAGACGGCCTGGCCCACCAGGTGCGCGCCGATCGCCCAGACGCCGAGGCCGTGCCGCTCGAGGAGCTCGCGCCTGCCCTTCGCGTAGCCGGCGTCGGCCACGGCCTTCTCGACCTCGAAGTGGTCGCCCCAGCATGCGAGCTCGAGTCCGTCGAAGCCCCAGACGCCGCACCGTGCGGCGAGCTCCTCGATGGGCAGGTCGGCCCACTGGCCGGTGAAGAGAGTGACGGGACGGCTCACGCGTGCCTCCTAGTCTCGCTGGCCGCCGCGCGCCTTTCCAGTGTGATCACGCGACACCCCACGGCCGGATCCGCGGCGGCGGCGGCGCCCCGTGGCCGTCCTGCCAGGCGATCACCGGGTTCCGCAGCACGCCGATGCCCTCGATCTCCGCCTCGATCACGTCGCCCGGCCTGAGGTAGAGGACCGCGCGCTCCTCGGGCGACTTGAACCCGGCCACGCCGGACACGGTGCCGGTCGAGAGCACGTCCCCGGCGGAGTAGGTGAGGCCCGAGAAGTTCGACAGGATCTCCGGGATCGTCACGGACATCCGGCTCGAGTGCGACTCCTGCCGTACCTCGCCGTTGACGCGGAGTTGCATCGCGAGGTCGTGTGGGTCCACGATCTCATCGGGTGTGACGATCCACGGCCCGAGCGGGCAGAACGTGTCGATCGCCTTGCAGAAGCTGAAGACGCCGGACTTCATCTCGCCCCGCTGGATGTCGCGCGCGGTGATGTCGTTGAAGATGACGTAGCCGCCGACGTAGTCCATCGCCTCCTCCGGCGAGAACCACTTCCCGGCCTTCTTCAGGACGACTGCGAGCTCGAGCTCGTAGTCGAGCTCCTCGGTCAGGTGCTCGGGGTAGATGACCGGCTCGTCCGGCCCGACGATCGCGTCGACGTTCTGGAAGAAGTTGATCCAGGGCGCGATCGCGTGCGTCCAGCCGACGTTCTTCGACTCCTCCTCGTGCTCGCGGAAGTTCCCGGCCGTGTGGAAGAACTTCTTCGGCACGATCGGCGCGCGGAGCCGCGTCTCGGCCAGCGCGACGCGCTCGCCCGTCTCGTCCGCCCCGCCCCGCTCGAACCACTCGCGCATCGTCGGGACGTCGAGGACGGCGATCTCCTCGCCGTCGAGCACCCCGATCCGTCCTGCCCCGTCGCCGAACGTGACGAGCTTCATCGCTCGACGATCTTCCAGAACGAGTCCTTGCGGACGATCCGGTCGCGCCCGAACGCCCAGAGGTCGCAACCGCGGACCTCGATGCGCTCACCGTCGACGGTCGTACCGGTGAGCGTCCACTCCGACACGCCTCGGTCGTCGGCGACGAAGTCGCCCTCACTCCGATAGTGCACGTCGGGGATGCTCGTGAAGCGAGCTCCGAGCCCGGAGCGCACCTCATCCTTGCCGACGAACCGGCGGCCCCAGGGATCAGGCCCGCGGGGCGACTCGAAGACGCAGGTCTCGTCGAAGTTCTCGAGGATCGCGTCGAGGTCGTGCGCGTTGAAGCCGTCGAGGACACGCCGCAGCAGGGCGAGCTTCTCTTCCTCAGACATTCGACCCTCCTTTCGGTATCGGGACAGACATATTCACGCTACGCCGCAGATCGTCGTCGCCACTCGCGCGTAGACCTCGGCGGTTCGCACCAGTCCGTCGATCTCGAGGTTCTCGCCGAGCTCGACGTCCATCAGGCCCGTCGACGTCCCGTAGTTCACCGTCGGGATGCCGTACCGCGTGAGGACGGACGCGTCGGAGAACCACCGCGTCACGTCACGTCCGGGCGTCTCGCCGAAGACCTCCTCGTGGGCGCCGTCGATCGCCGCGACGAGCTCGTGACCCTCGTCGACCTCAGCGCCCGGGGCGGTCACGAACACCTCGCCCTCGACACCGAAGCCCGGGAACCGCTCCGCGAGGCCGCGCACCATGTCGAGCACCTCGCGTCGCGCGACCGCCATCGGCTTCGTCGGCGGCACGCGGACGTCGAGAAACAGGTCGGCGTGGTGCGGCGTCCGCGAGACACGCCAGCCGAAGCCCGCCTCGACCGCGCCGACGTTGACGATCGCCTTCGCGCCCCGGTAGCCGTTCGCCGGGTCGTCCTCCCAGGTCGGGATCCAGTCCTGCACGGCGGCGATCACCTGGTGCTGGCGGAGGATCGCGTTCCGGTCGCGGCGCCCCTCGCTGAACGCGGTGTGGATGAAGTCGCCGTGCACCCGGATCCGGACCCACAGCGCGCCGTAGTGGCCGAGCACGACCTTGCCCTCGGTCGGCTCCCCGAGCAGGCACATGTCGGCGACGCCGCCGTGCGAGACGAGGTAGCGGGAGCCCGCCGCGTAGCCACGGTACTCCGCCCCGACCGCGTCCCCCTGCTGCGTCTTCTCGATCTCGCCGCAGACCGCGGCGACGAGCACGTCACCGCGTAGCCGTATGCCGGCATCACGCAGCGCGCGGACGGCCTCGACGTAGCAGGCGAGCGCGCCCTTCATGTTCGAGATGCCGAGGCCGTAGAGCCGTCCGTCGCGGACGAACGCCTCCGGCTGGAAGCCCGGCACGTCGCGGAGCCACGGCTCTCGACCCGAGTACGAGGTGTCCATGTGCCCGTTGAACATGAGGCTCTTGCCGCCCCCGGCGCCCTCGAGGATCCCGAGGGCGTTGGCACGCCCGTCCTCGACCTGCTGCCACTGGCAGCGAAGCCCGGCGTCCGCGTAGAGCTCGGCCATCAGCTCGGCCATCCCCTGCTCGTCGCCCGTGAAGCTGTGGACCGCGATCATCCGGCTCGCAGTGTCGACGAGGCGGTCGCGGTCGACCGCGATCGACGTCATCCCTGCTCCAGCTGGAACGTGACGTCGACCTCGCCGACGAGCTCGCGCTCCCCACCCTCGACCGGCATGCCGGCGGCTTCGGCGCGAAGCGCCATCGGCGCTGCCGGGGTGGGAATCGGCTTCGTCTCGGGCTCGTCGATCGAGACGATCGCCCCGATGCGGCCGCCGAGCGCCGCTGCGTACTCCTCCGCCCTCTGCCGCGCATCCAGCGCAGCGAGCCTGCGCGCGTCAGCATGCCCCGGGTTGTCGTGGACGACGCGCCAGCCCGGCCCGTCGATCCTCAGGTCGACGCGCTCCGCCGCCTCCGTCACCAGCCTGCTCGCGAGCTCGCCCTCGTCCAGCCGCACCACGAGGCGGCTGGAGGCGCGATAGCCGCGATGCTGCCATCCCGTGTTCGTGTGCTCCCCGTCCTCGGCGAGCGTCACCCGAGACGTCGTGCGGCGGCCCTCGGCGATCCCCATCTCCTCACAGAGCGCGACGACCTGCTGCGCGAGCCGCGTGGCCTCGGCGAATGCCTCCGCAGCGCTCGTCCGCAACGCCTCCACGGTGAGCCCGACCGTGACCTCGTCGGGCGCCACCCTCGTCAGCCCACGCCCCCGAACGGTGATCGTCGCCATCAGTCGCGGACGTGCGGGAGGACCTTCTCGCCGAAGAGCCGGATCTGCTCGTGGCGGTCGTCGCCCCAGAGCTCGAGCATGACGTGGGTGCAGCCGGCGTCCTTGTACTCCTCGATGGCCGCGATGCAGTCGGCGGGCGTCCCGGCGATCGGCTTGCACTTGTCGAGCAGCGCGTCCGAGACCTTCGCCTTCGCTGCGAGCCGACCGCCCTGCTCCATCGCGTCCGCGACCGGGCGGATCTCCTCGGAGTCGATATCGGCCAGGTCGAGCAGCGTGTCCGCGGCGCCGGCGATGTTCTGCACCTTGTTGGCGAGGTACATCCCCGCGATCTCGCGCGCGCCGTCGCGCCCCGTGTCGCGGTCCGCGTCGTGGATCGACGCGACGACGGTGCAGCCGATGTCGATGTCCGCTGCGACGTTGTCACACGTGTAGCGGACGAAGGCCGGCGTCGTGATCGACGGCGTGAGGCACCCGTCGGCGATCTCGCCGGCGAGCGCCTGCATCTTCGGCGCCGTCGCGGCGACGTAGACGGGCGGCACCCCGCGCGGTGTGTGCGCCTCGTCCGAAAGCGCCGGGATCGAGGCGCTCCAGGTGTCGCCGTCGTACTCGAACGCCTCGCCGGACAGGACACCGCGGACGATCTCCACCGCGTCGCGCATCGGCCCGAGTGTCTTCTTCGTCTGTCCCTTGATGTTGTTGAGGAAGATCTTCGACGTTCCGAATCCGAGGAGGAACCGGTCGGGGCCGGCAGCCTCCTGCACGACCCGCGCGTCCATCGCGACCTGCACGGGATGGCGTGTCCAGGGCGAGATGATCCCCCAGCCGATCGTCAGCCGCGTCGTCTCGCGCGCCATCAGCGCCGAGACGACGGTCGACGATCGCGCCTCCATCTGGTGCTTGCGCCACCACGGGTACGCCTCCGCGAGCCAGACGGTGTCCATCCCGGCCTCGTCCATCGCCCGTGCCGATGCGAGCATCTCGTCGAGGGGCTCCATGGTGAGCTGCATGACCCCGATCCGGAACGGCGGTGACATGTCACGGGACCCTAACATCTCGGCCGTCTCGCGAGGCACCGGGCGCGCGCCGGCGCCACGGCTCTTCGCGCTCCTCTTCGGCCGGCGGCGCGTCCCCCGATCGCTCGGCGACGGTCGGGTGGACCCGCGTCACCATCCCGTTCCAGACGAGCACCGAGCTCGAAGGGGGCGCGCGCTCGTTCGTCGGTGGCGTTCGGGGCACGTGGCTCACGACGCCACCTGTTCGCGCATCCCGGCCGTCACCGGCTCGGGGCGGCTCACGGGCTGGGCCGCGATGTGCCGGGCGACCCGCTCGGCGTCCCGGCCCGTCCCCCCGACGAGCATGGACGTGAACGAGTGCAGGAAGAGCAGCCCCACGAAGTAGAGCCCCGGCGCCGAGTCGACGACGCCGCGGTACTGGACCGGGTAGCCGTCGTCCTCTCTCGCGTACGGAACGTCGATCCACGAGAGGTCGGGCCTGAACCCCGTGCACCAGACCACGTTTCGGACGTCGAGGACGGTGCCGTCGTCGAGCACCGGCATCCCGTCGTCGACACCGACCGTTCGTCCGAGCGTCCGCTCGACCCCTGCCGCGAGCAGCTCCTTGCGCCGGTGACGGAGCAGCGGGGCGCCGCCGTGCCGGATGTGCTCGCGCATCTTGCGGCCCATCGGGGTGTCCATCGTGAGGATGTGCGACCCGGCGAAGAACAGGAGGCGGAACCCCATCCGGCCGCGCCGTGTGTCGACGCGCGCGGGGATCTGCCCGGTGTCGACGCCCGAGAGGATCGTGCGGTGCGTCGCGGCAGCCTCGAACGCGATGTCCGAGCCCGAGTGGCTCGCGCCGACGACGAGGACCGGCCCGTCCTGCAGCTGGGAGAGGTTGCGGTAGTCGGCCGAGTGGAGCTGCGTGATCCGCGGATCGAGCTCGGGCGCGAAGCTCGGGACGAACGGCTTCTGCATCACTCCCGTCGCGACGACGACGTTGTCGGCCTCGAACCGCTGCTCACCGGCGGCGAGGACATACCGTTCGCCCTCCTTCGTCAGTGTCTCGACAGCCGTCGCCGACCGGATCGGAAGCTCGAAGCGCGCAGCGTACGACTCGAGGTAGTCGGCCATCTCGTGTGTCGTCGGGTACGACGTGCGCTTTGCCGGGAAGCGCATTCCGGGGAGCCCGTCGTAGCCCGCGGGCGAGTAGAGCCGGAGCGAGTCCCAGCGGTTCCGCCACGCGTCGCCGACGCGCTCGCTCGCGTCGAGGATGACGAAGGACCTGCGCCGCTTCGCGAGGTGGTGGCCGGTAGCGAGCCCTGCCTGCCCGCCGCCGACGATCACGGTGTCGAACACTTCGGTTGCCATCTCGGCCTCCTCGTCGTTTCGCTCGACGGTAGGCCCATACCGATCGGCTGCCATCGCACGGATCCACCAACCTCGCGATGCCACGGACGTGGTCATTTCCGACCACGTGCCCGGATGCTCAGACGAGGTCGTGCTCGAACGCGAACGCCGTCGCGGCGGAGCGGGAGGAAAGCCCGAGCTTCGCGAAGATGTTCTGAACGTGGCGCGCGACGGTGTGCTCGCTGATGACGAGCGACGCCGCGATCTCCCGGTTCGTCTTTCCTGCCGCGACGAGCCGAAGCACCTCGAGCTCCCGTGCAGAGAGCCCGTGACGGCTCGGCTGCGCCTCGAACCGCGCGAGATCCGGCGTCGCGCCGAGGCGCTCGAAGATGCTCCGCGCCGCGTCGTGCTCCAGGACGGCTGCCTCCCCGTCGCCGAGCATGCGACACGCGTCGCCCACGAGGGCGCGCGTCCGTGCGATCTCGTACGGAGCGTCGAGGGCATGCCACGTCTCGACCGCCTTCCGCAGCGCGGCGAGCGCCTCGCGCGGCTCGGCGTCGGCGAGGTGCACCGCCCCGCGCGCGTGGGCGACGATCGCGCCGAGCATCGGGCTCTCGTACCCGCTCGAGATCTCCTCGAGCTCGACACACGCACGCCGGGCGGCGTCGACGTCGCCTGCGGCGAGCGCGATCTCGACGAACGCCGGAAGCAGGGCCGCGCGCTCGAGGGGCTCCGTCGTGGCCCCCTCGGCGCGCCGGATGGCCGAGACCGCGGCGTCGGTGCGTCCCTGCGCGAGTCGCAGCTGGGCGAGGCCCGGCTGCGGCTCCCAGCCGAACGTACTCGCCTCCCGATACGCCTCGTCAGCGCCGGAGAAGTCGCCCTGCAGCCGGAGGAGCTCTCCCTGCCGGTAGCGCGCAAGGCCCGCGGCAGGATTCCGCGTGCCGATGAATCGCTCGCCCGCGCGACGTGCCTCGTCGAGCGCGTCAGGCCAGGCGCCGTCGAGCTGCATGATCTCGGCTCGGTGCACGAGGCACCGCCCGGAGAAGGCGACCATGTCCGGCTGCAGGGCCCACCAGTCCGAGAGCGCGCGAGTCCACTCGCGCGCACGCCGCACCTCGAACACCTCGCGGCAGGCGAGGATGACGCCGCAGTAGACCATCCCCGTGACGATCGGCGACACCTCCTCCGCCGTCACGGCGACCATCGCCTCGTCGAGGAGCGCCAGGCCGTCCCGCACGCGGCCGCTCTTGAGGAGCATGTACCCCCGGCCCTGGATCGCGAGGGCGAAGAGATCACGGTCGCCGAACCGCTCCCCGATCGAGACCGCGTCGTCCGCGACCGCCGCCGCTGCAACGAGATCTCCCGCGGCCTCGTGCTGGAACACCTCGGGCAGGAGGAGCCATCCGCGCTCGGCGCAATCGCCCTCCGGCGCGATGAGCCGGTGCGCACGGCCGAGCCACCCCGTCGCAGGCCCGACTTCGCCCCTCAACGAGAGGTTCATGACGATCCACCCGGCACAGCGGGCGGCACGCCGTGGCTCCCCCTCTTCGAGGTACCGGTGGTGGGCGCGCTCGTTCCAGGCGACGGCCTCGTCGTCGAGGCCGAGCATGTAGGCGATCGTGGCCAGGAGCTCGAGGTCCGGCGCGTCGAGCGCCTGTTGCGCGTCCGCGTGCACGAGGTATTCGTGGGCCTGGAGCCAGGCTCGCGTCGCGTAGGCCTCCCGGCCCCGCTCGAGCTCGTCGGCCCGATCCCGCGAGCGGCGCGTCACAGCGCGCCGAACCTTAACGCCGGACGCCGGGAGCGGCGCCCGACGTCAGCCGCCCGTCTTGGCGGCCTGCACCTCGTCGTCGAGCGCAGCGAGCACGTTGCCGACCTGCTGGTTGATGATCGGCTGCAGCACGCGCTGCCCCATGGAGCCGACAGGGCCGGCGATCTTGACGTCCGCCTCCCAGGCCATCGACGTCGTCTCGCCCTCGCCCGAGAGCGTGAACGACGTCGTCATGTTCATCAGCGCGCCGACGCCCTGGCCCTTCGCGTTCAGCGAGGCGAACTCGAGCGGCCGCTCCTCGAGCTTCGTGAAGGAGATCGACATCTTCAACCCGCCGAGCCCGAGCGGGACCTTGACCTTCGCGCTCCAGTGGGTGTCGTCGGCGATCTCGAAGCTCTCGACACCAGGCATCGTCTTGGCCATCTTCTCGGGGTCGTTGATGACGCTCCAGACGACCGCGCGCGGCGCGTCGAACTCCTTCGTGCCCTCGAGCTTCACAGTGCCCTCCCTGCAGGCCAATAGTCCATGTCGTGATGCGGCGCTGGACGTCGCGTTGCAGCGTCCTCGGTCGCGTCCATATTCCAGTATGGACGCCTCCTGCGTCCTTGCCCCGCGGCGTCCATCATCCGCCTCCCGACGGGCGATCGGCCTGCAGGGAGGGCGACGTCACCTCCACCTTTGACCGCGAGCGCTCCGGCTCGCGGAGCAGCTCCCACACCCGGTGATACGGATTGTGGCTGTCCGTCACGAGGCCGCCGCCGGCGGCGCGCAACGCGTCCTGGAGCGCGGCGCCGATGCAGTGGATCCCGCCGCCGCCTCCCTCGCCCATCCCCTTCGTGCCGAGCGGCGTGAAGGGCGACGGCGACTCGATCGCCGCGGTCGAGAGCGGCGGCATGTCGAGCGTGTGCGGCACGTGGTAGTCGTAGAAGTTGGGCGTCAGGAGGTTGCCCTCCTCGTCGTAGGTGAACGACTCGAACATGGCGGCGCCGATCGCGTGTGCCGTGGCGCCCATCACCTGCCCCTCGACGATCTTCGGGTTGACCCGGACGCCGCAGTCGTCGACCGCGGCGTAGTCGACGATCTCGTAGACGCCCGTCTCCGGGTCGACCTCGACGACGCACGCGTGGATCTGCATCGCGTACGTGAGCGTCAGGTTCCCGAACTTGCGCTCCTTGTCCGGAACCTGGAACGCGGGCCGGTAGACGAAGCGCGCGTTCATCGGCGGCGGGTCGACAGGGAACCCGGCGTTGTTCGCGTTCGGGATGGCTCCAAGGGCCATGAACGGCAGCGCGGCCTCGTGGTTGTCGGCGATGCGCGCGAACCCGTCGGCGAGCTCGATCGCCTCGACCGGACACTGGAAGACCATGGACGCGAGCGTCTTCATCTGCTCGGCGAGCATCTCGGTGGCGCCCTTCACCGCTCCGAGGCCCGTCACCGCGAACTGGCTGGCGTAGGTCCCCGAGAATCCGGCGTGCGAGTTCCAGTAGCTGTCGTGACCCGCGCGAACGTGGACGATGTCGACGTCGCAGCCGAGGATGTCGGCGACGACCTGCGCGGCGGTCGTCTCGTGGCTCTGTCCCTGCGGGGTCGTCCCGAGCGTGACGACGACCTCACCGAAGATGTCCAGCTTGACCGTCGCGACCTCGTTGTTGCCGGAGAACTGCAGGTCGGGGTTGAGGAGCTGCGACTGACCGAAGTTGTTCGTTCCCGAGTCGAGGGTCGACCCGATCCCCACACCGAGAAGCTTCCCCCGCGAGGCGGCCTCCCCGCGCCTCTCCTCGATCGTGTCGTATCCGATCAGCTCGAGCGCCATGTCGAGCGCGCGCGGGTAGTCGCCGGAGTCGTAGACACAGCCGTTGGGCGTCTCGTAGGGCATGTCCTCGGGCTGGATGTAGTTCCGCTTGCGCAGCTCCACGCGGTCGAAGCCGAGCTCGTGCGCGACGATGTCGATGATCCGCTCGGTGAACCAGAGCTGCTGCATCCGCGAGTACCCGCGGTTCGGCGACACCGGCGCCTTGTTCGTCATCGCCTGCGTGAACTCGAGCCGGATGTTGCGCCATCGGTACATGCCCGGCGCGACCTGCGACCAGATCACGCCGCCGAGCGGCTCGTAACGGAGGTACGCGCCGGCGTCGTCGACCGCCTTCGTGCGGAATCCGAGCATCCTGCCGTCCGCCTTGACCGCGACCTCGGTGCCGAGGAACCATCGCTCGTTCCCGTGCGACATGGACTGGTGGAAGTCCGTGCGCCACTCGGTCCACTGGATCGCCCGATTGAGCTTCCGCGCGAGCAGGCAGCAGGCGACGAGCTGGGGATGCGAGGTGATCTTGTTGCCGAACCCGCCGCCGATGTCCTGCGTGACGATGCGGAGCTTGTCGGTCCCGACCCGCATCGCGGGCGCCATCATGATCACCGCGAAGCCGGGGAACTGGTTGTTCGTGGTGATCGTCCACTGCCCCGTGCCACGGTTGTACTCGACGAGCGCGCCGTCGAGCTCGAGCGGCGTCGAGTTGAAGCGGTCGAAGTGGAGCTCGGAGATCTTCACGATGTGGTCCGCCTCGGCGAACGCGCCGTCGACGTCGCCCCACTCCCATACGCCGGTGTAGGACAGGTTGCCGCCGGCCTCCTCGTGCAGCACCGGGGCGCCCTCCTCGAGCGCCTTCCGCGCGTCGACGACGACGTCGAACGGCTCGTAGTCGACGACGACGAGCTCGGCCGCGTCCCGCGCGAGCTCCCGCGTCTGCGCGACGACGGCGACCACGGGCTCGCCGATGTAGCGCACCTTGCCGACCGCGAGCGCGTAGTCCTTCACCTGTCCGCCGGGATCGGCCGCGATCTGGAAGAACGGGTCGGTGAGGATCGCGACCTCGTCCCCCGTGAGGGTCCCGAAGACGCCGGGCAGCTCGAGCGCGGCGCTGACGTCGACCGACTCGATCCGGGCGTGGGCGTACGGCGAGCGCACGAAGTGGAGGTAGCCCATGCCGTGACGCTTGACGTCGTCGAAGAAGACGCCCTGTCCCTCGACGAGCCGTCGGTCCTCCTTGCGCGGGATGCTCTGCCCGACGAAGCCCTTCTGGAGGGTCGTCGTCTCCTCGGTCGTCGTGACGGTCGCGCGGCTCATGACGACGCCGTCCCGGCTGCCACGACCGCTTCCACGATGTTCCAGTACCCCGTGCAGCGGCAGATGTTGGAACGTGGGGGAACCCATGGTTCCCCCACGAGCCCCCTCCTTCCGCGCAGCTCCCCCGCGTTTCGGCGGTGGGCCTCCGCGGGAGCGAATCCCGCTCCGGCGGCGTGACCGAATTGACCCGTCATGCCGTCGCCTTTCCTGCTGCCACGACCGCTTCCACGATGTTCCAGTACCCCGTGCAGCGGCAGATGTTCCCCTGAAGCGCCACCTTCACGTCGTCCTCGGTCGGGCTCGGGTTGTCGGCGAGCAGCGCCGTCGCGCTCATCAGCATCCCCGGCGTGCAGTAGCCGCACTGCAGCGCATGGTGCTCGGCGAAGGAGCGCTGGAGCGGCGTCTGCTCGTCGCCGGCCAGGCCCTCGACCGTCGTGACGGAGGCGCCGTCGGCCTGCACCGCGAGCACCGCGCAGCTCTTCACCGGGACACCGTCGAGGTGCACCGTGCAGGCACCGCAGCTGCCGGTGTCGCAGCCGATGTGCGTGCCGGTGAGATCGAGGTCGTCGCGCAGCAGGTGGACGAGCAGTCGCCTCGCGGGCACGTCTCGCTCGAACGTCACGCCGTTCACCGTGACGGTGACGACCTGGCTCGTGGTCGGTGTGGGCACGCTCACCCCTTCGCTCGCTCGGATGCCTGCAGGACGGCGCGGACGGCCGACGTCTCGGCGAGGCTGCGCCGGTAGTCCGCGGACGCGTGGACGTCGGACGGCGGGTCGAGCGTCGCGCCGAGCCCTTCGACCGCGGCGCGGACGGATTGCTCGTCGACGTCGCCGGAGAGCCGCTCCTCGACCGCCGTCGCGCGAACCGGCACGGCGGCGACGCAGCCGAGCACGACGCGCCACGCCCCGTCGGAGACGGATGCGGCCGCGCTCGCGATGTACGTCCCGTGGGCGCCGAGCGTGACTCCGGCCATACCGTCGCCCGTCCCCTTGCCGCCGGCCGGGACGTCGATCCGCGTCAGCAGGTCTCCCTCGCGGACAGCGGTCTCGAACACGCCGACGAAGAACTCCTCGGCCGGGATGGCGCGCTCGCCGCCCGAGCCCCTGACGATCATCGTCGCGCCGAGCGCGACGAGCAGCGGCGGGAAGTGGTTCGTCGGGTCGTTCACGCAGATGTTCCCACCGAGCGTGCCCCGGTTTCGCACTTGCACGTCGGCGACGGTCGCGGCGACCTCGGCCAGGATCGGGCGCGTCACCTCGACCTCGGAGGAGCGGATGATCGACGACAGCGTCGCCATCGCGCCGATCTCGAGCGTCGATCCGGAGACGGCGATCGTGCGCAGCTCCACGAGCCCGCCCAGGTCGACGAGGACGTCCGGTGACGCGGCCCGCTGTTTCATCACGTTGAGCAGCGTCTGGCCCCCCGCGAGCGCACGGGCTCCGTCGTGCTCGGAGAGGAGGGAGACCGCCTCGTCGACGGTTGCCGGACGCGCGTAGGAGACCTCACGCAGCAGCATGCGGCCGATTCTGTCACACCGCCACCGGTGACATGTCAACCAGCCGGAACCGTGGTAGCGTCGCCGCATGGCGGCCTACGACGCGGTCCTGGTGGGCTCGGGGATCAACTCGCTGGCCGCCGCGGCGCTCCTCGCGCGCGACGGATGGAAGGTCTGCGTCCTCGAGCGCTCGGACCGGCTCGGCGGCGCGATCCGGACGGAAGCCGACTACACGGCGCCCGGATTCACGCACGAGGTGCTGAGCTCCTGGCACCCGCTCTTCCAGGGCTCCGCGGCCTATGCGGAGCTCGCCGACGACCTCCACGGCCGCGGCCTCGAATACGTCAACACCGACCTCCCCACGGCCACCGCCTTCCCGGACGGTTCCGCGATGTTCCTCCAGACCTCGCTCGAGGCGAACGTCGCCGAGTTCGACCGCTGGGCCGACGGCGACGGCGCGGCTTGGCAGCGCCAGTTCGAGGAGTTCATGGCCAACGCGGACGTCAGCTTCGGTGTCCTCGGGACGGAGCTGTGGTCGTCGTCCGGGCTCGGGCTCGGGCAGCGGATGCTCCGCCGGTTCGGGAGACGCGGCCTGCTCGACTTCGCGGGTCACGCGCTCGCGACGTGCCGCGACTGGACGAGCGCGACGTTCCGCTCGGAGCAGGCGCACGGCCTGCTCGCCCCGTGGGTCCTCCACACCGGCCTCGGGCCGGACAACGCCGTCTCGGGGTTCATGACGCAGGTGATCGCCTGCGCCGTTCAGCTCGGAGGGATGCCGGTGCCCGTCGGCGGCGGCGTGATGCTCGTCGACGCGCTCGCGGGGATCGTCCGCGACGCCGGCGGAGAGCTGCGGACGGACGCCGACGTCACGAGCGTGACCGTCTCCTCCGGCCGCGCGACCGGCGTCGCGCTCGCCGACGGCGAGGTCATCGGCGCGGCGCGGGCCGTCGTCACCGGCGTGACACCGACGCAGCTCTACGGCTCGCTGCTCCGTGCCGGCGACGTTCCCGCCGACGTGCGCTCCGCCGCGGAGCGCTACCGCTACGGGCGCGCCGGCATGCAGATCCACATCGCGATGGACGAGCCGCCCCGCTGGAAGGGCCCCGACTCCGATCGGCTCGGCAAGACGGCGATCGTCCACGTCACGCCCGGGCTCGACGGCGTGTCGCGGGCGGTGAACGAGGCTGAGCGCGGGCTTCTACCCGCCGAGGCGACGATCGTCGCGGGCCAGCCGTGTGCCGTCGACCCGTCTCGCGCGCCCGAGGGCAAGTGGATCGTCTGGATCCAGCTCCAGGAGCTGCCCGCCGGCACGGTGAAGGGCGACGCCGCCGGCGAGATCGACGTCGGCGACGGAACGTGGACGGAGACGCTCCGCGAGGTCTACGCCGACCGCATCGTCGCCCGGCTCGGCGAGTCGATCGAGAACCTCTCATCGGCGAGCGTGAAGCGCATCGCGCTTTCTCCCGCCGACCTCGAGGGCCTGAACTGCAACCTCGTGAACGGCGACATCTACGCCGGCAGCTGCGCGCTCGACCAGAACCTCCTCTGGCGGCCGTTCGCGGCGGCACCCGGGCACCGGACGACGGTCGAGGGCCTCTGGCATGTCGGCGCCAGCACGCACCCCGGTCCGGGGCTCGGCGCCGGCTCGGGCTACCTCGTCGCGAAGGAGCTGACGAAGCCGCCGGTCACGCGTCGGGTTCTTGCAAGGCTTCCAGGACGATAGCCAGTGAAGCTCTCGCTCTCCGCGATCTCGACCGTCAACGCCTCGTTTGCGGAGGATGTCGAGGCGTACGCAGCGGCCGGGTTCGACGCGATCGGCCTCTGGGAGTTCAAGCTCCCCGAGGACGATGCCGCGAACGTCGAGCTGATCCGCTCGCACGGTCTCGTCGTCTCGCACTGCATCCCGGCCGTGCCGTCGTTCCTCCCGCTTGCGGTCCCGGGGATGGAAGGCCCGCCCGCGCCACAGGACCGGGTCGACGCGATCCGCACGTCGATTCGCCGTTTCGCGGCGTACGACCCCGAGTGCGTCATCTGCCTCAGTGGGCCGCTGGGCAAGCGCTCCGAGGCCGAAGGCCGATCGATCGTGATCGACGGCCTCACGCAGGCGGCAGCCGCAGCACGAGAGGCGCGCGTCCGCCTCGGGTTCGAGCCGGTCCACCCCGGCCAGCGCGAGACCGCCGGCTTCGTAGCGACCCTCGACGACGCGCTCGCCGTCCTCGAGGAGGCGGGTGTCGACGACGTCGGGATCATGGCCGACACCTACAACCTCGCGCATGAGGCGACGGGCGACGTCGTCGCCGCGGTCTCGCGCGTTTCCGGCCTCCACGTCGCCGACGAGCTCGCGGAGCCCGTCCCCGGCGTGCGTGCCTTGCCCGACGCACGGGGCCGCTCGGCCGAGCTGGTCGCGGCGCTACGCGCCGCGGGCTGGGACGGGACCCTCGACGTCGAGATCTTCTCGACGCCCGATGCGTTCTGGGCGTTGCCGCCGGACGAAGCCGCGCGCCAGGCGTACGCGAGCGCCTCGGCGCTGTAGCGCCTTGGCCGATGCCGTCGAGCTCGACGCGCTCTGGGACTTCGGCGACCCCGCGGGTAGCGAGGACAGGTTTCGCGCCGTCGTCGATCGCGCCCGGGCAGACGACGACGCCATCCTGGCCGAGGCGCTGACGCAGCTCGCCCGGGCGCAGGGGCTTCAGCGCCGATTCGACGAGGCCGACCGCACGCTCGACGACGCCGAAGCCGCTCTTCGGCCGGACGACCTCCGGGGTCGCATCCGGCTCGACCTCGAGCGCGGGCGGGTCGCGAACACCGCCGGACGACCGGGCCGAGGGGCGGAGTCGTTCCGCAGGGCGTGGGAGCTCGCGCGCGAAGCGAACGAGGACGGCCTGGCCGTCGACGCGGCGCACATGCTCGGGATCGTCGAGCCGCGGGACGACGCCCGGGCGTGGAACGAGCGCGCGATGGAGCTCGCTCGCACGTCGGACGATCCCGTCGCGCGCCGCTGGGTCGGCTCGCTCGCGAACAACATGGGCTGGGCGCGCCACGACGCGGGCGACGACGACGGAGCGATCCGGCTCTTCGAGGTCTCCCGTGATGCGTTCCTCGAGGACGGTCGGGACGACCGTGCGCGCATCGCCCGGTGGTCGATCGGTCGCTGCCTCCGCTCGCGCGGGGATCTCGAGCCGGCGCTCGCCGCGCAGGAAGAGCTTCTCGCCGAGCTCGACGCGCTCGGCGAGACGGACGGCTACGTCTTCGAGGAGATCGCGGAGTGCCTGCTCGCGCTCGGCCGCGACGACGAGGCGCGTCCGTTGTTCGCTCGGGCGTGGGAGGAGCTCCGCGTGGATCCGAGCCTGTCGGTCGACGAGCCGGCGCGCCTCGAGCGACTCCGCGCGCTCGCGGGCTAGCACCCGCGACGGAGTCGTGTTGGAATCAGGCCGAGCCCGATGCGCCCAGAGCTCCCGACCGGCACGGTCACCCTCCTCTTCACGGACATCGAGGGCTCGACCCGTCTGCTGCACACTCTCGGCCCGGAGGGGTATGCGGACGCGCTCGCCGAGCATCGTCTGCTGCTCCGCAATGCGTTCGCCGCGCACGGCGGCGTCGAGGTAGACACACAGGGCGACGCGTTCTTCGTTGCGTTCCCCACCGCTCCCGGCGCCGTCGCGGCCGCCCGGACGGGACAGGCGGCACTCGGCGCCGGCCCCGTCCGCGTGCGCATGGGGCTCCACACCGGGACGCCGACGGTGGCGGCGGATGGCTACGTCGGCGTAGACGTGCATCGCGGCGCGCGAGTCGCCGCGCTGGCGCATGGTGGCCAGGTGCTCCTCACAGAGGCGACCGCTTCGCTGCTCTCGCAGGACGAGACCGTCACCGACCTCGGCCGGCACCGCCTGAAGGACTTCGACGGGCCCGCGCGGCTGCTACAGCTCGGGACCGACGCTCATCCCCCGCTGCGAACGCCGGGCACTGTGCTTCTGCCGACGCCCGCGACGCCGTTTCTCGGCCGCGAGCGCGAGCTCTACGACGCGGTGTCGCTCGTCGTCACCGAGGCGCCGCCGATCCTGACGATTTTCGGGCCGGGCGGCACGGGCAAGACCCGGTTCGCGATCGAGCTGTCGCGCCTGGTCGCGGAGGACGCGGATGGCGGCACGGTCTTCGTCCCCCTTGCGGCGCTCCGCGACCCGGCACTCGTCCTGCCGGCGGTTGCAGGCGCGCTCGGAGCCGAGGGCGTGACGGCGGAGGGGATCTCGGCGCGGGTCGGTGAGCGCCGTACCCATCTGCTGCTCGACAACGTCGAGCAGCTGCTTCCGGGCGTGGCAGCGGTGCTCGCGTCGGTCGTCGAAGCGACGCCGGCTCTTCGTCTCGTGGTGACGAGTCGCGAGGCGCTCAACGTCTCCGCCGAGACACGGTTCGACCTTCCCCCGCTCGCGCTCGACGAGGCGTCGGCCTTCTTCGTCGACCGTGCTCGGCGTGTCGACGCCACGATCGAGCCGTCGGACACGGTGACGTGGCTCTGCGAGCGCCTCGACCGTCTGCCCCTTGCGCTCGAGCTTGCGGCTGCACGGACGCGCCTGCTGACGCCCGAGGCGATCCTCGACCGCCTCTCCGAACGGCTGGATCTGCCGGCGCAGCGCGACGCGGATCCGCGCCACGCAACGCTCCGGGCGACGATCCAGTGGTCGTACGACCTTCTCGGTCCAGCCGAGCGCGAGCTCTTCTCGAACCTCGCGATCTTCCGCGGCGGCTGCACGCTGGACGCCGCCGAGGACGTCTGCGGCGCCGATCTCGAGACGTTGGCCTCACTGCTGGACAAGAGCTTGCTCCGCCGGCGCACGCCCGACGACGCGGTCGAGCGGTACTGGATGCTCGAGACGATCCGCGAGTTCGCGCTGGCAACCCTCGACGAGCGCGGAGAGGGCGCCGCCGCGTTGCGCGCGCGTCATGCGCACCGAATGCTCTCCATCGCGCGCTCGGCGAAGCTCGATGTCGACCTCGAGCCGGTGACCCCGCGGTTCGAGGTCGTTCGGCCCGAGATCGAGGACATGCGTGCCGCGGTGGACTGGGCCACCGAGGCGGAGCCGGTACTCGCCGCCGAGCTCGTCAAGGCGCTCGAGCTGTTCTGGATGACGCAGGCGCTCGCAGAGGGGAGGCGACGCACACAGGCACTGCTCGACAAAGGATCGGTCATTCCCGCCGTGCTCCGCGCAGCTCTCCTCACGATCCACGGCGGATCGATCATTCTCATCGAGAACAACCAGGCGGCAGGCGAGCCGAGCTACAACGCCGCGATCGAGCTCTATCGGGAGCTCGGAGACGTCCGCGGCGAGGCGAAGATCCTGATGCGGCTCGCCGTCCACGCCGGCACTCGCGGCCAGGCAGACGAGGCGCGCAGGCTCATTGCTCGTGTCCGCACGATGACCGACGGCCTCGACCTGCCGGTACTCGAGGCTCAGAGCCTCAGCACCCTCGGGTCGCTCGCGGAGCGCGACGACGCGCTCGAGGATGCATTCGCGCTCTACGAGCAGTCGGCAGACGTCGCGGCGGAATGCGGCTTCACGCTCTGGGAGACGTGGCAGCGGACCAGCGTGGCGGAGATCGGGCTGAGACTCGGACGGTACGACGCGGCCGAAGCCGCGGGGCGGACCGCCCTCGAGAAGTCATGGGAGCATGGCGACCGGAGGATCGCCGTCTACGCCCTCGCCCTGCTCGCCCGATCGGCCCAGGAGCGCGGAGACCCAGCCCGGGCAGGCCGCTTGTTGGGGGCGGTCATCGCGGAGGACGAGCTCGGCGACGTACTGCCCGCCGACGACGAGCTCACCCGGCTGATCGCCCCATTGCGCGCGACGTCCGATCCGGAGCTGGCGCGCGGGATCGACCTCGGAAAGACCGCCTCGCTGGAGGAGGCGGTCGCTCTCGCCCTCACGCCGCCCTAGACCGAGCCGTAGAGCTGCAGAATCACGGAGACGTACTGCTTCGTGTCCTCGAAGAGCCCGCGCTCGCGAACGGCCCGCGCGCCCTGGTAGTAGCCTGCGAGCGCGAGCTTCACGTCGCCGTCGAACTGGTCGAGCTGCCAGCGGAGGTACCGGACACCGGCGCGCACGTTCCCGTCGTACGTCCGCGGCGTGAGCTCGCCGAGCAGCATCGTGTCGACCCACTGCCACGTCTCCGGCAGCAGCTGCATCACGCCGATCGCGCCCGCGCTCGAGACGACCTCCTGCTGGAAGCCGGATTCCATCCAGGCAAGGGCCCGCGCCAGCTTCGGGTCGACTCCGTACGTTGCGGCCCAACGGTCGATCGCGGTGCGGACGACGGAGCGATCGAGCGGCCCGCTCGACGAGCCGAGGTGCGCCCCGCCCGGCAGCGTGAGCCGCTGGCCGGGGACGATCGTCGACATCAATGACAGCCTGTTCGCGCGTGCGAGCCGCCAGGGGCTGACGTGGTAGCGCTGCGCGATCGAGAAGAAGCTCTCGCCCGTGGCGACGGTGTGTCGGGCGCCGGAGCTCGCCACGGGGCGGACGGTCGGCGGCTTGGGCTTCGGTTTCGCCTTCGGCTTCGCGATCGCGATCGACCGGCCGGGCACGCGCAGGCGCTGCCCGGGCGTCAGCACGCTCGTCAGCTGCAGGCGGTTCGCATGCGCGAGGGAGAGCGCCGGGATGCCGTAGTGATCCGCGATGAGGAAGAAGCCTTCACCTGCGCGGACGATGTGGAACACCGCTCGCCGCTGCGGCTTCGGGCGCGGCTTGGCCACCACGGCGGCACGGCCCGGGACACGCAGGCGCTGGCCCGGGACGATGACGCTCGTCAGACGGAGGCCGTTCGCTCGCGCGAGCCGCGCAGCAGCGACGTGGTAGCGGCGCGCGATCACGGTGAACCCCTCGCCCGGCTGCACCGTATGGACGACCGCGCGCTTCACCGTGGCGGGGCGCGTCTTTCCGCCGTTTTTCGTGCCGCGCGCGAGCGCCCGGTACGTCCGAGCACCCGCGACCCCGTCGGGGTCCAGGCCGCGCGAGCGCTGGAAGCGCTTCAGCGCAGCGGCCGTCGCCGCATCGAACCGCCCGTCGAGCTTCGCTGCCGGGAGCCCGAACCGGCGCAGGCGGAACTCGAGCGAGGCGACGTCCCAGCCGATGCGACCGCCCGCGAGCTCGCGCTGGCCGAGCAGCGGCATCCCGAGCCGGCCGAGCCTGCAGCGGGTGAGGTAGCCGACCTTCCCGGTCGCTCTGATCCCATTGCGACGCTGGAACGAGATGAGCGCGGTGCGCGTCATCGGGCCCGAGATGCCGTCCACCTCGCCGCGATAGAGACCCTTTGCGCGCAGGGCGACCTGGAGCGCCGCGATCTTCGCGCTCTGTGCAGCGACAGCCGGGCCGGCCACCGCGAGCGCGATGGCCGCCGCGACGGCGATCACGATGATTCGACGCACGGAACTGCGGTCCTTCGCCGACCCGCCCCGGGTTCCTGCCACGCGAGACCCGGCTACACTTCACGGCCGCTGCCTTCCCCGGTAGCTCAATTGGCAGAGCATCCGGCTGTTAACCGGAGGGTTGTTGGTTCGAGTCCAACCCGGGGAGCTGCCGAACCCCTTAGGCAAGCCAGAACGCGAAGGGCGCCCCACAAGGCGCCCTTCTTGCCCAATTTGGAACCCGCTACCCCGAGACGAACAGCTCGCCCCGGCGAGCTCTGCCGCGCGACGCGCCGCGAACGCATAGGATCGAATCTCCGTGTTGCTCGCAGGCCTTGAGGTTCCCGACCGTCTCGTGCTCGACCTCGCGCTTTGTCTTCGAACAATGGGGTTCGACGACACGGCTAGCACCCTCGAAGACGCCTACGACAACAGACACGCGATCGTCTCCCTCGCCGAGGCCGATCGAGATGCGATCCAAGAGGCGCTGGCCAACTGCCCCTACGGTCTCTCGGAGCTCAGGAGCGTCATGCTCCTCGAGCAGCGGCGATTGCCGGCAAACCGCTAGCCACGCCGTCCCCTCAGACTGATCGTCCGGCCAGGCTGCCTACAGCTCGCGAGCCACTCCTCCACGGCCTCGCGTTCGAACCTGACGTACCGGCCCAGGCATCGCACCACCCCGCGACGGACTCCCGCACGTACCGCCCAACTGGGCGGCAGGATGTGTGCCGCCCTGTTGGGTTTGATCGGGTCTAGCGGAGTCGGGGTCGGGCTCGTCTAGCCGAGCCCGAGATGGAACGGAAGCAGGGTGCCGTGCTTGCGTTGGCACGCAGCGACGCAGGCGTCCCAGACCGTGCGAAGCAGTGCATGGTGGTCTTCCCGGTCGCGCCACCTGCGGGTCTCGATGCCGTCGTCTGTCCGGAAGTGGGAGTACCCAGGCGGATGGGCGAGGAACAGATCGCGGTCATCGCGCTCGGTGATCCCGAAGCGCCGAAGCATGAGGTCGCGGTAGCGGTCGGCAACGAGGGTCACGTCGTGCGTGAACCCGGTCACGAAGTCGACCTGCACCGGGAAGTAGCCGAACCGCCGTCCGAGGTTCGAGACGTATGCGAGCGATGCTCCGTAGAAGCCGCCGACCTTGCCGGCAGAGTCCGCGCACCGGTAGGCGGGGTCGTACAGCACCGCGAACTCGAGGGGCGGCGGGATCTCGGGCTGGACTTCGAGTTGGAGCACCTTGGGCCGGAAGCCGGCGCGGAGGATCTCGCGCAACACCGGCCCGTCATAGCCGTCGATGTCGAGCTTTAGGAGATCCGGTGTCTCCGGGCAGCCGTTGTCGGCTAGGAGCTCCGCCACATTGTCGGGTGTGATGACGGTGCCGATGAGCTTGCCTATCGACGGTGACGGCAGATTGGCCAGCAGCGCATCGTCGCGCTCGCCTTCCACGGCCAGTCCTGCCCACCCGGCTTGGTACAGCGGCAGCACGGGGTCGTTGGACGACACGCCGTCCCCGGCACCGAGGTTGACTGCGAACCGGTTCGAGAAATGCGGTTGCGCGGCGGCGATCTCCTCGGCGAAGCGGTATGGCGCATGGACGGTCACGTCGTACTTGCGCCGCTCCTCCGGCACCTTCACAACGACACGACGCACCGGCACCTGGGCTTCGCCAGCAGCCACGTTTCGACGGCCCTTCGCCCCGAGGAAACTCGGCATGGCGTCGACTCTAGTCGCCCGGAATTCAGCCAGCGGGCCGTCATTCGCCGTTGCGAGATAGATGACGCTCATCCAGCTTCGCGTCGTGCTGCTCCGCGAGCACGTCGGTCGAAAGCGCGACGGCTTACCCGCGCCCCACGGACGATGGGTAACGGTCTGCCACGGGAGCTGCGCGCGAACGGCGTCATGTTCGCCCCGGACGGCCAACCGTTTCTGCCGCAGAACGTCAGATGATCTGCATGAGCCCGGCGCATCAGGCCCCTAAGCGGTCTCTCGTGCGCCCGACGCCGGCAATGCGCCGATGGTGGCTCCAGCGGTTCACGCTCGAGGAGATCCGCGAGCTCGCGGGAGGTATCTGGACGGACGAAGCGGTACCGGCGCTACCACCAACCCCGGTAACGGGCTCGAGGCGGCGCTCAGACCGTTGATCTCGCCGCGAATTGGTACCCCGTTGGTACCCCACTGGGGTGATCTCACGTCACCTGAGCGCGCTTAAACGGCTTGAAATGGTGCCCCAGGCCTGAGCGAACGCCGTTCCAGCGTCCTGTTAACCGGAAGGTTGCTGGTTCGAGTCCAACCCGGGGAACTGCCAACGTCCTGCGTACGGCTGGAGACAAGAAGGGCGCCCCGCGTGGAGCGCCCTTTCTTGTACCGGAACGTACCCCGCGCTAGTCGTCGCTCTTCTTCTGAGCCTTCACGCACTGGCCAAGGTTCTTGTACTTCTCCGCGAACTTCGCGGCATCGTCGGCCTTCTGCTTCTTGCAATCAGCAGCGGCCTTTGCTTCAGCTGCGTCTGCGGAGTCCTCACGGGCCTCAGCCTTGTTCTTGGCCGTCTTCGAGACGCACTTGCCGTACGCGTTCTTCTTGTTCGCGTTGGTGCCGTAAAGCGCGCCGAACCCCTCGACACCCTTCGACTCGCGAACGGCCTTGCAGTACTTCGCGGCGTTCTTGAAGTCAGCCGGCGTTGGATCGGCGGCCGACGCACCGGACGCGACGACACCCGCCACCAGCAGACACGCAACTATGGCTCGTCTCGTGGGTCCCCCTCGAGGACGGTGTGCACCGCAACGGTGGAATAGCGCTCCAAGTATGGCTGCAAATCCGGACAAAACAATCCCCCGCAGCCACGATCGGCAGGGACAGTGGCTCATACCGTGGTCGGGGGCGTAGAGTCGTCACATGGAACGGCGACAAACCGAGGTACGGATCGCGCTCCGTCGCGGGACCGTTTCGATCCCCTGGTCGTCGCGCGACGCCCTGCTTGAACACCTCGCGACCCTCGATTCGATGAACGACGTCCGCGACGCGTTCGAGGCCGTCGGCGACGACACCGAGTCCGTCCGTCTGACGGATCCGCAAAAGCTCGGACTGCGGAACGTCATCACGTTCTGGGCGAACCAGACGGGCGGCAGCTACGACGACCTTCCGGAAGGGATCTACGCCCTGCGGAACGCGCTCCAGGACGACCTCCAGCACGTGGGTGTCGAGGAGTCGAGCGACTGACCACTCGGTCGGGGCGGGCGCCATGAGCTTGGAGCGTGGCTTCCTCGTCGATCGGAGCCGAGTCGTGAACGACTCGGAGGGCCTTGCGGCCCCCCGAGTGCAGCACCTGCTGCTCCGTGCGTTGGCGTCAGTGGCCGCTGCTGGCGTAGCCCCGGCAGTTGACGCCGGGACCATCCCCCGTGATGGTGGACACGAACGCTGACGCGCCGTGGCCGTCACCGATGCCCGGCGTACGGATCGCTTCCTGAACGATGTCACCGAAGGACTGGACGCGACCGCCGTTGAACAGCCCCGCCTCGTTGGGATCGTCGTTCTGGCCGGAGAACGAACAGATCGACCCGGCCCGGTACCCATTGATCGGCGTCGGCTTCCCGTTGCCGGTGACCTCACCGGTCAAGGCCGTCCCGGTCATTGCAGCAGCCATGACCGCCGCGAGAGCGGCAGCAATAATCGCCCGCTTCATCTACACCCCTCCCCTGTATTTTGCCCCCGCCGCACGGCAGGGATGGCCGCGAACCCTGGCGGTGACCGGCTCGTCGGTGCGTTCCAGAGCGACGCAGGGGAACGCTCTGGCGTTGGTGCCTCATGCATGGGTCGGTCATCTCTGACCCTCGGCATCGCCGCACTGGTTTCGTTGACCCACAGCGAGACGGCGCTGATGACGCCCGGTCCGCCACCCTCGAACGAGGCACCAGTGAGAGCCTGGTCTTGCCGAGGCCTCAGATGTGTCTGCGGCCAGACATGCCCAGGGCCAACCGGCGCCCGCTGCCTACGAGGCGCGCGCCGCAACCCGAAGCCCCGCCCTTCCGCTCCTGATCATGGTCCTCGGGCTCGCGATCGCGACGATCTGGTTCGTCGCGCTGCCGATGCTCGACCAGCCGGCGCATGCGAAACGCACCTGCGAGGTGATCGTCCTCGGGTCCGGCCAGACCAGGTGCGTCACCAATCCGAAGACGGGCACCAAGGCGGCGCACCAGAAGGCAAAGCCCGCCAAACGCGCCAGGAAATGACCCGCCCCGGCTAACCCTCGAACGAGGCACCAGGCAGACCTTGGTCTTGCCGAGGCTTCGAACACGGTGCCCGCGGCGAAACCCCTGTACGGCGTTCTGAACGTCACCCTTGCGAACCAACGGTCGGAAGACGAGACCCGTACCCTGATCGCGCTCCTGATCCTGGTCACCACGCTCGCCGCTGCGACCATCGGGTTCGTGGCGGTCCCTCTGTTCGACAAGCCGCACCGTGCGCCGCAGGACTGCCCGGTGTTCGTTCTGACCAAGTCCGGCGTCACGAAATGCGTCCCTGAAGCGACGCGCTGACCGCCGACTCTCCTCGGCGGCCTCCCGGGCGTGGCGCATCGCCAAGCGCAGGTGGAAAGCCGTGACGGCCGGATGACCGATCCGAGCCGGCAGCGAAGACGAGTTCGCCCGAGCTTCCCGCGGCTACAGGGACCGGCGAGGCCGGGAACGCGTGAGTAGGTTTCATGCCGGTGCCGCGCCTTCGCACGATCGCTCTCGTTGCCTTGATCCTCGTCCTGACCGATGTCACGTGGGACGGCACGTCGCTCCGCATCTCGTTCGGCTTGCCGGGACGACGACGCATCATCCAACTCGTCTTCCCGTAGCGATTCGACGATCACCTCGCCTGCCTCGCTGGCGGAGCGGAATCGGACCCGAGCGAGGGTAGAATGAGCCAAGCGATCCACTCTTCCTCCGCCCTGACCGCTCCCGGCCATTGCGTCGGTAGAGCGAAAGGAGGAAGGGGTTGACCCGCTTTCAGCTCGTATTCCGTCGCGACGGCCACACAGACCAGACCGAGCAACGATTCGACGACGCGGACGGCGAACCGCATATCGATGGGCGCTCGATCGTCGACGGGGAGACGTTCGTCATCCGCGGTGTGGACTGGCTTGTTCGCCGCGGTGGGAACTGGGCCGGAACGCCGCGATCCCTCTGCACGCTCGTGGTCGAGCCCGTCGACCCGTGATCGTCGGGGGCGCCACCCTTCGTCCTGACAACGTGCGGCTGCTCGCATCGATGCTCGACGGCGAGCTCGCGGCAAAGCTCGAGCGGGCGGTCATGCACGAGAACTCGATCGTGGCGCTGACGCTCGCCGACCGCGAGACGATCGTCGCCGCACTCGAAGAGGAGGCACCGACTGCGCTCCTGGAGCTCCACAGCGTGCTGGTCAAGCAAATCGCGCAGCAAAGACGTAAGGAAGCGCAGGAGGCCCAGACACGACGCAATCAGGAACGCGCCCAGCGGCGGCGCGAGGAGCCCGTCGACTGACGCAACCTCAGCGCGAGGCGCGAAGGCCGGCATCCACGACGACGAACCCTCCGGCTCGTCATTGAGAGCCCGGGGCAACCGCAGATCAGGTGCCCGCACGAAGCCGGAGGGCGAGTCTCTAGCCGCAGTCGATCGCGTTCTTCGTCTCGACGACCTCGCCGCCACCGGACGATGCGGCCGCAGACGAAACGCAGACGCGAGGTGCCTCGGCATGGGTCCCTGCGGCGATCGCGCTGACCACGAAGAGCGCGAAGACGGCCACGAGCGCCACGACGAGGCTCACCGCCAGTGACCCACTGGGAGATGCGGAAGCCTCGGGGATCCCGAGCGCGCGGCCGGGCGACGATCCTCGGAGACCTGCGATACCACGTCCCGACCCCTCCCTTCCTCTCGCATCCGTTCCGCCGGCAGCCCGTGTCCCTATTCGCCGGGAATCACCTGTGCTCTTGCCACTGGACGGCCCAGCGGCGCGTCCTCTTCCCCGCGCTGTCGCGTTCGATCACTTGTGCGGTCGGGTCATGACCCCTGTGCGGTGGCCGACCGCTCTGAGATCGAGTGCTGCAGCGGACGGTTCCGAGTCAAGACCTTCGCCGAGCGAAGGCTCGCAGGGCGCCCTCGTGGGACGACCGAGTCGCCTCCCCCGTTCGGTATCCCCCTTTTGGCCACTGGCAACCCCCATCGGCGTGAGTAGGGTCGAGTGCGTGTTCCTCGCCGGCGTCCCTGTGAAGAGCAGCGTCGTACTCGAGCTCGCTACGCGCGTGAAGGATCCCGAGCTCGCGCGCCGACTCGAGCAGGTCGTCAAGCGCGATCTGATCGTGGTCCGGATCCATGCGCACGAGCGGGCCGACCTCCTGAAGGCGCTCGACGACGCGCCTGCCGGCCTCGAGGCGGTGCGGGACGCCCTCGTCGAGGCCCAGGCGCGGCAGAAGCGGGATGAGCCCGCCGCCGAGAACGCCGCCTGACGGCAACCGGCCCCCAGAGCCGCGGGCCGCACGACCCCGGCGGCACGCGGTACATTCGCAGCGCATGCTCATCGTCGCCGGGATCCGATTGAGTCGGGACGAGGCGCTCGCCCTGTCCAGCATGCTCACGCGCGATGGGTTCGACCGGACAGCGCGCGCCGTGCTCGAGGCTCTCACGAACAGGCGAGCAGTTCGTCGCGCTGACGCTCGACGACCGAGAGGACATCCTCGCCGCCCTCAGCCGGCGGACAACGGTGCTCGTCGAGCTTCGCCGCGCGCTCTTCGACGAGCTCAACTGGCGACGCGAGGGCCTCACGCCGCCGAGGCGCCCACGAGGGATCGAGGCCGTGACCTCCCGTCGCGACCGTGAGCGCGTCAACGTCGCCTGGGTCTAGCGCTCCGGCACCGCTCAGCGGTGATGACCGTGGTCGTGATCGTGGTCCCACTCGCGCTCGATTGCCTCACGAGCGACGTCCAGGTCGTCGAGATCGACGATCCGGTCCGCGAGAAGCGTCCGCTCGAGGGCGGTGAGCCATCGCTCGTAGTACCGGTAGCGCCCGTCGGCAGAGCCGTGTGACGCCTCCCAGGCACCGATCTCCTCGATCAGCCGCGCTCGGAACGCCTCGAAGTCGACGACCCCGGCGTCGTGGAGCGCCACAGCGACGCCGAACGCGCGGCTCTCCCAGGGCTCGGCGAACACGAGCTCGCCGTTCGTCCGGGGCGGCGCCGCCGGCGCGTCCGCGGACGCGACATCGGGATCGACGCTGCTCACGCCGGGGAGGCGGCCAGTCCCGTGCCGATCATGCTGTCGCGCGTCACGAGGCCGGCGAGCTCCTTCTCGCTCATCCCGTCGGAGCCGGACGGCCGCTCGGGCAGGACGAGGTAGCGCACCTCGCTCGTCGAGTCCCATACTCGTATCTCGACCTCCGGCGGCAGCACGACGCCGAACTCGCGGAGCACCGCGCGCGGCTCCGCGACGACACGTGCGCGGTACGCCGGGCTCTTGTACCAGGTCGGTGGGAGACCGAGGACGGGCCAGGGGTAGCACGAGCAGAGGGTGCACACGACGACGTTGTGGACGTCCGGTGTGTTCTCGACGACCACGATCGTGTCCCCCTCGAACCCTCCGTAGCCGAGCTCACGGATGGCGGCCGCCCCGTCGGAGCGCAAGCGGTCGCGGTACTCCGGATCCACCCATGCCCGCGCGACGACGCGCGCGCCGTTCTGCGGGCCGAGGTCGCGCTCGTAGCGCTCGACGATCGCATCGACCTGGTCGGTCGAGAGGAGCCCTTTCTCGACGAGGACCGCCTCGAGCGCGGCCGCCCTCAGCGCCAGCTCGTCGTGTTCGTGGTGATGGTCGTGTTCGTGACTCACGCCTGGTCCAGGTAGCTCTCGAAGAGATCCAGGATCACGGTCCATCTGCCCTCGGGCGACGGCCCGAAGAGCTCTTCGGAGGCGAACGCCACCGCGTAGACCGACTCCTCCGGCCCCTCGTAAGGCCCGATGTCCGGGAGCGCGTCGAGGCCGCGAACCGCTTCGACGACGCCCGTGGCGCCGCGGACGTAGCGCGGGCAGCGCGTGTGCCCGTCGGGACGCATCCGTCGCACGCGCACCTTCACCCCGGGCGCGAACCGCGGGTCGACCGCGGGTTCGAGCGGATCGACCTCGGCCGTCGCGGCGACCGCGCGCTCTGCCGCGGCGGGGTTCTCGTGCCGTGGCGGCGAACGGCCGTCCACCAGCCTGGCGACCCAGGCGTCGACCTCGTCCTCGGTGATCGCGCCGCTTCGGAGGAGCCGCTGCTCCGTGCTCCAGAGCCACCGCTCGTAGTACCCGGCGCGCAGGTACTCGGCCGGCTCCATCTCCTCCCGAATCGCCCGTCCCGAGCCCTTGCCGAGGCCCTCGATGCCGACGAGCGTCGAGATCGCGAAGATGCGTAGCTCCCAGTCCGCGCGGGAGACCGCGTCGGAGCCCGGGGTGACCACCGCCCCGAAGCCGTGCATCCCGCCCATGTCGTGCACGCCGTCCGTGCCACGAGGGTACCGCGTCAGGACACGAGCTCGGCGAGCGCCGAGTGCACCTTCGCGAGTCGTGCCTGGAGCTCCGTCGCGCGTGCGAGGTCCGCGCCCTGCAACTCGCGCCGTAGGAGCCGCTCGTGGAGCCGGAGGACGAGCTCGCGGCCCGTTCGCTCGTCGATCGCGTCCCGCTCGGCGCGCGCGCCGAGCTCCGCGCGTAACACCACGAGCTCCTCGTCCTCTTCGTCTGCGCCGGACACGAGGTGCTGCCTGAACCTGCGGTGCAGCGGGTCGTCGAAGTGCTCCGGCGTCAGCGCAGCGAGCTCGTCCAGCAGCGCGGGATTGGCAACAACCGCTGCCAGCAGATCGCGTTCGCGTTGCCGCCCTGCCTCGAGAAGCCGCGGCGTCGCGGCGTCGGGCCGCGCCACCACGGATGGGCCGACCGACGGCCGCGCCGGCGCCAGCCCCGCGAGTGCCTGCGTCGGCAGCGCCAGACGGTCGGCGAGCAGGCGGAGCGCCTCCTGCCGCTCGGGTGAGTCCTCGGCCTGAGCGAGGATCTCGCGCGCCCGCACGAACGCCTCCTGCCTGTCATCCGTCTTCTCGATCGCGATCCGCACGCGGTAGTGGAGGTAGCTCTCGGCGTTCCCCAGGCGCGAGGCGAACGTGTCCGGTGCGTCCGCGGGGTCCTGCCCCTTGGGCAGCGCGACGACGCGGACGTCGAACCCCTGCCCCACGGCGAGCTGCATCCCGCGCAGCGTCGCCTCCTGCCCGGCGGCGTCCGCGTCGAAGCAGAGGTAGACGCGCTTGGTGAGCCGCCCGAGCTCACGCACCTGATGCTCCGTGAGCGCGGTCCCCATCGATGCGACCACCGGCTCGACGCCTGCCTGCCGGAGCGCGATCACATCGGTGTTGCCCTCGACGACGATCCCGCGGTCCTGCTTCGCGATCGACGGCCGGGCGAGATGGAGGCCGTAGAGCACGTTCCCCTTCTTGAAGAGATCGCTCTCCGGGGTGTTGACATACTTGCCGCGGAGCGGATCGTCGTCGTGGAGCTTCCGCGCCTGGAAGCCGACGATGCGGCCACGCGCGTCGGCGAGCGGGAACATGAGCCGAAAGGGGAAGTAGTCGTTGCCGCGTGCGTTGGCCAGCCCCGCCGCGCGGATCTCCTCGATCGCGAACCCGCTCTCCCGCGCCTTCGCGACGAGCCCGGCTCCCCGCGAGAGCCCGAGCCGGAACTCCCGCGAGATCTCCTCACCGAGGCCGCGCTCCGCGAGGTATGCGCGCACCGGCGCGCCCGCCTCCGTGTCCCAGAGGACGCGCTCGAAGTACGCGGTCGCCTGTTCGAGCAGCTTTGTCTGCCGGTCGCGCCGGCGGCGCTCCTCGTCCTCGCGCGGCGTCGACTCCTCGTACTCCAGCGTGATGCGGAACCGCTCGGCGAGCCACTCGATGGCGCCGACGAAGTCGACGTTCTCGGTCTCCTGCACGAACTTGATGACGTCGCCGCCGACGCCGCAGCCGAAGCAGTGGTACAGCTTGTTGAGCGGGTCGACCGAGAAGCTCGGCGTGCGCTCCTCGTGGAACGGGCAGCGCCCCGAGTAGTGCGAGCCGGAGACCCGGCGCAGCGAGGTCCTGAGCGAGACGACCTCGACGATGTCGGCCGCCTCCTTGACCGCCTGGACCGAGGCGTCCTTGATGCGGGCCACGAGGCGACCCTAGATGGTTGATCGGAGGATGGTCACGGTGGATGGCACGCGGCACGTGCCGCGAGGCAAGGACGCAGGGAGCGCCGATATGCAGGCATATCGGCGCGACCGAGGACGCCGCCTCGTGGTGCGTGATGCCTGCAAGACGCCCTGATCCATTCTCCGATCAACCATCTACGCCAGGCTCTCGGCGTACGTGAGCGCGAAACGGTCGGTCATGCCCGAGAGGTAGTCGGTGATGCGCAGGTCGAGCGGGCCCTCGCCCGGCGGGAGCCGCTCGGGCTCGGCACAGAGACGGTCGAAGATCGACCGCACCGCGGCCTCGGCGCGCCGGTGCTCCGGCGTCACCTGCGGCCCGAGGTAGACGCGCTCGAACATGAACGCCCGCAGCGAGAGCATCGCCTCGCCGACCTCTTCGCTCTGGCAGATGTCGCCGGCCGCCTCGGACGCCGCGACGAGGTCGTGGACGAGAGTGTCGATGCGACTCGAGCCGGTGGCTCCGAGGAGCGCGATCTCGTCGTGCGGCAGGTCACCTTCGGAGAGGAGTCCGTAACGGAGGGCGTCGTCGATGTCGTGGTTGACGTACGCGATCCGGTCGACGATGCGGACGATCTTGCCCTCGTGCGTCGCGGGCTCCTGCGGCCCGGTGTGCGTGAGGATCCCGTCACGCACCTCGTGGGTGAGGTTGAGCCGCTCGGCGATCCGGAGCGATTGCTCGTTGTGCCGGAACCCGGTCCCGAACCGCTCGCGAAGCGCCTCGTCGAGTGCCTGCTCGCCAGCGTGCCCGAACGGCGTGTGCCCCGTGTCGTGTCCCAGGCCGATCGCCTCGACGAGGTCTTCGTTGAGCCGGAGCGCCCGGGCGACGACGCGCGAGATCGCCGTCGTCTCGAGCGTGTGGGTCATCCGCGTGCGGTAGTGGTCGCCCTCGGGGTCGATGAACACCTGCGTTTTCCCCTTCAGGCGACGAAACGGCTTCGAGTGGACGAGTCGGTCGCGATCACGCTGGAACGGCGTGCGCACACCACAGGGCTCCTCGGGGAGGATCCGACCACGTGTCTCGTACGAGCGGACCGCGTGCGGAGACAGCCACGCTTCCTCGTGCTCCCGTACGAGGAGCTCGAAGCTTCGCGATGCGCTGTCGACTGCCTCCATCGCTTCAGAGTAATCGCCGCTGCGGAGCACGCTTCGTACGGCAGTTTGCGGGTGTCGGGCTGCTCCACGCGGCCGCGCTCACGCGGTTCTCAGAACGAACGCGACTGGCCGCCGTCGATCGTCACGCACGTGCCGACCACCCACGACGCGCGGGACGAGACGAGGAACGCGACGACGTCGGCGATCTCGTCGACCGTGCCGAACCGTCCCCACGGGAGCTCGCGCTCGACGAACGCCGCGATCCCCTCTGGATCCTCGAGCTGGCGACGCTCCCAGCTCCCGCCGGGAAACAGTGTCGAGCCGGGCGCGACGCTGAAGGCGCGGATCCCGTCCTTCGCAAGGTCGGCGGCCATCGCCTTCGCGAGGCTGATCTCGGCGGCCTTCGCGACGTTGTAGCTCGGGCTCCCTCCCCCCTCGCGCCCCCAGATCGACGCGATGAGAGCGATCACGCCGCCGCCGCGCTCACGGAGAGCGGGGATCGCGGCGCGGGTGACGTGGAGTGCTGGGAAGAGGTTCCGGTGGAGGACTGCGTCGAGATCGTCCGCATCCATCGCGTCGATCGTCCTGGCGCCGGAGCCACCGACGTTGTTGACGACGACGTCCAGGCCGCCGAAGACGGACTGCGCTGCGTCGACGACCGCCGCGGCCCCGTCGGGCGTCGAAACGTCCGTCACGACGCCATAGGCCCCGCCTGGCCCTTCCGCGGCGGCGACCGCCTCCTCCAGCGCCTCGGCGCCGCGAGCGCTGAACACGACGTCGGCGCCCTCCTGGACGAGCCGCGTCGCGATGCCGCGGCCGATCCCCCGGCTCGAGCCGGTGACGACGGCGACCTTCCCCGCGAGACCCAGATCCACGGGGGCTAGCCTACTGCCGTGCCCGCGACCCACATTCTCCTCGCGCGCCACGGCGAGACGGACTGGAATCACATCGGGCGCTGGCAGGGCCACGCCGATCCGCCGCTCAACGAGCTCGGCCGGCGACAGGCAGCCGAGCTTGCGGAGCGCCTTTCCCACGACGGCATCTCGGCGATCTATTCGAGCGACCTGCGGCGGGCGAGCGAGACTGCGCTTATCGTGGGCGCGCGCCTCGGCCTCCCGGTCACGGAGGACGCAGCGCTCCGCGAGATCGATGTCGGCTCGTGGTCGGGGCTCACCCGCGGCGAGGTCGCCGAGCGCTTCCCCGATGGGTTCGCGCGCTGGCAAGCGGGCGAGATCGGCCACGACGGAGAGACACGCGAGGAGCTGACCGAGCGGGTGGTCGGCGCCGTCGAGGGCATCGCCCATGCCCATCCGAGCGAAACCGTCCTCGTCGTGACGCACGGAGGCGCGATCCGGGCGCTCCGCCGCCATGCGGCAGGCGACCCGGGCGACGCGATCGAGAACTGCGGCACCGTGGCGCTCGAGCGCGTGGACGGCGTCCTGATCGTGAACCCTCAGACGAGCAACGCAGCCTGAGCCGCGCTGCCGCGCCTCGGGTCAGCAGCCGCGCCGGCTACCGACGAACTGCTTGACGTCCCCGTTCGAGACGATGAAGCAACGAGTGACGCTCTTCGAGCCGGAGCCCGCCGCGACCGTGCAGCGGTAGGCGTTGCTGGGTCCGTCGGCCGACTCGAGCGCGGTGCAGGTCGCGCTCTTGCCGAGCACGTCCGACACCTGGGCGGAGACGCTCTTCGAGCCGAACGGGCCCGTGCTGATGATCGCAACGACCCCGAGGACACAGCCGAGCACGAGGATCACGCCCATGCGCCACGAGACGAGGAACGCCCGCCAACCCGAGACGGGTTCAGGCGCGAGGACCTGCCCTCTCGCTGCCGCTGCCTGCTCGACCTCACTGGTCGACGCGAATACCGTCCGATTCACCTGCCACCACCCTCCATTTCACAAGCTGACGGTTCCCCAACCGTGAGCACCCGCACGCACTTTACGTTGCCTGCGCAGAAACGCAAGATCTGCACGGACTAACTGTCATTCCGGTGTTCAGGTCTCCGGATCGCGTCGGCAAGTCGAGTTCGAGTCCACCTCCGCATGCCAAGGGCCGTCGGTGGGTGGAACCGTACGTTGAGCCTCGGATGAGTGGACGGTTCGCGGAGACCGACACCATCCGCGGCATGGACTCCGAGCCGACGACGGCCCGAACGGGACGAGCCTCCGGAGTCCTCCTGGGCGACCACTGTCGTGGCGCTGCCCGCCTGCTGGGGTTCTCGGTGATCGAGCACACACGTCAGGGACGCACTGACCAAGCCACGCCGAACGCCCGATTCGTACGATCGGAGTGCGACGGGCAAACCCACAGCCACGGTTTCAAGCGCCAACCGCTAGCCTGCGGGCCGTGGAGGACTACACGAACAAGTACAAGGTTCGTGTAGTCATGCGGGCTTGTGGCGGGTTCTGAGCGCGCGAGACCTCACCGGGACCTCACCGGGACACCGAGACGGGCGGGCGGAGCCGGGCGCCACTGATGGGGGCCGCCGGACGGACGGCGTTCGGCGGGAACTGCCGCGACCCACCTGGAGAGGGCTTAGCTCATCTTCTCGATGATCCCCTTCATCTCGCCTTCGTCGAAGGCACGCATCGTTGTCGAGCGGAGGTTGCCGGTCGAGGCAAGCTGAAGGGCGACAGCCGTACCGGTCTCATCGTCGGGAAAGTCCGCGACCGTGACGAGGTCGTAGGGGCCGACCGTCCAGAGAATCGTCTCGATCTTGCCGCCCTTGCTTTCGACGAGCTGTTTGGCAGCTTGGTAGCGGTTGACGGTGTCCTTGGCGTTCGCGACGCCCTGATCCGTCCAGTTGTAGAGAGTCACGTACTTGGGCACGTAGCCACCTCCTGTCGTCGCCTCGGCGCACGCCGTAGAACCCAAACGCATAGCCAAAAGGCGGTCTCCACCGATGCTACAACCGGGCGAGGGGCACTTCAATCGGTTAGCGATGCCCGCGTCGCGTGGGCGTTGACGGGTCGGCTGCCTGCTAGTGATTAGCCACTCTTAGAGTCCCCGACTTCTACCGCCTGGCGTGAGGATCTACAGCCCGCGCAAGAGCAGGCGTGCTCGGCCCAGCAGGGCGGCGACCTGCGCGACATCGGTCTGGGGGATATAGGTCAAAGTGGAGCGGCCCGAAAGGGCCGCTCCACGATTTGTGTTCTCAGTGTGCGGCTGCGAAGAGGTGCTTGTGGGTGTAGCGCTCGACCTCGCGGCCGAGGTTTGCCGCCTGCACGTCCGGGTTCCGGAAGTGGATCCCCGCCCAGATGCGGGCTTCGAGCACCTCGTTTGTCAGATCGGAGAAGCGATGGAAGGTGCGTTGGTCGTCCGGGAACCGACTGCTAGTGGCGAAGAACGTCATTTCGTCGGTTCCGAAGAACGACGCCAGGGCGTGCATGCTGGCGCTGGCGTACGCGGTCGCGCCTGACGGGTGGTCCGGGTACGGCGGCGTGCCCAGCGGTCCGCCGACTCCGCCGATCGGCAGCGGGATGGCCGGGAGCGGCGGCGAGGTCGGGAACCCCGCGCTGAACAGCGGCGTCCAGGTCGGGTCCGCGACCGTTGCCGGATTGCCGTCGTCGGCTCCGATCTGCCTAATGGCGAAGATCGGCCGCCAGAAGTTCCAGTGGTACTTGTCGTTCCAGGTGTTGATCAGGGCGTCCGCCGCGGTCAGATCGAGCATCGCGAACAGACGCGCGCTGTCGCTCACATCGAGTGAGAACTGATCGACGAACCTGCGTGCGATGGCGTTGTAGTTCGCGGCCGGATTCGTCTGCCAGAACGCCGCCGCGTAGGTCTGACCCGGCAGTCCGCGTGGTACTGGTCAGTGAGCCGATCTCCTTGACCTCGTCGTAATCCGCGGCGTACGCGGCGCTATCGAGCGGGTACGGGCCTGCAGTACGAAATTGCGAGGCGCTCTGAACGACGAACGGCTTCGCGTCCTTTACCCACGGACTCGGATCGCACGCCGGAGCGGCGGGCGGGCCGGGCAGTGGCTGCCACACGCCGGGCACGACCGGGCCGTACGCGCACCCGATCACTGTGCGACCGTCGTGACCTTCGGCGAGCATCGCGGCGGCCGCCATCTCGCCGACCGCCTTGCCTTGCTCTTCTCCCTCGTCCGTAATCGCCGTCAATCGACGCGGCGTATGCGCTGTCCAGCGTTCCGCGCTGAGCGGGAACAGCGCCGACAGCACCCTGTACGCCGCGGTCGCAGCAGCAGCGTCCGGCGATGCCTTCGGGAAGCTCTGGTTGATCAGATATGGCTTTCCGTGCCGGTCAGCCGCGTTAACAGCTCCGTACACGGCGCCCTGCACCATCGCGATGAACACAGCCCCGGCAGGCGGCGCGGACGTGATCCCCGGCTGCGCATTCACCGTGCTCACGGCGATCGCGTTCCACTTCGTAACCTCGTTTGCCGCCTGCGCCACCGTCGGAACGGCAAGCGCGACGACGGTGATGCCGATCACAACAAAAACTCGCCGCATGTCACCCCCCTTTGGTTCTCTTGTCCGAGGGTCAAGCGACCCCCGCAGCGGCGAATCGTGTCATTCATCACACGCTGATGTCAATCCCGACAATGCTGCAAGTGGAGGCCGTAGCCAAACCGACGAGTGTTTTCGGAGCTAAGGGGCCACGCTTGCTTCGAGCAGTCTCCACCGACCGTTGAGGCTTGGGTGCCGGAGCGGTCGAACGGGGCGGTCTCGAAAACCGTTAAGGGTGCAAGCTCTTCGAGGGTTCAAATCCCTCCCCCTCCGCTGAAGAATGCAGGCAATCCCGCATCACCGAAGGGATTGCGTGGACCCGGCGCCGGGAGGCAGATGAGCGCCCGTTGTCCGTGTTCGTCCGCGTCAATCCGTGGTTTCACGTGCTTACTGGCGAACGACTGGCGAACGGTCTCCCGCCAGCGTGAGGGCTGAACTAGCGCGTGTGCGCTCGGATGAGAGTGAGAACGCGAGCGCGGATCTTCGGACCGGATGGATCGAGACCGAAGAACGCATGGGAGCTTCCAGGGACGACAAGAAGTTGCTTGTCTTTCGAAGATGAAGCCTTGAGGAGACTCCTCGCCGCTGAGAGTTCGTCGTCGTGTGCAACGACGAGTAGCAGCGGCGCGTGAAGCTTCGCTGCCGCCGTTGCGCCGTCCGAGTCTCTGAAGGGCGTCGAAATACCGCTTGCCGACAGACCGATGATGGCGGCGGGTGGCGGCTTCAATTTCGTTGCAGCCACAAGGGAGACGATGCCACCGACCGAGCCTCCGACGAGGACGATCCGCCGGACGCCTCGCTGGCGGAGTTCGGCCACGGCGCCCAGGACGTCTTGATCGAAGGCGCTCGAACGTGAACCGGATGCCTTTGGAGAACGGCCAGTTCCTCTGTAGTCGAAGAGCAGCACTTGGTCGCCGTCAGCCACGAGAGCGTTGATCAGCTTGGGATCTCCGCTCAGAGAGACCCAGTTGCAGAGCTCTCCACCGCCTGGGTTGGCCAGTACCACCCCGACTCGGCCGCCGCTGCGACCGGCGACAGCGCCGACAAGATTCGCTCCGTCGCCAGCTTTGAACTGGACGACCGCTCCCTCGACGTCGGGCAGCCCGCACAACTTCGGGAGTGTCTTCGGTAACGATGACGGGTGACCAAGGCTTTGGCCTGCAGTTGCCATACCGCCACCCGCGACGAGGATGAGCAGCGCCGCACTCGCGAACAACTTCATGTGCCGACTATCACATTCGCTCCTCGCCCGGTCAATTCTCCGCTGGTCGGCCGGGCATGCTGGCCCCGTGAACGTCCGGATTGGTCATCCCGACGCCTCGTGGCGGCTAGGCGTCCCGCCAGGCTCTACGCAGTGAAGATCTCACTCACCGCCCGACGTAGCCACCCCTGCTCGGCCTCACGGACAGCCTTCGCGGCGAGGTATCGGCTGATCGGCCCCTCGTCCCGGATGCCGACCCGTGCCTCGGTGCCGGAGACCATCTCGTAGTCGATCGCGGAGACGACGCTCGGCTGCCGGTGCATGATCACGCGCGCGTTGGCCCTCGCGCGTTCAGCAATCTCTTGGGCCGTCTCTTCGACGAGTCGCCCGACAGGACCCTCCCTTGAGAAGAGCAGAGCTTCGAGCGCCGGTTGATTGATTCTCATGTGTCGTCGTCCTCCTTCACGCAGCGTCAGTCGTCAATCCGTTCGAGCGCATACCGCACCAATGCCCTGTCCTCCGGTGTCATCGCGTCGAGCGCCTCTCGTGCCCATTCCCGCACGTCCTCGGTGAGGCGGATCCGGCGTCCGGCGCGGCAGTGGGAGCAGCGGGCGTCCTTGTTTCCCCGGCTCGCACTCTCCGGGCTGATCGGGCGCCGAGGTCGCGGGCTTCGCCGCATTGCGGACACCGGACGGTTGCCGTCCGAGGGCCACGGCGGCGGGCGGCGACTTACAGCCACGTCCTGGCCGACTGTCGCGAGATCGACTACGAGGATGCGATGCGATGACTGGGCGCTTCCTTCAAGCGTCGGCCCGGAGGCGGCGGTGGACGGGTCCGGTCGGTCGTCGCCTTTCGGGACCTCACCGGGACCTCACCAGCACCGCATTTAGCGACATCTACGGCAGCGACGACCACGGTTTCAAGCGGCAACCGCTAGCCTGCGAGCCGTGGAGGACTACACGAACAAGTACAAGGGCGAGCAGGTCGAGCTCGCCCTATTCGGGGGTGAGTACCAGGAGGGCGTGCTCACCGCGTACTGCTCGATCGAGGACGTCCCGCACGTCGAGCTGAACGGGCACATCCTCGTGCCGCTCCAGAACGTCGCGAGCCTCCACTGCTCGAGCCGCTGCGACGCGCCCGAGCCCGACTGGCCTCCACGCGGCCTCGAGGAGCTCGACCGCGACGACCGTCCGGACGACGAGGACGACGAGAGCTGACGACGGTGGTCGGCGGCGTGCGCGCCGCGGCCGCGCGCAACATCTTCAAGGCGTGGCTCCTCGTTCTGCTCCTCGCGGGGCTCTTCGCCGGCGTGGGCTGGCTGCTCGCCGACGAGCGCGGCGCCATCCTCTTCGCTTTCTGCTCGCTCCTCGCCGCGAGCGCGGCCTACGGCGTCGGCGACCGCGCGCTGCTCGGCATGCTCGGCGCGCGACCGTTCGCGCTGGCCGAGGACCCGCTACTCCGCTCGACGGTCGACCGGCTCTCGGCGCAACTCGACGTCATGCCGCCGAAGCTCCAGCTCATCGACGACGGCTTCCCGCGGGCGTGCGTCGTCGGACGCGGGCCGCGGAGCGCGACGGTCGCCGTCTCGACAGGGCTTCTCACGGCGCTCACACCGGGCGAGCTCGAGGCGACGCTCGCACACGAGCTCGCGCACGTCCGGTCACGCGACGTGCTGACGCAGACCTATGCCGTGCTGCTCGGGACGACGCTCCTCGAGCTGACACGGGTCGGCGGGTTCCTGTCACGATTCCTGCTCGCGGTGCTCGCGCCGATAGCGGCAGCGTTCACGCATCTGATGCTGTCGCCGAGGCGGGAGCTCGGCGCCGACCGTATCGCCGCGCAGGTGGTCGACCCGCACGACCTCGCGGACGCGCTGATCCGCCTCGATCGTGCAGCCGAGCTCGTCGAGTTCAACGCCTCGCCGGCGACCGAGCCGCTGTGGACCGTCTCGCCGTTCGATCACGACGAGAAGGTTGCACGGATGTTCTCCACTCACCCACGGCTCGCCGACCGGGTGTCGAGGCTCCGCGGGCTCGCCTGACCTCAAGACGTTCGTCGCTGGAGCGGAACGCGTCGCGGCCGGAGGCCGGCTTCGCCGGCCGAGAGGCCCGATGCGCGTCGAGATGCCCGCGTGCTGAAGGAGGGGTCGGTGGGGGAACCATGGGTTCCCCCACCAATGAAACCGGCGGCATCCTACTCTCCCAGGGGCTTGCGCCCCAAGTACCATCGGCGCGAGCGGGCTTGACTTCTCTGTTCGGAATGGGAAGAGGTATTTCCCCGTCGCTATGACCGCCGAACTGTCAAGGGGCGCGCCTTTCCAGGCTGCGCTCACCCTCAAAACTCCATAGCAACCCTGACGTGTTCAAAATCAAGACCTCGGGCAATTAGTACGGGTCAGCTGAACGCATTGCTGCGCTTGCACCGCCCGCCTATCGACGTGGTGGTCTTCCACGGCCCTTACTCACTCGAGGTGATGGGGAACCTCATCTCGAGGTGGGCTTCCCGCTTAGATGCTTTCAGCGGTTATCCCATCCAGACGTGGCTAATCAGCAGTGCCCTTGGCAGGACAACTGATACACCAGAGGTCCGTTCGTCTCGGTCCTCTCGTACTAGAGACGACTCCTCTCAAGTTCCCAACGCCCATGGCGGATAGGGACCGAACTGTCTCACGACGTTCTGAACCCAGCTCGCGTGCCGCTTTAATGGGCGAACAGCCCAACCCTTGGGACCTGCTTCAGCCCCAGGATGCGACGAGCCGACATCGAGGTGCCAAACCCTCCCGTCGATGTGGACTCTTGGGGAGGATAAGCCTGTTATCCCCGGAGTACCTTTTATCCGTTGAGCGACGGCAATTCCACTCTTAACCGCCGGATCACTAAGGCCGACTTTCGTCCCTGCTCGACTTGTCAGTCTCGCAGTCAGGCTCCCTTATGCCTTTGCGCTCTACGCACGATTTCCAACCGTGCTGAGGGAACCATTGCGCGCCTCCGTTACATTTTAGGAGGCGACCGCCCCAGTCAAACTGCCCACCTCACGCTGTTCCCGACCCGGATCACGGCATCGGGTTAGAAGCCCAGAATCCGAAGGGTGGTATCCCAAGGTTGGCTCCACGAGAGCTGACGCCCCCGCTTCAAAGCCTCCCACCTATCCTGGACAGCGAACACCAAACTTCAACGCAAAGCTACAGTAAAGGTTCACGGGGTCTTTCCGTCCAGCCACGGGTACTCGGCATCTTCACCGAGACTACAATTTCACCGGATCCCTCGTTGAGACAGCGCCCAAGTCGTTACGCCATTCGTGCAGG
>CAWCRC010000025.1:0-62500 GCA_963797805.1 uncultured Actinomycetes bacterium | reverse complement strand
CTCATGGGCGGCGAAGCGCTTCGCGAAATCGTCCCGCTCGAGCAGCTGCGCGACGGTCAGCGTTCGCGTGAGGCGCACGACGTCGGCATAGGACAGCGTCGCGAGCCACTCGCCGTTGTGGCGGATCTCCGTGCGGTCGCGGTCAAGGATCCTGAACGCCTGCTCGGCGAACGCGCGCGCGTTCTCGTCGAGCACCTCGTCGGCGAGCACCGGCCGCTCCTTCGAGCGTCCCGACGGATCGCCGATCCGGGCGGTGTAGTCGCCGACGATCAGCACCACGACGTGCCCCTCGCGCTGGAACGAGGCCAGTCGATCGAGCACGCACGCGAACCCGAGGTGGATGTCGGGCGCGGTCGGGTCGATCCCGAGCTTCACGCGGAGCGGCTTGGCGCGGGCGAGCTTCTCCGCGAGCAGCCCCTCAGGGAGGACGTCGACGGCGTGGTCGGTGAGGCGCGCGAGGGCGTCGGTGCTCACGGGGAGCCGATCGTACCCGCCCCTGCCTCCGCGATCGGAGCGCGACGGCGGCGGCCCGCGAGCACGACGAGACCGGCGACGCCGGCAAGGGCCGAGAGGCCTCCGGCGAGCCACAGCGTCTCGCGGGCGCCGAGGGCGCCGACGACTACACCGCCGACTGCGAGGGCACCGAGCTCGGCCGCGTTCCGGATCCCGTTCCAGGCGGCGAACGCGCGACCGTGGCGCTCGGTCGGGATGCGGACGTGGAGCAGCGTTCGCGACGCGACGTTCTTGATCCCGTGTCCAACGCCGCCGAACACGTACATCACGATCATGAAGCCGAGCGTCAGCCAGAACGGGGCGATGAACTTTCCGAGCCCCTGAACCGTCACGCCGACCATCGCGGCGGCCGCGAGCGCACCGAGCGGGATGTGGCGCCCGACGACGTTCGAGCCGATGAGCATCCCCAGCGTCCAGGCGCTGATCACGATGCCAATCCCGATGTCCTCCACGCCGAGTACGTCCTCCGTGTAGACGAGGTCCGCCGGGATCGACGCGGACATGAACAGCAGGGAGACGAAGACGACGACCACCATCAGCGCCACGGTCGAGTCGGCGAGCAGGAAGCCGATCCCGTCGCGGGCGCGACGCCGCTCGCCGTCCACGCTGTGCGTCCCGGTACGTCGCACGGCGAGGCTCAGGCCCGCCAGGCCGACGACGACGAAGGAGGCGGCGTCGACGAGCATCGCAGCGGCGGTCCCGCCGCCGGCGACGAGCAGGCTGCCGCACAGCGGCCCGACCGTGAATCCGATCGCGCGGGCCGTCTCCACGGTCCCGTTCGCGCTCTGCAGCGAGCGCGAGCCTGCGACCGTCGGCACGAGGGCGAACTCCGCCGACTGGGCGATCGCGATGCCGACCCCGAGGAGCGCCGCCAGGGCGTAGAGAGCCGCCTCCGATCCGACGACGGCGAGGGCGACGGCGACGAGCGCCTGGCCGGCGGACACGGCGACGAGAAGCGAGCGGGTCTCGACGCGGTCGACGAGCAGCCCGACGTATCCGGCGAGGAGCACGACGGGCGCCCAGAGGCAGATGAAGATCGCCGCCACGGCGATGCCGCCGCCCATGCCGTTCCCCGATAGATCCTTGGCGCGCAACGCCAGCGCGATCAGCGCGACCCCGTCGCCGAGCGCAGAGAGGCAGATCGCTCCGGCGACGACGCGCAGGTCACGGTCGCGAACCTGCCCCGACGCCGTCACACGCGCAGTATCCCCCGGCGGCGCCGCGCTCGTCTAGAAGGGGTACGGGGCGAGGCTCCAGGCGGCGGCGGCGTACCAGATCCCGAAGGCGAGGCTCACGAGACCGAGCGCGGGCGCGACACCTGCGACCGACCGGGCGACCGCCGGGATCGACAGGGTCGCTCCGAAACCGGTGGTCACGATCGTCATCGAGACGGCCGTGCACAGAGCGAGCACGAGGAGCGCCGCGACGGCGACGGTGTCGTCCGGGATCGCGGCGAGGAGGAGCACGCCGACGCCGGCGCTTCCTCCCGCGCCGTGGACGAGCCCGATGCCGAAGGCGCCGAAACGCGTCCGGACACCGTGGCGGTGGCCCGAGGCCGTTGGGTCCGCGCCGACGGTGGCGAACATGCCGTGCCGCCATCGGAGCAGCAAGCGCACCGCGAGGAAGACGATGAGCGCCGCGACCGCGGTCTCCGCACCCTGCTGGACGCGCTCGGGCAGGAACCGCTCGGCCAACAGGATCGGCACACCGAAGGCGACGAGCGTGACGGCGTGCCCGAGACCCCACCAGGCGCCGAGCCGGGCCGCTGACCGGGTGGCCCGCTCGCGACCGGACGCGACGAGGGTCGTCACCGCGGCGATGTGGTCGGGGTCGGTCGCGTGACGGAGCCCGAGCAGCGTGGCGACGAGGATCACCACGAGCACGGAGCCGCCCTGTGAGAGCCCTGCAAGCCAGTCGTCGAGCCCGAACATCTCGTTCCCTCCTCCGTCGCGTCAGTGTCGTCGTTGTTCGCCCGCCGCCGGGGTTCGGTTCGCCCTACGCCACGCCGGGCACGGCCTTGACCGTGATCGCGATCCCGACGAGCACGATCACCGCCGCCGAGACAGCCGGGAGCGCCCGGACGACGGGCCCGTCGAAGCGGACGCGCGAGAACGCCCGGCGCGCGAGCACCGCGAGCAGGCCGATGCCGGTGATCGTCAGGGCGAGCCCGAGGCTGAAGGCGACGATGAGTGCCATCCCGAAGCCGACCCGGTGCAGGGCGATCGCGCTCAGCAGCACGACGAGCGCTGAGGGACACGGGAGGAGCCCGGCCGCGATGCCGACGCCGACGAGCCCGCGTGATGTCAGCGCGCGGTCGTCGGTGTGGTCGTGATGCGGGCCGTCCTCGTGATGGTGATGGCCGTGCTCGTGGTGGTGATCGTGGTGGTGATCGTGTTCGTGGCGGTGCCCGCCGCGAAGCCGCTGCCGCAGGACGCCGAGCCCGACGGCGACGACGAGCAGCCCCGACGCGAGCGTCAGCCAGGGGTAGAGCTGCTCGGGCACGACGAAACGCGAGAGGAGGAGCGTCACGAGCCCGAGGGCGAAGACGCCGGCGGTGTGCGTGACCGTCACCGTCGCGCCGAGCGCGACCGCGTGCCGGGGGCGTCCGCGTGTGCCCACGAGGTACCCGGCCACGAGCGCCTTCCCATGCCCCGGCGTGAGAGCGTGCGCCGCACCCCAGAAGGCGGCGACGAGGAGCGACAGCAGGACGACGCCCGCCGAGAGGTCGCCGCGCTGGATCAACGCCTCGAAGCCGCCGCCACGGTGGGCCGGCGCGGTCGTGGCGTCGAGGGTCGGGGCGGGCGCGGGAACGCTGCCCGGCTCGAAGCGGGCGACAGCCGAGCGGACGTCGAGCGGCGAGCGGAGCAGGTCGCCCGGGTAGGCGCGGAGCTCGTCCGAGCGACTCTGGCCGGGGACGGACGCGTCGACGAGTCGCGCCCCGTCGCGCGCGGAAACGGTGATCTCGCGCCAGCCGATCCTGGTCGCGAACGCGCGGTCGGCGAACGACAGCGATCCGCCCGTTGCGGGCGCCGCGTAGACGACCTCGAACCGAAGCGTCTGCAGGCCGCCGGCGCCGTCGCGCGAGGACACCCGACGGCTCAGGGGCCGAAGCGCGACCCGCCGACCGCCGAGGCGGAGCTCGAGGCTCTTCGCCACCGTCGTCGCGAAGCCGGGCGCTCGGACCTCGTCGCCGAACTGGAAGGTTGGGATCTCCGCGAGGTCGAGGACGTAGCGGACGTAGACGCGATCGCCGGCGAGCTCGATCCCTGCGTAGTGGTTGACGGTGAAGTTGCCGAGCGGGTGCGCGCTCGCGGTCGCGGTCAGCGCGAGGCCGAGCGCGATCACAGCGACGAGAGCTCCTACGGTCCTGCGAAGCATTCGACGGGCTCCTTCCTTCCGACAGAGCGTGTTCGTCGGGGAGCAGCGATCGGTTCGGTGGACGGGCCGGCGCTGCGACCGGCCCGTCCACCGGGATCGAGCTAGCGGTTCTGGTGCACCCGTGTCACGCCGTCGTGCGGCGAGGCGAGGAACGGGAACGCCGCCGGGTACGCCTTGTCGTTGTCCTCGACGCCGTCCACGGTCGGGAGCGGCAGGTAGTTCGGGCCGCCCACGGCCTTGGCCGCGATGTCCGTCACGTCGTCCTTCGGACGCCGGCCGTTCGGCCATGCGGCGGCGTCGCCGCCGAGCGCGCCGGGGATGCTCGACTGCTGGCCGAGCGGGGTCGGTGGTGTCGCGAGGTTGAGGCGGAGCAGGTCGGAGTTCGCCCCGCCCCGACCCGACCCGTAGACGATCGGGTTGTACTGCAGGAGCAGCGCCTGCAGGTCCGTGCGGTTGAAGCCGGCCAGGTCGAGGCCTGTGTTGGCCGGCGACGCCGGCGCGCAGCCCGGGAGCGCGATGAGGCATCCGGTCGGCGTGTTGAACACGAGCTGCTCGGCGAGCGCGAACCGCGGCTTGAGGTAGTAGCCGAGGAACTGCGACTCGGCCTCCGGCTCCGTCGCGTTCCAGCGGTCCTTGTCCTTTGTGCCGATGATCAGCTCGTTGACGAGCGGGTTCGCGAGGCGCTGCACCTGCACCTGCGCGGCGCCGCCGGAGGACTGCTGGGTGCCGTCGTCGTTCCGGATCGTGACCTTGGGCCGCGACGTGAACCCGTAGGCGCCGATCGTGCCGGAGCCGTTCGAAATCATCGCCATCGGCACCTCGAGCGCGATCGTGTGGACGTTGTGCCCGGCGAGCATGTCGATGCCGGAGCCCCGCACGAACGGATTGAGATTCAGCGTGTCGAACGCTCCTCCGAGGTCGATGTAGAACGGGTCGTCCCGCGGCCCCGCGAAGACGCGGATTCCGCCGTCGAGCGTCTTGACGCCCTCCGAGAGGAAGCTCGCCTCGTAGTTCGGGGTCGTTCGCGGCCCGACGTTGTCCGGGAGAACGGGAAGCGAGCCGTCGTGCAGCTTCTTGCCGTTCATCGTGACCTGGTATGTCTGGCGCAGGCCGTTGCCCGGGTCGTCCACGTCGTCCACGACGGGTAGCGGTCCACCGCCGACGTAGCGGAGCGGGAGACCGAGGTCCTTCGTGAAGCCGCGGATCTCGTTCGCGAACCGCACGTCGAAGCGGACGTCGTCGGCCTTGCCGTCGCGGTCGTTGTCGATCCCGATCGAGTAGGTGACGCTCGGGTCGAACGCGTAGTAGTTCGGTCCTGAGCTCGGCTCCTCGCCGGGATTGACGTTCATGATCAGCACGACCCGGTCGGCCTTGCCGGGCTCGTAGCTGCGGAAGAGGAAGAAGTCGCTGATGTCCGCTGCGGGGTCGAGCGAGATCAGCGGCGCCTCCCGGTGGCTTGCAGCGCCCGCGCCGTCTGGCGCGGCGCGGCCGGCGAACAGGGCTGCGATCGCCGCGCCGGTGACGAGCACCAGTGCGAACGCGAGCCCACCTCTCCGAACCGTCATGCGTCCCTCCTTGTCGTGGCGGTCGCGGCTTGTTCGCCGCGCGCGCCCCGGTGGTTCGGCGGGGTCCGTCAGGCAGCGAGCTGGCGCGCGTACGGCGCCCAGCGCACGGAGAAGACGGGATCGAGCGCGAGCGCCCTGATCGCCCACGAACGGGCCGCGCGCGCGTTGCCCGCGCAGCGCTCGATCTCGGCGCGGTGGAAGTACAGGAGCGGGTCGCGCGTACCGAGCCTGAGCGAGCGGTCCGACCAGGATCGCGCCGCGTCGCAGCGACCCGTGCGCGCAAGCGCCCAGGCGAGCGCGTCGTCGCCGAGGATCGACGGGCGCGCCGCGCGCGCCGCGCGCGCCCGCGCCACGAGGGTCGCGGTGCGGATCCGGTGGTCGGCATCGAAGACCGCCGCCTCGACGTCGGTGCGCACGCCGTTCGCGGCGAGGATCCTGTCGATGGCGCGAACCGTCGCGACCTGCCGCCGCGCAGCGCGTCGGTCCCCGGCGCGCTCCTCGAGGTCGGCGAGGAGCGATACGAACTGCGGGAGCGGGACCGCCTCGGCTGCCCGCCGCGCGAGGCGGAGCGCCCGGGGCAGGTTGCGCGCGACGAGCCTCGAGGCGCGCGCGCTGTTCCTGCGCGTAGACGTAGCCGGGGACGAGCTCCAGGGCGAGCCGGAGCTCGCCCTCGGCGCGCGCGAGGTGCCCGGCCCGGAGGTCGAGCTTCGCGAGCTCGACGTTCGCCCACGCGGCCGGCTCGCGCTGCCCGGATGCGGCGTCGGCCGCAAGCTGCATAGCGGCGCGCGCGCCCGGGAGGTCGCCGAGCAGCTCCCGCGCGTACGCGATACGCGCGTACGAGGCCACGCTCGGCCGGAGCGCGACCATCCGCTCGAAGGCGCGGAACGCCGCCTCGTAGCGCCCGAGCTCGAGGAGCGCGTCGCCGACGACGCCGTACGTCCGCGCGCTCGAGGGCGCGATGCGCTGCGCGCGGCGACCGATCTCGAGCGCCGCGCGGAAGTCGTGTCGGATGAGGGCGAGCGACCCGAGACCGGTGACGGCGAGCGCGTCCGTCGGGTCGAGCCGCGCCGCGCGGCGGAGCGCCGCCTCCGACCGAGGAAGGTTCGAGGCGTCGGCCGTCTCACGCCAGCGCTGCTGGTACGCGTAGCCGAGCAGGACGAGCGAGCGTGCGTCGTCCGGGTTCGCGCGAACGGCGCGCTCGAGCTCGCGCGTGTCGGTGCCGCGCGTCGCGGCGATGCCGGTGAGCACCTGGTCGGCGGCGACGCCCGCATCGGGGTGGGAGACGGCCGCGACGGCGCCGCCGCGGTCACGGAGGACGCCGCCGAGGAGCGACGCGGCCGCGACGAGCACGGCGACGAGTCCGATTGCGAGCAGCTGTGTCCGTGTGCGCACGTCGATGCCTCCCGGGATGTTCGCCCGTGGGGCCGGCCCGGTTCGGACCGGCCCCACGGAACGGGACTACTTCTGCAGTCCCTTGGTGTTGTCGAACCCGGCCTTCGGGTCCGCCACGTACGGGAACGAGTCGAGCAGCGCGACGTCGTCGCCGTTGACGCCGTCTCCGAGCGGCAGCTTCACGTCCTTGAGGAAGCCGCCGACCGCCTGCTCGGCGATGTCGACGACGTCGTCGCCCAGGCGCCGACCGTTCGGCCAGCCCTGCGTGTCGCCGCCGAGGACGCCGAGCCGATTCGCGCTCTTCGACACGGGGATCGTGAGGTTCAGCCGAAGCACGTCCGCGAGCTTCGGCCCGGTGTAGTTCAGCTTCGGAACGCCGGTCAGCAGCACCGCGACGAGGTCGTCACGGTTCTGCTCGGGTGCGCCGAGCTTGTACAGCTTGTTGATCACGGCCGCGAGGATCGGCTCCGTGTAGTACTTGCGGAACTCGCTCTCGCTCCACGGCTGGAGGGCGTTCCAGCGGTCCTTGAGGCCGGTCGGGATGACCACCTCGTTGACGAGCGGGTTCCCGAGGCGGTTGACCTGCACCCACGCCCCGCTGTCGCGGGTCGTGGCCCCGCGGGTCGTGACCTTGCGGCGGTCGACCGACGCCCAGATGCCGATCGTCCCGTTCTTCGCGGCGAGCCCGGCGATCGGGATCTGCACGCCGAACGTGTGGACGCCGTAGCCGGCGAAGAAGTCCTTCCCGCCGCCCATGTTGCCCGTGCCCTTGCGGATCGCGACGAGGTCGAAGATCGCCCCGATGTCACCGAAGAACGGATCGTCACGCTGTCCGGCGAACGCCTTCGCGGCGCCGCCGTCGAAGTCGACGACCGACTTCGTGACGAGGCTGCGGTAGTTCGGCGTCGACCGCTTGCCGATGTTGTTCGGCGGGGTGACGCCACGGGCAACGACGGTCGTCTTCCCCTTCGCGATCCGCGTCACCGTGTAGGGCTGGGCGGTGTCGCCGAGGAAGAACGGACCGGTCTTGCGCTGGAACTGGAACCGGTAGATCACGTCCGGCTTCACGTCGCCGGTCGTGTCGATCTTCAGGCTGTACCGGGCGCTGGGCGAGAACGTGTACCAGAGGGGCCCGGCACCGGGGTCCTCGCCGGGGATCACGTTCGCGAGGACCGTGACCGTGTTCGGCTTGTCGGGGCTCCGGAACGCGTAGACGTCCGTGAGATCCGCCGCCGGATCGTCCGCGATGAGCGGGGCCTCGCGGTGGCTGGACGCGGTCCCGTCGCCGGGACCGAGCGTGACGGCAGCGCCGACGGCGGCCGTTGCGAGCGCGGCGACGAGCGCCGGGATCGCGATGCGCTTTCGCATCGTTGGTCTCCTTCGATCGGATGGTCGTGGGACGCGCGTTGTTCGACCGGTCACCGCGAAGCGGTTCGATCTCGCCGGGACCGAACCGCACGCCACCCGGGAGCGAACAAGGGCGATGAAGGAGGGGGCCACACCCGTGCTACGGTCCGCCGCGCCGGCTCCGCCGCCCGTCCGGTCGATGAGGAAAGACCTCGCGCATCTGTCCGACGAGGCCCTCGTGGCGCTCGTCGCGCGTGGAGACGAGACGGCTCTCGGGGAGCTCTACGACCGTGTCGGCCGGGTCGCGTACGGCATCGCGCTCCGCATCGTCCGGGACGACCGGCTCGCCGAGGATGCCGTGCAGGAGGGCTTTCTCGCCGTGTGGCGCTCGGCCGCGACCTTCCGCGCCGAGCGAGCGAAGGCGAGCACGTGGATCGTGACGCTCGTCCATCGCCGCGCCGTCGACCTCGTCCGCCGCGAGGAGCGCCGCCGCGCCGAGCCGCTCGACCTCGCGCAGCGCGACGCGCCGGACCCCGCAGGGTCGGCCGAGGACGAGGCGTGGCTCGGGTTCGAGCGCGAGCGCGTCCAGCGGCTCCTGCGGACGCTCCCCGACGCGCAGCGCGAGACGCTCGAGCTCGCCTACTACGGCGGCTACTCGCAGTCCGAGCTCGCCGAGAGGCTCGGCGTGCCCCTGGGTACCATCAAGAGCAGGATGTTCGCCGGCCTCGCACGCCTGCGAGAGCTCCTGGACGACACCGAATCCGAGGGATCGTGGACGCCGAGACTCACGAGCTGATCGCCGGCTACGCGCTCGACGCGCTGGACCCGGACGACGAGGCCCGCGTGCGGGAGCTCCTCGCGACGTCCGAAGAGGCGCGCGAGGAGCTCCGTGCGCTCTCGGAGGTCACCGCGGCGATGGCGACGGCGACGTCGGGTCCGAGCCCGCGCCCCGAGCTGCGCGGACGGATCCTCGACGCGGCCCGCGCGGAGCCGCCGACCGTGGTGTCGCTCGAGGCGCACCGCCGCTCCCGGATGGTTCCCGTCCTCGGCGCGGTCGCGGCGATCGCGGCCGTCGCCGCCCTCGCGCTCGGGATCTGGGGCGTGAGCGCCTCGAACGACCTGGACGATGCGCGGGCGGCGCTCGAGCGCCAGCAGGCGGCCGCCGTCGTCCTCGCCGACCCGGGCTCCCGCACCGTCGACCTCGAGGCCGGCGACGGCCGCCTCGTCGTCGGCGACGACGGTGCGGCGGTGCTCGTGCTCGACGGGATGGAGCCCGCCCCGTCGGGCAAGACCTATGAGGTCTGGGTGTCGGACGGCGGCGCTCCGGTCCGCGCAGGGGTCTTCGACGGCGCCGGCGCGCGCGACGTCGTTCCCGTCGAGGGCACGGTCGACCCCGGCTCGGTGGTGCTCGTCACGGTCGAGCAGGCGGGCGGCGTCGATGCCCCGACGGCCGACCCGATCGTCGCCTCGCAGCCCGTCTGAGCGTCGCGCGGACGCCGCTCGCGACGGCGTAGAGTGCCCGGCATGTCGAGCGGCTACGACGTGCTCGTCGTCGGTGGCGGCACCGCGGGCTGCGTCCTCGCCGCGCGGCTCAGCGAGGAGCCCGCGCGAAGCGTCTGCCTCGTCGAGGCGGGTCCGGACTACGGTCGTTTCGCGGACGACCGCTGGCCCGCAGACATGCTCGACGCGCGCATCCTCCCCATGACGCACCTCTGGGAAACGGACGTGGAGGACCGCTCGGCGTCCCGGGCGCGGATCATCGGCGGCTGCTCGGCCCACAACGCCTGTCTCGTCGTCTGGGGCTCGCGCGCGGACTACGACGAGTGGGGCCCGGGCTGGACGTTCGCCGAGCTCGAGCCGTTCCTCCGCAGCGCGGAGGCGGCGATCGGGACGCGCGCGGACCGGGCGGGAGACCTGTCGCCCTACCATCTCGCACTGCTCGATGCCGGCCCCCGGGTCGGTCTCCCCCGGCTCGAGCGACCTGAACGACCTGGACGCGACGGCGGGAATCGCGGCCGCGCCGGTCAACGCGCGAGGTGCGGTTCGCTGGAACACGGCGTTCGCCTACCTCGACGAGGCGCGCTCGCGGCCGAATCTCACGATCCTCGCCGAGACCCTCGTCGATCGGGTGACGATCGAGGGCGGTCGCGCGCGCGGCGTCTCGACGGATCGCGGCGCGCTGACCGCCGAGCTGGTCGTCGTCGCAGCGGGTGCCTACGGATCTCCCGCGACGCTGCTCCGCAGCGGAGTCGGGCCGAGCGGTGATCTCGCGCGCCTCGGCATCGGTGTCGTCGAGGAGCTCCCTGTCGGGCAGGGCCTTGCGGACCACCCCGGCGTCGGCATGGAATGGGAGACCTCTGCGGCGCACGTCCCCGACCGCGGTCCCGTGTTCAGCGTCTCGGTGGTCGTTCGAGGACGCAGCGACCTCTGCGCGGAAGACGACTGGGACCTCCACGTCCTGCCGTGGCTCGACGGCGACGACGGCTGGCGGACGACGGCGGTCGTATACCTCCTGAAGCCCGACTCCCGTGGCTCGGTGACGCTGCGATCGACCGACCCGCGAGAGCCGCCGGTCATCGACCACGGCTTCCTCGCCGAGGAGCGCGACCTCACGCGGCTGGAGAGCGGCGTCCGTCTGATGCGCCGCCTCGCGGCCGAGGCGGGCGCGGGCACGGAGCTCCGGCCCGGAGCCGGGACGGACCTTGCTCCCTTCCTGCGGCGGGAGGTTCGCGGGATCTTCCACCCCACGGGCACGTGCGCGATCGGAGCGGTGGTCGATGCGCGCGGCGCCGTGCTCGGCCTCGACGGCCTCGTCGTCGCCGACGCGTCGATCATGCCCACGATCCCTCGCGCCAACACGAACCTGAGCACGATCGCCGTCGCGGAGCGCGTCGCGGACCTGCTCCGACAGTGAGGTAGCCTCGGGCGCCGTGGCGTCGCTCCAGGAGCTCCTCGAGGTCGCCTGGGCCCTTCCCGCCGACGTCGCGGACGACGGCACCGTGCTCGTCCGGTGGAACGTGCCGGGCAGCTTTCAGCTCTACCTCCGCCGTCCCGGCGAGGAGCTCGTCCAGCTGACCGACCTCGGCGAGCCGGTGAACGGCAGCTTCGTCCCGGGAAGCGACCGCATTCTCCTCTCGGTCGACGAGGGCGGCAACGAGCGCGAGCAGCTCTATCTCCTCGACCCGACGCCGGGCGCGACGCCCGAGCCGCTCGTCGTCGAGCCCGAGTTCCTCCACCTGACCCCGATGTTCGACGCGGACGGCACCCGCCTCGCCTACGCGTGCAACCGCCGCAACGGGCGCGACCTGGACGTCTACCTCCGAACGCTCGAGACGGGCGAGGAGCGATGCGTGTTCGCCGCGGGCGGCTACTGCGAGGTCGCCGGGTTCTCCCCCGACGGGCGCTGGCTCGGCGTCCTCCGTCTGACGGAGAACACCGGCGACAACGACCTCCATCTGATCGACCTCGTCGACGGCGGGGAGATCCTCGTCGCGCCGGACGAGCACGACGCGGTGTTCGGGCCGCCGGTCTGGTCGCGCGACTCGAGCATGTTCCTGTTCGCGACGAGCAGCGGTCGCGACACCGTCGGCGTCGCGCGGTTCGCGCTCGCCACGGCCGAATGGCACTTCGTGCTCGAGGACGACTGGGACCTCGAGTGCCTCGGCGACCAGGGCGGGCTCCTCGTCGTCCACGCCAACGTCGACGGGTACTCCCGCCTCGACCTCTACGACGTCGAGACCGCGTCCCTTCGCCGTCGCGTCGAGCTGCCCGAGCAGGGGATGATCCAGACGCTCGTCGCCTCGCCCGGGGGGCGGCGGCTGGCGTTCGGGCTCTCCTCCCCGCGGACGACCTGGGACGCATGGCTCGTCGACACCGCGGCGGGCGAGCCGACGCAGCTGACGCACAGCCCGACCGGCGTCGCGGACGAGGCGGCTCGCAGACGCGACGCTCGACCGTTTCCCTTCGTTCGACGGCGAGTCGATCCCGTTCCTCACCTACCACCCGGGTGGGAGCGAGCCCGCGCCCGTGCTCCTCGAGATCCACGGCGGGCCCGAGGCTCAGCGCCGGCCGATGTGGATTCCGCTCGTGCAGTACCTCGTCGGACAGGGGCTCGCGGTCGTGCAGCCGAACGTGCGCGGGTCGACCGGCTACGGCAAGCGGTTCGAGCACCTCGACGACGGCAGGAAGCGGCTCGACACGGTCCGGGACGTGGCTTCGCTGCACGACCGCCTCCACTCGGACGAGCGATTCGATGCCGACCGGACGGTGCTCTACGGCGGCTCGTACGGCGGCTACATGGTGCTGGCGTGCCTCGCGTTCGAGCCGGAGCGCTGGGCCGGCGGCGTCGCCGTCGTCCCGATCTCGAGCTTCGTGACGTTCCTGCGCAACACCTCCGAGTACCGGCGGGCATTCCGCGAGCGCGAGTACGGCTCGCTCGAGCACGACCTCGACTTCCTCGTCGAGGCGTCTCCGATCACCCACGTCGACCGGATCCGGGCACCGCTCATGCTCGTCCACGGCGCGAACGACCCGCGCGTACCGCTCTCCGAGGCGGAGCAGATCCACCACGCCCTCGTGGGGCGAGGCGTCCGCTGCGAGCTGCTCGTCTACGCCGACGAGGGGCACGGCCTGCAGAAGCTCGCGAACCGGCTCGATGCCTACCCGCGCGTCGTCTCGTTCATCGGCGAGATCCTCGACGGGACCGGCACGAACTAGGCACGAACGCCCTCCGGCCGCGGCCGTACACTCGTTCGGGTGCCGGTGACCGACCTCCGCCCCGCCCTGCGGGAGCTCTTCGGCTTCGACGACTTCCGCCCCGGACAGGAGGCGGTCGTCCGCGCCGCCCTCGAAGGGCGCGACACGCTCGCGCTCATGCCGACGGGCGCCGGCAAGTCGCTCACGTACCAGCTTGCGGCAATGCTGCGCCCGTCCCCGACGCTCGTCCTCTCACCGCTCATCGCGTTGATGAAGGACCAGGTGGACAAGCTCCCCCCGCGTGTCGCGGCCACCGCGACGTTCGTCAACTCGTCGCTCGACGCCGAGGAGGCCGGCGCCCGCCTCGCGTCGGTCGCGGCAGGCGAGACGCGCCTGCTCTACGCGGCCCCCGAGCGGCTGCGCCAGCAGGGCTTCGTCGAGACGCTGCGCCGGATCGGCGTGGGCCTCGTGGTGATCGACGAGGTGCACTGCGTGAGCATGTGGGGCCACGACTTCCGCCCGGACTACCTCTTCATCCGCCGCGCGCTCGACGCGCTCGGAGAGCCCGCGGTCCTCGGGATGACGGCGACCGCGACCCCTGCGAACGCGGAGGCGATCGCGGAAGCGCTCGGCCGGTCGTTCGAGGTCGTGCGCACGAGCGTCCACCGGCCGAACCTCCGCTACGACGTGGAGCGGGCCGAGAACGGCGAGGACCGTCTCCGTGCGCTGCTCCGCCGACTGCGCGCCCTCGGCGACGCGCCGGCGATCGTCTACGCGCGCTCGCGCCGCTCCTGCGAGGAGATCGCGCGGACGCTCGTCGGTCACGGCGTGCGTGCCGCCCACTACCACGCCGGGCTCGAGGCGGACGAGCGGACGAGGGTCCAGGAGGCGTTCGTCTCCGGCCGGACACCGGTGGTCGTCGCGACGACGGCGTTCGGGATGGGCATCGACAAGGCCGACGTGCGGCTCGTCGCGCTCGTCAACTACCCCGACTCGCTCGAGAGCTACGTCCAGATGGTCGGCCGAGCCGGTCGCGACGGAGCACCGAGCGACACCGTGCTGCTCGCGGGAGACGCGGACGCGACCGCCCTTCGGCGCTTCGCGCTGCGTGACGTTCCGACACCGGAGCTCCTCCGCCGCGTCTACCGCGCACTGCGCGACAACGGCGGAGTCGCGGACCCCGGGACCGTCGCAGGCGCACTCGGGGACGACCACGACCCGCGGGTCCTCGTCGGAATGCTCGAGCAGGCCGGCATCGTCCGGCGCGGCTATGACGCGGGCCGCGCGATGCGCGTCGAGCTCCTCCCGGTCGAGAGCGGCGCGGCCGGCGCCGTCGACGACCTGCTCGCGGGCCTCGCGCGCGAGGCCGCGGCGCGGGTCGAGCGGATCGTGTCCTTCGCCGACTCGGACCGGTGCCGCCACCTGCAGGTCGCGGAGCACTTCGGGGAGACCCTCGACACGCCCTGCGGCGCGTGCGACGTCTGCGCGCCGCAGGCGACGGAGTCGCCTCGCCCCGTCTCGGCGGCGCCGCTCCCCGACGATCCCGCTCGGACGATCGTCGACGCAGTCCGCGGGCTCACCTGGCCGCTCGGACGACGCAGCCTCGTCGCACTCCTCCGCGGCTCTGTGAAGGCGCCACCGACCGCACGTCGCTCGCCGGCGTTCGGCTCGCTCGCCGCGGCGACCGACGCCCAGGTGACGCGCTGGGTCCGCGCGCTCGAGACGGGAGGTGTCCTCGTCGAGGTCGAGAGCGACGGGTTCAGGGTGCTCCGCCTCGATGCGGCCGCCTCGCTGCCGTCGCTCACGACGCCGAAGCGAACGGCCGCGGACGAGCCGCTCGTCGCCGAGCTCCGTGCGTGGCGCACGAGCCGGGCGCGTGAGGACGGCGTCCCGGCGTACGTCGTGCTCCACGACGCCACGCTGGACGAGCTCGCTGCGCGCCGCCCGCGGTCGCGGAGCGAGCTCGCTGCCGTGAAGGGCCTCGGCCCGACGAAGCTCGAGCGGTACGGGAGCGACCTCCTCGAGCTGCTCGCCGCCGGCTGACCCTCCGCCCGTGCCCCTTCAGGTGATGCGGCCACGTTCCTGGCGTGCGAGGACAAGGCCTGGCACTGCTCATCGCACGCCAGGGATCCGGAGGGCATCGCCTGAAGGGGCGCTGGTCGGCGGTACACTTTTTCGGCTTTGCGGCTGGGAAGACGTACGCACCCGGCACCGAAGCGTGGCCGGATCCGCAAGCGCCGCTTTGCTGCGCTGCTCCTCGTCCTCTTCGCGCTCTCGGGTGCCGCATTCAGCTTCGGGCTCGTGACCGCGATCCGGAGCGAGCTCGCCGCGCTCGATCCCGCGAGCCCGCAGCGCGACGTCGACACCGTCGTCTACTCGGCGCCGAACGGGTCCGGGCAGCGGCGCGTGCTCGCCATCCTGCGCGGCGACGAGAGCCGCGTGCTCGTCGGCTCCGAGGCGATCGCGCCGATCATGAAGCAGGCGATCGTCGTCGTCGAGGACAAGCGCTTCTACGAGCACAACGGAGTCGACCTTCGCGGCATCGTGCGCGCCCTCTGGCAGGACATCCGCAGCCAGGGCGTCGTCGAGGGCGGCTCGACCATCACGCAGCAGTACGTGAAGAACGCCTACAGCCGCAACGAGCAGACCATCGCGCGCAAGGTGCGCGAGGCGGCGCTCGCCTGGCAGCTCACCCAGCGCTGGTCGAAGGACCGGATTCTCACGGCCTACCTCAACACCGTGTACTTCGGAAACGGGGCCTACGGGATCCTCCAGGCGGCGCGAACGTACTTCCGCGGGAAGAGCGCGGCCGAACTGACGCTCCCCGAGGCGGCGCTGCTCGCCGGCATCCCGCAGAGCCCCTCGCGCTACGACCCGGTCAGGCACCCGGCGACGGCGAAGGCGCGGCGGAGCTTCGTGCTCGAGCAGCTCTACGAGCAGGGCCGCATCACGCGGACAGAGCAGCGGCAGGCCGACGAGTCGCCGATGCCGAAGCCCGAAGCCGTCCGTCTCCCGGGGACACGCGGGCCGGCGCCGTACTTCGTCGGGTACGTGACCGACCAGCTCGTCGCCCGCTACGGCGCCGAGCGCGTCTTCGGCGGCGGGCTCGAGGTGACGACGACGATCGACCTCGACCTCCAGGACCGCGCCCGCGAGGCGATCCAGAAGGTGCTCACGCAGCCGGGCGGGCCGGCGGCGGCGCTCGTCGCGATCGACCCGAGGACGGGAGCCGTCCGCGCGATGTTCGGCGGGACGAACTTTCAGCGGAGCCAGTTCAACCTCGCGACGCAGGCCGAGCGGCAGCCCGGCTCGTCGTTCAAGCCGATCGTGCTCGCGAGCGCGTTCCGGCAGGGGATCGCGCCGACGACCCGGCTCGTCTCGAAGCCGGTGGAGATCGACGCGGGCGACCGGATCTGGAAGGTCTCGAACTACGAGGGGAGCTATCTCGGCGACGTCGACCTCGCGAGCGCGATGGTCTCCTCGGACAACTCCGTCTACGCGCAGCTCACGAAGATCGTCGGCCCGAAGTCGATCGTCGACACCGCGCACCGGCTCGGGATCCGCTCCGAGCTACCCGCCTACTTCTCGATCGGCCTCGGCGCCGTGGCCGTCAACCCGCTCGACATGACCCGCGCGTACGCGACGATCGCCAACGACGGCAAGCGCGTCGACGGCTCGATCATGGGCAACGTCCCGCGAGTCGTGCAGGAGGTCCGGTTCCGCAAGAGCGGGAAGTCGCGGAGGAACGCGCCGGTCGGCAAGGCCGTCCTCCCGCCCGGCGAGGCCGAGAAGCTCACCGCGATCCTCGAGGACGTCGTCCAGCAGGGCACCGGCCGGCGCGCGCAGCTCACCGGGCGCGCCGGCAGCCGGCAAGACCGGGACGACGGACAACTACGGCGACGCCTGGTTCATCGGCTACACGCCCGAGCTCGCGGTCGCGGTCTGGGTCGGCTACCCGAACGAGCTCAAGCCGATGGAGACGGAGTTCCACGGCGAGCCCGTCGCCGGCGGGACGCTCCCCGCGCTGATCTGGAAGGCGTTCATGACGCGCGCGCTCGCAGACGAGGAGCCGCAGTCGTTCACCTCAGCGCCGTACCTTCCCTCGTACGATGTGCGCGTCGTGAATCGCGGCGGCGGGTGGCGGCTCGACAACGGGTACTGCCCGGGAACCCGGGTCATCTCGTACTTCGCCGGCAAGGTGCCGGACAAGACCGCGACGTGCTACGCGAACGAGGTCTCCGTTCCGGTCGTCGTCGGCCGCTCGGTCGAGTCGGCCCGGGTCGCGCTCGAATCGGTCCCGCTCGCGGCCGACGTCATCTACGTCCCCGCGAAGGTGCGGACACGCCCGGGCCAGGTCGTGAAGCAGCAGCCGCGCGGCGGCTTCCTGTCGGCGAACGGCAGCGTGCGGCTCTGGGTGTCGACGGCCCAGGACGGCCTCGTCCCGAACCTCGTCGGCTCCAGCCTGCCCGATGCGAAGGAGCGGAGCCGGAAGCTCCGGCTCGCGCTCCGGCTTCGCTACGGCGATGGGCCCGCCGGCACCGTGCTCGAGCAGAGCCTCGAGCCGGGAATCGCGATCCGGCCGGGGCTCCCGATCACGCTGCTCGTCGGGCGCGGCTCGACCAACTAGAGCCCGCCTCGACGTAGCGCCACGGCTTCTCGACGGCCTTCGTGATCCCGATCCGAGGCGTCCGCTCGATCGCGACCGGCGTTGCCGGCGGGACGAGGGCGAAGGGCGGCAAAGTGAGGTCGGCGCCGTCGTGCTCCCGGGTCAACCCGAGCGCCTGCGTGAGCCTGCCGGGGCCGGTGCAGAGAAGCCGTACGTCCGCGAGGCCGCGCCGCGCACGCATCTCGTCGAGGCCGTCCGTCGGCTCGAGCGCCCGGAGGAGCACCGCCGCTCCGCGACCCGCTTCCTCGCACACGATGTTCGCGCACCAGTGGAGGCCGTACGAGCGGTAGACGTAGAGGTGGCCGGGAGGGCCGAACATCACCTCGGTCCGTGGTGTCGGCCCGCGGTACGAGTGGCTCGCCGGGTCGTCCGCGGCGTACGCCTCGACCTCGACGATCCGCCCGCCGACGCCGGCGAGGAGCAGGGTCCAGCCGATCAGCGCGGGCGCCGCGTCGTGGACGCTCACTCCGACGAGCTCGGCGAACGTCATTCCTCGAACAGCTGCGGATGGATCCGGACGGCGCCCCGTCGTGAGCGGCCGCGTCGCGGCTGCGGCGACGCGTCGGCGGTCGCCTCGATCTCCGCGAGGATCGTCTCCTGCGTCCGCGACGCGACGACGGGGTCGGGGATCCCCTCCACCCACACGAGCGTCCGGCTGCCGCTGCCGCGATCGTCGCCGACGATCGGCTCGAGGGCGTAGATCCGGTCGGCGCGGACGTACTTGCCGAACCCGAGGAACACCATGCCGTGCCCGTTCATGGCCGAAGTATCGCCGCCGACGCAAGTCCCGGCGACGGTACGCTCGCCCGACGGTGCCGCGCGTCTTCCTCTCCCCTCCTCACTCTCACCGGCCGCGAGGCCGAGCTGGTCGGCGAGGCGATCGCGTCGAACTGGATCGCGCCGCTCGGGCCGCAGGTCGACGCATTCGAGCGCGAGCTCGCGGCGGTCGCGGGGGTCGAGCACGCGGTCGCTCTCTCGAGCGGCACCGCGGCGCTCCACCTCGCGCTCGTCGTGCTCGGCATCGGCGCGGGCGACGAGGTCGCCTGCTCCGACCTGACATTCGCGGCGAGCGCGAACGCGGTCGCCTACACGGGCGCGACGCCGTTCTTCGTCGACTGCGACGCGGCCACCTGGACGCTGGACCCGGAGCTGCTCGACCGCGCCCTCACGGAGCGTCGCGCCGCCGGGGCGAACGTGCGCGCCCTTGTCGCCGTCGACCTCTACGGCCAGTGCTGCGACTACGACGCCGTCCGCGAGGTGTGCGCCGGCCACGACGTCCTCCTCGTCCAGGATGCCGCCGAATCGCTCGGGGCGACCTACCGCGGCGCGCCCGCCGGCGGGCAGGGCCTCCTCGCAGCGTTCTCGTTCAACGGCAACAAGATCATCACGACGAGCGGCGGCGGGATGCTCGTCTCGGAGGACCGCGACCTCGTCGAGCACGCCCGCAAGCTCTCGACGCAGGCCCGCGAGCCGGTCGCCCACTACGAGCACGTCGAGGTCGGCTTCAACTACCGCATGAGCAACATCCTTGCGGCGCTCGGCCGGGCGCAGCTCGAATCGCTTCCCGAGCGTGTCGCGACGCGGCGACGGATCCGCGATCGGTACCGCGAGCTGCTCGCGGACGCACCGGGGATCACGTTCATGCCGGAAGCCGACTACGGCACGGGCAACGCCTGGCTGACGTGCATCGTCGTCGATCCCGGGGAGTTCGGCGCGGACCGGGAGGCGATCCGGCTCGCGCTCGAGGCCGAGGACATCGAGGCGCGGCCGCTCTGGAAGCCGATGCACCTCCAGCCGATCTACGCCGCGCACGTCACCTTCGGCGGCGAGGTCTCGGGCCGGCTGTTCGAGCGCGGGCTCTGCCTGCCGAGCGGCACGGCGCTCACGGACGCCGATCAGGATCGGGTCGTCGCGGCCGTGCTCGCGTGCCGTGGCTCGAGGGTGCCCGGCTGACGCCGGGCACCCTAGGCGGCCGTTGCCTCCTCGCGCGCCTCGACGAGGTCGAGCCAGTGGCTCCACTCATCGGAGCGGCCGTTGACCACGTCGAGGTACGCCCCTTGCAGCTCGAGGGTGACAGGGCCGACGCCGACCTCGAAGTCGTCGATCGCGCGCACCGGCGTCACCTCTGCCGCCGTCCCGGTCATGAAGACCTCGTCCGCGAGATAGAGGTCGGTCCGGATCATGTCCGCCTCCTCGATCACGTAGCCACGCTCGAGCGCGAGCTGGATCACCGAGTCTCGCGTGATCCCGGGCAGGATCGAGGTCGACAGCGGCGGCGTCGTGATCTTCCCGTCCTTGACGACGAAGATGTTCTCGCCCGGCCCGTCGGCGACGTAGCCCCCGTCGGTGAGCAGGATCCCCTCGTCGTAGCCGGCCCGCTGCGCCTCGGTCGTCGCGAGCATCGAGTTGAGGTAGATGCCCGTCGCCTTCGCGACGTGGGGGATGACGTTCGGCCCGACGCGCGTCCAGGACGAGATCTTCGCCGTGATCCCCTTCGCGAGCGAGTCCTCGCCGAGGTAGGCGCCCCACGGCCAGCTCATGATCACCGTCTCGACCGGGTTGCCGCGCGTGTGGACGCCGAGCGAGCCGTAGCCGAAGAAGACGATCGGCCGCAGGTAGCAGGCGGGCAGGCCGTTCGCGCGCACGAGGTCGTGGGTCGCCGTGCGGAGCTCCTCGACCGTGTACGGCACGTCCATGTAGAGGAGCTTCGCGCTGTCGTGGAGCCGCTGGAGGTGGTCGGCGAGGCGGAACACGGCCGGTCCGCGCGGGGTCTCGTAGGCACGGATCCCCTCGAACGCGCCGGTGCCGTAATGGAGCCCGTGGACGCCGACGTGGACGGTCGCATCCGCCCAGTCGACGAGCTCGCCGTTCATCCAGATCTTCGCGGTCTCCTGCATCGGTCTCCTCCGTTCGCCGAGCGTTGCCCAGATTATGGTGATTCGAGCGCGAGGTCCTCGACCCGACCGCGCGTGAGCCGAAGGAGCTCCTGCGGCGAGAGCCCGACGACGTGGCGGTCGGAGCCTGCCCCTGCCCACACGATCCGGTGCCGAAGCAGCGCGCGGTCGACGAGCACGGCCGACACGTGCTCGAGCGGGAACGGCGCGACTCCGCCCGGCTTGAAGCCGGTCGCCTCGTGTACTTCCACTGCGCTTGCGACCGTCACGCGCCTTGCGCCGAGAAGCCGAGCGACCTTGCCCGTGTCGGCCTTGCGATCGCCGGGGACGAGTGCGACCACCGGCGCGCCGTCGCACGTCAGGACGAGCGACTTGACGATCTGGGAGAGCGTGCACCCGATCGCGTCCGCGGCGCCCTCGGCCGTCGGGGTGTCTCGCTCCAGCTGCTCCAGCCTCGCCTCCGCCCCGACGTCCCGGAGGAACGAGGCTACCCGCTCCACGGGCTCGGGCCAGAGCGCGGCCGCCGTGACGTTCGCGTCGTCGGTCACGCGAGCTCCACGAAGCGGACGTGGTCGAAGCCCATCGCGTGCAGGGCCGCCTCGAGCTCCTCGGTGGCGGGGGTGTCGATCGAGAAGACCATGAGCGCCTCTCCCCCCTCCTTCGTCCGCGACACGGCCATGTTCGCGATGTTCACGCCGGCGTCGCCGAACATCGACCCGACGCGCCCGATCACGCCCGGCTGATCGGCGTAGCGCACGAACACCATGTGCGGCGCGATCTCGATGTCGATTGCGAAGCCGAGTGCGCCGCCGAGGAAGAGCCGCGGCTCGGGCCCGATCGTCGTGCCCGAGACGGTCGCCTCCTCGCCGTCGGAGACGATCCGCACCTCGACCACGTTCGTGTAGTCGCGCGAGGCGCGGTTGCGCTCCTCGACGACCTCGATGCCGCGCTCGGCCGCCAGCACGGGCGCGTTGACGACGTTCACGACCTGGTCGACGCGCTCCTGGAACGTCCCGTTGAGCGCCGCCGCCGTGAGCAGGCGCGTGTCGTACTGCGAGAGCGGGCCGTGCGCCGCGACGGTGATCCTCTGCGGGCGACCCGCCGTGAGCTTCGCCGAGATCCGCCCGAGCAAGGCGGCAAGCGGGATGAACGGCCGCAGGACCTCGAGGTCCGCCTGGTCGACGACGGGGATGTTCACGGCGTTCGTGACGATGCCGCCGTCGAGCGCCGCGACGATCTGCTCGGCCACGATCACGCCTGCGCGGTCCTGCGCCTCGCCGGTCGACGCCGCGAGGTGCGGCGTGACGACGACGTGGTCGAGTCCGAGCAGCGGTCCTTCGTACGGCTCCGTCGAGAAGACGTCGAGCGCGGCCCCGGCGAGCTTGCCCGACTCGATCGCCTCCGCGAGCGCCGCCTCGTCGACGAGCGCGCCGCGCGCGGCGTTCACGAGGCGCGCCCCGTCCCGCATGTGGGCGATGGCGTCGCGGTCGATCAGGCAACGCGTCTCGTCCGTGAGAGGCGAGTGGAGCGTGACGACATCGGCCGCCGCGAGGAGATCCTCCACCGTCTCCGCCTGCTCGACGCCGAGGTCGCGGAACCGGTCCTCTCCGACGAAAGGGTCATATGCGACGACCGTCATCCCGAGACCGAGCGCGCGGCGCGCGACCTGCTGGCCGATCCGGCCGAAGCCGACGACGCCGAGTGTCTTCCCGGCGACCTCGACGCCGCTCCAGCGCGAGCGCTCCCAGCGCCCGTCCTTCAGGGCGGCGTGCGCTTGCGGAATGTTTCGCGCGAGCGCGAGGATGAGCCCGATCGTCTGCTCGGCGGCCGACACCACCGTCGATTCCGGGGCGTTCGCCACGACGATTCCCCGTCGCGTCGCCGCTGCGACGTCGACGTTGTCGACCCCGACGCCCGCCCGGCCGATCACCTTGAGCCGATCGGCGCGTTCGATCACGTCCTGCGTGAGCCGGGTCGCGGACCGGATCACGATCCCGTCGTAGCGGTCGATGATCTCCTCGAGCGGCGAGTCGGGGTCGACGTCGACCTCGAACCGGCTGCGGAGCAGCTCCACGCCGGCCTCGGCGATCGGCTCGCGGACGAGGACGCGGAAGGTCATCGGCTCGTCAGGCGGAGGCGACGGTCCCGAACGCCTCGAGCGCCGCCGGCGCAGCGTTGCCCTGCTCGACATCGGCGCCGGCCACCGCGAGCTCGACTTCGATCGCCGTCATCGCGCCGGCGATCTGCTCGACCGTCACGTGCCCGATGTGCCCGATGCGGAACAGCCGCGACACGAGCTCGCCGTGCCCGCCCGCGATCGTGATCCCGTGCTTGTCGCGGAGCGCGAGACGCAGCGCGACTGCGTCGATCCCCTCCGGCGTGAGCGCCCCCGTGAGCACCGCGGCGCTGTCGTCGTCCGGCGAATAGAGCTCGAGCCCCATCGCCTTGATCCCCGCGCGGCACGCGCGACCGAGCGCACGGTGCCGTGCGTACGCCGCCTCGAGCCCGTCCGCGAGGACGAGGCCCAGTGCCGCGGTGAGCGCGACGACGATCGACGTCGCGGGCGTGAACGGCGTCGAGCCCTTCTCCTGGACGCGACGTTGCCGCTCCCAGTCCCAGTAGAACCGCGGTAGCGTCGCCGTCTCGGTTCGCGTCCAGGCGCGTTCCGATACGGCCGCGAACGCGAGGCCGGGCGGCGTCATGAGCGCCTTCTGCGAGCCCGTCACGACGACGTCCGCGCCCCAGGCATCCGTCTCGAGCGGCACGGCGCCGAGACTCGAGACGGCGTCGACGATCGACAGGGCTTCCGCCTCCGCACACACCGCGAGCAGCGGCTCGAGGTCGCAGACGACACCCGTCGAGGTCTCGGAATGGACGAGGAACACCGTCTGCGCGCCGCTCTCGGCGAGCGCCGCGCGCAGGTCGTCGGGGCTCGGAGCCTCTCCCCAGGCGTACGCGAGCGGAACGACGTCGCAGCCGAATGCCCGCGCCATCGACTGCCAGCGCTCGCCGAACTCGCCCTGGGAGACCGCAAGGACGCGCTGGCCCGGCGAGAGGAGGTTGACGATCGCGGACTCGAAGGCGCCGGTGCCGGACGAGGTGAACACGAGGACGTCCCGCTCGGTGCGGAAGACGGCGCGGAGCTGCTCCTGCGCCAGCGCGAACACCTCGGCGAAGTCGGGCGAGCGGTGGTGGATCACCGGCTGGGCGAGCGCGCGTAGCACCTCCGGCGGCACGGCGGTCGGGCCGGGCGTCAGCAGCTGCTGCGGTCGGGGCACGCCCTGAGCGTACAGCCGCCCAGTTCCATGCCGATGCACAACTACGGCGCCAACGACCCCCAGGGGCACTCCCGTGTCCCTGATGTCAGGCTATCGGCGAAGTCGCGACAGGAGTGTCACGGCTTCGTGCCGACTGCGTGACTGCTGGACGGACGCGCAGCAGCGGCCAACGCTGCGTGGCGAACGGTCCGGGCGGCCGCGTCCAGGCGGCCGATCGGTGCGTCACGACCGTCCGGACGGCCGCGTCCAGGCGACCGATCGGTGCGTCGCGACCGCCCTGACGGCCGCGTCGCGCACGCCTACCGATGCGTCGCGAAGGTGATCGCCTGCTGGAAGGTCGGCTTGTTCGAGGCGCGCATGGTGCGTGTGAGGATCCCCGGCGCGAACACGATCCGCTCCTTCGTCGCGTCGGCGCGCCAGGCCGCCGGGTCGGCGCCCTGCGTGGCGGCCACCTCGGCGACCGCGTCGTCGAGCGCCGCCCACAGCGCCGCAGCGCAGCGCGCGACGTCGCCGCCGCCGCAGAAGTGGGTCGCGTACGTCCCGCTCACGGGGCGGCCGAGCAGCGTCCGCAGGTCCTTCTGGACGTACGACCACCAGCCGCTGTACGCGCTCGATCCGTCGGTCTGCATCGCCGGGTCGTTCGGGACGAGCGCTGCGAGCTCCTGGCGAAGCTCCGTGTCGAGCACGCCCCCGAGTACGGCGTTCGCGATCCTGGGCCACGCGGCGTCGAGGATCGGAGCACCCGCGGAGTCGATCTTGCCGTCGAGGTCGGCGTCGAGCCGGCTGCCGCCGGCGGCGAACCACGTGTCGGCCTGCGCCGCGGCTGCGACCGCACGCGGCGTGCCGGTCCCGCGCGCGAGGACGTCTCGCACGACGGGCCACACCCGCATCAGCCGGAGGTCCTGCGTGGCGGCGCCGTTCATCGCGCCGACGACGCTCGCCAAGGTGTGGCGACGCTGGCGATCGATGCCCGCCCACAGCAGGTCGACGCGCTGCACCGGTCCCCATGTCCATTCGTCGTCCGCGGCCGCGTAGCTCCGGGCAGGCTTGTTGTTCCAGTTGATGATCGCGCCGCTCGGCGGATTCACGACCTGCGGGTGCGCGGCGGCAGGCTCGAACCCCTGCCACTCGTACTCGCCGCTCCCCTTCGTCGGGAGGCCGGCGTCGACGGTCGCCGGGCGCACCGGGAGACGTCCGCTCGTGAACTGGGCGATGTCCTTGCTGTCCGCGTAGACCCAGTTGAACGTCAGCTCCATCCGCGACGCGGCGCGGAGAAAGTCCTTGGCGGAGCGGACGCGGTTCATCGAGAGGTCGAGAAAGAAGCGGAGCGACGCGAGCTCGCGTCCGCGGGTCGAGCGCCGCGACGTGATCGCGACGCGCTTGCCCTCGACGGACGCGTAGCCCTTGACCGGCCCGTGGATCGTCTCGCGGTAGACGAGCTGGCGATCCGGCTCACCCGGACGGCCGACGATCACGCCAGCGTCGAACGTCCCCATCGGCCGACACTCGCCGCGGTAGAGGTAGCTCGTCTCGCCGTCGCCGCAGAGCGTCTCGACGTACTCGTCGACGAGGTCGGAGCCCGCCGACGTCGCGCTCCACGCGTAGTCGGTGCCGCGCCCCAGGAGAACGACGAACGAGACGCCGGGGAAGGCGGCGCCGCGCGTCTTGTAGCCGCCGCCCTCGAGATCGAGCTCGAGGAGGATGCCCGGGTAGAAGTGACCGACCTGCGGGCCGGCGACGAAGAGCGGCTTGCCCGTGGTCGATCGCCGGGCGCCCACGAGCAGCGCATTCGACATCGGGAGCCGGGTCGTCGTGTCCGCGGAGAGCCCCGCCGGGACGAAGCTCGTCGGGTCGACGACGACGTTGCCGACCTCGCTCGTCTGCCTCATCGTCCGCTCGAAACGGCCCGGGACGGACGCGCGGGCCTCGGGATCGTCCCGCTGCCGCAGGTCCTCCCAGACCTGCCGCCCGCGCTCTGCGCCGAACTTGCGCTGCAGGGAGGCGAGGAACTGCGACCGGCGCACCTCCTGACCGCCCCCGGAGCCGAACACGGCGCCGATCAACCCGCCGACCGCGACGACGTCGTTGCGCGTCCAGGGAGCAAGCGGCAGGCCTGCCTTCTTGTACTGCGCGTTGATCCCCGCCACGTAGGCGTCGATCAGGCGTATCGCGGCGCGCCCCTCGGCGCCCTGGGCGCGCAGTAGGTCGAACTGCTGCGCCAGGCGGACCTCCGCGGCTGCGCTCGGTCGGAAGGTCCGCCCCGAGAGCGCGAAGGCGAACGCGTTCACGCCGGGTGCGTCGAGCGTCGCGATGCGCCCTGGCCCACGGAGGAGCTCCATGATCAGCTGACGATCGGCGGCGGTCGCCCAGCCCGCCCCGAAAGCGACGTCCTCCTCCGTGGTGCCCTTGATGTGCGGGACGCCCCAGCGATCGCGGGTGATCGTGAGTCCCTTGCGCGGCCGCTCGGTGCGAACCGCGCGCTCCGTTCCGAGTCCCAGCGTCTCTCGCTTGAAGTAGCGACGGAGGTCGGCGTCCGTCACGCGATCGCGGAGCCTCGTCAGCCCTTCGTAGAGCGCGATCTGGTCGGTCGAGTTCTTCGTGAACGCCACCCCGCCCGCCTGTCCCGGCGGGAGGACGTTCCAGGCCTGCGCCGCGTGGTCCTTCGGCGTCGCGGCGAGCGCGGCCGCCGTCGCCGCGGTCGCGACCACCAGACCGATTGCGACCAACGCCCGAAGCAAGCCGGCTCCTCAGTTGTCGGAAGGGACGAAAGGTGGAACTGTACGTATGAGACGTAGATTTGCCGCCTGATGGACGTGCTCCTCGCCTTTGCGGCCGCCCTCGTCACGCTTCGTCTTGCCGCGGAGCTTTTTCGGAAGTGGCACGCGCGGCGCGCGCCGGAGCTTCTCGCGTGGGCGACGTCGCTGACGGCGTTCGCCGCTGCCTCGGGTGCGCTCGCCTGGGGCGCCGCAGCGGGCTGGGACGACCGCGCGTTCAGGGCCTTCTACCTCTTCGGCGGCCTCCTCACGGCGGCACTCCTCGGAGCGGGATCGCTCCTGCGCGTCGGTGTCCGGGCGGCCGGACCTGTCGCGCTCGTGTATGCGGGCCTCGCGATAGGAGTCGCGGTCTCGGTGCCGATCGATCCGCCGGTGACCGGCAGCGAGATCCCGGACGCGGCCGAGCACCTCGCGTTCTTCCCCGCCCGGGCGCTCGCGCTCGTCGGGAACGTCGCCGGCACCGTCGCCGCGATCGGCGTCGCGCTCAGCGGACTACGGCGACGACCGATCGGGAACGCGCTGATCATCGCGGGCGTCGCGGTCGCGGCGGCGGGCAGCGCGATCGCGGGCCTTGGCGAAGGCGGCGGCGCCGTCTTCGCCGCCCTCGCCGCCGGGCTGCTGTACGGCGGGTTCGTCAGTCGGCGCTAGTCGCTAGTCCCGCATCTCCGCCGTCTGCCGTGTCCGATGAGCCCGCCGGCGACGCTCGCGCACCCAGATCCCGGCGAAGAGAAGGACGACGAGCGCGAGGACGATCAACTCGACCGCCAGTGTGAGCCTGTCGGGGTGATGGGCGATCAGCCGCGGGACAGCACCCACAGGCCACCGACCGTGTAGAGCACCATCAGGGCGAGAAACGCGAACTGCGACAGGAGCGCATCCCGCCGGTCCGGGAAGATCGTCACCGCCCGATCGTGGGCGACCGCGAGCCCGGCCACGTGCCCGGCGGTGAGAGCACCGACCTGGACGTACCAGGTCGTGTTCGGCGAGAGAACGGTGAGATCGGGGACGACGTGCGCCGTCCCGATCAGGTTCCAACCCCGTCCCAGCGGATCGGAGAGGAGCGGCACCGCGAACTGCCCCTGCACGAGGAACAGCGAAACGTAGTGCGCGACGACGTAGACGAACGCGATCGGCAGGAGCGAGCGCACGAAGTCGGGTACGAGCGATCGCGGGGCGTTGACCGACGAGCGCGAGAGCGCGCAGGCGCTCCGGTAGGCAAGCGCCACGAGCAGCACGGCCGTGAGGAGCCCGCCGAGGCTTGCACCGGTGACGAGCAGCTCGCCGAGATTCGGGTGGTCGACGAGGTACGGCGCCTCGATGTCCGTCATCCAGTTCTGCCAGGTGCTCGTTCGGCTATAGCCGTCGAAGAGCACCGACCCGAGCATCACCGCGACGAAGGCGACCGTCCCCGGGATCCGCTCGGCGCCGGCCAGACCGGTGAACGGCCAGCGCAGCCGGATCCTCCCCTCCGCCACGTGGAGCGGGGCCAGCCGCGCGAGCAGGCCGAACAGGACTGCGAAGCCCTCACCCGTCCGCTCCCATGCATCGCGACCGAACGCGGCCATGCCGAAGAGCGCAACATAGGTGTAGAGCGCGATCGCGAAGGCTAGGGCGCGAGGGCTCGACGGGTCCGAGTACGCGAGCTCGAGCGACACGAAGGCGAAGAGCACGACCGCACCGGGCCATCGCCCGACCCGCTCCGGGTACTCGGCCAGCGGATTCAGCCTCTCCCCCGCCCCGCTCACGGATCCAGACGAACGCGTCGGCAATCGCGCGCCACGGCGACAGCGCGCGCCAGACGTTCCCGAGGAGGACCGAAAGGAGCGGCACGCCGAGCCAGAACACGACGTACACCCACGTCGGCGCGAGGTTCCGGAAGGGATCGGTGTCTCCGAAGAGCGCCGAGGCCCAGACGAGGCCAAAGAGCGCGACGGAGAGCGCCTGCAGGACGATCCGAACGGGTCCGAGAACGAAGCCGGAGAACCCGTTCCCGCTGGGACGGCCGTCGGCGTGGGCCTCGAGGAGCGGTCGCTTCCAGAGCGCCCCGAGCAGGACGAACGAGACGACCAGCACGACGCCCGCGCCCCAGTAGAACAGCCACGTCGGGATCGGGAGGTCCTGGACCGACCCGATCCCGTGCCCGACGAGCCGCATCGAGTCCATCTACGGCCTCACTTCGACGACCGCGAGCACCGAGTCCGGATGGTGCAGTTCGACCTCGAACCGCCCGGGGATGGTTGCGGTGAACGGCAGGCGCACGGGCTTGCCCGGCGTGACCGTTCGCTCGATGTCGTACCCGTGCATGTGGACTTCCTCACCGGCGTCCGTGCGGACGACGATCACGACGCGGTCGCCCTTCTTCACCTTCGGCCGCGCGATGCCGCCCTGCGGCACGCCGCCGACGACGCGGATCGTGACGGTCGTCGGGGCCGGCTTCGCCGGCGTCGTCGTCTCCGTGGGCGCAGTTTCGGTCGGCGTCGTCTCGGTCTCTGTCGGCGACGTCGCCGTCATCGTCGGCTGGGTCGTCGTGTCCGTCTGTGGTGCGGACGCGTCGGTGTCGTCGCCGCCGCACCCGGCGAGGGCGAAGGCGCTCGCCGCAACGGCAAGCAGGGTTCCGATGATCTTCATGTGGTCTCTCCTCGGGTCGAATGGCAGGCGAAAGGCCTGCGACAAGGGCTAGGACGCGAGGAGGGGCGGCGGCCCACGGCCCGTCGGGCGAGCGTGGTGCACGACGCGGGGATGCGACTCTGGCCGCTCGCTCAGCGGCAGCCATGCCTCGCCGCGCCCGATCGACCGGGCCCGGTGCGCGACGGTCAGCGACCCGGCGAGCCGTCGCGCGGCGAGAACGCAGAGGAGGGCGATCGGAACCTGGAGCGCCAGCCCGAGGAGGAACGTCGGCGTCGTGAGGAGCCACGGCAGCTCGCCCGTGTGCGCGAGCCGCTCGACGTGCTCCTGCGCGACGAAGCCGACAGGCGCGACGAGCGCGAAGGCCCACGGCGAGCGGCGGCCGAGGCTGCGCTCCTGGAACGCGAGCCCGACGAGGCCGATCGTTGCGAGGATCGCGAGTACCTGCGGCCCGTGCTCGAGGTAGCCGTGGACCGGGCCGGGAGCGGTTCCGGTGAGCCGGTACGCGAGAGCGTGGGCGACGAGGATGCCCGCGGCGGCCACCGGAGTGACGAGACCCCACGCGAGCATGCGCCGTGCCATCACGCAGGATGATGCCAGCGACGACGGGCGTTCATGTCTCGGCCGTCCCCAGCTTGTGGCGAGTGTTACGTGTCAGCGGACGACGACGGGCACGCGCTGCACGGCGTTGTTCTCGTAGCCGCCGAGGTTCCATTCGGGCTCGAGCGGCTGCGTGTCCCCTGTCCCGTCCGTGGCACGGCAGCAGAGCACGTGCTCTCCGGCTTGCGACGCGTTCCAGGAGAACGTCCAGCCGCACCACGCCCACGGCCCCTCGAGCTCGCGGGTGATCTCCGCGTCGGCCCAGGTCGAGCCGCCGTCCGTGCTCACCTCGACCCGGGCGACGGGTGCGCGACCGGACCAGGCGCGGCCCTCGAGCTCCACGCGTCCGGCGTCGACGATCCTGTCGCGCGAGTAGAAGTCGGGCATGCCCGGAGGCGCCATCAGCGATCGCGGGCGCATGCGCGTCACGGGCCGCCCGTCCTCGTCCTCGCTCGTTCGGACGCGGTAGCCCGACGCGACCTGGTACCCCGTGAACGGCTCCGTCGTCACGGTGACGTCGGACAGCCACTTGACGTTGGTCATGCCGTACCAGCCGGGAACGACGAGGCGGAGCGGAAAGCCGTGCTGCGGCGGCAGCGGAGCGCCGTTCATGTCGTACGCGAGAACGGCGCCGCTCACGAGTGCCTCTTCTACCGGCAGGCTGCGCTCGTAACTCTGCTCGACGTCGCCCTCCACGCCGCGGTCGAGGCCGCCGAAGACGACGTCGACCGCGTCGGCCCCGACCCCTGCCTCCTCGAGCAGGGGCGCGAGCGCCACCCCGGCCCATCGGGCGGTGCCCACCGCCTCGGTCAGCCACGGCTGGCTGATCGGCCGCGGCTCGAGCAGCGCGCGGCCGTTGCCGGCGCACTCCATCGTCGCTGCCAGCTCGACCCGTGGGCGCGCACGAAGCTCGTCGAGGCTCAGCGTCAGGGGTCGCTCGACCACGCCGCCGAGCTCGAGCCGCCAGGTGGTCGGATCGACGAGCGGGACGTCGTAGTGGATCAGCAGGTAATGGAGCCCGACGGGCGTGATCGCCCAGCGGAGCGCCTCGAGCGGCATCGCATGGTTGCGCGCGGCGAGGCGCAGCTCGTCGAGCGTGATCCCCGGATCGCTCGCGAATGCCACGCCCCGACGCTACAACTGCCGTCCGGGCCTGTCCATTTCAGGCGGACAGCTTCGCCCGCACGAGCTCGTTCACCACGCGCGCGTCGGCCTGCCCCTTCGTCTCCTTCATCACCTGGCCGACGAAGAAGCCCAGGAGGCCGTCCTTTCCGCCTCGATACTGCTCGACCTGGGCCGGGTTGGCGGCGAGGATCGCGTCGACGATCGGCCCGAGCGCAGCGGTGTCCGAGACCGCCTCCTGTGCGAGGTACGGCTCCGCCGAGAAGCCCGGCTCGCCGACCCGCGCGATCGCCTCGTCGAACGCCTTCCGCGGGATCCGCTCCCGCGCTCCGACGAGCCTCGCCAGCTCGTCCGCGTCGACCGAGGCGGGATCGACGCCTGCGCCCACGAGCTGGTTGGCGATCACGTTGCTCGCAGCCATGCCGTCCGCTCCGGCCGCGACCGTCCGTTCCCACAGGCGTTCGAGGCCGCCCGTCACGAGGACGAGCGCCCGCTCGTGGTCGAGCGCGTCGCCGATGCGGCGGATCCGCGCCGCGGGAAGCTCGGGCAGCTCGGCACGGAGCCGCTCGACGAGCTCTGCCGACGGCTCGACCGGCACGAGGTCCGGCTCGGGGAAGTAGCGGTAGTCGTCGGCCTCCTCCTTCGCGCGGCGCGGCGTCAGCGTCCCGGTCGCGACGTCGAAGTCGTATGTGTGCTGCTCGACCTCGCCGCCCGACTCCCAGACCGCGATCTGCCGCGCGACCTCCGCCTCGATCCCCCGCGCGATGTGGGTGAACGAGTTCATGTTCTTGATCTCGCAGCGGGTCCGGAGCTCGTCCGACCCTTCCGGGCGCACGGACACGTTGGCGTCCACGCGAAGCGTTCCCTTCTCCATCTCGGCGTCCGAGATGCCGAGCTCGACGATCGTCTGCCGCAGCAGCTGGAGGAAGCGCTTCGCCTCCTCCGCCGAGTGGATGTCCGGCGCCGTGACGATCTCGACGAGGGGTGTCCCGCCGCGGTTGTAGTCGACGAGCGTGTAGTCGGCCCCGCCGATGCGGCCCGTGCGGCCGCCGACGTGGACGTTCTTGGCCGCGTCCTCCTCGAGGTGCGCGCGCACGATCCCGACCGCATGATCGCCTTCCGGCAGCGGAACTAGCACATTGCCATCGATGCAAGAAGGTAGATCGTATTGAGAGATCTGATAGCCCTTTGGGAGGTCGGGGTAGAAGTAGTGCTTCCGCGCGAACACGGCCCGCGGCGCGATCTCGCAACCGAGCGCCAGCCCGAGCTTCACCACCCACTCGATCGCGACGCGATTCGGCACGGGGAGCGCCCCGGGGAAGCCGAGGCAGACGGGGCACGTCTGGGTGTTCTCCCCTGCGCCGAAGCCGGCGGGACAGCGGCAGAACATCTTCGTCCGCGTCTTCAGCTGGACGTGGATCTCGAGGCCGATGACGGGCTCCCACGTCATCTCTCGCACTCCTGGGCCGTCGCTCGCGGTGCGAGGCCGGAGGGGACAGTGCTCTGCACGGCCCTGGAAAGCGTCGTGCCACGAGCGGCGGCAGCCGTTGGCGGAGCCGGGCTTCGCGCGGCGGAAGCCGACGGCGGCCAGGTGCGCGAGAGAGTCAGCGGAGCCGCTCCGGGACGAGGTCGAGGTCGAGCGCGCGCTCCAGTGCGTGACCGACGCGGAAGAGCGTGTTCTCGGCGAAGGGGCGGCCGATCAGCTGGATGCCCACCGGAAGGCCCTCGGAGAGCCCGCAGGGGACGCTGAGGCCGGGAAGCCCGGCGAGACAGGACGGGATCGTGAGGAGGTCGCAGGCGTACATCGCGAGCGGGTCGGCCGCCTTCTCGCCCACCGGGAACGCAACGGTCGGCGACGTCGGTGTGGCGATCAGGTCGAAGGTCTCGAAGGCCGCCGCGTGCTCCCGGCCGATCAGCGTCCGGACCTTCTGCGCCTGGCCGTAGTAGGCGTCGTAGTACCCCGCCGAGAGGGCGTACGTCCCGAGCATGATCCGCCGCTTGGGCTCCGCGCCGAACCCCTCGTCCCGTGTCCGTTCGACCATGTGCCGGTAGGTGTCCTCCTGGCTCCGCGGCCCGTAGCGGACGCCGTCGTAGCGGGCGAGGTTCGACGACGCCTCGGCCGGGGCGATGAGGTAGTAGCAGGGCATTCCGTAGTCGAACGACAGCGGCAGGTCGCACTCGCCGACCTCGGCGCCGAGCTCCTCCGCGAGCGCGAGCGTCTTCTCGAACTCCGTGCGCACACCGGGCTCGATCGCCTCCAGCGCCGCCGCCTGGCGCGGCACGCCGATCCGGAGGCCGTCGAGCCGCTCGCCCTCGGGCAGCTCGACCGCTGTCGGCAGCGCGACCGTCGTCGAGTCGGCGGGATCCGGGCCCGAGATGATGCGGTAGAGGAGCGCGACGTCGCGCACCGTTTTCGCGACGGGTCCGATCTGGTCGAGGCTCGACGCGAAGGCGACGACGCCGTAGCGGGACACCGTCCCGTACGTCGGACGCAGGCCGACGTTCCCGCAGAGCGCAGACGGCTGCTTGATCGAACCGCCGGTGTCCGAGCCGAGGCCCCACGGCGCCAGGCCGCCGGACACGGCGGCGGAGGTGCCGCCGCCCGAGCCGCCGGGGACGCGGCTGGGGTCCCACGGGTTCCGCGACGGGCCGTAGGCCGAGTTCTCCGTGGAGGAGCCCATGGCGAACTCGTCCGTGTTCGTCTTGCCGAGGAGGGTCAGACCGGCTGCCTTGCAGCGGGCGGCGACGGTCGCGTCGAAGACCGGTGTGTAGCCCGCGAGGATCTTCGAGCCGGCCGTTGTCTCGATCCCTCGCGTCGAGATGACGTCCTTGAGCGCGATCGGGATGCTCGTCCCGTCGGCCTCGTCGACGGTGCGGAGGTACGCGTGCAGCTCGTCGTTTCGCTCGCCGATCGCGTCGAGGTACGCGAGGTGGAGCTCGGCGGCGGACACCTCGCCCCGCTCGACGAGCCCGATCGCATCCTCGGCGGTCAGCCGGAGAGTGTCGATGCCTGCTGCTCATGGGCCAACCTCGGTTGGCCCATGAGCGGGGAGGGGTGTGGGGAACCGGGAGGTTCCCCACGCTCCCCGGAAGAAGGGGGCTCGTGGGGGAAACATGGTTTCCCCCACGGGAGCGAGTCGAAGGCGAGCGACGGTCATGCCGTTGGCGGCACGCGGAACAGGTCGCCCTCCCGCGCGGGCGCATTCGCGAACACGTCCTCGAGCGGCAGCGACGCGCGCGGCTCGTCGTCGGCCCAGCTGTTGACGAGGTCGAGCGGATGCGAGGTCGGCGGCACGTCCGCGAGATCGAGCTCCGCCACCTTCGAGACGGCGTCGAGGATCGCGCCGAGCTCGTCCGTCAGGCGCTCGACCTCGTCGTCGCGCAGGTCGAGGCGGGCGAGACGCGCCACGTGGAGCACCTGTTCCCTCGAGATTGCCATCTCAGGCTCATCCTTCCAGAACCCTCGTCGCGGCTGTTTCGACCTTGGGCTGCGGCGCCACTGCGGGTGACGGCCGAAGGCCGGCTTTGCCGGCCGGGAGGCCAGGCTCCCGGCCGGGTCGCTGCGGAGAAGGAGGGGGATCGTGGGGGAACCATGGGTTCCCCCACGAAAGACGGCGGGCCCTCGTGGGGCCCGCCGCCAGAACCGGTGACCGCCCTCGCTACGACGCAGCGGTGACGTTCGCGGCCTGGGCGCCCTTGGGCCCCTGGACGACCTCGAACTCCACCTTCTGACCCTCCGTGAGGGACTTGTAGCCGTCCATGGTGATGGCCGAGAAGTGGACGAAGACGTCATCGCCGCTCTCGCGCGCGATGAACCCGAAGCCCTTCTCGTTCGAGAACCACTTCACGGTGCCCGTCTCTACAGACAACGAACGTCCTCCTAGAAGCAGCATCGGCGGTGTGCCGACGCGAGGTGCAATAACGGCGACACGCTAGCGCTACAGGGTTGGGTACGCAAGGATTCCGCGCCGATAGCGCGCGGCCCTCACGGCGCTCTCGAGCAGCAGCGCGATCGTCATCGGGCCCGTTCCCCCCGGCATCGGCGTCAGGTGCCCCGCGACGTCCGCGACGCCGGCGTCGACATCCCCTCGGATCCCCTCGTCGGTGCGCGTCAGGCCGACGTCGAGGACCGCGGCTCCCGGCTTCACCATGTCCGCGGTGACGATGCCGGGGCGGCCGACCGCCGCGACGACGATGTCCGCGCGCCGCACCGCCGCGGCGAGGTCGGTGGTGCGCGAATGGCAGATCGTCACGGTCGCGTTCGCCTGCAGGAGGAGCATCGCGGCCGGTCGCCCGACGATCTCGCTGCGCCCGATCACGACCGCCTCCCTGCCCGCCGGGTCGATGCCGTGCTCCGCGAGGAGCCGCATGCAGCCGGCCGGCGTGGCCGGAACGTGGAGCGGCGTGCCGAGGTAGAGGTTGCCCGCGTTGACGGGGTGGAACCCATCGACGTCCTTGTGCGGCGCGACGTGGTACGTCACGCGGGTCTCGTCGATGTGACCGGGGAGCGGGAGCTGCACGAGGATCCCGTCCACCATGTCGTCTGCGTTGAGCTCGTCGACGAGCGCGAGGACGCCCGCCTCGGAGGTGTCGTCGGGCAGCCGGATGTCGCGCGCCTCGATCCCTGCCTCGGTGGCGGCCTTGTGCTTCCCGGAGATATAGACGTGCGAGGCCGGATCGTCGCCGACGAGCACCGTCGCGAGCCCGACGTGGCCGAGCTCCTCGACCTCGCGCGCGACGTCGGCGCGGATGCGCCCGGCGAGCGCCTTCCCGTCCATGAGCGTCGCCGGCACGGCGCGACTCTAGACGAGTGCCGGGCCGCGCCGCACCGCCATCCCGGTGAGCACCTCGCGGACGACGCGCTCCGCGACGAGCGCCGTGACGTCCGCCGAGCCGACCGCGGTCGGGATCACCTCGACGACGTCCATCCCGACGAGCCGGAGCCGCGTCGCGAGCTCCCGGCACGCCCACAGGAGGTCGCCCGAGTTCATCCCGCCCGGCTCGGGCGTGCCGGTCCCCGGCGCGAACGCCGGATCGAGGACGTCGACGTCGACCGAGAGGAACGTCGGCCGCTCGCCGACGATGTCCACGGTCCGCGCGACCACATCTGCGATCCCGCGCTCGCGGACATCGTGCATGAAGAAGCTCGTGATCCCGCGGTCGCGTTGCCATGCGAGCTCGGTCTCCCCCGGCCAGTACCCACGGAGCCCGATCTGGACATATCCGGCCGGGTCGACCTGCCCGTCGCGCACCAGCCGGTACATCGGCGTCCCGTGCGAGACCTCGACGCCGAAGACCTCGGTCCCGGTGTCCGTGTGCGTGTCGAAGTGGACGAGGGCGACCGGCCCGTGCGCGGCCGCGACCGCACGGACGTCCGGCTCCGAGATCGAGTGGTCGCCGCCGAGGACGATCGGCATCGCACCCGCCTCGACGATCTCGCGGACGAGCCGCTCGATCGACGCGTGCGTCCCCGCCGGATCGGCGGGCACCACCGGCGCGTCGCCGAAGTCGACGACCCGCAGCCGCGCCGCCCAGTCGACACGCGCCTCGAGGTGCGGCCCCGGTGGGCAGCTCGCCGCCCGGATCGCCCGCGGGCCGAACCGCGTTCCGGGACGGTCGGAGACGAGATCGTCCGTCGGCGCCCCGACCACGGCGACGTCCACGCCCGCGAGCTCGGCGGCATCCTGCGTGTACGGCATCCCCGCGAACGTGAGGAGCCCTGCATAGTCCGGCTTGTCCGGGAGACCGAGGGCCTTCCACCGCTCCAGCGGGTCGAGCATCGGCAGATCGTAGGCGGCAAGGAACACTTCGTCGCATGGTCGACCGCAGCACCGTCCAGACCGCCGTCCGCGTCGCGGCGATCGTCTTCGTCGTCGCGTGGCTCTTCGTCGAGGCCCTGCGCGAGGTCGTGCCGTTCTGGCTGCCGTTCGTCGTCCTGCTCGCCGCGGAGGTCGAGTTCGTCGTTCGCGGCCGTCGGGAGCTCTCACTCCCACGCAGGAGGCGGATCCCTCCAGGCCCCGAGGATGCCGACCTCGGCTTCGGCGAGCTCGTCGAGGAGGAGGACGGCTACCGCTACGTCCCGCCGCCGACCCGCCCTCCACGCGGCCGCGGAGGGACGCTCGCCTGGCTGGCGGGTGCCGTCGCGGTCGTCGCCCTCTTCGTCCTCGCGGCACGCGCCGACCGCGCCGCGACGTGGCGGTCGCTCGCCGACTCGGAGCGGGCGCGAACCGTGTCACGGCTCACCTCGGAGGCGTCGATCGTCGCCGGCCGTCCCGTCACGATCCGCTGCGACGAGCAGTACGCGTTCACCGGCGCCGGGAGCGACACCCTCGGGATCGCCTTTCCGCGCGCAGGGATCGCGTACCTCGACCAGGGCATCTGCCGCGCGCTCCACGACCTCGTGCTCGACGGGAAGGATCGCGGCGAGCGCACGGGTGAGGCGATCGTCGTCCTCGCGCACGAGGCCGTCCACCTCCGCGGCGAGCGGCGGGAGGGCGTCACGGAATGCCTCGCGCTCCAGGAAGGCGTCCGGCTCGGCGCCCGCCTCGGCCTGGACGAGCGACGGGCGCGCGCTCTCATGGGCGCGGAGCTCGACAGTCGCCTCGCGGAGCGAAGCGTGATCCGGGCGGCGTACGCGCTGCCGACGTCGTGCCGCGACGGCGGGTCGCTCGACCTCTACCCCGGCGATTCGTGGTTCCCGTAACGCCGGCTGCGTTAGCGTGGCAAGACGCGAACACAGGAGGTCTGTATGAGTGGATATGCGATCGCGCGCCTCGACGAGATCGACGAATACGACGACGGCCGCGAGCCGTGGCGGCCCATTCGGCACCACTTCGGGATCACGTCCTTCGGCATCAACGCCTGGACCGGTCGGGCGAAGGGCGACCGGATCATCAACGAGCACGACGAGAGCGACCCGCAGGACATGAGTGAGGAGCTCTACATCGTCACGACCGGGCGGGCTGTCTTCGAGCTCGACGGCGAGCGCCGCGAGGCGCCGGCCGGCACGTACGTGTTCGTCGAGCCGGCGGTGAAGCGCACGGCGTTCGCCGAGGAGTCGGGCACGACGATCGTCTCGATCGGCGGGGTCCCCGGGCAGGCGTACGAGCCCTCCGGGTGGGAAGTGTGGGCTCCGGTCAGGAACCTCTACGAGGAGGGGAACTACGAGGCAGTGATCGAGCGCGGGCGCGAGCTCATCGAGGCGAATCCCCAGTACTCGCTGCCGCTGTACAACCTCGCGTGCTGCGAGAGCCTCGCGGGCCGGAAGGACGATGCGCTAGCGCACCTGCGCCAGGCGGTGGAGAAGTCGGAACGGGTCCGCGCGTATGCGAAGGAGGACTCGGACTTCGACGCGATCCGCGACGAACCGGCGTTCAGGGAGATGATCGGCGCCTAGCCGGCCGCGCCGAGCCGCTCTTCGAGCCGTCGCCGCACCACGGCGACGCTGGACGCGCCGAGGCTCTCACCGAGGACGGCCGTTCCGAGCGCGTTCGCCTCGGCGACGACCCGCTCGCGCTCGGTCTCGAGCGTGCCGCGGGCGACGAAGAGCGCCGAGCGGACGCGCGCACCCCACTCCTCGAGCTCTTCCATCGACGATCCGGGATCGGCGCGCGCGCTCTCCGTGACGCGCGCGACGCCGCGGATGTCGTCGGCGACGCGGTCCGCCTCGCGGGGAAGGGCCTCGGCGGCCTCGCGCAGCGCGCGCTCCTCGGTGCGGAGCTCCTCGTTGGACGCCGTCAGCCGCTCGAGCTGCACGCCGGCGTCTGCGAGCCGCTTCGCGTGCCGTCTCCGCCTCGCTGCGGGCACGATCGATCTCGTCGGGCTTGGCGCGCCGCGACGTCTCGAGCCCGGCGAGCCGCGCCTCGGCAGCTTCCAGCTCGGTACGCGCGCGTGCGATCTCGGATTCGGTCTCCTGCCGAAGCGCCTCGAGCTCGGCGAGCTCCGCAGGGATCCGCTCCAACCCGTCCGCGATCTCGCGCGCTCGGACACGGATCGCGGCCGCCCGCTCGTGCAGGCCGCGGACGACCTCGACCTCACGTGCGAGCTCCTCGTCGCGCCGGGCGAGCTGGCGCGCGTGCGCAAGGTGCTCGGCTGCCGTGTCGACACCCACGGCCCCCATTGTCGCAAGGCGACGTGTGGCGCGGTTCGTAGACTCGACGCATGAAAACGTGCGCGAGTTGCGGGACCGAGAACCCGGACATCGCGCGGTTCTGCCTCGCCTGCGGCTCGCAGCTCGCCGATGCGCCGGCGCCGCAGGAGACGCGGAAGGTCGTCACCATCGTCTTCTCGGACCTCAAGGGCTCGACGAGTCTCGGCGAGGCGCTCGACTCCGAGGCGCTGCGCGAGGTGATGACGCGCTACTTCGACGCGATGCGCGGCGAGCTCGAGCGCCACGGCGGCGTGATCGAGAAGTTCATCGGCGACGCCGTCATGGCGGTCTTCGGGCTCCCCCGCCTCCACGAGGACGACGCGCTGCGGGCCGTGCGCGCCGCCGCGGGCATGCAGGCGGCGCTCGAGGCGCTCAACGTCGAGCTCGAGCGCCACTACGGCGTCCAGCTCTCCAACCGGACCGGCGTCAACACGGGCGAGGTCGTCTCCGGCGACCCTTCGACCGGCCAGCGGCTCGTGACCGGCGATGCCGTCAACGTCGCGGCGCGGCTCGAGCAGGCGGCCGGTGAGCAAGAGGTGCTTCTGGGCGAGCTCACGTACCGGCTCGTCCGCGACAGCGTCGAGGTGGTCGAGGTAGAGCCGCTGACGCTCAAGGGGAAGGCCGAGCCGGTTCCCGCCTACCAGCTCGTCCGCGTGAAGGAGACCGGCGATGTCGAGCTCCGGCGCGGTGCGCCGCTGATCGGCCGCGCGGAGGAGCTCGCGACGCTCGAGGCGATCTTCGACGAGGCCGTAACGACGCGTTCGGCGCGCCTCGTGACGCTCGTCGCGGACGCAGGCGTCGGCAAGTCCAGGCTGACCGCCGAGTTCCTCGAGCGGATCTCAGAGCGGGCGTTTCTCCTCTCCGGCCGGTGCCTGCGCGTACGGGGACGGCATCACGTTCTGGCCGCTCGCCGAGGCGCTGAAGAACGCGGCGGGGATCGTCAACGACGACGGCGCCGACGAGGCGCTCGAGAAGCTCTCGAACCTCACCGACCCGGCGGGAGTCGGATGTCACTCAGCGGCTCGCCGCGATGATCGGCCTGCGCCCCGAGCCGTTCACCATGGAGGAGCTCGCCTGGGGGATGCGCCACTTCCTGAGCCACGTCGCGGCAGACCGTCCCATGGCGCTCGTCGTCGAGGACGTCCACTGGGCAGAGGAGACGCTTCGCGAGATGATCGAGCAGCTCGTCCAGGTGCTCGACGACGCACCCGTGCTGATCCTCTGCCCGGCGCGGCCGGCGCTCGTGGACGACCATCCGGCCTGGAGCACCGGCCCGCGGGCGACGCGGATCGAGCTGCAGCCGCTCGACGCCGGGGCCAGCCGATCGATGGTCGAGAGCCTGCTCGGCAGCGGGTCGCTCGACCCGGAGGTCCTCGACCGCATCGTGAGCGCGGCAGAGGGGAATCCGCTCTTCGCGGAGCAGCTCGTGCGAATGCTCGTCGACGAGGGCGTTCTCGAGCGCTCGAACGGCTCGTGGCGCGCCACTGGCCCGCTGTCGGAGCTCCACGTCCCCCCGACGATCCAGGCGCTCCTCGCTGCCCGCCTCGACTCGCTCGCAAGCGGCGAGCGCTCCGTTCTCGAGCCTGCCTCGGTCGTCGGTTACGTCTTCGCCGACGCCGCGGTGTCGGCACTCGCGGCGCCGGAGCTGACGCCCGCGCGTGGCGACGGAGCTCACGTCCCTCGCGCAGAAGCATCTCGTGAGCAGGGTCGACGAGGGCGAGGGGGATCACCACCGGTTCCAGCACATCATGATCCGCGACACGGCCTACGAGGGAATCCTCAAGCGGGCGCGGGCGGATCTCCACGAGCGCTTCGTCGTCTGGGCCGACGAGGTGAACCGCGATCGTGGCGCGGAGTTCGAGGAGATCCTCGGCTACCACCTCGAGCAGGCGTGGACGTACCTGTCCGAGCTCGGCCCGCTCGACGACCGCGGCCGTGCGATCGGGGAGGACGGCGCGCGCCGTCTCGCCTCGGCGGGCAGGCGCGCCTTCGCGCGCGGGGACGTTTCGGCCGCGGAGTCACTCCTCGGACGGGCCGCCGCGCTCCTGCCCGCGGACCACCCGGAGCGACTGCGGCTCCTGCCGGAGCATGGCGAGGCGCTCCTCATGACGGGTCGGTTCGAGGAGGCATCGGCCGTGCTCGAGGAGGCCATCGGCCGGGCCGGCGTCGCTCCCACTGCTGCCGCACGCGCACGACTGGTCCGGCTCCTCGTCCGCCTCCGAACGGGCGCGGCAGAGGGCTGGGGCGAGGGCGCCGACCACGAGATCGCCTCGACGATCGAGGTCTTCGAGGCCGACGGACGACGAGGCGGGCCTGGCGATGGCATGGCGGCTCCGCGCCTGGGCTGCGGGGACCGCGTGCCGCTTCGGCGACGCCGCCGAGGCGGCTCGACATGCCGTCGAGCACGCCAGACGCGCCGGTGACGTCCGCCAGGAGCGGCGCGCGGCGGCCGACTACGCCATGTCGGTCGCGCTCGGCCCGACACTCGTCGACGAGGCCATCGACCGCTGCGAGGAGGCCATCGAGCAGATGGGCGGCGACCGGCAGTCCGAGGGCATCGTCGTGCTGGTGCTTGCCGGCCTCTATGCGATGCAGGGCGAGTTCGAACACGCACGCTCGCTCGCGGCGCGCGCCCGCGCGCTGTTCGAGGAGATCGGACCTCGAAATGGAGAAGGCGAGGCTCGGGATGGAAGTCGCGAGCATCGAGCGGCTCGCCGGCGACCTCGACGCCTCGGCGCGCGAGCTTCGGGCCGCGTACGAGTCGCTCGACGCCATGGGCGAGACGTACCTCCTCTCGACGGTCGCGGGGCTCCTCGCGCAGACGCTGCTCGAGCAGGGTGCGCTCGAAGAGGCCAGCGACGTCTGCGAGAAGAGCCGCGAGCTGACGACAGAGGCCGACATCGCGACCGAGGGCCTGTGGCGCTACGTGCGAGGCCGCATCCTCACCCGGCAAGGCGCGTATGCCGAAGCGGAGGAGATCACGCGCAAGGCGCTCGCGTATCTCGAGCCGACGGACGCGATCGTCTACCAGATCGAGTGCAACGTCGCCCTCGGCGAGGCCCTTGCGGCGTCGGGCCGTGTCGAGGAGGCGCGCGAGGCGCTCCGGGCCGCGCGGCTGCTCGCCGAGACGAAAGGCGGCGTCGTGATCCTCAGCGGCGTCCTACGCCGCCTCGAGGATCTCGACGCCGCCTCGGCGACGCAGTAGGGAATGAGGTCAGCCGCCCCAAGGGCCGTTCGTCTTCGCCTTCCCGATGAGCGTCATGATCTTGTTCGGGCCGCTCGAGCGATTGATCGAGACGACGCAGCCGTTCGCGTTCGTCGAATTGTCCGTGGGGGGCTTCGTCGAGGTGTCCGTGCACCACGGGAGCGCTTTGCCGTTGTGGAACATCTGCGTGATCGAGTCCCCAGGCAGCAGGGCCGACTCGAGCACGCGGATCCTGACCGTGATCGGCGATCGCTCGTGCCGAAGTCGTGTTCGGGGTACGTCTCCGGCGGACCGCAGTTCGCGCCGAACTCCGCGACGCAGATCGTCGACTGCCCGAGGTACGGGTGACCAGGCCCGCCCGTCCGCGCCTCCTCCACGATCCACGCGGCTAGACCCTGGTCGATCTTGTCCGTCGGGAACGTCGGCAGGCAGAAGGAGGTCGAGACCGTTGTTGGTCGAGCTGAGGTCCTGGTGGGTCGCAAGGCTCGAGCTTCCGGTCTCGCAATCGGTGGGCTTGAATCCGGTGGTCTCGAAGCCGCCGGCACGCTTGTCCCGGTTGACCTCATTGTCGATGCTGACGCCGATCAGCGACGCATCCTCACTGACAGTGAACGACTCGTTGAAGTTGGTTTGCTTCCCCTCCTTGATGAGGAATGTGCCGTCGGCCTTCAGACAGTGGATCGCTTTGTCAGGGTCGACCAAACACCCGGGCAGCGATGCATCCCCGGGGGCCTTCCACGTCACCGTGAGCGTGACCATCGTCGCCCGGGACGAGCTTGCCGAACGTGCAGGTCAGCACGTTGTCGTCGCCGAACGCACCGCACGACGTCGCGACCGGCGTGGCCGGGACGCCATTCGGTCCGACCGGAGGTCGACATCACGAACTTCGTCTGTGTGAAGACCGCTCCGCTGTTGCCGGTTGTTGTTGAGGAAGGTCGCCTTGTACGAGATGTTCTCGCCGTCAGGTGACGCTTCCCGGCCCGGGGACGGCTTCGAGCGTCCCCGCAGCCGTCTCGGTTGCCCGCGCTACCCCCGGCGACCGCGATCGCAGCGCCGATGACTGCCAGGCACGCGACCATCAGACGCCAACGCGTGCGATTCATATTGCTCCCTCCCTGTCGGTACCGCAGCGGCGCGCACCCAACGCGCCGAGCCCTATCGTGTCAGACGGGCGCTTGCTTCTGCAAGCGAAACCGCTGCCCGGCGATCGGGTGCCATGAGGCTACCATGCGTCGTCCGGGCGACGTGGCCGAGTGGTTAGGCAGAGGCCTGCAAAGCCTCGTACAGCGGTTCGAATCCGCTCGTCGCCTTCGTGGGCTTGAACCCTCGCGTCTAAGAGGTTCCGAGCGGATTCTTTTCGCGGGCCTGCTCCATCGCTTCGACCGCCCGCGCCACATCAGAGACCTGCAGGTGCGTATAGACGTCGATCGTCCTGCGGATCGAGGCGTGACCGAGCACCTTCTGCGTCGCGGCAAGGTCGCCACCCGTCGCCCGAATCAACTTCGTGGCGAAGGTACGCCGTGACGTTGTGCGGCTTTCGATAGCGCACTCCCGCCCGCTTGCAGCAGGCGTCCCACCAGCGCCAGAACGTCGAGTAGGCCATCCGTCGCGTGGGATCCGACCAGGTCGGCCCGTGCGGCCCGGCGCCCGTCGGGTAGAGCAAGAAGTCCCTCGGCTCGGGCGCGCGGTCGAGCTTCGGAATCGGCGTCAGCACGAACTCTTCGAGCGCGAGGACAACTCATCCGCGTACCGGCACGACGCGCCCCTTGCCGCCGAGGCGCGACCGGAGACCCGTGCTGAATTATTGCGGATTGTACGCTTTGCTCGGTCCGTTTTGCACGTCCGATGGACGGATTGCAGCTAGTGGTTTATGTTCGGCTGGTGCCGCGGCCGCTGCCTCGAGCTTTCCGCCGGCGGCTAGCCGTCCTCGTCCCGACCCCGAGGGGAGAGCGCTGGCACCGCCCCGGCTTCAAGCGGGCGCTCTCCTGGTCAAGAACGAGGAGAACTCCGAGAGAGATCTCCTGAGCGGAGGGAGCGGCTCGGCTAGGCGCGGGCGCCCACGGGCGCCTCCACCGGCTCCTCGCGCAGCCGAAGCATGGCGACGCCCGTCGCGACGACCCACGCCGCGCCGACGACGAGCGCGAGGAAGTAGAAGATCCCGAGCGGGCTCTCGGAGTGGTCCTCGAGCACCACCAGCGGCGCCGCGAACAGGGCGATCCCGTCGGCCAGCCCGACGTACCCGAGCCACTTCCGCATCGCGCCCGTCGCGACGATCACGAGCGATCCGGCCGCAACGAACACCGCTAACGGGAACACCCCGATGTAGAAGGCGGCGGCGTCGAGGTACATCAGCGTCCGCAGCCCGTCGTCGCTGATCGCGTCGGCTCCGAGTGCCAGCGCCGTCCAGATCGAGTTGATCGCGATCGTGATGGCAACGAAGCACACGCCGCCCGCAAGCGACACGTTGGACCACAGCCGCGCGCCCGCCTCGGCGCGACCGAGCATGGTGGTGAGCGCGACCATGTAGGGGAGCAGGAAGATCACCATCGTGAGCAAGCCGGCGTACTGGACCACCAGGTAGCGCCGGCCGTCGTCCTCCCAGTACTCCCGGATCTCGCCGATCGGGTCGTCGTACGGCGGCGTGACGCCCGTGCCCACCATCTTGAGCAGCCAGACGACGACGAACGCGATTCCGAGCATCCCTCCGAGCCGCCACCAGCTCCCGACCATTCGCCCACGCTCCGTGATCCGAAGGCGCCGCTGCAGACGGGATGCTAGACCAGTCGCCGGCCCGACGGCACCGCTCGACCGTCAACGGCTGCGTGGCCTTCCGGCCATAGGGCGTGGCGTGGGTGGCGCCGTGGCGGGTCCGACCCGGCGCGCGCGCTGCTCGCGAAGGAACGACGGCGCGGGCCGTAGTGCGGCTCGCGCCCGGGGGCGCTGGCACAGCCTCGGCGTCAAACGGGCGCTCTCGTGGGTTCGCGCATGAAGTACGCCGGTTGCTCGGGAGTGGGGGACTCGGGGGCGCGTGGAGGTCGCCCTCGTCAATGACGGCCCGCTGACCCCTCGTTCTCGACGTGGAGTAGTTTGTAAGGTGCATCCCGATGAACGAGCCAGCACCCGACAAACAGCAGGGGGTCGCCGGGCATGTTGTCGACGCGGTTGCGTTGGGAATGGAGACGGTTGGCTACGAGCTGCTTGCCGGTGCGACCCTGGCCACTGCAGCTGCCATGGCTGGGATGGGCGCTGGGCACCACGTTGCGGGCAGCGCGTTCGACACCGCCGGGGCAACGACTGTGGGATCGGGCTTCCACCAGGCTGGCGACGCGTTGTACGCGGTGGCACGAAAGAACTTCGCCCTTGCGGGGGAGGCGGCTCGCAGTGCGCTCGATAGCCTCGTCGGGCCGCCGCGGACGCAAGTCGACGTTGGCGTTTCGCACCCACTGAACCCGCCGGGGCAACAACCTCCGGACTAGCACGGTCCGCGCAGAGGTACGCAGGATCACCGCGATCCCGAACGGTCAACGCGTCCCGCGCCGTTACTTCAATTACCTGCGGGCGAGTCGTCCGGGAGCTGCACCTGGACGGCGAATCACAGCGAGCGATCGGCTATCGGCGCGACCTCGCCCGGTCGACGGTCACCGGCATGGCGTCATGTTCGCCCCGGACGGCAAGCCCGATTTACAGGAGCTCCCGCTCCTGGGACGCGAGTCGCGTCGTTGCCTGCCGTGCGGGGGAGGGGGTTCTCCGGGCTACCTGGGTATGGACGAACAGGCCCCCGGAGTCTTCACAGTGTGGCCTCGACGCGGACTTCCCGTCAAGGGATCTCCCTGCAAATCGAGGAAAAGACACTAACAGCGGTTCGAATCCGCTCGTCGCCTTCCTCGCCGCTGGTCTCGTGCGCCTACCGACCCGCGCGCTCGACGCCGAGGCGGCGCAGCGAGCGCTCGAGCTCGGGTACACGTTCCTGTATGCGTTCGAAGTCCTGACCGGAGAGCGAGAGGAGCCGCATCCGCGTGCGCGCCACGACCGTGGCCGTCCGCTGGCCGGTCAGGAGAAGTGAGATCTCGCCGAACGTGTCGCCGGGGCCGAGAGCCCGGGTCTCGCCGACGCCGTCGGCCAGGACATCGGCCTCTCCCTCTTGGATGAAGAAGATGGCGGTTCCGTAATCGTCGAGCGTGACGACTTCGGCACCTGCCTCGATCTCGACCTCGCTCATCGCGGCCGCGAGCTCGTCGAGCTCCGCTGCCGGCAGGTGGGTAAAGACCGGGAATGCCGCGATTCGACTCGTATCCACCGAGGCGGATCGTGCCACAGAGAACAACCGAGCGGATGGATCCGGCGGTTCGAATACTGACCGCTTTCGCTGGACGCGTCTTTCGGCACCACTGTCGAAAGTCCAAGCCGCTTCTCGACCATCTGGCGGCGCTCCGACCAGCCGCGCGACCGACAGTGAGCGCATGAGCCTGCTACTAAGACGTTGGCGCCAGTGGCTCTCCCCGGCCGCTCGCCGAGGACGCCGCGCCACCCCCAGCGACTACGCGGCCTGGGTAGCGGCCCAGCGCGAACGGCATGGTCGAGTCGCCGCGGGCGTCCGCCAGAAGCAGTAGCGCGGCTCGACGCGCGCAGACCGCGTCGCAGTGTTCCGAGAGCAGGTCGGCCAGGCGCGGGACGGCCTCGTCGAGCCGCGCCGGTCGTCGATAGTCAGCGCTCGCTCGTGCAGACACGATCATCCGCCCCGACGAGACTGTCGAAGAGCGCGTCGTAGACCGCGTCCTGCGTGCTGTTGTACGGGCCAAGCGGCGCACCCTCCCACTGCACGTCGGGCGTCACGCCCGGCCCCATGACGGTGACGCGGTGCAGGTCGCCAACGGCTGGGCCGCGAGGTGCATTGTCCGGGTATCCGGGCGGCGGCGCCTGAGGCACGAAGCTGTAGCAGAACGCGCCGTTACGAAGATGGAGCACCTTGCCAGCGTCATGCCGCCAACCAGGGCCATACACCGAGTTGCGGGTGTCGACATAGACGTAGCGTCCATATGCGTCGCGCTTGCTCGCCGATGGCGTCCGCGTTCCGAACACCGGCACTCCCAGATAGGTCAGCCGCCCGAAGAGACCCTGCCACTGGCCACCGTACGTCCAGTTCGGCGACACCTCGAGCGATGCGATCGGGCCAGACCAGTGCGACAGATGGAATTCCATCGCCGCCTGATTCGGGTTCCATGGGTCGAAGCCACGCATCGGCAGGAGCCGCTGCCATGCCTGTACAGCCCAATGCGTCCCGTCCGGCGCGGTGCACGCCGCAATGAGGAACGGCAGTGGCGGCCCGGTGTATGGCCTGCACCGGTCGACGAAGCGTGCCCAGACGGCGCGGCCGCGCGATTTCCAGCCGCCGCTGTAATCACGCCGGAACGACGTCTGCGGCATCTGCGACCCCGAGGCGAGTGCGTTGATTGCCCCCCACACGAGCAAGTGCCGCCGGCCGCCCTTTGCGGTGTACGAAACGAGTGCGGTGGCGCCGTTGACCTGGACCGTCAGATCCTGGGCATCGAGGGCGAAGATCTCCGAGGCCGTGGCCGGAGCGGCGAGGATCAGCGCAGCAGCAACGACCACAAGCGATCTCAAAGCGCGGAGTACGGTAGCGCGCACGGCGTCGAAGCGTTTCGTCCGGCGGCGCGGGCTCGCGTGCGCCTCGGGCCCTCCCCTCTCCACAGGGTTGAACCCGTCCGTGCGATGTCGTTTACTAGCGCGCCATGGACCAGGACAGCGGTACCGCCGCGCCGGCCGCGCGGCCGTTCGGGGGGCTGGGCGTCGACACGATTCTCGCGGGGGCCCTCCTCTTCGCCGGCGCGATCCTCTTCCTCGCGCTCGCGCCCTCCGCGTACTACGCCTATCTCGCGATCCACATCCTCTCCGCGGTGATCTGGGTCGGGGGCGATGTCACGCTCACCGTGCTCGGGATCGTGTTCGAGCGGCGCGGCGAGGGGGCGACGCTCGGCGCCCTCGGCAGGATGGGCGCCTGGATCGGGACCCGGGTCTATACGCCGACGCTGGTCGTGACGCTCGTCTTCGGGATCATCCTCATGCAGGAAGGCAACTTCGACTGGGGCCAGTTCTGGGTGATCTTCGCGCTCGTCGGCTGGACGATCGCCGCGCTGGTCGGGGTCGGCTTCGTCGGCCCGGAGCTCGGCCGCATCGACGAGGCGGCACGCACGCACGGACCGGACTCGCCCGAGGTCGCGATGCGCGTGAAGCGGCTGTTCATGATCTTCCGCTTCGACACCGCGCTCCTCCTGCTGATCGTGGTGAACATGGCCGCGAAGCCGAGCTTCTGACCACCGCCCGATGCGTCAGTTGGCGGCTGCGGAGCCGCCGCGGCCCAGGGCGGCACTCAGCGCAGCCGCGAGCTCGCCCGCGGTGTCCGTGTGCGGCGCAGCGCTTCGCCAGCAGACGAACCCATCCGGACGGACGAGCACGGCGCCCTCCGGCCCGGTGCCGTAGATCGCCTCGAGCTCCCCAGCCGCGTCGCTGACGTCCGTCCCCATGCGGTACGGGCTCACCGGAACGCCGAGCGAGCCGCCGACCGCTTGCGCCTCGGAGCACCAACCCTCGCCGTCCGATCCCGCGAGCAGGACGAAGCTGCGCCCGAAGAGATCCAGGGCCGATTGCTCGATGCCGGCGACCGTTATCGGCACGTGCGGCGCTCGGAAGCCCGGGCGTGCCGACGGTGCGCGCGGGTCCTCCCATACCGCGTCGGCGCCGGTCGACTCGCCGCTGATGGCTGCGGATCGATACCGATAGCCGAGCTCGACCGTGGCTTCGTCGACGATGTCCATGAGATCGTCCTTGCCGAGCGCGGGATCGAGTCTGAGTACGTAACGCGTGTATGCCTGCTCGGTCGTGAGCGCTCCGACAGGCTGGCGTTCGGCGTCGAACGTCTCGAGCAGGGCCTCGTCCGCTCGGCCGTCGAGAACGTGGGCGAGCTTCCAGGCGAGGTCGTATCCGTCCTGTATCCCGGCGTTTCCGCCGAATCCTCCGGTGGGCGGCATGACGTGGGCCGCGTCACCCGCGACGAACACCCGGCCGACCCGGAGCCGCTCTGCGTACTCCGCCGATGCAGACCAACGCTGCACGTTCTCGATCTCCACCGAGATGTCAGGGTCGCCGAGCGCCTCGCGGACGTATGCGACGCACGTCGGCACGCTCATGTCCTCGCCGATCCGGACCGAGCGATTCCCGTCGGCGTCGCTCGTGGAGTTGACGACGAGGAATCCCGCCTGCAGATCGATCGAGAAGCGGAAGAACCCCTGCAGCCGGGGTCCGAAGACGTAGACGACGCTCAGATTGCGATCGCCCATCAGCCGACGGACGTCGGCCCTGAAGTAGATCGTGATGCTGTCCGAGAAGCTGCCGTGTCCGAGCTTCCGAATACCGAGACGCTCCCGGATCGGGCTGTGTGCCCCGTCGGCCGCGATCAGGTATCGCGCCCGGATCGTGCGCTCGGGCCCGCCGTCGCGCGGCCGGACGACGGCATTGACACCGTCGTCGTCCTGGTCGACGGAGACGGCTTCCGACGCCGTAGCGGATTCGGGCGCCGAGACGCTCCGCGGCCTCGAGCAAGACCGGCTCCAGCCCGATCTGCGTGACGAAGAGTCGTGGGGAGGGGCTGATGTCCTCGACGCCTTCGTTGATGAACCGGAAATACCAGTCGAGCTCCTTCCCACCGAGGCTTTCGACCGACACGATCGCGCCGTTCTGGACGAACTCCCGGGCTGCGGCGTCCTCGATCTCGGCCTGGAGCCCGACCGCCCGGTACGTCTCCACCGAGCGCTGGTTGACGAGTGCGGCTCGTGGATGGATCGCGGTGCCACGGTGGCGCTCGAGAACGAGCGAGGGCACTCCGTGATGTCCGAGGAAGACCGCGGTCGACAGCCCCACGAGGCTGCCGCCCACGATCAGAACGGGAACGTCTTCGTCCACCACGTGGACCTCCTTCGGGCCTCCCGCGTCCTGCCGGCGAGCTCGACCCGCGCCACTCTATTGGCCACGGGAGCTCTCGGACAGCGGTTGCGTCGGGGCAGTCTCGGCAGGGACATGCCGAGCGGCGTCAGAGGTCGAGCTCACGCCGGACGAGTCGTGCACCCGCGACCATCGCCTCGAGCTTGCCGTACGCCCGCTCGCGAGGGAGGTACTTCATCCCGCAGTCAGGCCCGAGAACGAGACGTTCGGGCGGCAGGACCTCGAGTGCCCTCCGAATGCGGGTCGCGACCACCTCGGGCGTTTCGACCTCCTCCGAGCCGAGGTCGAGAACTCCGAGAACGACGACCTTGCTCGGAACATCGCGGAGCACGTCCGGCGCGAGGTTCGGCTGTGCCGCCTCGAGCGCGAGATGTGTCGCGCGGCACGCATCGAGCTCGCGAAGGAACGGGTAGCCGGGAAGGCGTTCGTGGACGATGTGCGCGTAGCCGAAGCAGGTGTGCAGGACGGTCGGGCCCTCGATTCCCTCGAGCGCACGGTCGATCGCCTCGACCGCGTACTCACGCGCCGGCTCGGGGCGTGCCTGGAGGTACGGCTCGTCGATCTGGACGATGTCGGCTCCCGCTGCCTTGAGATCGTGAAGCTCCTCGTTGACTGCAGCCGCGTATGCGAGTGCGAGGCTCCCGTCGTCGTCGTAGTAGTCGTTCTGCGCCTGCTGCGACATCGTGAACGGGCCCGGCACGGTGATCTTGATCTGCCGATCGGTGATCGACCGCAGGAACTCGACGTCGCGGACCTCGACCGGGCGCGTACGGCGGATCGGCCCCGTGACTCTGGGGACAGGGTTCGGGTGTCCGGTCCTGTCGAGGGCGACTCCCGGCTCCTCGAGATCGACGCCTTCGAGCGCAGTCGCGAACCGGTTGGAGTAGCTCTCCCTCCGCATCTCGCCGTCCGTCACGACGTCCACGCCGGCGCGCTCCATGTCGGACACGGCGAGCCGCGTCGCGTCGTCCTGTGCCTGCTCGAGGTACGGCTCGGAGACGCGCCACAGCTCGAGTGCTCGCACGCGCGGCGGCAGGCGGCTCCCGAGGCGCTCGCGATCGATCAGCCAGTCGGGCTGCGGGTAGCTCCCGACGACCGTCGTCGCCAGAGGTGCGTCATCCACGGTCATCGGCAACACGCTCGGTCCGGCCGGCCCTGCGAGGCGGAGATCACATGCACATCCAACCACCGTCGACGACGAGGTTGAGCCCGTTCATGGCCTCGTTCTCGAGCAAGAAGCGCGCGGCGGACGCAACCTCAGCCATCGTCACGAGCCTGCCGATCGGGGTTCGGTCCACGAGTGCCTTGTGCCGCTCCGGGGCCATGTCGCGCCACTGCGGGCTGTCACCGACGATCGCCGGGTGGATGGCGTTGACGCGGATCGGCGCGAGCTCCCACACGAGAGTCCGCACGAGCGCGGTCACCCCGCCGTTGACCGTGGTCACCGTGGTCGAGCCCGGGTACGGCCGATCGCGCGCGAGGCCTCCGTAGAACAGGATGCTGGAGCGGTCGTGCAGGCGCGGCGCGAGGACGTGGATCACCTCCGTGTAGCCGACCAGCTTGAGCGTGACGAGCCTGAGCGCAGCGTCGACGTCGTATTCGCGAACCTTGTTGACGTCGCGCTCGATCGCGACGAGGACGAGGTGGTCGACGGGGCCGACGTCGGCGAGCGCGCCCGCGATCGAGTGCGGCTCCGCGAGATCGAACCCGATCCCACGTGTCGCGCCGCCGATCTCGTGTGCGGCCGTCTCCGCCCGCGACGGGTCCCTGCCCGTCACGATCACGTCACGACCCTCGTCGGCGTAGACCTGCGCGAGTTCACGTCCGAGCCCTTGCGTGCCACCGACGACGACGACATTGCCCGCTGCCATCTCGCCTCGCCTCGGTCAGACCGCCGCCGACTGGGACGCCCAGTCCGGCAGGAGCCCGCCTTCGCCGAGGATGTGATTCCGCGACTCGTCGAGCTTCCGGAAGGTCCGGTCGAGATCGGCGTCCACGAGCTGTCCGTGCCGTTTCACGGCGCGCCCGGCGACGAACACCGAGTCGACGTTCGACGTGTCGGAGAACACCACGATCGTCCCGATCGGGTCGACCATCGGCGCCGTGTTGATCGCATTGACGTTGAGCAGGACGATGTCGGCCTGCTTGCCGGGTGTGAGCGAGCCCACCCGGCCCTCGAGTCCGATCGAGCGCGCTCCGTCGATCGTCGCGAACTCGAGCACGTCCGTGTGCGTCAGCTTCGGCGCGAACGCCTCGTCCGGCGTGTCGGTGAACTCGAGGATTCGGTCGTACACGAGCGCCGTCCGCATCTGGGTGAACATCTCGCCCGGCACGCTCGAGACGACGTCGACGCTGAGAGAGGGCCGGACGCCGCGAGCCATCATCTTCCCGGTCGGCGGCGGCCCGTGGCCCATCAGCATCTCGACGTACGGCGCGATCGACGCCTTGCCACCGGACTCGGCGATCCAGTCGAGCTCCTCGTCGGTCAGGTCGGTCATGTGGATGTAGCAGACGTCCGGGCCCATCAGCCCGAGGTCGTGCATGGCCTTCACGGGCGTGTAGTGCAGGTTGTGGAGGCGCATGCCGACGTGCACGCTGATCAGGATCCCGAGCTCGCGCGCGAGCGCCCAGTCGTGCCTCGCGACGTCGTCGTTCACGTTGCCGGGCTGGCGAGCGGCCATCGCGAGGGTGATGAGGCCGTCGTCGGAGGAGAAGTACGTTTCGCGGATCCGCCGGATGTCCTCGGGGTGGTTCAGCTCGCTCAGCATCCACCACTCTCCGCCGGTCGGCATGCCGTGCGCGTAGACGGCGCGGATGCCGGCGTCCTTGAGCCCCTGGATCGCGGCATCGGAGTGGTCGGGCGTGTTGCTGATGTGCGACCAGTCGAGCAGCGTCGTGACGCCGCCGTGCAGTGCCTCGAGCGCGCCGGCGTAGTCGCCGATGTGCACGTCCTCCGGGCGGTAGAAGCCGCCGACCTGACCGAGCATGACCGCGAAGTAGTGGTCGAGCGTGCAGGACGGCAGGACGCCTCGCACGGGCGTCTGCCACGTGTGGCGGTGCGTGTCCACGAACCCCGGCATGACGATCATTCCGGTCGCGTCGATCTCCTCCGCATCGGACACGCCGAGGTCGCGACCGACGTCCACGATGACGCCGTCCTCGACGAGCACTTCCCCGTTCGGGATCTCGCCGAGCTCGGGGTCCATCGAGACGACGAATCCGTTCCGGAAAACCAGGCGCTGCGAGCTCATGCCACTCTCCTTGGCCGGCGGAACATCGGTACCGCGTCAGCGCTCGGGCACGCCCGCCCGCGGCAAGCCGCGTCGCGCTGCCGGATGTACAGCGAGCATAAACACCTCGGACGACAGAGAGTCAATCGCGGCTGCGCCGAGAAGTTGCCCTGCCGAACGCGGGTTGCCGCGGTGTCACGGACGGTCCGGGCATTGTCGAGCGCGATGGACCGCGTGCAGCGAGCGTTCGGTCACGGTTGACACCTCCCGCCCGAGGTGCGCAGAATGGACACCTGATCGCGGCTGGCTCTTCACCGTTCTGCCGCTCTGGATCGACCGGTCCATGAGCTCCCCGGGTGACAGGGATCCCGTCGCCGGCGCCGCAACGATGGGGCGCACTGCGGAAGCCGTCGCCGGCGCACTCGTCGCAGCGCGCTTCCTCCCCATCTGGCTCGCGATGGCGGCTCTCCTCGTCGTCGCCGCGCTCTTCGCGCCCAACACGCTCGAGAACACGTCATGGTCCTACATCCTCCCGTACGGGACGATCCTCGCGATCGCTGCGCTCGGGCAGATGCTCGTGGTCATGCAGGCGGGCATCGACCTGTCGACCGCCGGGGTGATCTCCCTCTGCGGGAACGTGCTCGTCGGCGTGAGCGTGGGCTCCGACCACGGTCTGACGGTCGGGATCCTCGTCTGCCTCGGCCTGGGCGCACTCGTGGGATTCGTCAACGGAATCCTGGTCGGGATCGTGAGGCTGAACCCGCTCATCGTCACGCTCGCGGTCGGTCTGGTCGTGCTCGCCTACAGCTCGAAGTACGCGCGCGAGCACACGGTCTCGTTGCAGGTGCCGGAGTCGCTCTCGTCGTGGGCGGCGGGGAAGCCTCTGGGAATCAGCGCCGTGTTCTGGACGGGTGCCGCGATCGCGGTCGCGCGTGGCGCTCGTGCTTCGGTACACGTCCCCCGGCCGGCGTTTTCAGGCGGTCGGTGCGAACCCGCGAGCGGCGTGGATGGCGGGACTGCGGGTCCGTTCGCACGTCGTGTTCGCGTACACGGCGGCGGGTGTCCTCTACGCGGTCGCGGCGATCCTGCTCGCGGGTGTGCGAATCAGCATCGACCCGGCGTTCGGCGCCTCGTATCTCCTCGCGCCCATCGCCGCGGTCGTGCTCGCGGGCGCGGCGCTCTCGGGCGGGCTCGCCAGCGCGACGTCGACCTGGGTGGCGGCGATCGCGCTCACGTTCCTGACCCAGATGCTGCTCATCTTCGGGCTCTCGGCGGCGCTGCAGTTCGTCGTTTTCGGCGGCGCGATCATCGTCGGAATGCTCGTCTCGGGCGACCGGGTGGCGTCGCTCCTGGGTCGCCTTCTGCGGAGGGTCGAAGCCTCCGCGGGCACTCACTCCGAAGTGAACGCAAACACGAGCTGAGGCAGGCTCGTGAAAGGAGGCACGATGGAGGGTCGGAAGGAGTCCCAGGTGTCATGGAAACGCCCACGGACGGTGGGCGCGGTGGCACTTCTCGTGCTCGGGGCCACGCTCGCGCTCGCGCTCGTCTCGGCGAGTAGCGGAAGCACAACGAGCAAGCAGGCAACGGCCGCGAAGCCGTCGGCGATCATCAGCACGGGGAAGGGGTTCGGCGAGGTCTACGCCGCAAAGACGTCGACGCTTGCGCACACGCTCTTCAAGGCCACGCTGCTCCCGAAGGACAGGGTGTCGCGCAACATCGCGTTGGCCGGGCTCGGTCGAGCGGACAGGAAGGTCAACGAGGCGCTCGCGCTCAGGTGCTGGAAGAACAACGGCTGCACCACCGGCACGAAGGGCAAGCTCACCGTTGCGTACATCGAGCAGTTCGGCGAGAACGTCTACCGCCAGATGTCGAAGATGGAGTTCATCCTCCAGGCGCTGACGTATCGCGATGTCGGCAGGATCATCTACTCGAGCGCGCACTCGGACTTCACCAAGGCGTTCGCCGACTGGAAGGCGGCGCTCGCGCAGGGTGTCGACCTGATCGTCACCTATCCGGACTTCGGCGACGCGATGATCCCGGTGATGAAGCAGGCGACCGACGCCGGCATCCCCGTCGCGACGTATGCCTGGGGCTTCGTCAGCGATCCCGGCAAGAACTACCTGACGGTCGTCGGTGAGGACACCTGCGCGCTCGGCAAGACGTACGCCTACGTCATGAACAACCAGCTCAAGTCCGGCGAGATCGCCTTCCTCGGCGGCTTCCCGGGGAACCCGCTCTCCGAGGGCTGGCAGAAGTGCGAGGAGCCCGCGCTCAGGTCGGCGATCGACGTCGTCGCGAAGGAGCCCACCAACTGGGATCCCTCGAAGGTGCAGCAGGTCGTGGCCGGGATCCTCGCGAAGAATCCCAACATCAAGGGCTGGAGCTACGAGTACGGGCTCGGCATGGGCCAGGGTGGCTACGCGGCGTACAAGGCCGCGGGGAAGACCTTCAACGGCGTCCTGACATTCCGGACGGACGACGTCGGCATGGGCTGCCTCTTCAACGAGCTCAAGAACCCGAACCTGCAGATGTACTACTACACCTCCGGCAACACGCAGATCCGGGTCGCTTTCACGGCCGCGATGATGAAGCTCAAGGGGGCGAAGATCCCGCCCAAGATCGTGTTCCCGATCGAGCTGCAGAACCAGCGCGTGCGGGACTCCTGCGTCAAGGGCTATCCGCAGGAGGCGTCTGCCACGTCGCTGATCCCGCTGAGCCTGCTCAAGAAGATGTATCCGTAGGGAGGAAGCCAGAACCGACCGAAACGATGTCGAATCCCGGGCCCGCGAGCCCCCTCGTACTCTCGCTTCGTGGAGTGTCGAAGGCGTTCGGAGCAGTACAGGCGCTTCGCGAGGTCAGCGTCGACTGCCGTGCCGGCGAGATCCATGCGCTCGTCGGCGAGAACGGGTCCGGGAAATCGACATTGCTGGGGATCGCCAGCGGCTTCCTCGCTCCCGACGCGGGCACCGTCGTGGTGGGCGAGACGGAGCGGCGGCGCGTCTCTCCCGCCGAGAGCCGTGCGCTCGGCCTCGGCATCGCCTATCAGACGTACTCGCACGTCTTGCACCTGTCGGTGGCCGAGAACCTCTACCTCGCGGCACCGACCGGCCTCCGACCGACGTACGGACGCATGGGTCAATGGGCGGCCGATCGGCTGGCCGACTTCGAGCTCGACATCTCGCCGGCCGCGCCCACGGGGACGCTCTCGCTCGCGGAGAGACAGCTCCTCGAGGTCGTCAAGGCGCTGCTCGCCCAGCCGAAGGTGTTGCTCCTCGACGAGCCGACCACGGCCCTCGGGCCCGAGGACGTCGACCGACTACACGCGCTGGTTCACGAACGGAGCCGCGCCGGGCGTCGGGATCGTCTACGTCAGCCACCGGCTGCCCGAGGTCCTCGGCATCGCCGATCGGATCAGCGTTCTCCGGGACGGCGTGTGCCAGGGGACGTTCGAGGCCGCCTCGATGTCGGAGGAGAGCCTGGTCGCTCTCATGATCGGGCGTCCGCTTCAGCTCGCGTTCCCGGAGCGACACGACCGCGAGGAGCGACGCGACGTGCTGCTCAGGGTCTCGGGCCTCCGGGGCGACCGGTTCGGGCCGATCGACCTCGAGGTGGCGAGCGGCGAGATCGTCGGAATCGCGGGCGCCGAGGGCAACGGGCAGGTGCAGTTCCTCCGGGCGCTCGCCGGTGCGGAGCGGGCCACGGGAGCGGCGAGCTGCGACGGGAAGCCGCTCGATTCGAGCTCGCCGCTCGGACCACTCCGCGCGGGGGTGGTGCTGCTGAGCGGAGACCGGGCGTCCGAATCGCTCTTCCCCGTCCTGAGCGTCCGGGCGAACGCCACGATCCAGGTGCTGCAGCGGCTCGGACGCCTTGGGCTCATCAGTCGCAGACGTGAGCGGCGGACGGTCGACGATCTCGTGCGGCGCCTCAGCATTCGAACGGCGTCGATCGAGCAGCCGGTGCAGACGCTGTCGGGCGGGAATCAGCAGAAGGTCTCGCTGACGCGACCGTTCCTGCGCGGAGACGTCAAGGTCATCCTGGCCGAGGAGCCGACCCAGGGCGTCGATGTCGCCGCGCGGTTCGACATCTACGGCGCATTGCGGGAGAAGGCGAAAGAGGGCGTCGCCACGATCATCAAGTCGAGCGACCCGCTCGAGCTCGCCGGCCTCTGCGATCGGGTGGTCGTGATGTCGCGCGGGCAGATCGTCGACGAGATCCCCGGCGACGAGCTCGGTGAACGTCGGATCGTCGAAGCGATCGTCGGCTCACGGGCGGGTGCAAGAGCGCAAGCGACCCCGAGCCCCGAGGAGCCGGCGTGAGGATCGGCAGGTTCAGCGGTGCGTTGCCGCTCGTTCTGATGACGGTCCTGATCGTCGCGGTCGGCGCGTTCGCGACCGTCCGTCAGGACGCCTTTCTCACGAGCTTCAACATCAACAACCTGCTCCTCATGACGATGCCGCTCGCTCTCGTCTCGCTGGGACAGACCTGCGCGCTGCTCGTCGGCGGCTTCGACGTCTCGGTGGCGGCGCTCATGACGTTCTGCGTCGTCCTCGCCTCGTACACGATGACGTTCGACACGTCGGGGTGGGCATTGGTTCCCGGGGGCCTGGCGCTGATCGCAGTGGGGTTGGCGACGGGCATCTTCAACGCCGTGATCATCCGCGTCCTCAAGCTTCCGTCGATCATCGCGACGCTCGGGACGTTCAGCATCCTCGAAGGTGCCTCGCTCCTCCTCCGAGATCACCCCGAAGGCCCCATCTCGAGCGACGTCATCAGCGGTCTCACGACGAGCGTCGGCTTCCTTCCCATCGCCTTCGTCGCCGTCGTGGCCCTCGCCGTGCTCGCCGACGTGTGGCTGTACCGCACGCGTACGGGCCTCGCCGCGAGAGCAGTCGGCCTCGACGAGACGTCGTCGCGCCGGCTCGGGATGGCAACCGGCCGCATCGTCATTCTCGCGTTCGTCATCTGCTCGGTGATGGCGTCGCTCGCCGGCTTCTACCTCGCGGCCCAGGTACAGATCGGGTCGCCGCTCATCGGCAACTTCGGGCTCGAGAGCATCGCCGCAGCCGTCCTCGGCGGCGCAGCGCTCTCCGGCGGGAAGGGCTCGTTCGTCGGCACTCTGCTCGCGGCGCTCTTCCTCTCGCTGATCGACAACGTCCTGCCGTTGTTCCACCAGCCGACGGAGTACTCCCAGATCACCATCGGCGTGCTGATCCTGCTGGCGCTCGTGCTCTACCAGAGCCCCGAGCTTCTCGGCCGCCTGCGTACGAGCCGGGGCGGGGTCGGCCGCCTCCAGGCGGGCGAGGGAGACGCGCCGGCAGGCTGACGCTAGTCCGGAACCGGGCGCGGCGGCGACACCAACGTCGTCCGCGGGTCGGCCTCGCGGCCGATGACGACCCAGATCGCGTGGACGGGCTCGCCGCCGACGGCCCACAGCCGGTGCGGTGAGGACGAATCGAAGGCGATCGAGCCGCCGGGGCCGAGCTCGTAGACCTCGAACCCGACCTGCACGCCGAGCGTTCCGCTCGTCACGTAGCCGTATTCCCTGCCGCCGTGCGTCATCAGCGCGTCCTCGGGGCACGACGCGGCTCCGACCGGGTACACCACGTACAGGAACTCCACGTCCGGGTCGCGCTCATGGGTGAGGCGCTCCCAGCGTACGCCGGACGCGAGGTTGATCACCGGTCGCGTCTCGGGGCGTTCCGCGAGGCCGTCGCCCCGTTGAACCACGCGCTCCTCCGGCCGTTCGCCGAAGACGTCGCTCATCGTCATGCCGAGCTCCGTGACGATGGCGTACAACGTGCTGACCGACGGATTGACGCGGTCGAGCTCGATCTGCGAGACCAGGCTCGGAGACACGCCCACCCGCCGTGCGAGCTCGCGGAGACCGATGCCGAGGCGCTCTCGTTCGGCACGGAGACGATGGCCGACCTTCGAGCCGTCGAGACCGCGCTCGAACGAGCCGGAGGAAGGCGCCGGCTCGCTCATCGGTGGCGAACCCCCGCCGGCGCACGCACGCCGCTACCGGACACGGGCGCGAATCTCCTGTGCAATCCGCCCTGCACCGGGCAGGAACGCGTCCTCGAGCGGCGGGCTGTAGGGGATCGGGGTATCGGGCGTCGCGATGCGCCATGCGTCGTCGAGATGGCCGAGGCCGTGCTCGACGACCGAGGCGAGCACCTCACCCGCCCAGCCGCCGGTCATCGGTCCCTCCTCCACGACGACGATCCTGTTCGTCTTCCTGACCGAGGCGAGGACGGTGTCGAGGTCGAACGGCCTGAGCGTGCGCAGGTCGACCACCTCGACCGACACGCCGTCCGCCTCGAGCTCGGCCGCAGCCTCGAGCCCGTCGTGAACGCCCTTCATCGCGGTGACGAGCGTGACGTCTCGTCCTTCGCGGACCACGGCGGCCTCGCCGAGCCGGCCCGGTCCGCCGTTCACCTCGCCCTCGAGCGTGTACAGGCGCTTGTGCTCGAAGAAGAGCACGGGGTTGTCGTCACGGATCGCGGCCTTGAGCAGTGCCTTCGCGTCCGCCGGCGTCGACGGGCAGACGATCTTGAGGCCCGGGACGCCCATGAACCACGACGCCGGCATCTGCGAGTGGATCGCACCGAATCGGCCCCCGGCTCCGACCACCGAGCGAATGACGAGCGGAACGCTGACCTGCTCCTGCGTGAGGAACCAGTACTTCGTCGACTGGTTGACGAGGCTGTCCATCGCGAGCGTGAGGAAGTCCCCGAACATGATCTCGATGACCGGTCGAAGGCCGTGCACCGCCGAGCCGAACGCGGCGCCCGCGAGCGCCAGCTCGGAGATGGGCGTGTCGAAGACACGCTCCGGGCCGTACTTGTCGTAGAGGCCCGTGGTGGTGGCGAAGACCCCGCCGGCGACGGCGACGTCCTCCCCGAAGAGGATCACCCGCTCGTCGGCCGAGAGCTCCTCGTCGAGTGCGTCGCGGATAGCGGTGCGGAAGGCGACGGTGCCGGTCATCGTCCGTTCACAGGGCGAGGGCGAGCGGCCGCTCGAGCAGCTCGCGTAGACGGGACAGGAATCGCGCGCCGTCCGCGCCGTAGACGACGCGGTGATCGCAGCTCAGCGTGGCGGTCAGCAGATCGCTGAAGGCGATGCGGTCGGCGGCCTTCCTCCACGGGCGCGCGCCGGGCACCGCCGACGGCGAGGATCGCGACCTGCGGCGGATCGATGATCGCGGTGAACGCTCGCACTCCGAACATGCCGAGATTCGAGACCGTGAACGTGCCGTCGTGGAAGTCCTCGGGTCTCAGGGCTCGCCGCCGCGCGCCGTCCGCCAGCGTTCGCGTCTCCTCGGCGAGCTCGGCCAGCGACTTCCGGTCGGCGTCTCGCACGACCGGCACGAGCAGCGCATCGTCGGTGGCGACCGCGATCCCCACGTTCACCCGCGAGTAGCACTCGACCTTGCCGTCGACGTAGGAGGCGTTGAAGCGGGGGAACTCGCGCAGCGTGGCCGCCGCCGCCTTGACCACGAAGTCGTTGAGCGACGGAGCCTCCTCGCCCCTCGCGCGCGCCTCCCGCCGCGACGCGACGATCTGCGACACGTCGATGTCGGCCGAGACGCTGAAGACCGGGATCGTCGTCGCCGACTCGACCATCCTGCGCGCGATCGTCGCCTGCGTCGGAGTCGGCTCGTGGACGCTGACCTCGCCCTTGCCGGAGACCGGCGCTTGCGCCGGCCGAGCCGGGGTCGTCTCCGCCTCGGCTGCCGCTCGTTTCACGTCGGCGACGGTGATCCGGCCGCCCGGGCCGGTGCCGGCGAGTCCGTGGAGGGAGACGCCGAGCTCGACCGCGGTCCGGCGCGCGACCGGCGACGCGACTGCACGTCCAGGGGCCGAGTCCGTCGGCGGCGCGGCCTCGCCTCGGCGGCCGGGATCGCAGCGGGCGGCGGAGTCACCCGCTCGGGTTGCGGAGGCGCAGATCGTGCGTCGCCGCCTGCCGCGCCGGCGCCGTTCACCAGCGTCGCGATCGGCTCTCCGACGGCGACGGTCGCGCCCTCCGGGACGAGGATCGAGTCGAGCGTCCCGTCCCACTCGGCCTCGTAGATCACGGTGGCCTTGTCGGTCTCGACCTCGATCAAGCCCTCGCCTCGCGCGAAAGCCTCGCCCGCCGACTTCAGCCAGCGGAGGATGACCGCGTCGGCCATCGAGTCGGAGAGCTTCGGCATTGTCAGCTCGCGGGGCGGCACGGCGTCAGTCCTTGAACTCGCGTGCGCTCAACTCGGTCGGAAACGGCGCGCCGAGCCCGTCGGCACGCATGCGGTCCAGCTGCTCGGTCGTAGCGCGCTCGACCTCGTCGAGCTCGGCCGCATCGACTCCCTCCGCTTCGAGCTGCGCGCGAAGGACCGCGATGGGATCCCGCTCTCGCCACCGGTCGAGCTCGCCCTCGGGACGATACGCGCCGGGATCGCTGCGCGAGTGGCCGACGAAGCGGTACGTGAGCGCCTCGATGAACACCGGACCGTCACCCGCGCGCGCATGCGCGACCGCGTTGCGGGCCGCCTCGCGCACGGTCCAGACGCTCATGCCGTCGATCGTCTCGGCGGTCACGCCCATGACCTCGGCGCGTGCCCGAATCTCGCCCGCGGTGACCGAGCGGAACGGCGTGTACTCGCCGTAGCCGTTGTTCTCGCAGACGAGCACGATGGGCAAGCGGAAGACCTGCGCGAAGTTGAGACACTCGAAGACGTAGCCCTGGTTCATCGCGCCGTCGCCGAAGTACGCCACTGCGACCCCGCCCGTCGTTCGCTTCAACGCGAGCGCCGTCCCCGTCGCCGCAGCGATGCTCCCGCCGACGATTCCGAACGAGCCGATCAGCCGATCGTCGGGCGACGTGACGTTCATCGAGCCCGCCCGACCGCCGTTGATTCCGGTCGCGCGGCCGAGCATCTCGTCCAGCAGCTTCTGCGGATCGACGCCGACCGCGAGCGCGTGGCCGTGCCCGCGGTACGTCGCAGCCACGCGGTCGCGCTCCTCGAGGACGCTCGCGACACCCGTCGCGATCGCCTCCTGCCCGGAGTAGAGG
>CAWCRC010000024.1:0-112193 GCA_963797805.1 uncultured Actinomycetes bacterium | reverse complement strand
CACGAAGGCGCTCTCGCCCAAGCAGATCCTGGAGCGGCTCTCGCAGCAGCTCGACCTGCTCAAGGGCGGCCGCGACGCCGATCCGCGGCAGCAGACGCTCCGGGCGACGATCGACTGGAGCTACGACCTCCTCGTCCGAGGAGGAGCGGCGCCTTTTTCGAAGGCTCTCTCCGTCTTCGGCGGCGGCTGCACGCTCGAGGCCGCAGAGGAAGTCTCTGACGCCGACCTCGACACCCTGCAGTCGCTCGTTGAGAAAAGCCTCCTCCGCTTCACGAACCAGCGCTACTGGATGCTCGAGACGATCCGGGAGTACGCTGCAGATCGGCTCGCTGGGTCGGGGGAGCGGGAACCGCTAGAGCTGGTACACGCAGTTCGTCACGCACGTATCGCCGTGCAGCTGTCGGTTTCGTCGCGTGGACACTCGGCAGAGACGCTGCAGGTCTTGCGGGACGAGCAGGAGAATATGCGCGCAGCGCTCGAGTTTGCGCTGCAGCGAGACGAGGTCGCGATCGCCAGCGATCTCATTCACGGCCTGTGGCATCACTGGCTTACGATCGGAAGCGGCCGCGAGGCAGCCGGGTGGGCGCATCGCTATCTCGCCTCCTCTCGCAAGCGGCTCTCTCCGTTGGAACGGTTCGCCGGAGACCACGGCGCGGTAGCGATCCTGCGCTTCGCCGGCGATGCCGAAACGGCGATGAGGCTGAAGCGTGAGCTCGTCGCGATCGGACGCGCTAACCCGGAAGCGGTCATCCACGGGGTGGTCATGGCGCGATGGACTGCTTGGACGCTGAGTGACCTCGCCTATATGGAACTCGATGCGGGACGACCCGAGGAGGCGCGAGCTTACGGCGAGGAGGCACTGGCTCTTTGCCGAGACCTCGGTCGGCCGGATGGGGTGGCGCACGCTCTCCTCGCACTAGCGGCAGTCGCCTTCTACGGGCGCCACGTCGCGCGTGCGCGTGAGTTGTATGTCGAGGCGATTGGAAGCTTCGAGGCCGCCGAATCCGCAGGTGCTCCTGAAGCAAGGATTGCGCTTGCCGAGTGTGAGGTCTTACTCGGGCGCCTTGACGAGGCTGCTGGCCTGCTTCGCGAAGCCATGCCCACGCTGCGCGAGTCCCCAGATCACCTCGGTGACGTCCATGCACTTCGCGTAGCCGGAATGCTTGCGGCAGCTCGGGGAGACGCCGAGCGCTGCGCCGCCCTCTTTGGCGCGGCGGATTGCAAGCTGGAGGAGAGCGGCATGAACCCCTTCAACCGGTTGGAGGACGAGACACACCGTGCATACCTCGCCGGCGCGCGGACCGAGCTTGGCGACGGAGCGTTCCAAGCTGCATACGAACGGGGCGCCGACGCTTCGGAGGAGACTGTATGGATGCTCGTTCTCGAGACCTAATGACCCCGCTTTGTCGCCGCCAGGAGAGACCGCGCTAAAGGCATCGGGACGATCGTCCGTGCCCAAAAGAGGAAGCGTCCGTGCCCCGGCCTGATGTGGGGGGCGAACGGCGTTCCCCGTTGCGACCGGTACTACGCGGGAGTGCAAAAGGTGATTTGGACCTCAAGCACGCCCTGACGAGTCCCGCTCGAGCGGACGACGCGATTGAGACGGCGAAGATGCGGCGCAGCCTGCGCGAAGGGAAGCTCGCCGGGCTAACGCTTGCCGAGCTCGCTGAGCGGTCGCGTGCACTCGACCGCGTGTATGTGACGACGATGTGGTCGAGCAAGGGGCTCGAGTTCGATGTGGTCGTCCTGGTAGGCATCGAAGACGGAAAGATCCCGTTCGTCAGTTCGAGGGGTGCCGCGCTTGAGGAAGACCGTCGAAAGTTCTACGTGTCGCTGACTCGGGCTCGGCACGCCGTGCACATCTTTTACTCCGACTGGTTTCAGTGGAAGCCCGGCGGCCCGATCAACAACGATGGCCCAAGCCGATTTCTGCGCGAACTCGGTCTTGCCTAAGCGCCCTCTGCTCCGCCCAACTCAGTTGCTGAGGATCAGCCGACAGAGGTGACACCGACGTCCAAGTCGCAGTCGCCTGGCTCGGGCCGCTCGTTGCCGTGAGCCTCATCTTGTCTCGCGCCGCCCATGAGCGAGACCTGGGTCCGTCGGGAAGCGTAGTAACTGCGTCACGCATGTCGGACCGCTAGTCGGCGCAGTCGACAGCTCTCTCGGAGGGTGCATTGATCGTCTAGGCGCTGCAGCTCGGGCACGAACGATGGCGGGAGCTTGCGTTTGCTGCCGGCGAAGTCTGCGACGAGCTCGCGTCCGTTGTCGTAGTGCTTGCGGACGTCGTGGTCGTCGACCGCCTGCTTCGACCAGTCGCCCGCTCGCGGACGAGCGCGTCGATGGCTGCGATGGCGGCGTCTGCCGTGCGGAAGAGCGGTTCGCCGTCGATCTCGCAGACGACCCGCCCGTCCGTCTCGACGGTTGGGTCGGGCCGAATCACTTGCAGGTCGAAGACGAGCCCGCCGGGCCTGACCGCCTCGCACCATGTTGCTCAGGACGTCCACGACGTCCTCCGGATCGACGCATCAGAGCGACCAGGAGAAGACGACCAGGTCGAACGAGTGCGGCTCGATCTCGATCTCCTTCCCCGAGGCGACCTGGTAGGTGACGCGTTCGGCAACTCGGCTGGCAGCGAGCGGCGAGCGCGTTCGACCGCCTCTGCGTCCGGGTCGAAGGCGAGCACGCGCGCGGCGTCCCGGGCGATGCGAGACGTGTCAGTCGGCCGTCGCCGCAGCCGAGCTCGAGCACACGCCGACCGCGGAAGTCGCCCAGTCGATGGAGCGCGGCCAGGTGGGCGCCTTCGGGATCGAGCACTGGGGTCACTGCGCGTCTACTCACCGTGTGGGCTTGTACGCCTTGAGGGTCGTGCCGCGGGCGCCGAACTTCTGCGCCTTGCGGCGCGTGTCCTCGAACTTGGAGCGGGCGTAGGTGTCGACGAGCTGGCCGGTCTCGATCCGCTCGAAGCCGTGCCGTTCGAGGAGCCTCGCGTACGCTGCTTCCAGCAGCGCCCCGGCAATTCAGCCGGTCCAGAGGTCGATGTTGCGCCTGCCTTCCTCGCTGACCGGGTTCTGGATCGTCACGTCGGCGATCTGGATCCGACCGCCGGGCGCGAGCACGCGGTAGAGCTCGGCGAAGACGGCGTCCTTGTCGGGGATCAGGTCGATCACGCCGTTCGAGATGACGACGTCGAAGCTCGCGTCCGGGAACGGCAGCCGCTCGGCCTCGCCCTCGACGAACTCGACGTTCGTGGCGTCCCATCTCTGCGGCGGCCGCGCGGGCCTTGGCGAGCATCTCCGGCGTCATGTCGATCCCTGTTACGCGGCCTTCCTCGCCGACCATCTGCGCGGCGATCAGCGAGTCGGTGCCGGCGCCGGAGCCGAGGTCGAGCACGCGCTCGCCTGCTGCGAGCCGGCCCAGCGCCCACGGGTTGGCGACGCCGGCGAACGACTCGACGCGCCGTCCGGCACGTTCGCCAGCTCGTCCGGGTAGTCGAGGTCTTCCGCCCAGGCGCGCCCGGTCGGGAAGATGAAGTCGCTGCTCCGGCTCCTCCGAGACGGAGGCGTAGGTCTTCTTGATCTCGCTCTTCAGCAGCTCGACATCGATCTCGACATCAACGGCCATCATGCCTCCTCGCTATTGCGGTGCTCTCATGGGCACGGGTGCAGGGTTCGGCAGGGTGCGGGCGCCTCGGGGCTGCCATGAGGTGGCGGCAACGACGAGGCCGCTGGCGGCGGTGAGCAGCGGCGACGATCAGGATCGCGGCCTGCGGCGAGCTGGCGTCGGCGCCGATGCCGGCGATCGAGGGCGCCGAGGACGAAGCCGAAGTCGCGCCAGAAGCGGTAGACGCCGACCGCGCGGGCGCGGTCGCGCGGCTGCGCTGGCGTCGGAGACGGCGGCGATCAGCGTCGGGTAGACCATGCGCCGTGCCGAGCGCCGAGCAGCACCGCGGCGGCGAGCGAGGGCGCGAAGGCGCCGCCGCCGGCGACGAGCACGCGCGAGCGCGCCGGCCTGGACGAGCATGCCGGCGCGTGATCAGCGGCTTGCGGCCGGTGTGGTCGGAGAGCCAGCCGGTCGCGAGCTGCGCCGGCGCCCCAGACGACGCGGGTAGGCGGCGGCGACGATCGCGATCTCGCGCACGCTCGCGCCGTGGGCGGCGAGGTAGAGCGGCGCGAGGCCCCAGGCGAGCGCGTCGTTGAGGTTGTTGACGAGTCCGGCCTGGCTGCAGGCGCGCAGCACCGGGTCGCGGATGCTCGCGTGCGGCGAAGGCGGCCCGGAGGCCGCGCGGTGCGCTGGCACGCATCGCCGTCGGCTGCTCTGCTCGAGGCGCGACGTGGGCGCCGGTGTCGCGGACGGCGAAGACGCTGATGAGCAGCCCGACCGTGCGCGATCAGCGCGGCGCCGACCCAGACGACCGTCCGCGGCGCGTAGCTGGCGGCGAGGGCGCCGGTGGCGAAGGCGGCCGCGGCGACGCCGAGGTAGCCGGCCGCCTCGTTCAAGCCGAGCGCGAGCCCGCGCCGGCGCGGCCCGGCGAGGTCGATCTTCATCACCACCGTCATCGACCAGGCGAGGCCCTGGTTCACGCCGAGCAGCAGGTTGGCGGCGACGATGAACCACCAGGAGGGCGCGAGCCCGATCAGCAGCGGCACCGGCAGCGCGACGCAGCCAGCCGAGCGACGAGCAGCCGCTTGCGGCCGAAGCGCTCGGCGAGCTCGCCGGCGGCGAGGTTGCGTGAGCGCCTTCGCCGCGCCGAAGGCGACGACGAAGGCGAGGATCGCCGCGGTCGAGCGTCGAGCCCGAAGTCCTCCTTGCCGACGAGCGGCAGCACGCTCCGCTCCAGGCCGACCATCGCGCCGACGAGCGCGTTCAGCCCGACCAGCAGGCCGAACTGGCCGGCGTTCGCGCGCAGGCCGAGCCGGACCGGGTCGTCACGCGCGGCGCGCCGACCTGCCCGAGCGGTTCGCGGCGACGATCTGCTCCTGCTCGGCCGGCGCGCGGCGGCATGTCCGCCAGCAGAGCGCGTCGGCGAAGCGCCTCGGCGTCGGCGAGCGCGAGCATGCGGTTGTGGGCGCGCTCGAAGCCGATCGAGGAGATCGGGTTGCCGGAGAGCCCGCGCCCGCAGACCGAGCCGCCGTAGTGGCTCGGATAGACGACGACGTGGTCGGGCAGCTCGAGCAACCGCTCGCAGGCTCGCGTGCAACGAGCGCGCGCCTGTCCCTCGCGCGTCGCCGGCCACGTGCAGGTCGGGCCGCCCGACGTCGCCGATCAGGAGCGAGTCGCCCGTGAAGACGAGCCACGGCTCCTCCGTGCCGCGGCGGCGGTCGGCGACGGCATACGCGTGGTGCGCGGGCGCATGACCCGGGGTCGCGATCGCCGTCACGACCGTGTTGCCGAGCTCGACCACGTCACCATCGGCGAGCGGGACGTGGTCGAAATAGACGTCGGCGCCCGCCGGGAGGTAGGCGGTCGCGCCGCTGCGCTCGACGAGCGCGGGCAGGCCGGAGACGTGGTCGGCCTGGACGTGCGTCTCGAAGACGGCGACGATCGGGGCGCCGAGCGCCGCCGCGGTGGCGAGGTAGTCGTCGACGAGCTCGGCGTGCGGGTCGACGACGGCAAGCTTGGCATGGGTGCCGCAGCCGAACAGGTAGCTCGCGCAGGCGGTTGGGTTGTAGAGGAAGGGGCGAAGCAGCATCGTGGCTCCTTTCAGCTCGTCTCGACGGCGTGGCCGGCGCGGCGCCATTCGGGGAAGCCGACGTCGAGGCGGCGCGCCTTGAGGCCGCGCTCGCGAAGCAGGCGCACGGCGTCGTCGGCGTAGACGCAGTAGGGGCCGCGGCAGTAGGCGACAACGTCCCGCCGGCGCGGCAGAGTCTTCGCGACGCTCTCGAGTGCGGACAGCGGAGCCGAGATCGCGCCGGGAATGTGACCGGCGCGGTATTCGGACTCGGGGCGGACGTCGAGCACAACGACCTCGCCGCGGCCCAGCCGTTCCTCCAGCTCGGGCGGGGACAGTTGCTCGATCCCGTCGCGCTCGCCCAGGTAGTCGCCTGCGAGCCCGTGTACCTCGGCGACGTGCCGCTCGGCGACTTCGCGCACCGCCGCCCATAGGTCGCCGACGCGCTCGCCCGCGAGGCGGTAGTAGATCCGTGTCCCCTCGCGGCGCGAGCGGACGAGCCCGGCGCGCGCGAGGACCTGGAGGTGATGCGACGTGTTGGCGACGCTCTGGCCGATCTCCTCGCCGAGCTGCTCGACCGAGCGCTCTCCCTGGGCGAGCACGTCGACGATCTCGGCGCGGCGCCCGTTCCCGAGCGCCTGCGCGACGGAGGCGAACGCGTCGAACAGAGCCGACTTCGCAGCTTGTCTCTGCATATTCTCAAACTATCACTTGAATATTTGAGAAGCAAACGTTAGGGTGCGGTGACACAGGGGCCGAGCTGATCTGGCTTGCCGAAGTCCGACGTAAAGGAGCACGGATGACGGCTCGACACGCAGGATCTCGAGCGGCGTGTCCAGGACATGTACCGCGAGGTCGCCGAGGAACCCCCGCTCGACGCGGGCTGGGCGGCTCTCAGCGGCGGGGACTGGGAGCGTGCCCGGGCCTCCTTCGAGGAGTCCTTGGCCGAGGGCGAGACCCCAGAGGCGCTCGAAGGGATGGGCTGGGTTGGCCACATGCTGAACGAGGACCGGCTCACGTTCGACGCCCGGGAGCGTGCCTACCGCCTGTACCTCGAGCGCGGCGACAAGGGCTCGGCGGCGCGGATAGCCGCCTGGCTTGCCGCCGACTGCCTCTTGTTTCGCGGCGAGCCGGCGGTTGCCAACGGCTGGCTCCAGCGCGCGCACAGCCTCATCGACGGCCTCGAGCCCGGGGTCGATCACGGCTGGCTCGCCATCCACGAGGGGTACATCGCGGTTGCGCTGGACGAGGACACGGTCAAGGCGCGGCGGCTGGCGGCGCGCGCCGTCGAGCTGGGCCGGGCGTTCGGGGCTCCGGAGCTCGAGATGCTCGGGCTCGGGCTCGAGGGGCGGGCTCTCGTGAGCGAAGGCGAGCTGGAGGAAGGCATGCGCCGCCTCGACGAGGCGACGACGGTGGCGCTCGGTGGTGAGGCGAGGCTCCTGTACTGCGTCGCGTGGGCCTGTTGCTTCCTGATCTCCGCGTGCGAGCGGGTGCGCGACTACGAGCGAGCGGCCCAGTGGTGCGCCCGCGTGGGCGAGTTCTGCGAGTCAGCACGACATCTTCCTGCTCAACACCTGCAGGGCGCACTACGCCAGCGTGCTCAGCTGGCAGGGCCGATGGGACGAGGCGGAGAGCCAGCTCAGCGCGGCTGTGGAGGGACTCCAGGCGTCCCGGCCTCCGATGGTCGGCGACGCGCTCGCGCGGCTGGGCGAGCTGCGCCGGCGGCAGGGCCGGCTGGCCGATGCGGAGGAGCTATTCGCCCGCAGTGAGACGCACCCCCTCTCCCTGCTCGGGCGCGCTGCACTCGCGCTCGACCGCGGCCAGCCGTCGGAGGCGGCAGAGCTGGCTGATCGCTATCTCCGGCGGTTCCCGGACCCGAGCAGGATCGAGCGCAGCGCGGGGCTCGAGGTAGCGATCAGGGCGCTCGCGCAGCTGGGAGAGCACGAGCGCGCCACCGAGGCGCTGGGGCAGCTCCGCGAGATCGCGGCGCAGGCGCGGACGCGCCCGCTGCTCGCAGCGGTGTGCTCCTCGGAAGGGACGCTGGCGGTGGCCCGCGGCGACCACGACGCTGCGCGGCGCTCGTTCGAGGATGCACTCGATCTGCTCGCGGCGAGCGATGCTCGGTTCGAGGCCGCTCGCGTGCGGCTCGACCTCGCCGCCACGCTGAGCGCCTTGGGGCGCCACGATCGGGCACGGCGCGAGATCGAGGCGGCGCTCGCGGGCTTCCAGGAGCTGGGAGCGGAAGGGGAGAGCGCTCGCGCCGAGGCGATGCTCGGGAAGCTCCGCAGAACGCGCGCGACGCTTCCTCACAGAAGCGGTGGACACCCCGCTCGGCGAGCTGAGCAAGCGCGAGTTGGAGGTTCTCAGTCTGGTCGCCGAGGGTCTCACGAACCACGACATCGCGCAGCGCCTCGTTCTCAGCGAGCACACCGTCAACCGCCATGTCGCCAACATCCTCCGCAAGCTGGGGCTTCCCTCGCGGGCGGCCGCGGCTTCCCTCGCCGGCCGACACGGGCTCGCATAGCAGGATCTAGCCATTCGGGCGTCCGCCCGGAGATTGGCTGGTTTCAGCGAGGCTGAAACGCCGCGCCCACCCTACGGTCCTCGGCAGTGACAACGAAGCCGACACCCGGGCACCGCGCCGAGCCGCACGACAGCCGCTACCTGAAAGGAGCGCACATGCACGCGCAACACGACTAAGCCCGCTTCCTTCCACAGCTCGCCGCAGGAGGCGATGCAGGCGCCGCCGGAGGAGTTCCTCTACCTCGCCTGCCTGCACGAGGGCACCGGCGTCGAGGCGCCCGACTTCCTCGCCGTCGTCGACGCCGAGCACGGGCCGGATCGTCCACGAGCTGCCGATGCCGAACGTCGGCGACGAGCTGCACCACTTCGGCTGGAACCGCTGCTGCTCGGCCTGCCACGGGCCCGACCGCTCGCATCTGATCGTCCCCGGCTTCCGCTCCTCGCGGATCCACATCGTCAACGTCGCCGACGACCCGCGGGCGCCGCGGATCGAGAAGGTGATCGAGCCGGAGGAGCTCGTCGCGAAGACCGGCTACACGCGGCCGCACACCGTCCACTGCATGCCGGGCGACAACATCGTCGTCTCGCATGCTCGGCGACGCCGACGGGCAACGGCGCCGGCGGCTTCGCCGTCCTCGACGCGAAGACGTTCGAGGTCAAGGGCCGCTGGGAGAACGGCGGCGAGACGCCGCCGTTCAACTACGACTTCTGGTACCAGCCGCGCAAGAACGTGCTGCGTCTCGTCGCGAGTTCGGCGAGCCGAACGCCTACGAGAAGGGCTTCGACCTCGCCGACGTCGCGGCGGGGCGCTACGGCCAGCCGCCTCCACTTCTGGAACCTCGCCGAGCGGAGCGCTCGAGCAGACGGTCGACCTCGGCGAGAACGGGCTCCTCCCGCTCGAGGTGCGCTGGCTCCACGACCCGGACGCGGAGGAGGGCTTCGTCGGCGCCGCGCTCTCGAGCACGATGTGGCGCTTCCACCGCGACAACGGCGGCTGGGCGGCCGACCAGGTGATCGCGGTCGAGAGCGTCGAGCTCGAGGGCTGGCCGTTCCCGGTGCCGGGCCTGATCACCGACCTCGTCCTCTCGATGGACGACCGCTTCCTCTACTTCTCCAACTGGCTGCACGGCGACCTGCGCCAGTACGACGTCTCCGACCCCGCGAACCCGAAGCTGACCGGCCAGCTCTGGCTCGGCGGCGTGCTCGGCAAGCCGAGCGACGCCGGCCGCGAGCTGAACGGCGGCCCGCAGATGCTCCAGCTCTCCTTCGACGGCCGCCGCCTCTACGTCACCAACTCGCTCTACTCGACCTGGGACAACCAGTTCTATCCCGGAGCTGCGCTCCTGGCTGCTGCGCGTGAACTGCGACCCGAACGGCGGCATGGAGATCGACCGCGACTTCTTCGTCGACTTCCACGACCGGCCCGGCGGCCCCGCGCGCGCACACGAGGTGCGCCTCCAGAACGGCGACTGCACGACGGAGATCTTCCAGTGATCGTCGCCCACATCATGGGGATCCCGGTCGAGGAGAGCGTGCTGCAGCTCGCGCCGGCCGGCGCGGCGATGGTGACGGCCGTCTGGATCACAGGTCGGACGAGCCTCCGCCGGCTACGACGCCGGCGACCGCAAACGACACACGAGGGAGGCCCGCGATGAGTTCCGACCCGATCGCTCCTGAGGACGAGATGGCACTGGCTGAGAAGCTGCCGCAAGCCGACGCGAGCTCGCTCGTCGACCGCGACTTGCTCGAGGGGCAGGTGCAGGAGATGTATCGCCAGGTCGCGAGGGAAGAGGAGGCTCAGCTCCACTTCGCAGTCGGGCGGCCGATCGCGCTTCGTGTCGGGTATCCGGCAGAGCTGCTCGACGCGATTCCGGCCGAGGCGCTGGCGTCATTCGCTGGCGTCGGCTACCACCTCGACCTCGCGGCGCTCGCCCCCGGCGAGCAGGTGCTCGATCTCGGCTCGGGCTCCGGAACGGACGTGTTTTGCGCCGCCGTGCAGGTCGGCGCGTCAGGTCACGTGGTCGGAGTCGACTTCACCGACGAGCAGCTCGGCAAGGCAACGCGTCTACGAGATCGCGACGGGTTCACGCAGGCCGAGTTCGTCGAAGCGAGCATCGACGCTCTCCCGTTCGAGGACGCCAGCTTCGACGCCGTCATCTCGAACGGCGTGATCAATTTGTCGCCGGTCAAGCACCGCGTCCTCGCCGAAGCGGCGCGCGTCCTCCGCCCGGGCGGAAGGCTCGCGATCGCCGACATCGTCAGCGGCCGCCCGCTCAAGGAGCGCACGCGACGCAACGTTGAGCTCTGGGCCGCTTGCATCGCAGGCGCGATTCCACGCAACAGCTATCTCAGTACGCTCGAAACCGCAGGCTTTCGGGTCGGAGAGGTGCGCACCAACGACTACGACTTCATTTCCGAACGCGCCCTCGATGCCTGCAGCACCTACGGCGTCGAGAGCATCTCGCTCGCAGCAGTGAAGGAGGCGTGATCGGCGGCGGAACGACGCCGGTGTCCGCTCGAATTCGAGCAAGGAGGGCAGATGGCAGACACAGCCAAGGTGGTGATCAACCTCGCAACCGGACTCGAGGACGCCGAGCGGGTAACCGTCGCCTTCCTCGTTGGCGGCGCAGCGGTCGAGCGGGGCAAGCAGGTGACGATGTTCCTGACCAAGGAGGCAGTCCGCCTCGCCCTGCCGGGCTACGCCGAGGCGGTCGCGTGCGACGGCTGCCCGCCGCTCGCCCGGCTCGTCGAGCAGTACGCCGACGGCGGCGGAAGCCTGCTCGTCTGTCCCATCTGCTTCGGCGCCCGCAAGCTGAACGAGAGTGAGCTCGTCGCGAACGCGCAGCTCGGCGGCGCGACACCCCTCTGGGAGTGGATCGGTGATGACGACGCGACGGTCTTCAGCTACTGATCTGGGCGCCATGGCTGGTCACGGCGCTCACCGAGCGGGACTTCTCGGCCGGCTCGCCGGCACGTTCGCGCCGGACGTGCGCATGCGCGCGCTGATCCCGCCCGGCCCGGTCGAGGTCTCAGGAGCGGAGCCTGCAGCGGCGAAGTTCGCCTCCTGGTTTGCCGACGCAGAGGAGTTCGAACTCATTCGTTCAGGCAGCGACAAGGTCTCCGATCGACTGCATGTCTTCTACCGGCTCCGGGTGAAGAGGCCCGGCGACCGCAGGAAGATCATCGAACAGCACCTACTCTGCGCGCTCGACGATGACCGAATCACCGCCCTCGATCTGGTCTGCTCAGGTTTCCGTCCCGATGACGCCGGAGCGCACTCGAGGCCGAACAACTGAAAAGGGATCGACACGGTATGGACGCTGCCGGTGACAGGTCCGCGTTAATGCCCATCGCTTGAATCGTTGAAGATCAAGCGGTGAGCGACGAGGATCGCCACGCCTGTCGCCTCGATCACTGCAAGCCCGGCGCCGTGTAACCCTAGGATCTGGCGATGAAGCCCGGCGAACGCTGGCTTGCCACGCTCTGGCCGCTCGTTCGCGCCCGTCTGCCTGCGCCGCCGGCACGCGTGCTCGATCTCGGCTGCGGTCCACTCGGCGGTTTCGTCCCGTTTCTCCACTGTTCGGCGAGCGGGCGACAGTGCAGCGCTGTGTCCGGCACAAAGAGCGGAATGTCTTGGAGCACCTGCCCGAGCGCGACCGGCCCGCGATCAAGCGCCGCCTGAGCCACGCCTGGGCGCTCGAAGACTACGAGCGGGCACTCGACCAGCTACAGGCGCTCGCTGCCGAGCTCGAGCGCAGCCGCCCCGGCGCCGCCGCCTCGCTGCGCGAGGGGATCGCCGAGACGCTGACGCTCACCCGCCTTGGCATCACCGGTTCGTTGAAGCGCACACTCGCCTCGACGAACCCCTGCGAGTCGATGATCGAGATCGTCCGCCGCACCTCGCGCAACGTGAAGCGCTGGCAGTCGGGCGACATGTGCCTGCGCTGGACGGCCGCCGGCATGCTCGAAGCCGAACGCCAGTTCCGCCGGGTCATCGGCTACCGCGACCTCGCCAAGCTCGCCCTCGCCGCCGAGCGAGAGCTCCACCGTCACCCGATCCAGGAGGTCGCCGTCACGGTCGCTTGAGAGAAAGGAGTGGTTTCCGGTCAGCTGCCCCTTCTTGACCGGCACACAGGCCCATGCGGGAGGTGAATTTGAACCGCGGGTGTGTCGCAGCGTGAGTTCGCCGCCGCGCTGATTCATGATGATGCGATGCAGCGCGACCTTCCGACCGGCACCGTCACCTTCCTCTTTACCGACATCGAGGGCTCGACCAAGCTCTTGCACGAGCTCGGTGCCGAGGGTTACGCAGCCGCGCTGGCCCAGCATCGCCGCATCCTGCGAGAGGCCTTCGAACTCACGGAGGCACCGAGGTCGACACGCAGGGAGACGCCTTCTTCGTCGCCTTCCCGACCGCGCCGGGTGCGCTAGAGGCGGCGGCCGAGGCGACGGAGGGACTGGCCCCCGGCCCCATCCGGGTCCGCATGGGCATCCATACCGGCACGCCACACCTGGGCGAGGAGGGCTACGTGGGCGTGGACGTGCACCGAGCTGCTCGCATCGCCGCCTGCGGCGACGGCGGGCAGGTGCTGGTCTCGGCCTCGACGGCCGCGCTCACGGGCACGGAGGGCCTGCGCGACCTGGGCGAGCACCGGCTCAAGGACCTCTCCGCCCCCGAGCGCCTCTACCAGCTCGGAGATGGCGAGTTTCCGGCGCTCAAGAGCCTCTACCGGACGAATCTGCCGGTTCCGGCAACACCGTTCCTCGGCCGCGAGCACGAGCTCGCGCAGGTGCTCTCGCTACTCGAAGGCGCGCGCCTGTTGACGCTGACCGGGCCGGGAGGGACGGGCAAGACCCGCCTTGCCCTGCAGGCCGCCGCCGAGGCCTCGGATCGCTACCCGCACGGCGTGTTCTGGTTGCCCCTGGCGCCGCTGCGCGACTCCGAGCTGGTGCTGGAGAGCGCAGGGCAGGCGCTCGGCGCCAAGGACGGCCTGGCCGAGCACATCGCCGACAAGGAGCTCTTGCTCCTCTTCGACAACTTCGAGCATGTGATCGAGGCCGCTACAGGGCTCGCCGAGCTGCTCGCAGCCTGCCCCAACCTGCAGCTGCTCGTCACCAGCCGGGAGCTGCTCCGCCTTCCTGCCGAGCAGGCCTACCCGGTGCCGCCGCTCGACCCCGAGGATGGAACCGAGCTCTTCCTCGCCCGGGCGCATGCCGTCGACCCCGCCTTCGTCACAACGCCTGCCGTACCCGAGCTCTGCGCCAGGCTGGAGCAGCTCCCGCTCGCGCTCGAGCTGGCGGCGGCACGTGTCCGGGTCCTCTCCCCCGAGCAGCTCCTCGACCGGCTCTCGCAGAGGCTCGACCTGCTCAAGGCAGGCCGCGGCGTCGACGTACGCCAGGAGACGCTGCGGGCCACGATCGAGTGGAGCCACGACCTGCTCGCCGAGGAGGAGAAACGGCTGTTCGCTCGGCTCGCGGTCTTCCGAGGCGGCTGCACCCTCGAGTCGGCGGAGGAGGTCTGCGACGCCGGCCTGGACACGCTCCAGTCCCTGGTCGACAAGAGCCTCGTCCGCATGCGTGAACACGACCGGTTTTGGATGCTGGAGACAATCCGCGAGTACGCGGCCGAGCGTCTCGAGAAATCCGGCGAGGCCGAGGAGCTAGGCCGCCGCCACGCCGAGCACTTCCTGGCGCTTGCCGAAGACGCGGACCCGCACGCCCGCGAGTACTCGAGGGAATGGCTCGATCGGATCGAGCAGGAGCACGACAACCTGCGCGCGGGAATCGACTGGTTCACGGCGACTGGCGAGACGGAATCCGGTCAGCGCTTTGTCGGAGCACTTGGCAACTTCTGGGGAATCAGAGGCCACATGGCTGAAGGGTGGCGCCGTACCCAGAGCGCGCTCGCAGCCGACGTGCGCCCGACACCCGCGCGCGGCAGAGCTCTCGTGGAAGCGGCCGGCTTTGCCCTTGGCCGTGGTGACGACGCCGCGGTCAGGAAGTTGGCGGAAGAGGCGCTGGCTCTCTATCAGAGCCTGCGAGACGACTGGGGTGTCGCCGCCTCGCTGTTCTTGCTCGGGCACGCCGCTGCGGATGAAGGGGAGTTCGAGGCGGCGGCCAAGCTGGCCGAGCAGAGCGCGGGACTCTTTCGTGAGGCCGGCGACGATCACGAGGCGCTCGCGGCCGCCTGGCTGCTCGGCTGGGCGTTACGGGGTCTCGGCGAGACCGAGCGCGCCCGGATTCTCGACGAGCGGACACTTGCAGAGGCACGCGCCCGGGGTGCCAAGAACATTCAGGCTCACCTGGTCGAGTCACTGGCACTGCGCGCGGTCGAGGACGGACATCCTGCAGATGCGCTCCCGCTGTTTCGCGAGGCGTACGAGATCAACCTCGAGCTGGACGATCGCTGGCGGATGGCACTGGTTGCATGTCGGCTCGCGACCGCGCTCATCGCGCTCGGGGGGCTCGAGAGAGCGACGCAGGTTCTCGCGAGTGGAGAAGCTCAGCTCGAAGACATGGGCGCCGACCCTGCGTGGCGACGAGACACGCGCGAGCGGGATGTGGGGCTCCTGCGATGCGAGCTGGGCGAACCTGCCTTCGCCCGAGCGTGGGAGGAGGGCCGGAAGCTAACCGCCGACGACGCGGTCGCGCTCGCCCTCGACTCGCTCGACTGAAGGTCGCCAGGGATGGGCGGATTAGCCTGTCGGAGCGCGGGGAAACGCTTCGACGCCGCTCACGATTAGGGGAAGGGGCGGCTTCCGGATACCCTCTTGAGAGAATCACATCACCGGACCGCCGCCGAAATTCCACGGCGAGCGGGACATCCTCCTACAGAAAGCAGCACACCGGGTGACGTCGCATTGATCGCGTATGCACCCGACCAGTCAGCGCCCTGCGTTGTGCCGCTCAGCTTGAGCGCCTGGTTGTCTCCCGTGGTGCTGCTTCCACCCTCCGCGGTCCAAGCGATGGTGCCGGCACCGCCGGTGAAGACCTTGAGCATGTCGTTGCTGGGCAGATTGCCTGCCGTCGCCGCACCCGCGAGCACGAGCATGGCCACACCAAAAATTGCAAATAGTGCTTTGCGCATTCCTTTTGCCTTTCTCATGAATGACCCCGATTGGGGATGCATCCACCGTAGGCGTGGGCGTCAGGTACAGCTTACCCAGGGCACGAAGGTGTCCCTCGGTGGGCCGACAGTCGCGGGGTCCGGCCCAATCAGTACGTTCGCGGACCACCCACCCCTGGGTGGTTGAGCGGGCGGCTCGGCGGCTGCGCCACGCGCAACTCGACGTGGACGGCCGCGTCGGTAACCCGCTCACCAGTGTTTCCCCAGATGCACGTCCGAGGCGGTCGCAGTCCTCGCAGATGACCGCGATGTCCGGCTCGCCGTCCAGGTGGACGGGCTCACCGCAGAGCGCCTCCACAAGGAACGAGCGCGCCGTGAGATGAACGATTCGCGATCCTTCGGTGTGTCCGGCGTAGAACTCCACGCCGCGAGCATTCCGTGCGAGCCGGACGAACAGAGGGCCGGGCGGCTAGCTCAACGCGATGCGCTTCCTATGGTCGCCCGGCTCGCACTCAGGCCTGTCACGGCGTGCGGTAGGCGACCAGTGGCCCAGCTGGACATGTTCGCGGGCCGGGGAGACACCGCGAGGCTTCCAGACCACACGGGAGGCACAACCCGGCCCGCGCGGCGATCGTAGCCGCGTCATGCGGCCGGGTCGCGAGCAGCTTCTGCCGCGAGCATCTCGGGCGTCCATCCCCCGTATACGCCGTATGTCAACTCCAGGGAGCCATGCCCGAGCGTCGCCTCGATCAGCCTCGGGTGGTAGCCGCGCCGCTGCATGAGCACGCTCGTCGAGTAGCGCAGCGAGTGGAACGTCCGGGGCAGGCGAAGCTCGGGATGCTGCTTCGGGATCCCGGCGCTCTTCCATCGCCTCCACGAAGCGACGTTGCAGAACACGCCGCCCGAGTCTCCCGCCGGCGGGAGCCGGGAAGACCGGTCCCTCGCTCTGCGCGCCGACGATCGTGAGCCACTCGTCGAGCACCGCCCGCGCGTGGGGGGTCAGGTAGACGACCCGCGACTCGCGGTCCTTCGGCTCGATCAGCGTGCCCGGTCGCGTCGTCCCACTGGTGCTCGACGCGCACGCGCCCGTTGAGGAGATCGACGTTCGGCCAGTCGAGCGCGATCAGCTCCCCGAGCCGCAGACCAGTCTCGGCGGAGAAGCGGCAGGCGTACAGGTAGACGCGCTCGTCGTCCTCGGCCTTGCCTAGCTGCTGTCCAGAGGCGCTCCAGCTCGCCGTCCTCGAACGGTGCCTTGCCGCGCTTTGGCGGCTTCAGCTTCGATGCCTTCGTGAAGGCAGGCACCGGGTTGACCTCCAGATAGCGGTCGCCCACCGCGACCGTCAGGCAGGCGCTCAGCTCGCGCAGGTAACGAAGCCGCGAGGCGGGCTTCAGCTTCGCGAACGGCTCCAGAAAGCGGCGCAGCTCCGGGTTGCCGATCTCGCGCAGCCAGGTGGAGCCGAACGCCTCCCGGCCGCGTGCGAGCGTGCTCGCGTAGGAGCGTCTTCGTGCGCGGGTGCAGCTCGCCGGAGGCGATCCGCGCGTCGAGGATCCCCTCAAAGATCTTGGCCCACTCGGAGAATCTGACGTTGTTCGGCTTCGCGATCCCGACGCGGCCCTCGTCGATCTCGCGCTGCGCCGCCGCCAGGGCGCGCTCGGCGGTCTTGCGGTCCTTGACGCGGGCACCCTTCACCGGGCGTCCGTCGCGGTCGCGGGAGAACACGTAGTAGGAAGGTGTGCAGGTGCAGCCGCTGCCCCTGCCGACGCTGGAGAGCGCCGTCTTGCTGACGTTCGGGCACGAGCGCGCGTGTGCCGCTCGGAGCGAAGCCTTGCGCGGACTCATCGGGAACCTCCCCGTCTCGGTGGCCTGGAAGCCCTCCGAGCCTATCAGGATTTGGTACCCGCTGTGTACCCGCGCTGTGCAGACGGTCTAGTCAAGCAGGAGAAATGCCTGCAAATCGACCTAACCGAAGCCGAGGATGAACTTCGCGTCGTCCGACATGCGGTCGGGCGTCCACGGCGGCTCGAAGGTGAGCTCGACGTTGACCTGCTCGACGCCCGGCAGGGCGGCGACTGCGTCGTGGATGTTCTCCTGGATCATCGGCCCCGCGGGACAGCCCATCGAGGTCAGGGAGTGGATGACCTTGACGTTCGAGCCTTCGATCTCCGCGTCGTAGTAGAGGCCGAGCTCGACGATGTCCATCCCGAGCTCGGGGTCCTCGACCGAGTGCAGCGCCTCGACGACGTCGTCCTTCGTGATCATGGGTGGAGCGTAGCCGCTCGAGGTCACGCGCCCGGATAGGAGAGCCCGTAGCCGAAGGCGAAGAGCGGGTCGTCCGAGTCGTAGGGAACGTCCGGCAGCTGCCGACGGACCGCATCCATCGACGACGGAAGCTCGAATGGGAGCGATCCGCTGGGCGCTGCATGTCCGAAGACGATCTCGAGGAGCGCCTTGTCCGTCGCGCCGAAGCTCGCGAGAAGCGCCGCAGCGCCGTCTGCGACCTCGGGGATCACCGCGGCGCGATCGAGATAGATGTCGACGACGGTCGGTACGCGTCGCATCAACTCGAGCAGCCAGGCGATGTCGTCGCCCGCGAACGCGAGGGGGCCCGCGTGGAAGAGCGCCTCGATGAAGTTGCCGTTACGCGGCTCGAACGGAGCCTGAATGCGTACGACGGCGACATCCGCCTCGTCGGGTGTCCTGGCCATCCCCACGGTCTCCGGAAGCGCGGTCTCGTCGAGCCCCGCGACGTACACGCGAGGATCGCCGCGCAGAGGCAGGATCTCGCGGTCGTTCTTCAGCAGCACGATGGAGCGCGTCTGCGCGCCGTGCCCTCGGGAGAGGAAGTCCGCCTGCCCGACGACGTCGCCGGCGGCCTGCGGGTCGACGTACGGGTCGTCGAAGAGGCCGAGGCGGAACTTGTCCCGCAACAGCCGACGAACCGAAGCATCGATGCGTGCCTCATCGATCCGGTCCGAGTTGACGAGGTCGACCACGATCTCCGGACAGGCCTCGCCGCCGAACTGGTCGATGCCCGCCGCGAGCGCCTTGAACGCCCGCTCCTCCGTGCTCAGGTGCTCGACACCCCAGGCACGAGCCGGCCAGACCACACCGTCGATCACTGCGTCGGTGAGGAGCCCCCAGTCGGAGCACACGACGCCGTCGAAGCCATAGCGCTCGCGGAGGAGCCCGGTGATCACGTCGTGGCTGAAGCCGAAGCCGACCTCCTCGTGCTCGGTCCCGACCGGCATCCCGTAGTAGGGCATCACCTGCGCCGTCCCGGCTTCGATCGCTGCCGCGAACGGAATGAGGTGGTAGTCGAAGTTTCTGCCCGGGTAGACCTGCTCGCGGCCGTAGGGGAAGTGCGGATCCTCGCCGTCGAGCTGCGGCCCACCGCCCGGGAAGTGTTTCGTCATGCAGGCGACGCTCTCGGGCCCGAGCGTCTCGCGCTGCATGCCGCGGAGGTAGGCGGTCACCAGGCTCGCGACGAGGTCGGCGTCCTCGCCGAACGTTCCTGCCGCACGGCACCAGCGCGGCTCGGTCGCGAGATCGGCGGTCGGGTGAAGCGCGAGCCGGATTCCGACCGCGAGGTATTCCTGTCGCACGACGTCGGCGAACTCGCGCACGAGACCCGGGTCCCGTGTCGCGGCCAGCCCGATCGGGTCGGGCCACTTGGAGAACCCCACGCCCGCCATGCTCGTCGCGGGGTTGTCGCCGAGGCCGTGGCGCGGGTCGGACGAGATCGTGACCGGAATGCCGAGCCTCGTGGCCTCGGCCGCCTCCTGCATCCGGTTGTGCCACTCGGCGAGCGTGACAGGCCCGGGGGCCCAGTAGATGTTGAAATGGGTCAGGCCCTGTTCCGCGACGAGGGCTCGCGTGGCGACCGGAGAGAATCCCTCAGGCTCCTCGCCGACGGCGCCGTCGTCCGGCACGAGCAGGCCCTGATGAAAGAGCTGTGCGGCCTTCTCCTCGAGTGTCATGCGGTCGAGGAGGTCGGCGACCCGGGCCTCGACCGGCAGACGTGCGTCCTCGTACGGGTCGAGCTCCCCGTTGCCGTTCAGGTCGCGGAACGACGTGCCGTCCGCCGCCACGCGCCAGCATGCTCCGGCCCTGCCCTTGGCGTCGGGCAGGCTCGTCACCGTCAGGCCGCCTCGTCCGCGCGGCGGGCGACGTCGACGGCGAGGGCATCGGGTCGCTCGGCCGTGGACGCAATCGCGAGGGCCGAGCTGCTCTCGCACGAGGCGAGAATCGACCGCGCCACGTCGACGACGTGGGTCGCGAGACGCGCGTTCGCGCGATGCGGCCGCCCCTCTGCGATCGCCTCGACCATGTCGTGGAGCCCGAGGCCGCGGGCATCCGCGGCTCCGCGGGTGGTGAAGGGAACCCCTTCCCAGGCACCGCGTCCACGTCGAATCCGCACCGGGCCGGCGAACCCGTTCGGGTCGGGCAGAGCGAGCTCGCCGTCGGATCCGTGCACGAGCATCGTCGAGGCGTAGTGGCCGGGAGCCTCGAACGTCGCGACGAGCGTTGCGGTCACGCCGCCCTCGAGCTCCAGCATCGACGTGATGTGCGTCGGGGTCTCGGCCGTGAAGTGCTCGCCCCGTCGCGGCCCGACCTTGATCGTGCGCTCGACGACGAAGGTCGAGGCGAATCCCGCGACCCGCCGCACGGGCCCGAGCAACGAGACGATCGCCGTCACGTAGTACGGCCCCATGTCGAGCAGCGGGCCGGCCCCGTCGCGGTAGAAGATGTCGGGGTCCGGATGCCATACCTCCTGGCCACCGGCCAGCATCGCGGCCGAGATGGCGAGGGGCTCGCCGATCGCGCCCTCGTCGAGCAGGGACCGCGCCTTCTGGTACGCGCTTCCGAGGAAGATGTCGGGCGCGCAACCGAGGCGCAGCTCTTCCGAGGCGGCGAGCCTGCACAGCTCGTCGGCTTCCGCGGCGACGATCGCCAGAGGCTTCTCGGAGTACACATGCTTGCCCGCCTCGAGCGCGGCTCGTGTCACGGCGGCGTGCGAGGCGGGTGGGGTGAGGTTGAGGACGACGTCGATCGATTCCGACCGAAGCAGCTCCTCCACCGTCACCGGCCGGAGCGAGAACTCGGCGGCGACCTCCTCGCTCCGCGAGGACTCGAGGTCAGCGCAGGCGCCGATCTCGAACGTGTCGAAGGCCGACGCGTTTGCCGCATACGCGCGGCTGATCACGCCGCAGCCGACGATGCCGACCTGCGCCGGCGACCTCATGCCGGGCTCCCGACGACACCCGTCACGGCGGCGTACGAGCGACGCACCGCCTCGAGCGCGGAGCCGTCGGTCTCGTCCTGCTCGACGAGCAGCCACTCGACGCCACTCTCTTGGATCGCGGGCAGGACGTTCGCGTAGCCGACGTCGCCGTCGCCCACGGGGACGAACCGAGGCTCGGAGGCACCGGCGATGTCCTTGACGTGCACGAGCGGTGCGCGTGGCGCCACGCGCGCGACGAGCTCCACCGGGTCGACGCCGGCGAACCAGGCCCAACCGAGGTCGATCTCCAGGAACAGCTGCTCCGAGGGGAGCTCGAGCAACCGGTCGAGAACGGTCCGGCCGTCGTCGAGCGCGCGAAGCTCGCCGTCGTGGTTGTGGAAGCCGAACCGCAGGCCGGCGGCGCTGACGCGGGCGGCGGCCTCGCCGATCCGTGCCACGACCTGCTCGGCCTCCCGGGAAGACGCGGGCGGCGGGATCCAGGCCAGGATCAGACGATCGCTTCCCAGCTCGCGGAGCTCGGCGGCCACCTCGTCGAGGAGGTTCTCGATCGTCTCGAGCCTCGCATGCCGGCCGCACACCTCGAGGCCCAGCTCGTCGAGCATCTCGCGCACGGCTTGGGCCTCGCGCCCGAAGAGGTCGTAGAGCTCGACGCCCTCGTAGCCCATCTCTGCGACGGCGCGGAGGGTTCCCTCGGGGTCCCGCGCGCACTCGTCGCGCAGCGTGTACAGCGCCAACCCCAGACGTGCGCTCATACGACGATCTCCTTCTCCCGCCGGACGAAGTGGCCGGGCCGCTCCTCGACGAGCATCGTGGGGATGTTCGGGTCCCACCCGTGCGCTGCGAGCTCCGCGGTCTCCCCGGTGCGGCCCTGCCAGAACGTGGTGTTGAGCCCTGAGTCGGGCCGTGGCACTGCCGTGAGCAGCAGCTTCGTGTACGCGTGCAGCGGCGACTGGAGCACCGCCTCGGTGGGGCCGTGCTCGACGATGCGACCCCGGTACATGACGTGGACCTCGTCTGCGACGTACCGCGCGCTCGCGAGGTCGTGCGTGATGTAGAGGAACGCGATCTGCTCGCGCTCCTTGAGCTCACGCACGAGGTTCAGGATCCCGAGTCGGATCGACACGTCGAGCATGGAGATCGGCTCGTCGGCGAGCACGACCTTCGGCTGGACGGCCAGGGCGCGCGCGATCGCGACGCGCTGGCGCTGCCCTCCGGAGAGCTCGTGCGGATACTTCCGGGCGACGGCTGCGGCAGGGACGAGGCCGACCGTCTCGAGCAGCTGCGTGGACACGCGCGTCCACCTGGTCGTCCGGGACGACGCGGTGGATCCGGAGCGGGCGGGCGAGGTGGTGCCCGACGCTCTTGACGGGGTTCAGCGAGGCGAACGGGTCCTGGAAGATCAGCTGCACCTGCGACCGGTAGTCGCGGAGCAGGCGGCGGCCGCGGATGCGCGGTCATGTCCTCGTCCTCGAGCAGGATCGTTCCCTCGGTCGGCTCGTAGAGCTGGCCGAGGAGGCGGGCCACGGTGCTCTTTCCGCTCCCGCTCTCGCCGACGAGCGCCGAGACCGTGCCGCGCCGCAGCGAGAGGTTCACGTCGTCGACGGCGCGGAGCGTCTTGCGCGCGCCCCAGAAGCTCGTCCCGACCGAGAACGAGCGGGAGAGCGACCGCGCCTCGAGCACGGGCCGCGAGATGGAGACGGCGCTCACGGCGCCTCCAGGGGGAAGTGGCAGGCGACCTGGTGCTTCGGCGAGGCGACTGTGCGGAGCGCGGGCATCTCGAGGTGGCACGGCTGCCTCCGCGCAGCCGGGCACCGCGGATGGAACCGGCATCCGTTCGGCGGGTTGTGGAGGTCGGGCGGGTTGCCCGGGATGCCGGTCATCGTCGTCAGCTCTCCGCTGAGCGGCGGGAACGACGCCATCAGGCCGGCCGTGTACGGGTGCGCGGGATGGGCGAACAGCTCCGCCGCGTCCGCCTCCTCGACGATGTCCCCCGAGTACATGATCGCGATCCGGTCCGAGAACTCGACGAGCAGCGAGAGGTCGTGGGTGATGAAGAGCACCGCGAAGCCCATCTCCCGCTGCAGCTCCTCGAGCTGCTGGAGGATCTCGCGCTGCACGATCACGTCGAGCGCGGTCGTCGGCTCGTCGAGGAGGAGGAGCTCCGGCCCGAGCGCCATCGCCATCGCGATCACGACGCGCTGCCGCATGCCGCCGGAGAGCTCGTGGGGATAGGCGCGAAGGCGGTCCCGGTCGATGCCGACCACCTCGAGCAGCTCAGCCGCCTTCATCGTCGCGAAGCGCTTCGAGATCTTCTGGTGCGCCCGGAACATGTCGACGAACTGGTCCTCGATCCGCGTCACGGGATTGAGCGAGCTCATCGCGCTCTGGAAGACGATGGCGATGTGCCGCCAGCGGATCCGGCGCAGCTCGGAGCCGGGGAGGCCGACGAGGTTCCGGCCCTTGAAGACGATCTCGCCTCCGGCGATCCGCCCGGGCGGCCGGAGCACCTGCAGGATCGCGTTCGCGATCGTGCTCTTCCCGCAGCCCGACTCGCCGGCGAGGCCCACGATCTCCCCCGGCCGGATCGCGAGCGAGACGCCGTTGACCGCCGTGACGGCGCCGCGGTCGGTGCCGTACTCGACGACGAGGTCACGCAGCTCGAGAAGCGGCGCGACGCTCCGCCGCGGCCACTCGTCGGCGCTGCTGCTGTCCACCACGACGCTCACACCGCGCTCCGCGGCCGGAGCAGGCGGCGGAGGACGCCCCGGCGGCCGGTCTTCAGTCGCAGACGCGGGTCGGCCAGCTCGTCGATGCCGAAGTTGATGAACACGATCGAGAGGAGCGTCAGCGAGATCGCGAGCCCCGGGAAGACGAAGTGCCACCACTCGCCCTGGAGAAGCGTCGAGTTGACGGTCGCCCAGTACAGCGTGGTGCCCCAGCTGACCTTGTTCACGTCGGCGAAGCCGAGGAACTCGAGCGCCGCCTCGAAGAACACCGCATTGATGAAGACGAACGCGAAGCCGGCGGCGATCCGGCTGAGCATGTTCGGCAGGAGCTCGCGGAACACGATGCGGGTCGTCGACTCGCCGGCGGCGCGCGCGGCCAGGATGAAGTCGCGGTTGCAGAGCGTGAGCGCCTGGCCACGAAGGACGCGCGTCTCGATCGCCCAGGTCGTGAACCCGATGATGAGCGCCATGACCATCGGCCCCGTCTCGTCGAGGAACGACGCGATGACGATCAGGAGCGGCAGCCCCGGGATGACGATGAAGATGTTGGCGACGAGGTTGATGACGTCGTCGACGAGCCCGCCCTTGTACGCGGCGAGGAGCCCGAGCACGATCGCGATCGTCATCGCGATCACCGTCGCGACGAGCGCGACGAGCAGCGAGATCCGCCCGCCGTGGATCACCTGGGCGTAGACGCTGTAGCCCTGGTCGGTGGTGCCCATCGGGTTCTCCCACGACGGCGCCTGTCCGGGCAGCGAGCGCGGGTAGGCGGGGTCCTGGCTCGTGAGGAGCGGCGCGAAGACGGTGACGAGCACGATCGTCGTGAGCAGCACGATCCCGAACGCGGACATCCGGTTGCGCATGAGCAGCCGCAGCCACTCGGGGACGCGCGGCAGTCTGCGAGCACGTTCGCGATGGGTCGGCTGCGCGGCGGGCGCCGGCTGCGCAGTGGTCTCGATGAGCTCGGTCATCAGGTGGCCCTCACCCGCGGGTCGAGGACGACGTAGACGCAGTCCATGATGAAGTTCGCGAGCAGCACGCAGAACGAGATGACGAGGAGCAGTGCCTGGACGACCGGATAGTCGTGACCGAGCGCCGCCTGCTGCAGCGTCAGGCCGACGCCCGGGTAGCTGAAGACGACCTCGACGAGGATGAGCCCGCCGACCGCGCTTGCGAAGAACGAGGCGAAGGCGGTCAGCGGCGGCAGGATCGCGTTCCGCGCCGCGTAGCCGTCCCTGACCTTGCGATCCGACAGGCCCTTCGCATGGGCCATCGTGACGTAGTCCTCCTGGACCGTCGTGATCATCACGTTCCGCATCCCGAGCATCCAGCCGCCGACGCTGAGCACGACGACGATGAGGATGGGCAGCTGGGCGTGGCGGAACGCGTCGCCGACGAACTCCCACGACCACGTCGGCACGGCGTCGGTCGAGTACGCGTGCTGGGACGGGAACCACCCGAGACGGAAGCCGAGGAAGTAGACCGCGAGCAGGCTGAGGAAGAAGGCGGGGAAGGAGAGCAGGGCCATCAGCGTCGGCGTCCCGACGGTGTCGACGAACCCGCCCCGTCGCCAGGCGGCGAGCACGCCGAGGAACGTGCCGATCGTGAACGAGAGCAGGAAGCCCACTCCGACGAGCACGATCGACCACGGCAGCGTGTTCCCGATCACCTCCGTCACGGGCACCTGGTTCGCCGTGGAGACGCCGAGGTTCCCCGTGAACGTGTTGTACAGGTAGTGCGGGTACGCCGACCAGATCGGGTCGTCGGATGATCCGAGCGACGCCTGGAGCTGCTTGAGCACCTCCGGGTTGCTCCGGATCGCGTCCCCGTAGCGGAGGATCAGGCCGTCCAGCGGCGAGCCCGGCATGAGGCGCGGGAGCATGAAGTTGAGCGTGATCGCCGCGAAGAACGCCAGGAGGTAGAAGAGAAGTCGGCGGGCGAGGAAGCGCATCGTCTGGCCCTCAGGCTCGTGGTGATCGTATTACGGGGCGTCGGGGATCGGGGGCGCACCACGTGCGCCCCCGATCCAGGTCGTCGACGATTGTGTTCCCTACGAAGCCAACACGTTCGGCAGGGCCGGCGCCTTCAGCTTCGTCTTCGAGTCGGCGTAGTAGAGGGACAGAAGCGAGATCTGCACCTGCTGCTGCGTCGAGAAGATCGGGTCGGCGTACTGGTTCTGCCAGGTGATCCAGCCCTTGAAGTACTTCGTGCTGTAGGTCGACCAGCGCGGGCCGATGAACAGCGGGATGAAGGGGAGCTCGTCGAGGAAGATCTCCTGCAGCTTGTACGCGGCCTGCAGCTGCGTCTTCTTGTCGAGCGTGCCCTTGAACTGCCGCAGCAGGGGCACTGCCTTGGCGACGGGGTTGCGCTCGAAGTTCCCGAACGCCTGCGCGTCCTGCCCGGTGGCCACGACCTGCGACGGGTCGAAGTGCGAGAAGAAGAACGCGTACGGGCTCGGGTCGTTGGCGCCGTCCGACCAGATCAGGCTCGGCTTGGTGCCGCTGATCGCGCTGTTGGACACCCACGAGGGGAAGTCCGGCTCGATCTTGACGGACGCGTCGATCCCCACGGCCTGCAGGTTCCGGGAGATGATCTGCAGCGAGGAGACCCAGTCCGACCAGCCGCCGATCACGTGCATCGGGAAGCTGACCGGGCTGCCCTTCGGGTCGATGAGCCTCGAGCCCCGGTAGGTGAAGCCGGCGTCCGTGAACGTCTTCCGCGCGGCGGCGGGATCGTAGGTGCCGAGCTGCTTCGCCTTGGCCCTGAGCGCCGGGTTGATCCACTTCGGGTACAGGAACTCGAGCCCGAGCGCGCTCGTCGGCGGGCCGTAGCCGTACTCACCGATCTTCGAGACCATGTTGCGGTCGATCGCCTGGCTCACGCCCTTGCGGAAGGCGACCAGGCCGTAGGGGTACTCCGTCGTGTTGAACGTGAGGCTGACCGGCAGGCCGGTGGTGAGGTAGGCATTGTGGAAGTTCTTGGGGTCCTTCGCCATGTAGGAGGACTCGACGTTCGGGACGAAGTTGTGCGTCCAGTCGGCCTGGCCGCTCACGATCTGGAGGAGGCCCGCGTCGTTGGACGCCGTGAAGATCCGCTGCACGCAGTCGATCCGCGGCAGGCCCTTCGCCCAGTAGCTCGTGTTCTTCGAGAGCTGGTACGACTGCCCGCTGAAGCGCGTGACGCGGTTGAACGGGCCCGACCCCACCGGGTTCGGGTTCGCGAAGTTGATGACGTTCTTCACCTTCGACCAGACGTGCTTCGGGACGATCGGGACGGTCGGCAGCTGCGACCCGAGGAACGTCGAGTCGACCTGCTTGAAGCGGATCGCGACCTTGTTCGCCCCGACGCGCGCGACGCCGGCGATGTTGCTGTTCGCTGCCGTGAGGCTGATCCGGTCGGCCGCCTTGTCCTGCCGGCCGATGGTGAGGCTGTAGCGGACGTCCTCCGCGGTCAGCGGCTTGCCGTCCGACCACTTCACGTTCGGCCGCACGGTGATCGTGAGCGTCTTCCCGCCGTTCGACCAGGCGAAGCTCTGGCCGAGGATGTTGTACTGGCGCCCGCCTCCGACCGCGGTCGAGATGAGGAGGTTCTCGTAGATGCCGCCCCACGTGAAGTCACGCTGGGTGCCGAGGTTGAACGGATTGAAGTTGCGCGTGAACGCCTGGTCGCCGGAGCCTGCGGCGACGACGCACGGGTGCGCCCTCGCGGCCGACTTGGCGGTCGCCGCGACCGCAGTGGCGGCGAACACAGCCGTCACGACGAGAGCCGCGACGGCGACGAAGTAGGTGCCCTTCCGAACGGAATGCGTCATGTGTGTGCCCCTTCACTCCCTTGTGATAAGGCCGCCGACTCGTGTCGGTGGCTCGGGGTCGTCGCGTGCGGATGTCGAACGAAACCGACGGAGACCTCTGCAGAGTGTCCTGCGATCGTCAGCGGTGGGTCACTGCGTAACGCGTCTCCCTTCGTTCGGTCACGGATGATCGGCGGAAGCTTTTCCGGATCGTTACCGGTGGAGACTGCCAGAGTTTCCGGAAATTTTCAAGTCCTGCCGTCCATGAAGAGCGCATCATCACCGGAAATCCGCGTGCAATCATCGAATTTTGCTGCTTTCGAGCCTGTTGATTACCGGAAATCGAACCGGAAACGTGCTACCCTAGGCGAGCGATGGCCCTCCCCGCTGACAGGTCGCCGAACGGGCGCGCGACGATTCGCGACATTGCGACCCACGCGGGCGTCTCGATCACGACGGTCTCGCGCGTCCTGAACGACCGGCCGGACGTTGCGCCGGAGACACGCGAGGCGGTGCTCGAGGTCATCCGGGAGCTCAACTTCACCTCGAACCGAGCGCTCCGCCCGGCCCCGTCGGGTCGAACCGGGCTGATCGGCGTGACGATCCCGATGGTGCTCGGCGACTACTTCGCCCAGCTGATCACGGGCTTCACCGAGGCGCTCTACGAGCTGGACATGCAGGCCGTCCTGTGCCCGACGTTCCACCATCAGGAGCGGGAGCTCACGCTCGTCAACCAGCTGCTCGAGCGAAAGATCGACGGCGCGATCCTCGTGCTCCCCGACGAGTCGACCGACGACCTCCTCCACCTGAAGCAGAAGGGCTTCCCGTTCGTCGTGGCCGACGAGGGGTATCCGCTCGACGGCCGCTTCCCACTCGTCGCCGCCGCGAACATGGCAGGCGCGATCGAGGCGACCGAGCACCTGCTCCGGCTCGGCCACCGGCGGATCGGCCTCATCAAGGGAATTCCGGGATTCGTCGCCACCGAGGACCGGACGAGCGGCTACCGTGCCGCGCTCTCCGCAGCCGGTATCCGGCCCGACCCGGCGCTCGAGACGTTCGGAGAGTTCCGCGTCGTCGAGGGGCGAGCGGCGGCGGCGCAGCTCCTCGAGCTCCCGGAGCGACCGACGGCGATCTTCGCGTGCAACGACGAGATGGCCGTGGCGGTGCTCCAGGAGGCGCGAGCGCGCGGGATCCGCGTGCCCGAGGACCTCTCCGTCGTCGGCTTCGACGACACGATGGTGTCGCAGATCGCGGTGCCGGCGCTGACGACCGTGCACCAGCCGCTCGAGGAGGTCGGCCGCATGGCCGTCAACCTCCTCGCCCGCATCATGGACGAGCCGCCCGCCCACCCGATCCGGCTCGAGGTCGGCACGCGCCTCCTCGTCCGCGACACCACGGGTCCCGCACCCACTCGCTGAGCGGCTCCTCAGGGCACGAGCAGCACGATCTTCCCGAGCTGCTCGCCCGCCTCGAGCCGCTCGTGCGCGGCGGCGATCTCGGTCAGGGGGAACGTCCGGTCGATGTGCACGCGCGCCCGTCCGGAGCGGACGAGGTCGTAGGCGCCGAGGAAGTCCTCGCGCCTGCCCATCGTCGAGCCGAGGACGTCGAGCTGCTTCCACCAGAAGCGGTGGAGCTGGGCGGGTGGGTTGGGGCCGGACGTGGCACCGCAGACGACCACGCGGCCGGCCGGCCGGACGGATGCGAGCGACCGGGCCCACGTCGCGTCGCCGACCGTCTCGACGACGACATCAACGCCCTTGCCGGTCGCGTCCTTCACCGTCGCGGCCACGTCGCCCTCGGCGTGGTTCACCGTGACGTCCGCGCCCCATTCCCTCGCGGCCTCGAGCTTCGCGTCGCTGCCGGAGGTGACGATCGTCCGTACGCCGAGTGCCCGGCAGATCTCGAACGCAGCGGTCGCGACGCCGCCGCCGATGCCCCAGATGAGCGCCCACTCGCCCTCCTGGACGGCGGCGCGCGTCACGAGCATCCGGTACGCCGTCTCGTACACGAGGGGGAAGGCCGCGCCGACCTCGAACGACAGCGCGTCGTCCAGGGGGAACACCTGCTCCGCGTCGATCGCGATCAGCTCGGCGTGCGTGCCGTCGAAGTGCTCGCCGACGACGGTGATCCGGTCGCCGTGGTCGAGCCCGGGGTTGATGACGACCCGCGACCCGATCGGAGGCCCCGAGACGCCGTCGCCGAGCGCCTCGACGGTGCCTGCGCCGTCGGCGCCGAGGATGCGCGGCTTGGGGACGGAGGGGAGGCCCTTTCGCACCCAGACGTCGAGGTGGTTCAGCGACGCGGCACGAACGCGGACGAGCACCTCGCCCGGCCCGGCGACGGGGTCGGGCACCTCCTCGACCCGGAGGACGTCCGGTCCGCCGTCCTCGTGGATCCGGGCAGCGAGCATGGCACGATCCTCTCATGAAGACCGAAGGGCGGGCTCCGATCAGCGCCGCGGAGCTCCGCCGTGCTGCGGAGGAGCTCGGGCTCGACGTCGTCGGCGCCGCGCCCGCGGCGCCGTACGAGGACACCGAGCGGTACATCCGTGAGCGGCGCGAGCGCGGCCTCTTCGGCGGGATGCGCTTCACGATGGCGCAGCCGGAGGTGTCCTGCCACCCGGAGACGCTGCTCGAGGACGCGCGGACGGTGGTCTCGGCCGCGCTCTGCTACTACGCGGACGGCCCCGAACCGGGACCGGGGGAGGGCCGGCTGCCGCGATACGCGTGGCGGGACCACTACGCCCTGCTGCGGGAGCGCCTGGACGCGCTCGGCCGTCGGCTCGGCGGCGGCTACCGCGTTCTCGTCGACGCCAACCAGCACGTCGACCGGGCGGGCGCCGAGCGCGGCGGCGTCGGGTTCATCGGCAAGAACACGATGCTCATCACCCGCACGCACGGGTCCTGGGTCGTCCTGGGGACGCTCGTCACCGACGTCGAGCTCGAGCCCACGCCGCCCGTCGCGCCCGGATGCGGCTCGTGCACGCGCTGCATCGACGCCTGCCCGACGGACGCGCTGGACGAGCCGGGCGTGCTCGACGCGACGCGATGCCTCGCGTACTGGACGCAGACGCCCGGCGACATGCCCGACGACGTCATGGACGCGCTCGAGGACCGTGTCTACGGCTGCGACATCTGCCAGGACGTCTGCCCCTGGAACCGTGGCGTCGAGAAGCGCCGCGCGGGCGTGTCGCTCGCCGACGGGGCGCGCCCGGCCGTCTCGCTCGTCGACTGGCTGACCCGGGACGGCGACGCGCTGATCGAGGATCTGGACCGGCTCTACGTCCCGAGGAACGACGCGCGCTGGCTCCGCCGGAACGCGCTCGTCGCCCTGGGCAACGTCGGGACGGCCGGCGACGCGCCGCTGGCCGCGGAGAACGCGGGCGATCCCGACCCGGTGCTCTCCGCGGCGGCGCGCAGAGCGGTCGCGGCGATCGCGGAGCGCGCGGGATGACCGACGTCGACCCGGCGGAGCGGCTGCGGATCCTGGCGCACGAGCTGCGGAGCCCCGTCGCGGCCCTGACGGCGCTCGTCGACGCCGCCCCCCAGGTCACCGAGCCGTCCGAGCGACGCCGCCTCGTCGCCCTCGGGATCGCCGCCGGGCGCGACGTCGAGCGGCTCCTCACCGACCCCGAGCTCCTGTCCCTCCGGCGCGGGCGAGTCGACGTCGCCGCGCTCGCCGCGGGCCTCGCCGGACCAGGCGTCGACGTTCACGCGTCTGCCGAAGCCGTCGTCGACGGAGACGCGACGCGCCTCCGACAGGTGCTCGCGAACCTCGTCGCGAACGGCCTCCGGCACGGGACGCGGGTCGCGATCGAGGTGGGGGAGAGCGCGGGCGAGGTCGTCGTCGCCGTCTCGGACGACGGTCCGGGCGTCGAGCCCGGCCTCGACCCGTTCGTCCGCGGCGCGAGTGCCTCCGGGTCGACCGGCTACGGGCTGTGGCTCGGCCGCGCCATCGCCGAGGCCCACGGAGGCTCGCTCGACTACGTGCCGGACGGGGCGCCGGGCGCCCGGTTCAGGCTGGCTCTGCCGTCCGCCGCCGCCGGGCGCTGACCCCGAGCTCGGCCTGAAGGGCCCGGGCGCGGTCGACGATCGCGCGGCGCATCGCCGCCGGCTCGAGCACGACCGTCTCGCCGCGGTCGGCCAGCACCTCCGAGAGGAGCCACTCCTCCGTCTTGAACGTGACCTCCGACAGCGCCGCCTTGTCCGTGAGCTGGCGGGCGCCCCGCTCGAGCTTCCAGCGGGCGATCGCCGGCGCGTGCCACAGCCTGGCGACGGCCGGCTCGGCGAGGTAGTTCGGGTCGAAGCCCGGCCGCGGCTCGAAGCGCTCGCCTGTGAGCTTCGCCGAGCGCATCCGGTCGAGCCGGTACGTGCGCGGGCCGTCGACGGAGCGGTCCCAGGTGTGGACGCGCCAGAACGGAAGCTCGCGCTCGATCGTGTACGGCTCGACGAGGCGCGTCGACGGCTCCTCCTCGCCCTCCTTGAGGTACTCGAGCTCGACGAGGCGGCGCTTCTCCGCGCCCTGGGAGAGCGTCTTGACGAGGGCCTCCTCGTCGTCGGCGGCGCGGCTCGCCGGGGTCGGAGCGAAGTCGAATTGCCCGAAGGTCTCCTCCAGCTTTCGCCGGACGCGGTCGAGCGGCGTGTGCGCGTCGGCCGCGATCGTCGGCCCCACGTACTCGATCGCGAGGCGGATCGCCCGCGCCTCGAGCGGCGTCAGCTTCGGCGGCTTGCGGAAGACGTCGCCGTAGAGCTCCTTGTCCACCCGGACGCGACCGGTCTCCTCGTCGACCTCTGCGTAGACCGTGTAGCACCCGCCGCCGAAGTTGACGAGGTTGAGGAGCGAGAGGGTCTCCTGGAGCTCCTCCCGCGGGATCGAGAAGCGTTGCGCGAGCTCGTCGGCCTCGAGGATCGCGCGCCGCTCGTCGCCGCAGGCGGCGAGCAGGTGCGCGAGGAGCGCCTGGAGGACGCCGAAGCGCTCGGGTGCGACGGGGCCGGCGGGCTGCCGCTCGGCCGCGGTCTGACGGGCCTCGACGCGCCGCTCGCGCGCAGGCTCGGCTGCGGCTCCGGTGTGACGGTCGCGGAGCGTCCGCAGCGCGTCGGCGACCTCGTCGCGGAGCTCGGCCGGCTCGAGCGGGATCGCGCGGCCGTTCTGTCGCAGGATCCAGGACACGAGCGGCCCGAGGTTCGCGTAGCTCGTCTCGAAGACGCCGTCCTCCACCTTCCCCGCGGCGGCGAGCGTGCGGTGGACCCACCACGCGGTATCTCCCTGCACCTCGATCCGCGCCGTGCCCGTCGCAGCGCCGATCTGCCAGGGGGCCGGGATGCGATGCGCCTCCACGTCGAACTCCTCGGGCTGCCGGAAGTCGCGCTCGCGGCGCGTCGCGAACCGGATGTCGGAGCGGACACGGGAGATGCGGAACGTCCGGGTCGCGTCGCGGTCGAGGTCGTGGCCGACGACGTACCAGACCCCCTCGTCGAGCCGGAGCGCGTACGGGTTGAGCCTCCGCTCGGTCTCCTTGTCGCGACTCGGCGACCAGTAGCGGAACTGGATCGTGCGCTGCTTCGAGATCGCGGCCTCGAGCTTCGACAGCCGGGCCGCGAGCTCGGGGGAGTAGTCGGGCGCCGTGACGCGCACGCGCTCGGCCGTGTCGGTGGGCGCATGCCGGAAACCGGGGCGCCCGAGCGCGAGGTTCTGGAGGGCGAGCCGCAGCGGCTCCGCATACGCGAACTTCCCCTCGAGCGTGTAGAGCGCGGTCTGGAGCGCCGCGAGCTCGTCGTCGGCGAGCTCGAGCTCGTCGAGGAAGTAGTGCTCCGAGCGAAGCGTGTACAGCTCCTCGCCCGTGAACTCGTCGCGCTGGGAGCTGAGCGGCACGCCGAGCGCGGTCAGCTCGGCGCGGTCGGAATAGAAGCGACGCGCGAACGCCTCGTCGGACATCTCCGAGTAGCCCTCGACGTTTCCCTTCACGTCGCGCGCGGTGAGCGGTCGCCGTTCCGCCATCAGGAAGGCGACGAGCGAGAGCTGACGGATCAGCTTGTCGGCGTCATGCGACACGTGGCGCTGAGCCTACCGTCGGTCGCGCGCCCGAGCGCGCGTCCTGCCGTGCGTCGCGGGAGCGATCGGAGACGCCTAGGCGACGGCGGCCGCGCGCTGCGGCAGCGTCGTGCGCTCGAGGTGCTGGTGCGACGGGCAGTAGTCGCGGCCGGGAAGCGGCGTTCGCTGGCAGGCCTTGCCCTTGCGGGTCGTCGCCTTGCACCGGGCGACGCCGCCGTCGAGGAGACCGGCCTCCAGCTGCGCCTCGATGAACTCGACCGCCGCCGTCACGCCCTGGCGCACCGCCCAGGCGACGTGCGCCTGCGCCGTGATCGGGAAGTAGCGGCGAATGTCCTGGAAGAGCGCGCGGTCCGGACGCGCGAAGTAGTGCGGATCCTGGGCAAGGCGGGTCATCGTCTCCTCGCACTCGCAGAGCACTGCACGGCGGTACTCGAGGCGCGTCGGCGTGTCGACGTACGGGTCGATCAGGTCATTCACCGAGCGGTAGATCGCACGCGAGTACTGATACATGCACGACTGCAACTGCGCGAGATTGGCCTCCATACGGATTCGTCTCCCGTCGGTCGTTTGCGTCGGCCACCTGGCTCGAAAGCGGGGCCCATCGCCGGTCCGGAGTCGAGTCTACCGGGTTCTGGCCCGTGTTACAAACTCGGTCACGATCGTTGTCTCTGCAGAGAACGAATCGACGCCGCTTCACGGCTCGACGCGCTGCACGCGGGCGCCCTTGACGGAGATGCGCGCGCGGCGGAGCAGGCCGGTCGCCTCGGCCTCGCTCGGGTACCTCCCGGAGAAGGTCATCCAGTAGCCGGGCCGGAGGCTCGCGAACTGCGACGAGTCGAGCACGCCGACCGTTCGGAGGCCGCTCACGCGGGCGTGCTGGGCGACCGCGACGGCCTGGTCGCGCCCCTTCGCCTTCGGTACCGATACGAGGACGATCGTCCAGCCGCTCCCCGCGCGCGGCCACTGGGCGAGGCGCGCGCGTGGCGCGGCCGGCGTCGTGACGCTGCCGCCCGTGGCGGTGAGGATCGGCTCCGGCCCCTCGTCCGTGTCGACCGCCGCGATCGCGACACCCGCGCCGGCAACTGCGATGCACGTGAGAGCTGCGACACGCAGGCGGAGGTCCCTCGTCTCGGTCGGCAGCGGGCCGAGACGCGAGCGTCCGGGAAGCCGGAGCCCGCATTCGAGGCAGTACTCCTGGAGTGCGGCAACGCGACCTCCGCACCGAGGGCACGTGGCCTCGGCCGTCACGCGTCCGTGTCCTCGCCGCTCGCGCCGTCGTCGTCGAGCGCGCGCCCGCAGCTCGGGCAGTAGCGCGCGCCGATCAGGATGGGCGCGCCGCACGCGCAGATCGCCCGCTGTCGCCGTCGGAGGCCGGCGCCCGAGACGAGCGCGTCGATCTCGGACACTCGGGCCTCGATTGCGACGAGCTCGGCGCAGCGCTCGACGACGAGTGCCTCGTTGAACTGGTCACGGCGGTACATCTCGAGCGTCAGCCCGCCGAGGTCGCGCAGGCGGTCCTCGCGGAGGAGGAGCAGCGCGCGGCGCTCGCGGCGCAGCTCGCTCGGGGCGGGTGCCGGCGGCTTGCGGCTGAACAGGGGCATCGGCGCTGAGGATAGACGCGACGCCTGCGCGCCTCAGAGCTGCACGACGACGAGCCGCTCCTCCGTCATCTCGCGCACGGCCCACGCCGGCCCCTCACGGGTGTTGCCGGAGTCCTTCACGCCGCCGTACGGCATCTGGTCGGCGCGGAAGGTAGGCGCCTCGTTGACGGTCACGCCGCCGAACTCGAGTCGGCTCGACGCCGTGAGCGCGCTGCGGAGGCTCGTCGTGAAGATTCCGGCCTGGAGGCCGTATCGCGTCGCGTTGGCGGCGTCGATCGCCTCGTCGAGCTCGTCGTACGGCTGCAGCGTGCACACGGGCCCGAACGCCTCGTCGCACGAGAGCTTCGCGTCCTGCGGCGGCTGCTCGACGACGGTCGGGAGCAGCAGGTCGCCCTCGAGGCGGCCCCCTGTGAGGATCGTGCCGCCGCTGTCGCGCGCCTGTTCGATCCAGGTCTGCACGCGGTCGCGCTCGGACTCGGAGATGAGCGGCCCGACGTCCGTCGCCTCGTCCGCGGGGTCACCGACGACGAGCGCCTCGACGCGCGGGACGAACGCGGCGCGGAACGCGTCGTAGACGCTTCGCTGGACGTAGATCCGCTGCACCGAGATGCAGCTCTGGCCCGCGAACGAGAACGCGTTCGCGGCGCAGCGGGCCGCCGCGTCGTCGACGTCCGCGTCGGCCTCGACGATCACCGGTGTCGCGTTGCCCAGCTCGAGGTTGACCCGCTTCCGGGGCGCGCGCTCGCGGAGCTTCCAGCCGACCCCGGCCGAGCCCGTGAACGTGATGAGCTTGACGCGCTCGTCGTCGACGAGCACGTCGCCGATCTCCGACGCCGGCCCGACGAGGACGTTCAACCAGCCCGCGGGCAGACCGGCGTCGTGCTCGAGCTCGGCGAGGAGGAGCGCGGAGAGCGGCGTCTGCGAAGCGGGCTTGAGGACGACGGCGCAGCCGGCGGCGAGTGCGGGCGCGATCTTGTGCGCGACGAGGTTGAGCGGGAAGTTGAACGGGCTGATCGCGCCGACGACGCCGATCGGGAGGCGCTGCGTGAAGGCGAGCTTGCCCTCGCCCGCCTGGCTCGCGTCCATCGGGACCATCTCCCCGGCGAGCTTCCGGGCCTCGACCGCGGCCATCGTGTACGTCGACATCGCGCGGGCAACCTCGACCCGGGCGGCCTTGAGCGGCTTGCCCGCCTCGGCGACGATCTGCCGCGCCACCTCGTCGGCCCGCTTGCCGAGCGCGCCGGCGACGCGGACGAGGATCTCGGCCCGCTTGTGCGCGGGAAGCGGGTCGCGCATCGCCCGCTCCGCCGCATCGACCGCCGCGCGGGCCTCTGCGGCACCTGCCTTCGCGACGCGCGCGACGACCGATCCGTCGTAGGGCGACGCGACCTCGAGCCAGTCTCCCGTCTCGGCCCACTCACCGTCGAGCAGCAGCTTTCGCTCCGTGGCCGTGGTCGCCATGCCGCCAGTCTATGCCGCCTTGCGAGACTTCCGGCGTGGACGCGAGGCACTCCTCGTATCCGGTCGGCGCCTCGGCGACGATCGCCGAGCTCGAGGGCCCGAGCCCGCACGAGCTCCTCGACCGGCTCCGCGAGCGCGAGCCGGTGTCGTGGCTTCCGGTGCTCGACGGCTGGCTCGTCACGCGGCGAGACCAGGCGCTCGCGGTCATGCGCGACGCGGAGACGTTCACCGTCGACGACCCGCGCTTCTCGACCGGGCAGGTCGTCGGGCCGAGCATGCTCTCGCTCGACGGCGCGGAGCACGAGCGGCATCGCTCCCCCTTCGCCCGTCCGTTCCGACTCGATGCCGTGCGGGAGCGCTTCACGTCCCTCGTCGAGACCGAGTGCGATCGCCTCCTCGACGCCATCGTCCCGGCCGGCGAGGCAGATCTCCGCGAGACGCTGACCGGGCCGTTGTCCGTCTCGGTGATGGCCGCGGCCCTCGGCCTCGACGACCTTCCCGCGGAGGTACCGCTCGGCTGGTATCGCGGCATCGTCGCGGCCGTGACCGACATCACCGCCGGAGTCGAGCCGACCGGGGAAGGCCGCACGGCGTTCGCTCAGCTCGCGGGCGCGCTCGAGCCGGTGCTCGACCGCGAGCCGGTGACGACCCTGCTCGGCGCCTCCGCCCGCGGTGCCGGCGCTCTCGGTCGGGAGGAGGTCGTCTCGAACGCGGCCGTCCTGCTGTTCGGAGGGATCGAGACGACGGACGGCATGATCGCGAACCTCTTCCACCACGTCCTCTCGAGCGAGGAGGCGCGGACGGCGCTCGAACGCGACCCGGCACTGACGGCGAACGCCGTCGAGGAGTCCTTGCGGCTCGAGCCGGCCGCCGCCGTCATCGACCGGTACGCGACGCGCGAGGTCGAGCTCGGCGGGGCGCGCATCGGCCGTCGTGAGCTCGTGCGGATTTCCCTCGCAGGGGCGAACCGGGATCCCGCCGTCTTCGCGGATCCGCACCGGTTCGACGTCCTCCGTACGAACACGAAGCTCCAGGCCGCGTTCGCCCAGGGTCCGCACGTCTGCCTCGGCATGCACCTCGCACGGCTCGAGGCGCGGGTGGCGCTCGTCCGGGCCCTCGTGCGCCTGCCCGGGCTCCGCCTCGACCCGTCCGTGGACACCCGGCCGACGGGCCTCGTCTTCCGCAAGCCGGCGGCTCTCCGAGTGCAGTGGAATCCGTGCCTCAGTGGTACCGTGACCCCATGACCGAGGCGCTCATCATCGATGCCGTTCGCACCCCGATCGGCCGCCGCAACGGCGCTCTCGCCGGAGTCCGCGCCGACGAGCTCGCGGCCCAGGTCCTGAACGGGCTCGTCGCCCGCCACGATCTCGATCCGGGCGAGATCGAGGACGTCCAGATGGGCTGTGTCAGCCAGGTCGGTGAGCAGGCGCTCAACGTCGCCCGGATGTCCGCGCTCGTCGCGGGCTGGCCCGAGACCGTCTGCGGGACGTCGATCGACCGGCAGTGCGGCTCGTCGATGCAGGCGGCGTTCAGCGCCTCGTCGGCGATCCAGGCGGGGCACCTCGACGTCGTCGTCGCGTCGGGCGTCGAGTCGATGTCCCGCGTGCCGATGGGGTCGAACCTCACGGCAAACGGTTTCGAGGGCTTCTCGCCGAAGCTCTACGAGCACTGGGAGGTCGTCCCGCAGGGCATCTCGGCCGAGGTCATCGCGGACGAGTGGGGCCTGTCGCGCGAGCAGCTCGACGAGTACTCGTACGAGTCGCACCGGCGTGCGATCGCCGCCATCGACGAGGGCCGCTTCGAGCGCGAGATCGTCCCCGTCGAGATAGGCGCCGGCGGCGCGGCCGTCCTCGTGGCCGTCGACGAGAATCCACGCCGCGACACGTCGCTCGAGAAGCTCGCCGCGCTGAAGCCCGCCTTCAAGGAGGACGGGAAGGTCACCGCGGGCAACTCGAGCGCGATCGTCGACGGCGCCGCGGCGATGCTGGTGACGAGCGAGGACGCCGCGACGCGGCTCGGGCTCGAGCCGCGCGGGCGCTTCGTGTCGTTCGGGATCGCGGGCGTCGACCCGTACCGGATGCTCCACGGGAACCCGATCGCATGCGAGCGCGCGCTCGCGAAGGCCGGTCTCGGCTGGGACGACATTGCCGTCATCGAGGTGAACGAGGCCTTCGCCTCCGTCGTGCTCCAGTTCCTGAAGGACACCGATCTGCACGAGCGGTGGGTCGCGGGCGACGTGAACCCGAACGGGAGCGGGATCTCCCTCGGCCATCCGCTCGGCGCCACCGGCGCTCGCATCACCGCGACGCTGCTGGCGGAGCTCGAGCGGCGCGACGAGCGCTACGGGATCGCATCGATGTGCATCGGCCAGGGCCAGGCCATAGCGGCCGTCGTCGAGCGGCTCTGAGCACTCCCCCGGACGCACTTCCGGGCTCGGGTGTCGTCGGCCGGGAGCGCGAGCTCGCGACGCTGCGCGCGTTCCTGCGGGAGGACGCCCACGGCACGCTCGTCCTCACCGGCTGGCCGGGGATCGGCAAGACGACGCTCTGGGAGACCGGCGTCGCGGGGGCGCGCCGCGACGCCGCGCGCGTCCTCTCGGCGCGGCCGAGCGACGCCGAGGCGAGGCTCGTCTTCGGGGCGTTGATCGACGTGCTCGACCCTGTAGGCGCCGACGAGTTGGAGGGCCTGCCCGCGCCGCAACTCGAGGCGCTCGAGGTCGCGCTCCTCCGCCGGACCCCGACCGGCGATCCGGCACCGGCGAGCGCGGTCGCGGTCGGTCTCCTGAACGCGCTCCGTACGCTCTCGGACCACGACCGCCTGCTCGTCGCGCTCGACGACATCCAGTGGCTCGACGAGGCATCCGCCTCGGCGCTCTCATTTGCGGCGCGTCGGTTGGAGGGCGACCGCGTGCGGTTCCTGCTCGCGCGGCGCCCGGGCAAGGCGACCGCGCTCGAGCAGGCACTCGAGCCCGGGGGATCGAGCGCCTCGAGCTCGGCGGGCTGAGCCTCGGCGGGACGCGCCGTCTCCTCCTCGAGCGGCTCGGCCTCAGCCTGTCCCGTCCCGTGATGCGGAGGCTGTACGACGCGACGCTCGGCAACCCGCTGTTCGCCCTCGAGCTCGGCCGCACGCTCGTCGCGGACGGCGTGCCCTCGATCGGCGCGGAGCTGCCGGTCCCCGAGCGGGTCGAGGAGCTTCTCGGGACACGCGTTGCCGCGCTCCCCGAGGCGCCGCGACGGCTGCTCACGATCGTCGCGCTGAGCCCCGATCTCCGGCTCGGCCAGCTCACGGAGCTCGCCGGCGAGAGCGCGCTCACCCAGGCCGTCGAGGCGGGAGTGCTCGTGGTCGACGGTGACCACGTGCGCGCATCGCACCCGTTGATCGCAGCGGCCGCCGCACGCGACTGTCCGGCCGCCGAGCGCCGCGCGCTCCATCGCCTCGTCGCGGAGACCGTTCCCGACGGCGAGCTTCGGACACGTCACCTCGCGCTCGCCGCGGAGGAGCCGGACGCCGCACTCGCCGCGACCGTCTCGGCCGCGGCGTCCGCAGCTGCACGGCGCGGAGCGGCTCAGGCCGCCGCCGAGCTCGCGGACCAGGCGCTCCGGCTCACGCCGGACGACGACCCGGCCCGCGTCGACCGGCTGCTCGAGCTCGGCCACCTCCTCGAGGTCGCGGGCGAGAAGCAGCGGATGAGCGATCTCCTCGACGCCGGTGGTCGACTCGCTACCCACCGGGTCCCGCGCGCGCACGAGCGTGGTTCCTCCTCACCGGCGCCGACGTCCGGAGCAACCGCGAGATCCTCGACTTCTTCGAGCGCGCGCTCGCCGAGAGCACGGAGGACCCGCGGCTCCGCGCGGCGGTGCTCGGCGAGCTCGCCGCGAACGTGGCGGCCGTCCGGGTCGAGCGGATCGGCATGACCGAGGCATGGGCGGAGGAGGCGCTCGCGCTCGCCCGCAGCGTCGACGACGACGCCGAGCGCCCCGTTCTCTACGCGCTCGCGTGGGCGCGGACGCCTCGGCGGGCGACCCGTCGACGATCTCTGCGACCGCTTTCGTGAGCTCACGCGAGGAGAGCGCCTACTACATGGCGCCGTCGCCGGAGCGCGTCGCGGTGCAGCGGCTCGTTTGGCGCGGGTCCATCCAGCGAGGCGCGGGACGCGCTGACACAGCTCCTCGACATGGCGGACGAGCGCGGGGAGCCCTCGTCCTACGCGCTCCAGCGCCTGCACGTCTGCGAGCTCGAGCTGCGGGCCGGCGGCTGGGACGCGGCCGCCCGTCTCCTCGACGAGTGGGCCGAATCCTCGGACAGCACGCTGCTCCTGTGGCCGATGTACGAGCGCTGCCGCGCGCTTCTCGCCGTCGGCAGGGGAGACACGGCCGATGCCGTCCGGTGGGCCGACGAGGCGATCGGGCGCGCCAAGCAGACCGGGGTCGAACTGGGACCGGCTGGAGGCGACGCGCGCGCTCGGCATGTCGCGCCTCCTCTCCCGCCAGCCCGATCTCGCGGCCGAGGCGCTGCGGTGGGTCTGGGCGCACACCGAGAACGAGGGCGTGAACGACCGGGGCGCCTTCCCCGCGGCGCCGGAGCTCGTCGAGGCGCTCGTCGACCTCGGCGAGCTCGACGAGGCGACTGCGGTCGCCGAGCGGCTCGCGGAGCTCGCGGAGGCGCAGGATCATCCGTGGGGGATCGCGACGGCCCAGCGGTGTCACGCGGTCGATCCGCCTCGCGTCCGACGTACGACGACGTCGCGGTGCAGGAGCTCGACGAGGTCGCGCCGACGCGTACGCGAGCCTCGGTCTCCGGTTCGAGGCGGCCCGGTCGCTGCTCGCGCTCGGCCGCGCCCAGCGCCGGCACCGGAAGTGGGGGGCGGCGCGCGACACGTTGGAGCGCGCGGCCGCCGACTTCGACCGCGCTCGGGTCGCACGGGCTGGGCCGAGGCTGGTCCGCGACGAGCTCTCGCGCGTCGGAGCGCGCCGCACCGCCCGATGCCGGCGAGCTCACGCCTGGCCGAGCGTCGCGTCGCGGAGCTGGCCGCGCAGGGCCTCGCGAACAAGGAGATCGCGCAGGCGCTCGTCGTGACCGTCAGCACCGTCGAGTTCCACCTCTCGAAGACGTACGCGAAGCTCGGGATCCGCTCGCGCGCGCAGCTCGCAGCCGGCTCGCGACGGGCACACCGTCGAGGGCGGGCCCTAGTCCCAGCGCTCGGGTTCGGATAACCGCACTGGGGTCGGAGCCCCGAAAACACTGGGGGCATCCGCGGTTTCGCCGCGTGATCGGCCCGCCCTACCGTCGGGTGCATGGCCGAGTTCCTCGTCGAGTTGTACGTCTCGCGTGCCGACGCCGACGGCGTCGAGCGTGAGGCGCAGCGTGCGCGGCATGCCGCCGCGGCGCTGACGGCGGAGGGACGGCCGGTCCGGCTGGTCCGGTCGATCTTCGTCCCGGAGGACGAGACGTGCTTCCTCCTGGTCGAGGCCGACACCGTCGAGACCGTCCACGAGGCGGCCACGCGGGCAGCGGTGCCCTTCGAGCGCGTGCTCGCGACCGCCGCCCGGCATCAACGACCGACCCCCGGATCCCGCATGACGGCGGCGATCCCGGCTCTTGCGCACTCAGGACATCCACGGAGGTACACGACATGAAGCCGAACATCCGATTCGACCGCCTCCTCGTCGCGGCAGCGCTCGCCGTTGCGGCGGGCCATCTCGCTCATCCCAGGCGGTGCAGGCGGGCCCGACCCCGGGAGAGGAGCTCTGACATCATGAAGACGAGGACACTGACAACCGCCGTCGTGGCCGCCGGCGTGGCCGTGACCGTCGTCACGACGCTCTCCGCTGCCATCGATGCGAGGGCACCGCGGATCGTCGCGGCGACGATGCAGGACACGGACGGCGATTCGCGCGCCGACCGGATCCGGCTGACGTACTCCGAGCGCGTTCGTCACGCCGTCGACGGGGACGGGAAGTACCCGTTCCGCGTCGCCGGCTACCGGGTCCAGGCGGTCGGCAAGGCGAGCAGCCGCACGATCGTGCTGTCGCTCGTCGAACCGGCAGCGTTCGACGACACGGCGAAGCCGTCGGTTCGGTACGCCCGGACCGGCGCGGGCCGCGTCGTCGATCTGGCAAGGAACCAGGCCGTCGGGCAGTTGTTCCGCGCGACGACCGCCCACGGGAACCGCGCCGGCGGACACGCCGACCCCGACTCCGACCCCGACCGCCGACTCCGAACCCGACGCCGCGTGACACCGACGGCGACGGGGTCGTCGACGCCCAGGACTGTGACCCGACGGATCCGGCGATCAAGCCGGGCGCGCCCGACCAGCCCGACCTGCGCTTCGTCGACTCCAACTGCGACGGCGTCGACGGCACCGAGTCGAAGGCGATCTTCGCCTCGCCGCAGGGCAAGGATACGAACCCGGGCACGCGGTCCGGCGCCGAAACGCACGCTCGAGGCGGCCGTCTCCGCGGCCGCGGCCGCTCGCAAGGACGTGTTCGCGGCCGTCGGGACGTACGCCCGCGTGGAGGTCGCGACGGGAGTCGCGATCTACGGCGGTTACGACGCGAGGTCGTGGAAGCGCGGCTTCGCGGACGACACGGTCATCGAGGGGATGCCCGAGGCCGTCTTCGCCGACAAGGCGACCGGCGTGCTCCTCCAGTTGCTGATCGTCACTGCGGCCGACCGTGGGCTCGGCTTCGGCGCGAGCGTCTACGGCGTCCGCGCCGTGAACGGCTCGAAGCTCACGTTGCAGAACGTCGCCGTCCGGGCCGGTGCTGCGCCCAACGGCGCGTCCGGCGCGAGCGGCACGGTCGGAGCTCCGGGCGAGCCCGGCGGTCACGGCGCCGTCGGTGCGAAGAACTGCGCCGACGCGGCCCGTCGCCCGGGCGGCGCCGGTGGCGACAGCGCCGTCGGCAGGCTCGGCGGCAAGGGCGGGGACGGCGGCAAGGGCGGCAACGGCGTCGCGGGTCGCCCCGGCCTCTTCGGGACGCTCGGCGGGCCCGGCGGCAAGGGCGGCGAGAAGCCCGCCCGCGGCGAGAACGGCGCCGACGGGACGCGCGGTGAGCCCGGCCTCGGCGGCGACGGCGGCACCAGCACGACCACGCTCGCCGCGACGAGCTGGCGTGGTGTCGACGGCAGCTTCGGCCGGGTCGGCGGCGCCGGCAACGGCGGCGGCGGCGGCGGTGGAGGTGGCTACAAGAAGAACGGACTCTTCCAGGACGACTGGCCCGGGAGCGGCGGTGGCGGCGGCGGCGGCGGCGGCGCACCGGGACGTCCGGGCGACGGCGGCCACTTCGGGGGCGGCTCGTTCGGCGTCTACCTGTTCAACTCCGCGATCACGACCGAGTCGAGCACGATCACGGCGGGCAACGGCGGCCGTGGCGGCACCGGCGGCGACGGCGGCGCGGGCGGCAAGGGCGGCGACGGCGGTCGCGACGCCGGCTTCCCGTGCGGCCACGGCGGCCTCGGCGGCGCGGGCGGCAAGGGCGGCGACGGCGGCGTCGGTGGGACCGGCGGCGGCGGCGCCGGTGGCCCGAGCATCGGCGTCATGAAGGTCGGTACGTCCACCGCGACGCTCACCAGCACCACGATCAAGGTCGGGACGCCGGGAGCCGGCGGCTCGCTCGGAGCGGGCGGCACCGCGTCGTCGACGCCCGCGCAACCCGGCGTCTCCCGACCCGTCTACCCCTGAGTCACACGACTACGAAGGAGAACGAGATGACGACAGTAGAAGCAATCACCCCCGACCTCGGAGCGGTCAAGCAGCGCCAGCAGCAGATGTGGGCGAGCGGCGACTTCCATGCCGTCGCGACCCTCATCCAGCCGGTCGCGGAGACCCTCGTCGAGGCCGTCGACCTACGGGCCGACTGGCGTGTCCTGGACGTCGCCACCGGCAGCGGCAACGCCGCGATCGCCGCGGCCCGCTCCGGCTGCGACGTCGTCGGCATCGACTACGTCCCGGGCCTGCTCGCACGCGGTCGCCGTCGGGTCGAGGCCGAGGGCGTGAGCGCCGAGCTCATCGAGGGCGACGCGGAGGCGATCCCGTTCCCGGACGCGAGCTTCGACGCGGTCCTGTCGGTGTTCGGCTCGATGTTCGCGCCGAACCACGAGCAGGCAGCCGTCGGAGATGGCGCGCGTCTGCCGCCCCGGCGGCCGGATCGGCCTCGCGACGTGGACGCCGGATGGGTTCATCGGCGAGATGCTGAAGGTGGTCTCCGCCCACGTGCCGCCCGTCGCCGGGCGTCGGCCTCGCCGCTGCTCTGGGGCACGCAGGCGCACCTGAGCACGCTGTTCGGCGACACGATCGACGGGCTCGCGTGCCGCGAGCGGACGTTCACGTTCCGCTTCCGCTCCGCGGAGGCATTCGTCGAGTACTTCCGCGCCTACTACGGCCCGACGCTGAAGGCGTTCGAGGCCGTTGGCGAAACGGGAGCCGACGAGCTCTTCGACGATCTCGTCGGGCTCGTGCGCCGCTACGCCGGCACGACGGACGGCCCGGTCGCGATCCCCGCGACGTGGCTCGAGACCGTCGCGACCCGGAGCAGCCGGTAGCGGGCTGTGGTGCGGGCTCGAGGCGAGCTGCCTCGGGCCCGCGCCTACGGCTCGACGAGCTGCCGCTCGACGTCGGCGCTGACGTCGCGGGCGATCTCGATGAACGCCCGTGCGGCGGGCGACCGGTGACGGTCGCGATGCCAGACGACGGCGACCTGCCGGCGCGGGACCTCGGGCACGAGGCGGAGCACCTTGACGCGCTCGTCGCCGGGCGCGATCGCCAGCAGCGGGGTGAGCGCGGCGCCGAAGCCCGAGGCGACGAGGCCCTGCACGGTGCCGTTGTCGTCCGAGCGGAAGGCGTAGCGAGACGTCGTACCCGCGCGTGCCCAGCTCGTGCTCGACGACGACGCCGCTCGCGCACGTGTTCGATCCGATCAGCGGCTGCTCCGCAAGGTCGTCGAGCGAGGCGGAGGAGCGCGATCGCGAGCGGGCTCTCGGCGGGGACGAGGAGCACGTAGGGGTCGCTCATCAGCTCGAGCATGTCGAAAGGGCCGTCGGGGAGCGGAGGGCTGCAGAACGCGAGGTCGAGCTCGCCCGACTCGATCAGCCCGTACAGCTCCGGGTCGGTCGACGGCTCCGAGAGCCCGAGCTCGATCCCCGGCCAGTCCTTGAGGAAGCGCCGCATGACCTCGGGCAGCACGCGCGCGCCGACCGACTGGTAGGTGCCGACGCGCAGCGCGCCGGTCTCGCCGGCACGGAGCGCAGCGATGTCCGCGCGCGCCGCATCGAGCCGCGCGACGATTGCCTCCGCGTGGCGAAGCAGCACCTCACCCGCATCGGTGAGCGAGACGGCGCGAGGGCCGCCCGGCCGCTCGACGAGCGTCTCGCCGACGATCCTCTCGAGCGTCGCGATCTGCTGGCTGACGGCGGACTGCGTGTAGCCGAGCGCGGTCTGCGGCGCGGCCGAACGAGCCTTCGCGCGCAACGGCGTCGAGCGCGGCGAAGTGGCGTACCTCGACGCCCAGCCATTGATCAGGTTTGGTGATCGTTTGCATGAATACCTCGACTTGCCCTAATAGTACCTGCGTAGCCATGATGCAGCCATGGGAATCGCAGTGCTCCTCTTCCTCCTCCTCGTCGGCCCGCTCGCGCTCCTCGCAGGACGCGACTCCCGGATCGACGAGCGGGACCGGCGCCGGCACTACCAGGGATGAAGCCCCGCGTGCCGGCGACCGTTGCGTCCGCGGTCGGCGGGCGTAGCAGGATCGTCATCCGCTACGCCCGTCCGGCCGACGGTGCCGCGCTCGCACGGCTCGAGGGCCTCTCCGGTCGCTCGCTCGGCGTCGACCCGATCCTCGTGGCGGAGTCCGACGAGGAGCTCGTCGCCGCCGTGAGCACCTCGGGCGGCGAGATCGTCTCGGACCCGTTCCGGGTGACGCTGGACGTCACCGAGCTGCTCGCGCTGCGAACGCAGCAGCTACGCGAAGCCGCCTGACGCGGACCCGTCCGCCGGGTAGATTCCGCCGCCATGGCGGTGCAGCGGATCGGAGTCGTCGGCCTCGGGGCGATGGGCGCGGGGATTGCGCAGGTCGCGATCGAGGCAGGCTTCGACGTCGTCGGCCGGGAGGTCAGCGCCGAGCTGGGGGAGGCCGCGGCAGGCCGCATCGGGCACTTCCTGACGCGCAAGGTCGAGAAGGGCCAGCAGACGCAGGACGAGCGCGACGCCGCGGTCGCCCGGCTCGAGACGACGACGGACCTCGAGGCGCTCGCGGAGTGCGACCTCGTCGTCGAGGCGATCGTGGAGCAGCTCGACGCGAAGCTCGAGCTGTTCGCAGAGCTCGAGCGGCTCTGCCGCCCGGACGCCGTCCTCGCGACGAACACCTCGGCGCTGTCGGTGACCGAGATCGCGGCCGCGACCTCCTCGCCCGAGCGCGTCGTCGGGATGCACTTCTTCAATCCGGCGCCGCTCATGCCGCTCGTCGAGGTCGTGCGCGCCGAGCTCTCGTCGGACGGCGCGGTCGCCACGGTGCTCGACGTCGTGGAACGACTCGGCAAGGTCGGCGTGCCGTGCCACGACACGCCCGGCTTCGTCGTCAACCGCGTCCTGATCCCCCTCCTCAACGACTGCGTCCGGGTGCTCGACGAGGCGCGTGTCACGCCCGAGTCGCTCGACGCGGCGATGACGAACGGCGCCGGGTGGCCGATGGGCCCGTGCAGGCTCGTCGACCTCGTCGGGATCGACGTCCACGTGCACGCCTCGGAGGCGCTCTTCGAGAAGCTCCGGGAGCCGCGGATGGCGCCGCCGCCGCGCCTCGTCGCGATGCGGAACGCGGGCCTCTTCGGCCGGAAGTCCGGGCGCGGCTTCTACGCCTACGAGTGATCGGCGCCCGCCGGGGCCATGGGCACGCCCAGCCGTGACGCGACGGTCGGGACGAGCGTGCCCTGGACGACGACCGAGAACAGCACGACGACGAAGACCATCCCGTAGATCTCTGGCGCGTAGTCCGCCCCACCGACGACCGCGAGCGACGCGAGCAGGATCGGGACGGCGCCCTTCAGGCCGCTCCAGGCGACGAATGCCTGCTCGCCCCGGCTCAGACCCATCGGCGCGAGGATCGGGACGACGACCAGTGGGCGGATGACGAAGCCGAGCAGCACCGCGAGCACGAGCCCGCGCCACCAGAGGCCCTCGTCGCCGATGAACGCCAGCTGAACCGTCAGGCCGAGCGCGACGAAGGCTGCGAGCTCGCCGAGGTCTGCGAGCGCGGAGTTGAACGTCCGCACCGCGGTCCGGGCCGGGTACCGCAGGTCGCCGACGAGGATCCCGGCGACGAACACGGCGAGGAAGCCGGAGCCGTGCGCGACGCCCGCCGTGCCGTACACGGCGCCTGCGGCGAGGATCACGGCGATCGGGTACAGCGTCCGGTCGGGGAGCGGCACGTAGCGCAGGAGGCCGGCGATCGCGAGGGCCCCCGCGATGCCGACGACCAGGCCGACGCTCATCTGCACGAGGAACTCCGCGACGACGTCCGACCTGAACGAGGCATCGCCGCTCGTCGCGAGCTCGACCATGCCGATCATGAGCGCGATCCCGACGGGGTCGTTGAAGCCCGACTCGCCCTCGAGGATCGTGCCCGACCGTCCCTCGACCTCCTTCCCGGCCAGGACCGAGAACGTCACCGCTGGATCGGTCGGCGCGAGCGCCGCGCCGATCAGCCCCGATACCGTCCACGACAGGCCGAAGAGGACGTGCGCGGCGAGCGCGAGAAGCGCCGCGGTCGCGAACGTGCCGACGACGCCGAGCGCGAGCACCGGAACGGCGGCCTCGCGGAAGCGTCGGAGCCCGATCTTCTGGCCTCCGTCGAACAGGATCACGACGAGGGCGAGCGTCGCGACCCGTTGCACGTCGTCGAACGTGAGGATCCTGTTGAGCTCGTCGAAGACGTCCGACGCGACGGCGGCGACGACGAGCAGCAGGCCGGCCGTCGGCACGGCGAGCCTGCCGGCGACGACCCGCACGCCGATCGCGAGCGACAGCGCGCCCGAGACGACGAGGACGACGCGGGCGAAGTCGTTGACGTCGTCCATCGGGCGATCTTGCACCCTCGCGCGGTCACGGCGAGCGCCGTGCGTCGCGCGGGCCGTCGGGGCGGCCACTTACACTTTCCTTACGCGAGACTCACCCTCAACCCACGCTCCGTCCGGATACTGCGAGCACGCATGCGCCTCGCGCTCCTCAGTCTCGTCGTGCTCGCAGTCACCGCCCCGCTCGGGTGGGCAGCGGCGAGCCCTGCCGGCTCGCTGTCGATCGAGGACGGGCGGGGCACCGTGACACTCAAGGGGAAGGGCATCGTGATCGGCCGTCTCGAGCGCGGTGAGGTGCAGATAACCGACCTCTCGCCACTCGACCAGTGGAGCCCGCGCGTCTACGGGGTGCCGCGCGGGAAGACCGTGTGGCTGCGCGGCAAGGACGTGAACTTCTACATCCCCGGTGGGCGATATCGCATCACGGTGTCCGGCGCCGGCTTCTCGATCTCCGCCCGTGGCCAGGGCGTCGCCACGATCGACGGCACTCCCGACCTCTCGGGCGCGACGGGCATGTACGCCGTCGGCGACACGGAGATGACAGCGCTGCCCGCTGATCCGATCACGATCCAGTACGGCGCGCCCGCCGCGACCAAGCCGACGACGAAGGCGGCCTCGTGAGCGGTCCGCAGTCGGTCCTCGTCGTGGAGGACGAGCAGTCGATCGCCTCGTTCGTCTCGCTGTACCTCAAGAACGCAGGCTACGGCGGTGCGCGCGGTCGGCACCGGCTCCGGCGCGCTCAACGCCGTCGCGGCGGAGATGCCCTCGCTCATCGTGCTCGACCTCAATCTGCCGGACATGGACGGCATCGAGATCTGCCGTCGGATCCGCAAGAGCTCCGACGTTCCGATCCTCATGCTCACCGCGCGCGACGAGGACGTCGACAAGATCATCGGCCTCGAGGTCGGCGCGGACGACTACCTCACGAAGCCGTTCAACCCGCGAGAGCTCGTCGCGCGCGTGAAGAGCGTGCTGCGCCGCGCGACGTCGGACCGCCGAATCGACGAGGGCAACGAGCTCCGACACGGCGACCTCCTGATCCACTCCGGGCGGCGCGAGGTGCTCGTCGGCGACCAGGAGATCCAGCTGGCGCCGAAGGAGTTCGACCTGCTCTGGGAGCTGCTCGACCACCGCGGGATCGTCCTCACCCGTGACCAGCTACTCGAGCGCGTATGGGGCTACACGTTCGCCGGCGACACCCGGACGGTCGACGTCCACGTTCGGCAGATCCGGCGCAAGCTCGGCGACGCCTCGCCGATCGTCACCGTCTGGGGCGTGGGCTACAAGGTCGCCTCCGACCGCGCGCCGGCACCTGCGGCGTAGCGGATCGGCATGCCTCACTCGAGGCTCGCGGCCGGCTCGTCGCGGCGTCGCCGTGATCTGCCGCACGACGTACCCTTCCGGGAGATGCCCGGCTCGCTGCGCTTTCGCCTGCCGGCCCTGTTCCTGCTCGGGATCGTGATCGCCGGCGTCGTCTCGGCTGCGATCGCCGTGCAGCTCTTCCAGGGCTACACCCGGGACGCCTCGTACGAGGAGCTCGCGCGCGAGGCGCGGGGGATCGCGAGGCTCTACGGGACCGCCGCTCTCCGCACGGTGGACGAGGGGACGCCGGCGCCGGACTTCGCCCCCGATGCGCTCGAGCTCGCCACCGGCGACCAGCTGTTCTACGTCGGGCCGCCGGTCTTCCCCGGCCAGGAATCGGGGCTCACGCGAGTGCCCGAGTCGGCCGTGCCCGAGGAGGTCGTCACGGCGGACAAGCCGGTGTCCTTCGAGTTCCGGCCGCCGGGTCAGCGGCAGACGTTCCTCGCGGTCTCGCAGCCGCTCCGCCTCGAGCGGGGCGCCCCTGCGCTCGGCACGTTCATCGTCGCGAAGCCCCGCGACGTCGTTCGCGAGCAGTGGGTGCCGCTCATCGGCCGGCTCGCGGCGGCCATCGCCATCGGCGGGCTGCTCGCCTGGCTGCTCGGCGCCTGGCTGTCGCGCCGGATCAGCGGCCCCATCCAGGAGCTCGCGCGCGCCTCGGACGAGATCGCCTCCGGCAACTATGCCGTTCACGTGCCCGTCGGTCGCGGCGGACGGGAGGTCTCGCACCTCTCCGAGCGGTTCAACGAGATGGCGGCGCGCCTCGCCGCGACCGAGGAGCGGGAGCGGCAGTTCCTGATGTCCGTCTCCCACGAGCTTCGCACCCCCCTCACTGCGATCAAGGGCCACGTCGATGCGCTCCGCGACGGGCTGATCGACGACCCCGAGCTCATCACCGCCTCTCTCGACGTCGTCGCGAGCGAGACGACCCGGCTAGAGCGGCTCGTCGGCGACGTGCTCGATCTCGCAAAGCTCCGCGCGCACCGGTTCACCGTCCACACCGAGGAGGTGGACATGGGCCGTCTCATCGAGCACGCCTACGGCTCGTTCGGTGACGAGGCACGCCGGCGCGAGATCGCCTACACGCTCGGCGGCGCGGACGGGGCGCCGACGATCATCACGGACGGCGATCGCGTGCTCCAGGTCATCACGAACCTGCTGAAGAACGCCTTCCGGTGGACCCCGGACGGCGGGTCGATCGACGTCGAGCTCGAGTCCGCGAACGGCACCGTGCGTGTCGACGTCTCCGACTCGGGCCCGGGCATCGCACAGGAGGACGCGAAGCGCATCTTCAGCCCGTTCGTGTCGCACGACACGCAGGGCACGGGCCTCGGCCTTCCGATCGCGCGGGAGCTCGCCGGCGCGCTCGGCGGCCGCATCGAGCTCCAGTCCGAGCCCGGCCATGGCAGCCGATTCCGGCTCGTGCTCCCTGCCCAGTCGGCCTAGCGGCGCCTCCACGCGAGCGCGACGGTGAGCGGCGCGGTCCCGAGACCGTTCGTCGCGCTGCCCACATCTGCCAGAGTCTCGCCGTGACCGAGCCCGCCCAGGCGGCCGTCGTCTCGCTCCCGGAGCGCCGCTCGCCCGCGGCGGCGGTGCTCGTCGCGCTGCGGCCGCGGCAGTGGACGAAGAACCTCCTCCTCTTCGCCGGGATCATCTTCGCCGCAGAGCTCGGGGACGCCGGCCGCTGGGCTGCGGCGGTGACGGCCTTCGTCGCCTACTGCGCGGCGTCGAGCGCGGCGTACCTCGTCAACGACGTGCGCGACCTCTCCTCGGACCGGATCCACCCCGTCAAGCGCGCCCGCCCGGTGGCCCGGGGCGAGCTCGCGCCGCGAAGCGCGATCGTGCTCGCCGCGGCGCTCACCATCCTCGCGCTCGGGCTCGCCGGCGCCCTCGGGCCGCTGTCGCTGGCGTGCGCGGTCGGGTTCCTCGCGCTTCAGGCCGCGTACTCGCTGCGGCTGAAGGCCGTCGAGCTCGTGGACGTGCTGGCGATCGCCGGCCTGTTCGTGCTGCGTGCGTCGGCGGGCGCGATCGCGGTCGACGTACGCATCTCGGAGTGGCTGCTTCTCTGCACGTTCCTGCTCGCCCTGTTCCTCGCTCTCGGCAAGCGGCGCGCGGAGCTGGCGCTCGACGGTCCCCGCGCGCGGCCCGTGCTGTCGGGCTACGCGCCGGCGCTCGTCGACCAGCTGCTCGCGATCGTCGCCGCGGCGACGATCGGGGCGTACTCGGCGTATGCGCTGACGGCCCACGAGTCGGGCTGGCTCGTCGTAACGGTGCCCTTCGTCGTCTACGGGCTGTTCCGCTACCTGCTGCTGCTCCACCGCCGCGGGCTCGGCGAGGAGCCGGACGCGCTGCTCGTCGAGGACCTGCCGCTGCTCGTGACCGTCGCCGCGTGGGCGACCACGTGCGCAATCGTCCTCGCTCTGGGCTGAGCGAGGACGGTTCCGTAGTCGGTTGTCCTAGGCCGCGTCGGCAGCCGAGGTGGGGAGCGCCGGATCTTCCCGCTCGGAGCGCAGCGGCACGACGGCGCCCTCGATCCCGGCCTCGAGCTTCCGGAGTCGCTGGTCGACGCCGCTCCAGCCCGACGAGACGAGATCGACGAGGATCGCGAGGTCATCGATCCGCGCATTGCGCTCCGCGAGGAGCGCCTCCTCGAGCCGTTCGAGGCGGCGAAGCGCCTGGTTCACGCCGCCGCGGACCTCCGCGAGGCTGCGCGAGACCGGAACGACCTCGCGCGCGACGCCGTCGCGCACCGCTGTCGAGACCTGCTTCGGCAGCGACGCCTCGAGATCGTCTGCGACCTTCGCGAGACGCATCACCTCGGCCCGCGCCCGCTCGAGCGCCGCGTCGAGCCGTGCCCCGGTGATGCCTTCCGTCCGCGCCTCGGCGATCCGGTGCCGTGCCCGTTCGAGTGCCTGTTCGTCCATGGGGCCAAGGCTACGCTCGCCGTCGGATGAGAGCAACTGACCTCGATTACGAGCTTCCGCCGGATCTGATCGCCCAGCGGCCGGCCGAGCGGCGCGACGCCTCCCGGCTGCTCGTGTTCGACCGCCGCACCGGCGACGTCCGTCAGCGCACGTTCGCCGAGCTTCCGGGGGAGGTCGCCGCGTACCTGACGGTCGTCAACGACACACGAGTCGTCCCGGCGAGGCTCCGCGTCCGCCGCGCCACGGGCGGCGAGGTCGAGGTGCTCCTCGTGGAGCGCCTCGACGGGGATCGCTGGGAGGCGCTCGCGCGCCCGTCACGCCGCCTTCACGCGGGCGAATGGCTCCGCAACGCCGCCGGTGAGACCGCCGTTGAGCTCCTCGAGGCGTTGGGGGACGGGCGCTGGGTCGTCCGGCTCGCCGGCGAGCCGGACGGCGAGCTGCCGCTGCCGCCGTACGTCCACGAGACGCCTGCCGACCCCGAGCGCTACCAGACCGTCTACGCGCGGGACCCCGGCTCAGCGGCTGCGCCGACGGCGGGCCTCCACTTCACGCCCGCGCTGCTCGCGGCCCTCGACCACGAGACGGTGACGCTCCACGTCGGGCTCGACACGTTCCGGCCCCTCACGACGGAGGTCGTCGAGGAGCACGCGATCCACGGCGAGCGCTACCGCGTCCAGCAGCGCGCCTGGGCGCGGATCGGGAGCGCCGAGCGCGTCCTCGCCGTCGGGACGACGACGACCCGCGTGCTCGAGACCCTCGCCCGAGGCGGGCCGCTCGAGGGGCGGACCGAGCTGTTCATCACTCCCGGCTTCGAGTTCCGGCGGGTCGACGCCCTCCTGACGAACTTCCACCTCCCGCGGACGACGTTGCTCGCGCTCGTCATGGCGTTCGCAGGCGTGGCGGAGACGCGCGAGCTCTACCGGCTCGCGATCCGTGAGCGCTACCGCTTCTACTCGTTCGGCGACGCGATGCTCGTGCTCTGAGGGCGGGGGAAACCACGTTTCCCCCGCCGGCCCCCTTCCTCAGTGTCCTGCACCGAACCGGCGCGGCTGGCCTCCCGGGCGGCAAGGCCGCCCTCCGGCCGCGGACGGGTTCACGGATCAACCGAGCATCGGTACACAGACGCACGCCCGCGCACCTACCGGCGCCGTCGGCGACACGGTGTCTCCCGCGCGGCAACGTTCTCTTGCCGCTGCCGGAGGCGGAGCCGTACGATGGCCGCGTTACCGACGACCCGGGGGTTGCAGCATGTCCGAGAAGATGTGGGGCTCCGAGCCGTTCTGGGGACTCGGCTACGACTGGGATCCGGACTGGGTCCTCACCGACCGGCAGCAGGAGCTCCGTGCGACGCTGATCGAGCTCTGCGAGAAGGAGATGCGCGCGAACGCGAAGCGCTCCGACGACGAGCTCCTGTTCCCGCGTCGCAACCTCGAGCTGCTCGGCGAGAACGGGTTCCTCGGACTGACCGTGCCCGAGGAGTACGGCGGGCTCGGCGAGAACCACGTCGCGTTCGCGATGACGTGCGAGACGATCGCGCGCTACGGGTGCGCCTCGACGGCGATGTGCTACGTGATGCACATCGGCGCCGTCCAGGCGATCATGCTCCGCCCGACGGCCGAGCTCGTGGACAAGTACATCCGGCCGCTCAACTCCGGCGTCATCGGGACGCTGTCGTACTCCGACCCCGAGACGGGCTCGCACTTCTGGTACCCGATCTCCTCCAAGGCCGAGCGCGCGAACGGCGGCTACCGGGTCACGAAGAAGGCCTCGTGGACCACGTCCGGCGGCTTTGCCGACTTCTACGTCGTCCAGACGACGAGCCCGGACTTCAAGGGCTACGACGACCTCTCCGTGTTCGTCATCGACAAGGAGCACTGCGAGGCGCAGCCGTCGCTCTGGGACGCGCTCGGGCTCCGCGGCAACCAGTCGGGCGCGATCGCGTTCAACGACGTCGACATCCCGGGGACGCAGATCGTCGGGCCGGAGGGCGACGGCGCGACGTCGAACGACGAGGCCGTCGACCCGTGGTTCCTGATCGGCTCGTCGTCGGTGTGGAACGGGCTCGCGCTCGGCGCGATCGACATCGCGAAACGGCACACGACGCGGAAGAAGCACGTCGACGTGGGGATGCGCGTCGCGGACTACCCGACGATCCAGGACTACGTCGGCCAGGCCGTGATGGAGACGAACGCGTCGCGGATGTTCGTCTACTCCGTGGCCCAGGCGTTCGACGGCGCGACCGAGAACAACACCGTCGTGCTCGAGCCCGGCGTCCTCGCGCGCGGCAACTTCCTCCACTGGGCGTGGCAGATCAAGTTCGTCGCCGCGCAGAACACCGCGACGGTCGTCGACAAGATGCTCCACGCGTGCGGCGGCTCGGGCTACAAGCGCGACATGGAGCTCGAGCGCTACGTCCGCGACGCCAAGGCCGGCTGGGTGATGGGGCCGACCAACGAGGTGCTCCGTCAATTCGTCGGCAAGGCCGTGCTGCTCGGCTTCGACGCGCTCGACTACTGGAACCAGTCGTACAACCGGCGGGCGGTCGAGAACGAGATCAAGAAGCTCGACTCCGCCGGCAAGCGGGAGCTCGCGGAGCAGCTGGTCGCCGAGGCCGAGGCCCAGGAGGCGAAGGAACCGGCGAAGGCCTGACCGTGACGCCCCGTCCGCGCCTGCTCGTCCCGGGGCTCGTTCCGCGTGACCCGTCGCGCGAGCGACATCGCGTGCGCCGCGGCACGGCGACGGCGATCCTCCTCGAGCCGGACGACCGGCTCACGGTCCGCGATCTCGACGGCGCGCAGCGCGCCGAGGTCACCGCCCTCGGTCTCGGCACCGACGGGCTCGACGGGCTCGGGGCGAGCGCGGACGGCGAGGCGACCGTCCTTCGATCGCTCGTCGGCTCGGACGAGGACGGCGCCGCCGAGATCGCCGACGCCGTCGCTGCGCGAGGCATCGACCCGGCGCGCGCCCGTGCGGCGGTGCTCTTCGGGCCGTCGACGCCGCCCGGAGCCGAGACGACCCTTCGCGCCGAGCGGCCGCTCCTCGTCGTCGTGGGCGCGCCCGGTGCGGCCGAGACCGTCGTCGAAGGCGGCGCGCCGGCGTCCGATCTCGAGCTCGAGATCGCGCGCGCGCGACCGCTCGAGGAGCTCGAACCGCGGCTCCCCGAGCCCCTCGCCGACCCGCGGCTCGACTTCCAGGTCGATCGCGCGTCCGCGCTCGCGTACGAGGTGAGGGCGGGGGAGTACATCCAGATCGTCGACGTCCAGGGACGGCAGTGCTCCGACTTCCTCGCGTTCAACGCGGGGAAGCTGCAGGCAGGCCACGAGCGTGGCCTCGACTCGACGGCGACACGGTCGCTGATGGGAAGCGCGTACCCGCAGCCGGGGCTCTACTCGAAGTTTTTCGACCACGACCTCGAGGCGCTCGTCGAGGTCGTCCGAGACACGGTCGGCCGGCACGACACGTTCGGGCTCGCGTGCACGAGGAAGTACTACGAGGACATGGGCTACTTCGGCCATGTCAACTGCTCCGAGAACTTCAACGCGGAGCTCGACCCGTACACCATCGAGCCGCGGCGCGGCTGGCCCGCGATCAACTTCTTCTACAACACGGCGTTCGACGCCGACAACGCGTACGTCCTCGACGAGCCGTGGTCGCGTCCCGGCGACTACGTCCTGCTACGCGCCGCCGCGAACCTCGTGTGCCTCTCGAGCGCGTGCCCGGACGACATCGACGCGGCGAACGGCTGGAACCCGACCGAGGTGCACATCCGGGTCTACCCGGCCGAGGAGCGGTTCTCGGTGGCGATCGCACACCGCGTGACACCCGCCTCCGAGCCGAAGCTGAGCCGCGAGACGGGTTTCCACCCGAAGACGTCGGCGCTGACGTCGAGGTTCACCGAGTACAACGGCTACTGGCTCCCGACCTCGTACGACAACCACGGCGCGGTCGACGAGTACTGGGCGTGCCGGGAGCGGGCGGCGATCATGGACCTCTCGCCGCTCCGGAAGTTCGAGGTGCTCGGCCCGGACGCGGAGGCACTCCTCCAGGCGACCGTGACGCGCGACGTCCGCCGGCTCGCAGACGGGCAGGTCGTGTACACGGCGATGTGCAACGAGACCGGCGGAATGCTCGACGACGGGACCGTCTTCCGGCTCGGCCGAGACAACTTCCGCTGGGTGGGCGGCTCGGAGTACGGCGGCGTCTGGCTCCGCGAGCAGGCCGGGCAGCTCGGGCTGCGGGTGTGGGTCAAGGAGTCGACCGACGATCTCCACAACGTCGCCGTTCAGGGGCCGCTCTCGCGGGAGATCCTCTCCGGGATCGTCTGGACGTCGCCCGCGCAGACGCCGTTCGCCGAGCTGAAGTGGTTCCGCTTCGCGGTCGCGCGAGTCGACGGGCCGACCGGGATCCCGCTCGTCGCGTCCCGGACGGGGTACTCGGGCGAGCTGGGCTACGAGCTCTTCTGCCACCCGAAGGACGCGCCGGCGCTCTGGGACCGCGTGCTCGAGGCGGGGCAGCCGCACGGGCTCACGCCGCTCGGCCTCGACGCCCTCGACATGCTCCGCATCGAGGCGGGGCTGATCTTCGCAGGCTACGAGTTCGACGACCAGGTCGACCCCTTCGAGGCCGGGATCGGGTTCACCGTGACCGAGGACAAGACGGACGACTTCGTCGGCCGGCAGGCACTCCTCGAGCGGCGTGCGCACGCGCAGCGCCGGCTCGTGGGGCTCGAGCTCGAGGGCAACGAGACCGCGGGGCACGGCGACTGCGTGCACGTCGGGCGCTCGCAGGTCGGCGTCGTCACCTCGGGCACGCGCTCGCCGGTGTTGAAGAAGAACCTCGCCCTCTGCCGCATGGCCGTGCAGTACGCAGAGCCCGGCACCGAGGTCGAGGTCGGGAAGCTCGACGGCCACCAGAAGCGGATCCCGGCCACGGTCGTCCGCTTCCCGTTCTACGACCCGGAGAAGACGCGGCCGCGCTCGTGAGCGCGACGATCGATGCCCTCACGTCCGAGCAGGTCGCGTCCTTCGAGCGGGACGGCTTCCTGATCGTCGAGGAGGGGCTCATCTCCGACCGCGCGCTCGCGCTTCTCCGCGAGCGGTACGAGGGGCTCTTCGACGGCGACTACGAGACCGGCATCAGGCCCGACGAGGTCAACTGGGTACCCGGGCGCGACCCGGAGGACCGCACGCGGCAGATCTGCAACGGCTGGAAGGCGGACGAGACCATCGCCGCCCAGGTGCTCCACGAGCGGATCGGACGGCTCGCGGGGCAGCTCTCGGGCTGGTCGGGGACGCGCATGCTCCAGGACAACGTCCTCTGGAAGCCGCCCGGGACGAAGGCGATCGGCTTCCACCAGGACGCGTCGTACGCCGGCTATCTCGTGCCGCCCGTGATGCTCACGTGCTGGCTCTCGCTGCACGAGACGACGGCCGACGCCGGCCCTGTCGCGTACGTGCCGGGCTCGCACCGCTGGCCGGTCTCGCCGCCCGAGCGGTCGCAGTTCCATGCACCGGAGGACTGGCTCGCGCCGGCGCGCAACGCGGCGCCCGACGGTGTCGAGGTCGAGACGGTGCCCGTCGTGGTGAAGGCGGGCGGCGGCTCGTTCCACCACGGGCTCTGCTGGCACGGCTCGGCGCCGAACGAGAACGCCGCCGTCGCGCGGATGGCGCTCGTGTCGCACATGATCCCGGCCGAGGTCCGCTTCCACCACGAGCAGGTCGACCTCAACTACTCGCGGTACCGCAAGCGCGGCGACCTGTCGCTCGACGAGTCGTTCTTCCCGGTCATGTGGCACGAGACGGGCTACCGCACGCCGTGGCTCGCCGAGCTGCCCGTGATCGACTAGGCGAGCTCGCGGAAGCGGTTCGCGAGCACCTCGATCAGCCCCATCGCGGCACGGGAGTCCGCCTCGAGCGCCGCGATGACCGCCTCCCGCGGCACGCGGAGCATGCGGACCGACCCCTCGGCGTGGACGTTCGCGGTGCGGGGACCGCCGGCGAGCACCTGGATCTCGCCGACGAGCTCGCCGGGGACGATCTGCGTGAGGCGCCCCGGGCGCTCGACGCGGACGGCCCCTTCGAGGACGAGGTAGAGCGCGTCCGCCGGCTCGCCGAGGCGCATCACCGTCTCGCCGTCGAGGAAGGTCACCTCCTCGCCGCGCGCAAGCAGCGGGTCGAGCAGCGCCTTCGGCAGCGCCGAGAAGACGCCCGGGTCGTCGACGATCCGCTCGTACTGGCCGCGGTGGAAGAGAAGCGGGCGGCCCTCGCCGTAGCGGGCGTACTCGACCTGGCCGAGGAACAGCGAATGGTCGCCGCCCCAGTAGGAGCGCACGACCCGCGCGACGAGGTGCGCGAGGGCGCCGTCGACGAGCGGCGTCTCACGGACGGTGACGAAACGCGGCTCGGGCAGCTCCTCGCTCTCGCGGCCCGCGAAGCGGTCGGAGAGACCGGCCTGGCCGTCCGCCAGGACGCTGACGCCGTAGCGCGTCCCCTCGTGGAGCATCGAGCTCAACCGCGCCTGGCGCGCGAGCGAGATGAGGACGAGTGGCGGCTCCAGCGACACCGACATGAACGCGTTCGCCGTCATCCCGTGCACCTGATCGCCGCGCCGCGTCGTCAGCACCGTGACGCCGGTCGCGAACATCCCGAGCGTCCGCCGGAACGCGATCGCGGGGTCCCCCGCCAGCTCGCCGATGTCGAGGGCCTCCGCGTCCGGGACGTCGTCGAACTGCGTGCCGCCGGACAGGCCTGCGCCCGTCGTCAGCGGGACGTCGAACTCCTCCGGCAGCGGTGGCACGGCCACCTCGCGATTCTCTCACCGCGCGTGGAGGCCGCGAGCGGCGGGTGCGATACCGTGCCGCGGATGACCGAGGCGCGAGCGGACGCCGTCGTCTCTCCACGGCGTCCCCGCCGGGCGTGAGCTTCGTCGTCGAGGCGACGGACGGCGGCGCCCGCGCAGGTGTGATCCAGACGGCGCACGGCGAGATCGCGACGCCCGCGTTCATGCCCGTCGGGACGAAGGCGAGCGTCAAGAGCCTCCACCCGGACGAGGTGCGCGCACTCGGCGCTGAGGTCGTGCTCGGGAACACGTACCACCTCCACCTGCGCCCGGGCGAAGACGTGATCGAGGAGCTCGGCGGGCTGCATGCGTTCTCGGGCTGGAGCGGCCCGATCCTCACCGACTCGGGCGGGTTCCAGGTGTTCTCGCTGCGCGACACACTCCTGGCCGTCGACGATGACGGCGTCACGTTCCGATCGGTCTACGACGGCCAGGCGGAGCGCTTCACGCCCGAGCACGTCGCCGAGATCCAGCGGCGGCTCGGCTCGGACATCGCGATGTGCCTCGACATCTGCCCGCCGGCCGACTCCTCGCCCCGCGAGCACGAGGACGCCGTCCGGCGGACGACGGTCTGGGCCGAGCGGCAGGTCGACGCACCGCGCGCTCCCGGCCAGCTGCGCTTCGGCATCGCGCAGGGCGGCGCCGACGCAGAGCTCCGGCAGCGGTCGATCGACGAGATCACGGCGCTCCCGTTCGACGGCTTCGCCCTCGGCGGGCTTGCGGTCGGCGAGAGCCGGGCGCTGATGCTCGAGACGGTCGGCTGGGCGGCGCCCGCGCTCCCGGCCGAGCGGCCGCGGTACTTCATGGGGCTCGGCGACGCCGAGGGGATCCTCGAGGTGATCGCCCGGGGAATCGACATGTTCGACTGCGTCCTCCCGACCCGAACGGCCCGGACCGGCTCGGCGCTCACGGCCGGCGGGCGGCTCAACCTCCGCAACGCGCGCTACGCGCGCGATCCGCGCCCACTCGAGCAGGGGTGCGGCTGCCCGGCCTGCGAGCGGTTCTCCCGGGCGTTCGTGCGCCACCTCGTCAATCAGCAGGAGCTTCTCGGCCTCCGGCTCCTGACGCTGCATAATTTGTTCTTCACGCTGAGACTGACCGCCGGTGCGCGGGACGCGATCACGCGCGGCGGCTTCGATGCCTACCGGCGCGACGTGCTTGCCTCGCTCGCCGCCGGCCCGAAGGAGGAACCTTGGCAAGCCTGATCCTGCTCCTCGCGATGTTCGTCCTGCTGTGGGTGCTCCTGATCCGCCCGCAGCGCAACCGCCAGCAGAAGCAACAGCAGCTCCTCTCGTCCGTCGAGCCGGGCGACGAGATCCTCACGGTCGGCGGGCTCTACGGGATCGTCCGGGACATCGACGAGGAGGACGACCTCATCGTCGAGATCGCCGAGGGGATCCAGGTGCGCGTCGCGCGGCGTGCGGTCGGCGGCGTCGTCAAGCCGGACGAGGAGGACGAGGACGTCGATGAGGAGCTCGACGAGGCCGACGAGGCTGCCGAACATGAAGACCGTGTTGTCGACTCCGAGGATTCCGTGAGCGAGGCGGCTCCCGAGGACACGCCGGCGCTCGACCACCGCTAACCTGAGCGGCCCGAAATGACCCGCCGCGCAGCAGTCATCGTCGTCGCACTGGTCGCCGCGGCCCTCGTCGGGGTCGGGCTGCTGGCCATCCCCGGCTCGCCGTTCGAGCAGCGGCCGACACTGGGGCTCGACCTGCAGGGCGGGCTCGAGGTGACGCTGCAGGCCGTGCCGCCGCGCAACCGCGAGCTGACGAAGGAAGACCTCGATCGCTCCGTCTCGATCATGCGCGACCGGGTCGACAAGCTCGGCGTCGCCGAGCCCGAGATCCGGACGCAGGGCGACGACCAGATCTCGATCCAGCTCCCGGGCGTCAAGGACCCGGCGGCCGCAGCAGCGATCATCGGCAAGACCGCGCAGCTCGAGCTCTTCGACCTGCAGCAGAACCTGGTCGCGCCGTCGATCGACGTCCGGACGCGGCAGCCGATCGCGACACCCAAGCTCTACGACCTCCTCGCCGGCCAGCAATCGCTCGCCGCGAGGGGCAAGCCCGACACGTACTACGTCTTCGAGACGAAGGGCAAGAAGCTCGTTCGTGGCCCCGTGAACTCGAAGGAGACGGCGCTCGCAAAGTGGGACGGCAAGCTGCCGGCGGGCCACAAGCTCTTCGCGGTGCCGCCGCAGACCGTCGTCGTGCGCTGCGGCCCCGATGACGCCGTGTGCCCGGGCGTCTCGGAGGCCCCGCCCACGAAGGAGTACTGGTACCTCTTCCGGTACGACCCGCCGGCGGTCCCGGAGATGAACGGCGAGGACCTCGATCTCGGCGGGACGCGGCAGGACTTCGACACACAAACCGGCGAGCCCATCGTCCTGATGGACTTCACGGACAAGGGCGCCGAGAAGTTCGAGGACATCACGCGTGAGGTGGCACAGCGCGGGAAGCTCCTCTTCAACACCGTCGGCGGCGGCCAGGGTGACCACCGCAACTGGCTGCAGAACTTCGCGATCGTGCTCGACCGCGAGATCAAGTCGTGGCCGTCGGTCGACTTCGAGGAGTACCCGGGCGGCATCTCCGGCTCGAACGGCGCGCAGATCTCGGGGCTCGCCGACATCGGCGAGGCGAAGGACCTCGCGCTCGTCCTCCAGACCGGCGCGCTCCCCGTCGAGTTCCGAACCCTCGACCAGACCGCGATCTCGGCCACGCTCGGCAAGGACTCGCTCCAGGAGGCCAAGACGGCCGCTCTCGTCGGCCTGCTCGCGGTCGCGCTTTTCCTGCTCATCCTCTATCGCTTCCTCGGCGTCGTCGCCGTCATCGGGCTCATCGTCTATGCGGCGATCCTGTACGCGGCGATCCTCCTCTTCAACGTGACGCTGACGCTGCCGGGCATCGCCGGCCTCGTCCTCACACTGGGGGTGGCCGCGGACGCGAACATCGTCATCTTCGAGCGCATCAAGGAAGAGGTGCGCGCCGGAAGATCGGTCCGCGCCGCCATCCAGACGGGGTACACGAAGGGCTTCGCGACCATCGTCGACGCGAACGTCGTCACGATGATCACTGCGCTCGTGCTGTTCGCCGTCGCCACGGCGAGCGTGCGCGGCTTCGCGCTGATGCTCCTCGTCGGTACCGCGATCTCGATGCTGACCGCGGTCGTCGCGACCCGCGCGCTCCTTGCGGTCCTCGCCGGCCTGAAGCTGCTCGACAGCCCGCGGCTGATGGGGGCCGCCGGCGGTGGGATCCCGCGGTGGCTGAAGCTCGACTACATCGGCCGCCGGAACACGTGGTTCGCGATCTCCGGCGCCGTCGTGGTCATCGCGCTCGGCGCGATCGCCATCAAGGGCCTCAACCTCGGCATCGACTTCCAGGGCGGCACCCAGATCGCGTTCGAGACGCCCAAGCCGGTCGCGCTCGAGGAGGTGCGCTCGGAAGCCGCGCGGATCGGCGAGGCGAGTGCCCAGATCCAGGGGCGAGGGACCGCGACGGGCGGCGACTCGTACCAAAGCTTCACCGTCCGTACCGAGTCGCTGACGACGAACGAGGTGCAGGCGCTGCAGGCGAACCTCGCGAACTCCGTGCAGGCCGAGGCCTTCGGGGTGAAGAACGTCTCGGCGAGCTTCGGCCGCCAGATCGCGCGCGGCGCGATCCTCGCGATCATCGTCTCGCTCCTCCTGATCGTCGGGTACATCTCGCTGCGGTTCCAGTGGAAGTTCGCGGTGCCGGTACTCGTCGCCCTCGCGCACGACGTGCTGATCACGGTCGGCATCTACGCGCTCCTCGGGCGGGAGGTGACGACCGCCACGGTCGCCGCGGTGCTCACCGTGCTCGGGTACTCGATCTACGACACGATCATCATCTTCGACCGCATCCGGGAGAACATCCCGCTGATGAAGCGCGCGCCGTTCCGCGTCGTCGGGAACGTCTCGCTCTGGGAAACGATCCCGCGCTCGTTGGCGACGACCTTCATCACGCTCGTGCCGATCGCCTCGCTCTGGCTGTTCGGCGGCGACACGCTCAAGGACTTCGCGTTCGCGCTGCTCGTCGGCATCGGCGCCGGGGCGTACTCCTCGATCTTCATCGCCGCGCCGCTCCTCGCGATCTTCAAGGAGCGCGAGCCGGAGTACGCGCGCCGTCGCGACGACGAGCACGCGGTCGACGTGTCGGTCGGCGGCGCGCTGCTCGAGACCCCCGCGACCGCCGAGGCGCCCGTCGCCGCGGCGACGGCGACCCCTGCGCCCGCCCCCGCTGCACCGGTCGAAGCGCCCGTGACGGCGTCGAGCTCGGCCGCCCGCGATCGCAGGCGCCAGCGCCGGAGCGGCCGCCGCCCACACGGCCGCGCGCGCTGAGCGCGACGGGTTGGTCTGAGGTGCGCTCTAAGATGGAGGGATGAGCGCCCAGCCCGACGGCGAGACGCGCAGCGTCTCCGAGGTCCTGCTCGCGGGAATCGGCCTCGCGACCGCTCGGGATCGAGGCTGCCGAGGAGCTCGCCGACGACCTCGCACGGCGCGTCGGTGTCGAGCGCGACTCGATGCGCGCGGCGGTCCAGGACACGCTGCAGGCATGGCGTGCCGAGGCGGAGAAGCTCGGCATCCGCCGCGACGAAGCGTTCGAGCGCGCGTACAAGAAGGCGGGTCTCGTGCGACGCGAGGAGATGGACGACCTCGCGTTGCGCGTCGCACAGCTCGAGCACCGGATCCGCCTACTCGAGCACGACCCGGCGAAAGTCGCGCACTGAGTCCCGAGGGACATGGCCGAGTCCCAGCGCAGCCTCGGTAGGGCGACGGAGATCGGCCGCGTTGCGACACGGCACGGCTTCGGCTATCTCCTCGACCGGCGCCGCGCACACGGACGGCGAGCCCGACACCGACCGCGGGCGTCGGCTTCGGGAGATGCTCGACGAGCTCGGGCCGACGTTCGTGAAGTTCGGTCAGCTCCTCTCCACGCGGCCGGACATCGTCCCGCCGGACGTGATCGTGGAGCTGCGGAAGCTGCAGGACGACGTGACGCCGTTCCCGATCACCGAGGTCGAGCGCGTCGTCCGGGAGGAGCTCGGGCTCACCATCGAGCAGGCCTTCGTCGATTTCGACGAGCGCCCCATCGCGGCCGCGTCGATCGGGCAGGTGCACCGGGCGACGCTGCCGAACGGGAGCGACGTCGTCGTCAAGGTGCAGCGGCCGTCGGCCCCGCGCCAGATCGAGTCCGATCTCCGGCTGATGGGCTCCGCGGCCGGCTTCGTCCGCGAGCGGGTGCGGCAGCTCGACTTCGTCGACACGCACGAGCTCGTCGACGAGTTCGCACGCTCGATCAGGCAGGAGCTCGACTACCACCAGGAGGCGCGGAACGCAGAGACCTTCCGCCGCAACTTCGGCGGCGACAAGCGCGTCGCCGTCCCACGCGTGTGGTGGCGGTACACGACGGGGCGGCTCCTGACGCTCGAACGGCTTGAGGGCACGCACATCCGCGACCTCGACCTCGATTCGTGGACGGACGAGGAGCGGCGTGCCCTCGCGCACCGGCTGACCGACGCGTGGATGACGATGATCTTCCGCCACGCCTTCTTCCACGGCGACCCGCACCCGGCGAACATCCTTCACCTCGACGACGGCCGGCTCGGGCTCGTCGACTTCGGCCTCGCGGGGCGGCTGACCGACGCCGACATGTCCCGGCTGACGCGGCTCTTCGTCGACGCCGCGACCGAGAACGTCGGCGCGCTCCCGCACCGGCTCGCCGACCTCGGCGTCCGGTACTCGCGCGACCGCGAGGACGAGCTGCGCTCGCGGCTCGAGGAGCTCTACTACCGCTACTACGGCACGCGCCTGGCGGACATCGACCCGATCGAGGCGATCCGGGAGGGCCTGCAGCTCATCTACGCGATGAACCTGCGCCTCCCGACGCGCTTCGTGATCCTCGACAAGGCGATCGCGACGCTCGGGTCGGTCGCAGCTGAGGTCTATCCCGACTTCAACGTGTTCGAGGTGGCGAAGCCGTACGCGAAGCAGCTCATCGCGGACCGCCTGTCGCCGAAGCAGATCGCGCTCCGGACGAGGCAGGAGCTCTTCGACCTCGGGGAGATCGCCCTCGAGTTCCCGCGACAGGTTCACGACGTGCTCAACGAGCTCCGCGACGGCGAGTTCCTGGTGAAGATCTCGAATCCCGGGGTCGACGACCTCGCGCACCACATCGACGTCTCCGTCAACCGGATCGCCGTCGCACTGGTGATCCTCGGCGGCCTCGTCGGATCGTCGCTGATCGGCGTACTCGCGGAGGACGGCCCGCACCTCCTCGGGCTGCATGTCCTGTCCGTCGTGGGCTTCGTCATCTCCGGCGCCTTCGGTGTCTGGCTCCTCTGGGGCGTCATGCGGAGCGGACGCCTCTGAAGCCTGCTCGCCAGGCAGGATTCGGCAGGAGCCGAACCCTGCGGCTTGATCCCCGCCTGCGGCGGGGCACATCCCTGAAGGCGCCCGCTGTCGCGGTCGCAACTACAGCTAACCCCATCCCTCGATGAACACCGCCCTAGCGCGTCGCGAATGGGACGCGGGTCGCGGGTACCTGAACACGGCGTCGTACGGCCTGCCGCCGAAGCGTGCGTTCGACGCGCTGCAGCACGCGCTCGCCGACTGGCAGGTCGGAGCGACGAGCTGGGAGCCGTGGGCGGAGGCGGCGGACGCCTCCCGCGCGCTGTTCGCGCGGCTCGTGCACGCGGCCCCGGAGGACGTCGCGCTCGGGAGCACCGTCTCGCAGCTCGTGACGCACCTCTCGACGGCGCTCCCCGGGAAGGCGCGAGTCCTCGTGCCGGACATCGAGTTCACGTCGATCGTGTTCCCGTGGCTCGTCCAGGGCGCGCGAGGGATCGACGTCCGGTTCGTCCCACCCCGCGACCTCGCCGACGCGATCGACGGGCGCACGGACGTCGTTGCGTTCAGCGCCGTCCAGTCGTCGACGGGCGAGGTGGCGCCGATGGACGAGATCGTCCGCGCGGCCCGTCACCACGACGCGCTCGTCGTCGTCGACGCCACGCAGGCGGTCGGCTGGCTGCCGGTCGACGCACGGGAGGCGGACCTGCTCCTCTGCGCCGCGTACAAGTGGCTCCTCGCGCCCCGCGGAGCGGCGTTCATGGTCGTCGGCCCGCGGCTCGCGGACGAGCTCGCGCCGGTCATGGCGAACTGGTGGGCGACCGCCGACTACCGGGACGGCTACTACGGCCCGCCGCTGCGCCTCGCCGAGACGGCGCGGCGGTTCGACATCTCGCCCGCCTGGTTCTCCTGGGTGGGCGCGGCGCCCGCGCTCGAGGTGCTCCTCGAGCTCGGGGTCGACGAGATCAACGGGCACGACGTGCGGCTCGCGAACCGGTTCCGGGACGCGATGGGCCTCGAGCCGTCCGACAGTGCGATCGTCCCCGTCGAGGCGGAAGGCGCGGCCGACCGGCTCGCGGCGGCGGGTGTTCGCGCGGCGGTGCGGGCCGGCAACGCGCGGCTCTCGTTCCACGCCTACAACACCGAGGACGACGTCGAGCTCGCGGTCGCCGCGCTTCGCGGCCGATGACCGCGGTCAGGGGACCGGCAGCGACTCGACAGCGCCGCTGACCGTCAGGCCGGGCTGCGGCCCGCCTCCGATCACCCAGACGCGCCCGCGGAGGGAGACGACGCCGAGACCGTGCCGCGGAGTCGGGAGGTCGGGCAGCGCCGTCCAGGCACGGGCACCCGGCCGCAGCGCCCACACGGTGCGGTTCGTCCCGGGCGGCGACTCGCCGCCGACCGACACGATGCGGCCCGCGATCGCGGCCGCGCCCGTGCCGCCCCGGGGATCGGGGAGGTCGGGCATGCGCGTCCAGCGGCCCCGCTTCGGGTCGAACGCCTCCACGGTGCCGAGGTTCGTGTCGAGGCCGGCCAGCCGGCCGCCGACCGCATAGACCCGCCCGCCGAGCGCGGTCGCCGCGAGGTGCTCGCGTGGGCGCGGGCCTGGGACGGTGCGCCAGCGCATCGTGCGGAGATCGAGGGAGAGCGCCCTCGTGGCGAGGCCGGAGCGTGTCCTCCCGCCGACGACCCACACGCGACCGTCGGCCGTGGCCGCGGCGGCGGCCGCGGCCCGCTCCTCCGGGAGCGACGGGAGACGGCGCCAGCTGCGGCCGTCGTAGAGGAACGCCGTGCGGAGCGGCGCGCGATCGGCCCCGTAGCCGCCGAGCACCACGACGCGGCCGCGCCACGACGCGGCGGCGGCGTGGTCCACCGAGACCGGGAGATCGGCGCCGCGCGTCCACGTGTCGCGCGCGGCGTCGTAGACGTCGACGCGTCGCGAGTTCGCGCCGCTCGCGAGGAAGCCGCCCGCGACGACGATCCGGTTCCCGAGCGGAGCCGCGGCGACCTCGGTCCGGGGCTCGGGCAGCGGGCTTCCGCTGACCCACGCGGCGGCCGCGGCCGCGACTGCAGCCACGGCCGGGATCAGCCTCGCGCCAACCACCGGAGCAGCTCCTCGTTCACGCGATCGGGCATCTCGTTCTGGACGAAGTGGCCGGCGTCCTCGATGAACACCACCTCCGGAACGTTGCCCTCGGTCAGCACGCGGCGCAAGACATCCGGTGCGACGAGCTCCCGCCCGAGGAACCGGTCCTCGACGCCCCAGAGGACGAGGGTCGGCGCGGCGACGCGCCGCGACGGTCCACTCGAGCGGCGCGGTCGCACCGTGCGCCGGAAGCCCGCGCGGTACCAGTCGATCGCCGCCTTCGCCCGGCCCGGACGCGCAAACGCGGCGCGGTACGCGTCGAGCTCCTCGGGCGGCCAGGCATCCCTCCGGTGGGAGCCTCCCACGAGGGCACGGGCGACGACGGCGGCGCCGTCCGCCGCCATCCGGCGCTCGGGAAGCCAGGGGAGCTGGAAGAAGAGGATGTACCACGACTTCCGGAGCTGGGCGCGCGAGTGCCGCATCGCGTGCGCGAGCGCCGAGGCGGGAGGACAGTTGATCGCGACGAGCCCGTCCACGAGCTCCGGGTGACGGGCCGCGACCGCCCAGGCAACGGCGCCGCCCCAGTCGTGGCCGACCACGACCGCCCGCTCGCGGCCGAGCGCCTCGACGATGCCCGTGACGTCGCGGACGAGGGTGGCGACGTCGTAGGGGCCTCGCAGGTCGGTTTCCCCGTAGCCGCGCATGTCGGGCGCGACCGCGCGATAGCCGGCCGCCCCGAGCGCGGGCAGCTGGTGGCGCCACGAGCGTGCGAGCTCGGGGAACCCGTGGAGAAAGACGACGAGCGTGCCGTCCTCGGGGCCGGCCGCGAGCGCGTGGAAGCGGATGCCGTTGGCGGCGAGGTCGAGGTCCTCGATCGCTGGCCGGTCGGGACGCATGTGGGCGAATCGTCACACAACCGCTGCAATGGACATCTGGCGTCCCGTCGCCCGCGGCTCTAGCGTCGCGGCGTGGCCGCCAACGCCGTCCTCCTCGCAGAGCACGAGCAGGAATCGCGGGAGTACCTGGAGCGGCAGCTGCGGGAGGACGGGTTCGTCGTCTTCGAGGCGGCGTGGACGGCGCGCGCGCTCGATCTCGCCGAGCGGCTCCTTCCCGACGTCGTGATCGCCGGAGAGCCCGAGCTCTGCCGGCGGCTCCGCGCGGGCGAGCCCGGGCGCTCGTGGAACAGAAACGTTCCGGTGATCGTCCTCACCGAGCCGGGCGCAGAGCCGATCGTCCGTGTGCGGGCGCTCGAGAGCGGCGCCGACGACGCAGTTCCGCGCGACGTCTACCTCGAGCTGCTCGCGCGCCTCCGCGCCCTCCTGCGCCGTTCGACGATCGGCCAGGCGGACATCGTCGAGGCCGGGCCGATCGTCGTCGACCATCGCGCCCGACAGGTGCGCGTCGGCGACGTCGCCGTGAGGCTCTCGGGACGCGAATACGAGCTGGCGGCGAAGCTCGCGAGCGATCCGCAGCGCGTGTTCACGAAGACCGAGCTGCTCCGCGACGTCTGGGGCATCCGCGGCAACGGGATCCGCACCCGCACCGTCGACTCGCACGCGTCACGCCTGCGGCGCAAGCTCCAGGCGGTCGGCGTCGACGACGTCGTCGTGAACCACTGGGGCGTCGGGTACCGGCTGCTCGCCTAGATCTCCCGGGTGTTTTCAGGCCACGAAGTAGGCCGCTTCAGGGGTGTGCCCGCCGAAGGCGGGATCGGCTGCTTCGCGAAGCGCTACAGGATCGCGCCCTCGAGCCGTAGCAGCTGCTCCTTGCGCTCGAGCCCGCCGCCGTATCCGACGAGGCTCCCCGAGGCGCCGACGATCCGGTGGCACGGGAGCACGATCGGGATCGGGTTGCGGTTCATCACCATGCCGACCGCGCGGGCCGCGCGCGGGTTCCCCGCCTGGGTCGCGAGCTCGCCGTAGGTCGAGGTGTGCCCGTACGGCACCTTGGCGAGCTCGGCGAGCACGGCGACCGCGAACGGCGCCTGGCCGCGGAGGTCGAGCTCGAGATCGAAGGCCTTCCGTCGGCCGGCGAAGTAGTCGCCGAGCTCGCGCCGCGCCTCGTCGAGCGCCCGCGGCGCGCGCAGGACGCGCGGGCCTGCGATCCGCGCGATCCGCTCGAGCTCCTGCTCGGGATCCGCGTCGTACGTGATCCGGGCGAGTCCGCGATCCGTGACCGCGGCGAGCAGCGGCCCGAGCTCGCTGTCGATGACGTCGTAGGCCGCGTCGAGTGCTCCGGCCCTGACGGCGGCGTCCCGGAAGCGGCGGTCGAGATCGGTGGGAACGGTCATTGTGCCCTCCTTCGCAGCCGCCGGATCCCGGAGGACGCCGCCTGGCGGGCGGCATCCGGGCTCGACTCGAGCGCGGCGGCGATCTGCTCGTAGTCCAGGTCGTAGCCGTAGCGAAGCACTACTGCCGCGCGCTCCTTCGGCGGCAGCGAGTCCGTCAGGAAGGCGAGCTCCTCGTACGCGGGGCGCCCGTCGAGGTGCGGCAGCTCCGGAAGCTCGTCCGCCGGCTCGCCGGCCCGTCGGTGCGCGTCGATCGCGACACGCTCCGCGATCGTGAGCACCCAGGCGCGGAGGTGCTCTCCGTGCCGCAGCCGGTCGTAGGCTCGAAGCGCCCGGAGGAACGTCTCCTGGAAGGCGTCGTCCGCTCGCTCGCGCCCGAGCCGCCGACGGAGAAGCCGGAGCACCTCCGCTGCGTGCTCGGTGTAGAAGCTCTCGAACGGCGGGATCGTCGCCACTGCGTCCATCATCTCTGTGAAACGCGCGGCGGTGCTCGTGCGTGAGATCGAGCCGCGCAGGGGTTCGGCTCCTGCCGAAACCTGCCGGGCGGGCAAACTCTCTGCATGCGCATCGCTGTCATCGGGCACGTCGAGTGGATCCGCTTCGCGCGTGTCGACCGCGTCCCCAGCGCGGGGGAGATCTCCCACTCGTTCGACGAGTGGGAGGAGGCGGGCGGTGGCGGCGGCGTCGCGGCCCTGCAGCTCGCACTTCTCGCCGACGAGGCGCATCTCTTCACCGCGCTCGGGGACGACGACCTCGGGCGCCGGGCGCGCGCCGAGCTCGAGGCACGGGGAGTCGTCGTCCACGATTCGACCGACGAGCGTCCCCAGCGCTGGGCCTTCACCCAGGTCGACGAGCGTGGCGAGCGGACCATCACGACGGTCGGGCCGAAGGCGCGCCCACGAGGCCACGACGACCGCCTCCCGTGGCACGAGCTCGCCGGGATGGACGCCGTGTTCTTCGTCGCCGGGGACACCGACGCCCTCCTCCATGCCCGACGCGCTCGGGTCCTGACCGCGACGTCACGCGAGCTCGACACACTCCGGCGGGCGGGAGTGGAGCTCGACGCGCTGATCGGGAGCGGCAACGACGAAGCCGAGCGGTACCGGGCCGGCGAGCTCGATCCGGCGCCGAAGCTCGTGGTCACGACGTCGGGCTCGCTCGGCGGCTGGTCGCGCCCCGGCGGGCCGTTCACGGCCGCCTCGCCGCCCGGCGAGATCGTCGACACGTACGGCGCGGGGGACACGTTCGCCGCCGGGCTCACGTTCGCGCTCGGGTCCGGGCTCTCCGCCCAGGACGCGGTCGCCTTCGCGGCGCGCTGCGGCGCCGCGACGCTGACGGGACGGGGCGTCTCGCCGCGGCACGTCACCATCGGCTGACCTCGCCCGGGTCGACTGTCCGGGTCGCCCGCCTGTCGGATCGCGCCTCGATGGGGTGATTCGGCCTTCGTGGGCCTTGACAGTGGGCGAAAGTGGCGTAAAGTGGGGCATCGTGGAGATCGGAGAACGGATCGACCACCGGCGCGGACGATGTTCATCGGCACCTTCGAGCACACGATCGACGAGAAGAGCCGGCTCACGCTGCCGGCCCGGTTTCGCGATGCGCTCGGCGAGGGCGTCGTCCTCGCACGGGGGCTCGACGGCAACGTCGCCGTCTATCCGCGGGAGACGTGGAAGGTGACGGTCGAGGCCCGCATCTCGGTGCTCGACCCGCTCTCGCGCGAGGCGCGCAACCTCCGCCGGTTCTTCTTCTCCGGCGCCGCCGAGGCCGACCTCGACCGCTCGGGGCGCATCCTCGTGCCGGCGACGCTTGCGCGCCACGCCGGTCTCGACCGCGAGGTCGTCGTCACGGGCAACTACGACCACCTCGAGCTCTGGAACCCGCCCGCATGGGAGAAGCACCTGAACGCCGTCGAAGGGAGCGTCGAGCATGCTGCCGAACGTCTTGCAACGCACGGAAGCTGACCACATCCCCGTCCTCGCCGAGGAGGTGCGCGAGTTCCTCGCCGTGCGCCCGGGGGAGAGCGTCGTGGACGCGACGTTCGGAGCCGGCGGCCACGCGCGCCTGCTCGCGGAGGATCTCGAGGGTCGCGGCAAGCTCGTCGCCATCGACCGCGACCCGGGCGCGAAGTCGTACTTCGACCGCTTCAAGGCGCGCGCCGGAGTCGACGTCCGTTTCCTTCGAGGCGACTTCGCGCTCGTTCTCTCGCAGCTCGCCGCGAACGGCGTCAAGGCCGACGCGATCCTGCTCGACCTCGGGATCTCGTCGATGCAGATCGACCGTCCGGAGCGCGGCTTCTCGTACGCGACCGACGCGCCGCTCGACATGCGCATGGACCCGACCTCCGAACCTACGGCGGCGGCGATCGTCAACACCTGGGACGAGCGCGAGCTCGTCACGATCTTCCGGCGCTACGGAGAGGAGCGATTCGCCGCGCCCATCGCGCGCGCCGTCGTCCGGCGACGCCGGGAGACGCCGTTCACGCGCACCGGCGAGCTCGTCGACGTCATCAAGCTCGCGATCCCGACGCCGGCACGCTTCGGCGAGGGGCACCCCGCGAAGCGCGTCTTCCAGGCGCTTCGCATCGCCGTCAACGACGAGCTGGGCGCCCTCGAGGCGGCGCTGCCCGCGGCGCTCGAGATGCTGCGGCCCGGCGGCCGGCTCGCGGTGATCTCGTTCCACTCGCTCGAGGACCGGATCGTGAAGCGCTTCATTGCGGAACAGGCGAAGGGATGCACATGTCCGCCCGACTTCCCGGTGTGCGTCTGCGGCAAGGAACCGACGCTCCGCGCGCTGACGCGGAAGCCGGTGAGACCGACGCAGCGCGAGGTCGACGCGAACCCGCGTTCCTCGTCGGCGCGCCTCCGCGCCGCGGTGAGGGCGTAGCCCCGCGATGTCGACCATCGTCGAGGCCGCACCGCGCCGCATCCGCACCGCCCGAGGCGCATTTCGGGGCGGGATCCTCTGGATCGTCGTCGTCGGCTCGCTCCTCGCCGGCGTCGTCGCGATCAACGTCCTCGTGCTCCGCCTCAACGTCGAGCTCGACGAGCTCCGGCACACGCGCGCCGAGATGAAGGCGGACATCGCAGCGACGCGGGCCCAGCTGTCGAGCGCGTCGGCGAACGCGCGCATCGAGGGCGAGGCGGCGACGAAGCTGGGACTGATCCCCGCCGACCCGAACGACACGACCTACGTGCCGCTCGAGACGCCGTGAGCGACAAGACCGTCAACGCGCGGATCCGGTTTCTCGTCCTCGCCTTCGGCGCCGTCTTCGTCGTGGCGCTCGCCCGCGCCGCCTACGTCCAGGTCGTCGAGGGGGGACGCTACGAGCAGCTGGCCTCGCGCCAGCACCGCGAGACGATCGAGATCCCCGCGGGCCGCGGCACGATCTACGACCGCACCGGCGAGCCTCTTGCGATCGGCGAGCAGGCGACGACGGTCTACGCGGACCCGAGGAACGTCGTCGCGCCGATGAAGGCGGCGGTCAAGGCGGGCGAGGCGCTCGAGCTCGACCCGGACGAGCTCTATCCGGTCCTGCGCGACCGGTCGAAGCGCTTCGTCTTCATCGAGCGCAAGGCGGACCCCGTGAAGGCGAAGGCGCTGCAACAGATGGGCGTCGCCGGCTTCGGCTTCTACCCGGAGGAGCGGCGGTCGTACCCGCAGGGGCGCGTCGCGTCGCACGTGCTCGGGTTCGCCGGCACCGACAACCGCGGCCTCGACGGCCTCGAAAGCTCGCTCGACAAGACCCTGGCCGGTCGGCCAGGCTACGAGATCGTCGTCCGCGACCCGGCGGGGCGCGCGATCGACGTCGTGACGTCGCGGCGCGAGCGCGCCGGGCGGAACGTCGTCCTGACGCTCGACCACCAGCTCCAGGCGAGCGCGGAGCAGATCCTCTCGAACGCGGTCGCGCGCTGGAGCGCCCGCGGCGCGACGGCGATCGTGATGGACCCGCGCACCGGCGCGATCCTCGCGATGGCGAACGCGCCGACGTTCGACGCGAACGACTTCTCGACGGCGCCCGCAGAGGCGCGTCGGAACCGGGGTGTGACCGACCTCTACGAGCCCGGCTCGACGTTCAAGATCGTGACGATCGCCGCCGCGCTCGAGGACAACGTCGTCTCGCCCGAGACGACGTTCCGGCTCGCGCCGACGATCCACGTCGCCGACCGCGTGATACGCGAGGCGCACACGCGCGGGATGGAGACGATGACCGTCAGGCAGATCCTCTCCGAATCGTCCAACGTCGGCACGATCACCATCGCCGAGAAGCTCGGCGGCCCGCAGCTCGCGTCGTGGATCGACCGCTTCGGATTCGGCAAGCGCACCGGGGTCGACTTTCCGGGTGAGAGCCCCGGCATGGTGCTGCCGTACGCGGACTGGTCGGGCTCGACGATCGGCACCGTGCCGATCGGCCAGGGCATCGCCGTCACGCCGCTCCAGATGGTGAGCGCGTATGCCGCGATCGGCAACGGCGGCGTCGTACCACCGGCGCACCTCATCGCGAAGATCGGCGGCAAGAAGGTGCGTCACGGGAAGGGCCGGCGGATTGTCTCGCGCCACACCGCCGACCGGATGACGGCGATGTTCCGCGACGTCGTCGTCGAGGGAACGGGGACCGAGGCGGCGATCCCCGGGTACACCGTCGCCGGGAAGACCGGTACGGCGAACAAGGCCGAGAACGGCCGCTACGTCTCGAAGTACGTCGCGTCATTCGTCGGCCTCGTCCCCGCGCGGAAGCCGCGTCTCGCGATCCTCGTCATGGTGGACGAGCCGCGGGGGCAGATCTTCGGCGGCGTCGTCGCGGCGCCGATCTTCCGCGACATCGCGCGGTTCGCGCTGCAGTACCTCGAGGTGCCGCCGGACGCCCCCGAGTCGAAGCGCTCGTCCTCTCTCCTCGCAGCGTCCATCACTACCCCGTAGGGGCGGGACGGCCGGTCACCCGTCCGGGGTCCGGCGGCCTCGCCCCTACAATCGCCGCGATGGAGCTCGACGCGCTCATCCGCGCGCTCGCGCCGGGGGACGTGATCGGGCAGCGACCTGTCGAGATTCTCGACCTCGCCTACGACACACGTCAGGTGCGTGCGGGCACGCTGTTCTTCTGCGTTGCGGGCGCGACCCGTGACGGCCACGAGCTAGCGGCCGAGGCCGTCGAGGCCGGCGCGGTTGCGCTCGTGGTCGAGCGGCCGGTGGAGGCGGAGGTGCCGCAGCTCGTCGTCGAGAGCGTCCGCGCGTCGATGGCGGTCGCGGCGGACGCGTTCTTCGACCGCCCGACCGGAAGCCTGACCGTGGCGGGGGTCACGGGGACGAACGGGAAGTCGACGACCGCATACCTTCTGCGCTCGGTCCTCGAGACGGACGGGCGGTCGACGGCTCTCATCGGAACCGTCGAGTGGATCGTGGGCGGCGAGCGGCGCGATGCACCGCACACGACGCCGGAGGCGATCGACCTGCAGCGCCTGTTCCACGAGATGCGGGAAGCGGGGAACGACGCGGTTGCGATCGAGGCGTCCTCCCACGGATCGCACTACCGGCGCCTCGACCGCGTCCGGTTCGACGCCCTCGTGTTCACGAATCTCACGCAGGAGCACCTCGACCTGCACGGCGACATGGAGGAGTACTTCCAGGCGAAGCGGCGGCTCTTCACCGGGATCACGGCGCCGCCGGCCGCGGTCAACGTCGGCGACCCGTACGGCCGGCGGCTCGCGGAGGAGCTCGAGGCGGCGCACCGCGCGCCCCTCATCACGTTCGGGCTTCGCCCGGAGGCGGACGTGCGCCCGGACGGGCTCGAGCTCGGGCCGCACGGCTCGACGTTCACCGCGGCGGGTCTCGACCTCGAGACGCACCTGCCGGGGATCTTCAACGTCGAGAACGTCCTCGGCGCGGTCGCCGCGGCGATGCTGCTGGACGTCGACGACGGCGCGATCATCGCGGGAATCGCGGCGGTCCGAGGCGTTGCCGGGCGGTTCGAGGCAGTCGACGAGGGTCAGGGGTTCGCCGTGGTCGTCGACTACGCCCACAAGCCGGACGCGCTCGCGGCGGTGCTCAAGGCCGCCCGTCCCCTCGGCGACGGGAAGCTGACCGTCGTCTTCGGGGCGGGAGGCGACCGCGACCGCTCGAAGCGCTCCGAGATGGGGCGGGTCGCGAGGCAGCTCGCCGACTCGGTGATCGTCACGAGCGACAATCCGCGGTCGGAGGATCCCCTCGAGATCATCGGGGAGGTGCTGCACGGAGCCGGGACCGACGTCGAGGTCGATCCCGACCGGCGCTCGGCGATCGAGACCGCGATCGCCCGCGCCGCGGACGGTGACGTCGTCGTGATCGCCGGCAAGGGCCATGAGCAGGGGCAGGAGATCGCCGGCGTCGTGCATCCGTTCGACGACCGCGAGATAGCGCGCGCCGCCCTCCGGAGCCGCCCTCGGTGATCCCGCTCGGCTGGGACGAGGTCGAGGCGCTCGGGCTCGGCCGGCTCGCCGGGCGGCCGGAGGACGGCGTGATCCGGCGCGTCCACGACGATTCGCGCCGGGCGCGCTCCGGCGACCTCTTCGTCGCGCTCAACACCGGCACCCGGTTCGTCGACGACGCGCTCGGGCGGGGAGCAGCGACCCTCGTCCCGGACGACCAGGAGCAGGCGCTCGCGACGCTCGCCGGCCTCGTGCGGAGTCGCTCGGACGCAGACGTCGTCGCGGTTGTCGGGTCGACCGGGAAGACGACCACGAAGGACGCGCTCGGGGCCCTCTGTGCCGCGGTGACGCCGACGGTCGCTGCCGAGGCGAGCCGCAACAACGAGCTCGGACTCCCGCTGACCGTCCTCCGGCTCGAGCCCGAGACGCGCGTCCTCGTCGCCGAGCTCGGCATGCGGGGGCTCGGTCAGATCGCCGAGCTGTGCGCCGTGTCGCGCCCGACGGTCGCGCTCGTGACGTCGATCGGGCCCGAGCACCTGGAGCTCGTCGGGACGGTGGCGGACGTCGCCCGCGCGAACGCGGAGGCGCTCGACGCCCTTCCGTCCGGTGGGATCGCCGTCGTGCCGGCGGACGAGCCGCTCCTCGAGCCGCACCTCCGTGCCGAGCTCGACGTCAGGCGGTTCGAGCGGGGTCGCGTCGAGCGGCTCGAGCGCGGCGACGGCGGACGGGCACGCTGGCGCTTCGGCCTCGCGTCCGGATCGATCGACCTCGGGCTGCCGTTCGACCAGCGGCACCTGGCCGAGAACGTCCTGGCGGCGCTCACCGCCTACGAGGCGCTCGGGCTGCCGCTCGAGCGCGCGCACGAGGGTGCCGGCTCGATCGTCCTCAGCCGCTGGCGTGGCGAGGTCCGCGTGCTTCCGGGAGGCGGCTTCGTCGTCAACGACGCCTACAACGCGAACCCCACGTCGATGCGCGCCGCGCTCGTCGACCTCGCCGAGCGAGCCGTGGGGCGTCGCCGGGTCGCGATCCTCGGGGAGATGGCGGAGCTCGGACAGGAGAGCGGCCGGTACCACGACGAGATCCGCTCGCTGCTGCGCGAGCTCGGCGTCGAAGTCGTCATCGCCGTCGGCGAGCCCGCCCGCGCCTACCTCGACGAGCACGCCGAGGGCGCGGCCGTCGCCGACGCCGCCGCGTTCGCCGACGTCGTCGACGTGCTCGAGCCCGGCGACGCGATCCTCGTCAAGGCCTCCCGCGCCGTCGGGCTCGAAGGCATCCCCGCGCTGATCGAGAAACACTCCCGGGCATGGTGAGAGTCCTCGTCGCGGGGCTCGTCGCGATGGTCATCGCCGTCGCGATTGGGCCCACGTTCATCGAATGGCTGCGGCGGAAGTCGATCGGCCAGCACATCCGCGAGGAGGGCCCCGCAAGTCACATGGTCAAGCAGGGGACCCCGACCATGGGTGGGCTCCTCATCCTCGTCGCCGCGCTCACGCCCGCCCTGGCGGTCTCGCTCTACACGATCCCGGGCGTCACCATCATCCTCGCGACGCTCGCGTGCGCGCTCCTCGGATTCGCGGACGACTACCTCAAACAGCGGCGCAGCCGCTCGCTCGGGCTCCCCGGGCGCTGGAAGATGCTCGGCCTGCTCGTCGTCACGGCCGGCGTCGGGTGGGCAACGACGCGGATCGGCTACATGGACACGGAGATCTACTTTCCCGTCGTCGACGTCAACGTCGACCTCCACTGGCTGTACTTCCCGTTCCTCTTCCTCGTCATCGCCGGAACCTCGAACGCGGTCAACCTCACGGACGGGGTCGACGGGCTCGCGGCGGGAACGTGCGCGATCTCGCTCATCACGCTGCTCGCGATCGCGCTCATCGACTGGCTCCGGTCGGCCGACACCGTTGCGGGCCGGAGCGACGAGTACCTCGACATCGCGATCGTCTCCGCCGCGCTGATCGGGGGCGTGATCGGGTTCCTCTGGTTCAACGCGTTCCCGGCGGAGATGTTCATGGGCGACACGGGCTCGATGGCGCTCGGCGGGGCGATCGCGACGCTCGCGATCCTCACCGAGACGGAGGTGCTGCTCGTCTTCATCGGCGGTGTGTTCGTGATCGAGGCGGTCACCTGGATGATCCAGATCGCGAGCTTCAAGCGCACGGGCAGGCGGGTCTTCCTGATCGTGCCGATCCACCACCACTTCGAGATGAAGGCGTGGTCGGAGACGAAGATCATGGTGCGTTTCTGGATCGTCGGCGCGATCCTCTGCGCGATCGGCTTCGTCCTCTACTACCGCTACTACCTCCGCTTCCAGCTCTAGCGGCGTGGGGGAAACCATGTTTCCCCCACGAGCCCCCTTCTTCTGCGTGGTGCACGGGTCAGCGGCTCTGCGCCTCCCGGCCGGCGAAGCCGGCCTTCGGCGGCCAGCCGGGTGTGCACGGGTCACCGAAGGAGCTAACCCCCCGGCGCCGCGTAGCCTGGGCCATGTGGAGGAGCTCGCCGCCGATCGCACTCTTGCCGAGCGGGGCTTCCCGACCGCGCCCGTCGTCGTCGCGGTGCTCGTCATGGTCGTCTGGGGCGCGACGCCGATCCTCACGCGCATCGCCCTCGAGGACATGGAGCCGCTCGTCGTCGCGACGTCGCGAACGATCCTCGCAGGCCTCCTCGCCGCGCCGCTCCTCGCCCGGCTCGGGCAGCCGCTCCCGCGTGCCCGAACGCCTCGACGGCTCCTTGCCGTCTCCGCGGCCGCGGGCTTCGTCGTGTTCCCGGTCGTCTACACCATCGGGCAGGAGCGCACGTCGGGCTTGCACGGGGTGATGATCCTCGCGGCGCTGCCGATCTTCACCGGGCTGTATGCCGCGGCCGTAGCGCGTCGTCGCCCCGCACGTGGCTGGCTCGTCGGATGCGTGATCGCGCTCGCCGGCGAGGTGCTGCTGATCGGCGCGCGGGGAGGAGGTGCGGGTGACGCGACGCTCGTCGGCGACCTCCTCGTCCTCGCCGCCGCGCTCGTCGTTTCGGCGGGCTACGTCGCCGGTGCCCTGCTGCCGCCGCGCGGGGTCTCGAGCGTCGCTGCGACGTTCTGGGGCGTCGTCCTCGGCGCGATCGTGCTCTCGCCGCTCGCCGCGGCGCTCGTCGCGCGCGACGGGCTGCCCGAGGCGGGCTGGAAGGCGTGGGGTGCGGTCGCCGTCCTTGCGATCGTCACCTCCGTCATCGGCTACATCGGGTGGTACTGGGCGCTCGACAGCGGCGGGATCGCCCGCATCTCGACGGTGCAGTTCCTCCAGCCGCTCTCGGGCTTCGCCCTCGCCGTCGTCGTGCTCGGCGACAGCGTGACGCCGGTCGTTGCGGTGGGCGCCGCGGCGATCCTCTGCGGGATCGTGATCGCGCAGCGCGCGTGACGCCTCAGCGTGGCCCGGCACGGCGCCTACGATCTCCGCGTGACGACCCTGCCCGACCGCGTTCTCGTCGTCGGCCTCGCGCGGTCCGGGCGTGCCGCGGTCGCAGCGCTGCAGCGGAGCGGCGTCGAGGTCGTCGCGTACGACGCCGACCCGGGGATCGACGACGCAGGAACCGAGGCGGAGGTCACCGCCGGCACCTGGGCCGACCACCTCCTGGACGGCGTCGGCCTCGTCGTGAAGAGCCCGGGCGTCCCCGCCGAGGCACCACCCGTCGCCGCGGCCCGCGCTCGAGGCATTCCCGTGATCTCGGAGATCGAGCTCGGCGCTCGCCTGCTACCGAACCCGCTGATCGGCGTCACCGGGACGAACGGGAAGACGACGACGACGGCGTTGCTCGGTGCAGTGCTCGACGCCGCGGGGTGGAAGGCCGAGGTCGCCGGGAACATCGGCCGGCCGCTGACGTCGCTCGTCGGGGTGGTCGAGGACGACGCGTGGATCGTGTGCGAGCTGTCGTCGTTCCAGCTCGAGGACGTGGCGACGCTCCGGCCGCGCATCGCGATTCTGACCAACCTCGAGCCCGACCACCTCGACCGCCACGGGACGTTCGAGGCGTACGCGGCGCTGAAGCTCGAGGTCTTCGAGCGCCAGGGGCCGGAGGACGTCGCGGTCGTCCCGCGCGGGTTCCGCACGCTGCCCGGCGACGCGCGCCGAATCGAGTTCTCCGGCGACGACCCGCTCCCGGCCGAGCCGCGGATCCCCGGTGCCCACAACCGCGAGAACGCGGCGGCCGCCACCGCCGCCGCCCGCGCGATCGGCGTCGACGACGACGCGATCGGCCGCGCCCTCGAGACGTTCCCCGGCGTCGAGCATCGCATCGAGGAGGTCGCGACCGTCGACGGCGTGCTCTACGTGAACGACTCGAAGGCCACGAATGCCGCTGCAGCCCTCCGCGCGCTCGCGTCGTTCCCGGGACGGCGGAAGCACGTCATCCTCGGCGGTCGCGGGAAGGCCGAGACCTACGACGCGCTCGCGGCCGCCTTCGAGCACGGCGATCGGGCATACCTCATCGGCGAGGCGTCGGGCGACCTCGCCGCGGCGCTCGAACCGGCGCACGTCCCGTACGTCGTATGGATCACGCTCGAGGACGCCGTCGCTGCAGCGGCGCGGGCCGCATCACCCGGCGACGTCGTCATCCTCACGCCGGCCTGCGCGTCGTTCGACCAGTTCAGGAGCTTCGAGCACCGCGGGGAGGAGTTCCGCCGCCTGGTGCAGAAGCTCTCCGGGTGACCCGCACTCGACGCGCGGACCGAGGCCAGCTCGAGCAGAAGCTCCTCATCCTCGTCACGCTCGGGCTGGTCGCGTTCGGCCTCGTGATGGTGTTCAGCGCGACGTCCGCATCCGCGGCGCTCGGCGAAGGGGACCCGATGCGCTTCCTCGTGAAGCAAGGGCTCTACGCCGTGGTTGGCCTCGTCCTCCTCGCGGTCCTGACGCGGGTCGACTACCACGCCTTCCGTTCCCTGGCGCCCCTCCTCCTGGTTGGGGCGTTCGTCGCGTGCGTCGGCGTCCTCGTGCTCGGGCCGTCGATCAACGGCGCGCACCGTTGGTTCATCTTCGGTCCCGTCAGCGTCCAGCCGGCCGAGTTCGCGAAGCTGGCGCTCTGCGTGTGGGTGTGCGCCGTGCTCGCCCGGCGAGCGGCGCCCCGGACGATGGCCGAGCTGATGAAGCCGGTCGGGCTCGTCGTCTGCCTCTTCGCGGCCGTGATCGTCGTCGAGCCCGACCTCGGGACGACGATCTCGCTCACTGCGATGGTCGCGGGGATCCTCCTCGTCTCCGGCGTCCCCCTTCGGCTCTTCGCCCTTGCCACCGGCTTCGCCCTCGGGGCGGGGCTGCTCGCGATCTGGATGGAGCCGTACCGGCGCGACCGTGTCTTCAGCTTCCTCGACCCGTGGAAGGACGCGGAGGGCGCGGGCTTCCAGAACGTGCAGGCGATCATCGGGATCGGCTCGGGCGGTCTGACGGGCGAGGGGCTCGGGCAGGGTATCCAGAAGGTCAACTTCCTCCCGGAAGCGCACACCGACATGATCTTCGCCGTCGTCGGCGAGGAGCTCGGCCTCGTCGGCTCGGCGCTCGTCATCGCGGCCTTCGCGGTCTTCGCCTGGGCGGGCTTCCGGGTCGCGCTCGGGTGCCGCGATCCCTTCGGAAAACGCCTCGCGGCCGGGATCACGACGCTCGTCTGCGCCCAGGCCGCGGTCAACCTCGCCGCCGTCCTCGGGCTCGCGCCGCTCACCGGGATCCCGCTGCCGTTCGTCTCGTACGGCGGCTCGTCGCTCCTCATGCTGCTGTGCGCGGTCGGGGTGCTCCTTAACATCGCGGTGAATGAGCGTGTCGTCGAAGCTCGCGTGCGTGATCGCGGCCGGGGGAACCGCCGGTCACGTTCGTCCAGCGCTCGCCGTGGGGGAGGCGCTCCGCGAACGCGGAGTGACGGTGACGTTCGCCGGCACACCCGACCGCGTCGAGTCGCGGCTGGTGCCTGAGGCGGGCTTCGAGCTCGACACATTCCCGGTCTCCGGACTTCCGCGCCGGCCGAGCGCGGCCCAGCTCCGCGCCGCGTGGCGCGCCTCGGCCGCGCCGGCACACTGCCTCCGCATCCTCTCCCGTCGGCGCCCGGACGTCGTGCTCGGCGGCGGCGGCTTCGTCGCCGGGCCGATGGTGCTCGCCGCCCGGTTTCGCAGGATCCCCGCTGCGCTGACCGAGGCCGACGCGCACCTCGGGCTCGCCAACCGGCTCGCGGCGCCGTTCGCGCGGCGGCTGTTCCTCGCGTACGAGATCCCCGGGCACGACGGGCATAAGGTGCGAGTCGTCGGGCGTCCGATCCCGAAAGCGCACAAGGGCGCGACGCGCACGGAGGGTCGCGAGCGCTTCGGGCTCGCCGCGGACGCGAGCGTGGTCGCCGTCTTCGGCGCGCTCGCCGGGGCACGATCGCTCAACGAGCTCGCAGTGTCTACCTGGGGCTCGTCCGGGCCCTCCGTTCTGCACATCTGCGGCGAGCGGGACTACGACGAGCTGCGTCGGCGCGTGGAGCGCGACGACTACGTCCTCCTTGCGCAGACGGATCACTTCGGAGAGGCCCTCGCCGCCGCCGACCTCGCGGTGTCTCGTGCGGGAGGAACCGTCTGGGAGCTCGCAGCAGCGGGCTCCCCGTCGATCCTCGTGCCGTACCCGCACGCGACCGCCGATCACCAGACTCTCAACGCCCGGCACTTCGAGCGCGGGGGAGGGGCGATCGTCGTGCCGGACACAGACGTCGGCCGTGTCCCGGGGCTCGTCGACGAGCTCCTCGCGGACGGTGAGCGACTCGCGCGGATGCGCGAGGCGATGCTCGCGCTCGCACGACCGGACGCCGCGGAGACGATCGCCCACGAGCTCGTCGCCCTCGCCGGGGGGCGCCGGTGACCGGACCGCTCTCGGGTCGGCGGCTCTACTTCGTCGGGATCGGCGGCTCGGGAATGTCCGCTTACGCGAACGTCGCCCGCGCGTGGGGGGCGGAGGTCCGCGGCTGGGACCTCCACGAGACGATCTTCAGCGAGACGCTCGAGGGCACCGAGGTCGATCTCGGAGGCGATCCGCGGCCGCCGGACGGCTTCGAGGTCGTCGTCTCGACCGCGCACCGTGACCGGATCGACGGTACGCCGCGCGCCGCGTTTCTCGCCGAGCTCGTCGCCGCTCGCCCGTCGATCGTCGTCACCGGCGCCCACGGCAAGACGACGACCGCGGCGATGATCGCCCACGCGCTCCGGGAGACGGACGACGACCCGGCCTGGATCATCGGCGGCGTCGTCCCACAGCTCGGCGGCAACGCCGGCGTCGGCGCTGGGTGGCTGGTCGTCGAGGGCGACGAGTCCGACCGCTCGGTGTTCGAGCTACGCCCACGGGTCGCGGTCGTGACGAACGTCGAGCTCGACCACTTCGGAGCGTACGGCTCGTCGGCCGAGCTCCAGGAGGCGATCGACAAGTGGCTGGCACCGGTTCCGACCGTCGTCCGCGGGTCGGAGCTCGAGCCCGTCGCCTTTGCATTGTCCGTTCCCGGAGAGCACAACCGGCGGAACGCCGCGGCCGCGCTCGCGGCGCTCGTCAGGATCGGCGTCGACGCGGACGCCGCCGAAGCCGCTCTGTCGTCGTTCACGGGCGCCGACCGGCGCTTCCAGCTCGTCGGCGAGCGCGGCGGCGTGACGGTCGTGGACGACTACGGCCACAACCCGACCGAGATCCGCGCAGTGCTCGAGACGGCACGCGACCGCGCAGACGGCCGCGTCGTCGCGCTCTACGTGCCCCACGTCGTCGAGCGGACGCGCCACCTGCACCGTGAGCTCGGCGACGCGCTCTCGCTGGCGGACGTGGCGATCGTGACGGACTTCGTCGGCCGTCGCGACCCGCTCCGCGAGGACGTCTCCGCCCGCATGGTCCTCGACGCCGTCCTCGACCCGACTCGTCGGCTGTGGGCGCCTTCGCTCGAGGATGCAGCGGCGCTCGCCCTTGCCGTCGTCCGCCCGGGCGACCTCGTCGTGACGCTCGGCGTGGGCGAGCCGTGGCGTGCGGCGCGCGCGATCGCCGACGCGCTCCCGGACAGGATCGCGGCAGCGTAGGCATGCAGATCGAGACCGGATTCCCGCTCTCCCGCCTGACGACGATCGGGACCGGCGGCACTGCGAGCGCGCTCGCCCGGCCGGCGACCCTCGCCGAGCTCGAGGAGGCGATCGCCTGGGCGTCGGAGCGCGGTCTCCCGGTCGTGACGGTCGGTCTCGGCTCGAACGTCCTCCCAGCGGACGACGGCGTCGACGCGCTCGTCCTTCGCCTCGAGGGCGACCTCGCCGCGGTCTCGATCGACGGGACCCTGCTCTCGGCGGGCGGTGGCGCAACGAACGCCGTCTGCCTCCACCGGGCCCGCACCGCCGGTCTCGGCGGGCTCGAGTTCGCGTGCGCGATCCCCGGGACCGCCGGCGGCGGCGTCCGGATGAACGCCGGCGCATACGGCTCCGACTGGGCCGCGATCCTCGAGCGCGCGCTCGTCGTGTCCGCGAGCGGGAGCGGCTGGCTGACCGCGGACGAGCTCGGCCTCTCCTACCGCCAGCTCGGACCTGCGTCCGGGCGATGTCGTCGCCCGCGTCGAGTACCAGCTCACACCGCGGCCGATCGACGAGATCAAGGCCGAGGTCGCCCATCTCGTCACGCGCCGCAAGGCCACGCAGCCGACCAACAAGCGGACGTTCGGCTCGGTCTTCAAGAACCCGCCGGGTGAGCTCGGCGCGGGCCGGATGCGTCGAGGTCTGCGGGCTCAAGGGGCACCGGATCGGCGGGGCCGTGATCTCGCCCCGGCACGCGAACTTCATCGAGAACGTGGACGGCGCGACGAGCGCCGACTGCGTTGCGCTGATGACCGAGGCGCGCAGCCGCGCACACGAGCAGTTCGGGGTCGAGCTCGAGCGCGAGGTCGTCTTCCTCGGCCCGGTCGAGCCGATCTAGGAAACGCTCCGGCCGCGCCGAAGTGGGGAGGCGTGACCGATCGGGAACGACCTCGTCCGCGCGCGCGAACGTCGAGCGTCGTCGTCCCCTTTCCGAAGTCCGCGACCGCGGACGCGCTCGACCTCGGGCGTCTCGTACCGTCCTCCCGCTCGCTGCTCCTCGCGTTCGCCGTGCTCGGCGGGGTCTTGCTCTCACTCGTCGTCGCGCGCGAGACGCCCCTCTTCGGCGTCAGGTCGATACAGGTGGCCGGGGCGTCGCCGTGGATCCAGCGCCAGGTCGAGCGGATGCTCGCCGGCCGGCGCGGGGACAGCCTCGTGTCACTCGATCTCGACTCCGCGCGGAGCGACGTCGCCGCGCTGCCGTCGGTCGCGGCGGTCGCGTTCGATCGCGCCTACCCGCACACGCTGCGGGTCACCGTCGTCCCCGAGCGGCCCGTGGCGGTCGTCCGTCAGGGAGCGACGGCGTTCGTGGTCTCCGAGCGCGGCCGGGTCGTCGCGCGGGTGCCCCGGACGCGCCGTCCCGAGCTGGCGCGGATCTGGGTCGCGCGGGACGTGCCGCTCGAGCCAGGGTCGATCGTGGACGGCGACCTCCGCATCGCCGTCGGCGCGGTCGCCCCGCTCGCCGGCGTTCGTTTCCCGGGGCGCGTCGTCTCCGTCGCGACCGGAGAAGACCAGCTCACGCTGCGACTCCGGTCGGGGCTCGAGCTCCGTCTCGGCGAGCCGACGAACGTCGACCTGAAGCTCGCCGTCGCCGGCCGCGTCCTGCCCCTGCTGCCGCCGGGGTCGGGCTACCTCGACCTCAGCGTCCCCGACCGTCCGGTCGCCGGCCCGCCAGGCCTCGACCCTCAGGTCGAGGTTGAGAGTTTCACCTCCACCGGCGCTTGAGGGTTGCGTTGACATTGTCGACAAGGAGTACGTACCCTGGCTCCGAACAGGGATTCGGCCACTCCTTAGCTCGATGAGAGCTTGACCCTCAGGCAGGTCGAGATGAGCACCCAGAACGGCAACTACCTCGCAGTCATCAAGGTCGTCGGCGTCGGCGGCGGCGGGACGAACGCCGTCAACCGCATGGTCGAGTCGGGGCTCACGGGCGTCGAGTTCATCGCCGTGAACACCGACGCGCAGGCGCTCCTCGATACGGACGCCGACGTCAAGATCCACATCGGCTCGAAGGCGACGCGCGGCCTCGGCGCAGGCGCGAACCCGGAGGTCGGGCTCGCCGCCGCGACGGAGAGCCGGGACGAGCTGAAGGAGGCGCTGAAGGGCGCCGACATGATCTTCGTCACCGCCGGCGAGGGTGGCGGGACCGGGACCGGCGCGGCGCCCGTCGTGGCGGAGCTCGGGCGTGAGCTAGACGCACTGACGGTCGGCGTCGTCACGAAGCCGTTCGCGTTCGAGGGTCGCCGTCGCGCCGAGCAGGCCGAGGTCGGGATCCAGAACCTCCGCGAGCGCGTCGACACGCTGATCGTGATCGAGAACGACCGGCTGCTGCAGGTGGTCGAGAAGACGACGCCGATCCTCGAGTCGTTCCGAATGGCCGACGACATCCTCCGGCAGGGCGTCCAGGGCATCACGGACCTCATCACCGTGCCCGGGCTCGTCAACCTCGACTTCGCCGACGTGCGCACGATCATGCGCGACGCCGGCTCCGCGCTCATGGGCATCGGCACGGCTCGCGGCGAGGGGCGCGCGACGGCCGCCGCCAACGCCGCGGTGTCGAGCCCGCTCCTCGAGACGACGCTCGACGGCGCCACGGGCGTGCTGCTGAACATCACCGGCCCGGCAGACGTCGGCCTGTTCGAGGTGAACGAGGCCGCCGAGGTCGTCACGGGTCACGCGGACGCGAACGCAAACGTGATCTTCGGCGCCGTCATCGACGAGTCGCTCGGCGAGGACGTCCGGGTCACGGTCATCGCCACCGGGTTCGGCGGGCGGCCGCGCCGGCGGCGGATCGAGACGCCGACCGCAGCTGCGGTGTCGAGCTCAGCCGAGGCCGCGGTCCCGCGCTTCGACCCGCGTCCGCGCGACGACGAGGCCGAGATCGACGTGCCGAGCTTCCTCCGCGACTGACCCGTCCCGCGACGCGCGGGGACGAGGATCGGAGCTATTGTCGCGCGCGTGAGCGCGACCCTCCGCAGGACGCCTCTGTTCGAGCGGCATGTCGCGGCGGGAGCGCGGATGGTCCCGTTCGCGGGCTGGGAGATGCCCGTCCAGTACGAGGGCGTCATCCCCGAGCATCTCGCCGTCCGCAGCGAGGCGGGCGCGTTCGACGTCTCCCACATGGGCCAGCTCCACGTCGAGGGCCCCGCGACCGCCGAGTACCTCCAATCGGCGCTCTCGAACGACATCGAACGCCTTGCCGACGGGGAGGCGCAGTACACCCTGCTGACGACGGAGACCGGCGGGATCGTCGACGACCTCATCGTCTACCGCATGAGCCACGGCCACTACTTTCTCGTCGTCAACGCGGGCAACCGCGAAGCGGCGTACGGATGGCTCAAGGATCGCGAGCGGCGCGGCACCGAGGTGCGGGACGCATCCGACGAGTACGCCCTCGTCGCGGTGCAGGGCCCGACGTCGCTCGCGCGCCTCGGCCTCGACGAGGGCAAGCCGTTCACGCACGGCATGGGGGAGGTCGGCGGGATCGAGGTCATGGTCTGCCGTACCGGCTACACCGGCGAAAAGGGCGTCGAGCTCCTCTGTGCCGACGAGGACGGCGCGGCGCTCTGGGACTTCGTCACCGGGCAGGGAGTCGTGCCGTGCGGGCTCGGCGCGCGGGACACGCTGCGCCTCGAGGTCTGCTACCCGCTCCACGGCAACGACATCACGATGGAGACGGACGCGATCTCCGCGGGGCTCGGCTGGGTGTGCGCCCTCGACACCGAGTTCACCGGAGCCGAGGCGCTCCGCCGGATCAAGGAAGCCGGCCCCGAGCGGCGCCTTGTCGCGTTCATGATGGAGGAGAAGGCGATCCCGCGTCAGGGCATGGCGATCGAGGGCGGCGGAGAGGTTACGTCCGGCACCCACTCGCCGTCGCTCGACGTCGGCATCGGGATGGGCTACGTCCCCGTCGCGCAGGCCGCGGAGGGTCAGGAGCTCGAGCTCGACGTGCGCGGCAAGCCACGCCGTGCCCGTGTCGTGAAGAAGCCGATCTACCGGAAGGAGAGCTAGCAGAGTGCTCCTTCCGGAGATGCCCTCCAGGTACCTGACACGCGATGAGCGGCGCCATGCGTCGTCCTCGGTCGTGTCCATATCGCGGGATATGGACACTCCCTGCGTCCTCGCCTGGCTTGCTCCTCGCGGGTCAGGTACGTGGCCACATCACCGGAAGGAGCACTAATGGCGGCGAACGAGGGCTATCCCGACGAACTGCGGTACCACCCGGAGCACGACTGGGCGCGGATCGACGGCGACGAAGCCGTCCTCGGCATCACCTGGTACGCGCAGGACGCGCTCGGTGAGCTCGTCCACTTCGAGGCGCCGCAGGTGGGCGCGACGCTCACGAAGGATCAGGCGTACGCCGAGGTGGAGTCCGTGAAGGCCGTCTCGGACGTGATCGCGCCGCTCTCCGGCGAGGTGCTCGCCGTCAACGAGAAGGCCGTCGACGAGCCGGAGACGATCAACGAGGATCCGTACGGCGAGGGGTGGCTCGTGCGCATCCGCCTCTCCGACACGAGCGAGGCCGACGGGCTGATGACCGTCGAGGCCTACCGGGCGCACGTCGCCGAGCAATGAGGCTCGTTCGCCGACGACACTCGCGGACGACTCCGCCTGCCGAGGGGGTTGCGGCGCCGAAGGCGACGCCTTCAGGAATGTGCCCCGCCGCAGGCGGGGATCGAGCGGCAGGATCCCGCTCCTGCGGAGTCCTGCTTCGCGGGACAAGGCGATGAGCACCGCCGGCTATCTCTCTCTGACCGATGCCGACCGCGAGGCGATGCTCGAGGCGATCGGCGTCGCGTCCCTCGACGAGCTCTTCGAGCAGATCCCTCCGGGTGTGCGGTTCGACCGCGAGCTCGACGTGCCGGAGGCGCTCCCCGAGGCGACGCTCGTCCGCCGGCTGGAGGAGCTCGCCGCGAGGAATGCGGACACGTCGCGCGAGCTGAGCTTCCTCGGGATGGGGATCTACGACCACTACGTGCCGTCGATCGTCGACACGTTTCTGTCCCGCGGCGAGCTGCTGACCGCGTACACGCCGTACCAGCCGGAGATGAGCCAGGGCGTCCTCCAGGCGATCTTCGAGTACCAGACCGCGATCTGCGAGCTCACCGGGATGGACGTCTCGAACGCGTCGGGGTACGACGGCTCGACCGTCGCCGCCGACGCGTGCTTCATCGCGCGACACCACACGGGCCGCTCGAAGGTCGTTCTCGCCGAGACGCTCAACCCCCAGGTGCGGCAGGTCGTCAAGACGTACGCGCCGGGGTTCGGGATGGAGGTCGTCGAGGTCCCCCACACGGGCGGCACGACGGATCCCGCCCGGCTCGCGGAGGCGTCGGCGGACGCCGCGGCCGTGCTCTTCCAGCAGCCCAACGCCTTCGGCTGCCTCGAGCCCGCGCCCGACCTGGCCGCTGCCGCGTCCGCGGCCGGCGCCCTCCCCGTGGCGCACGTCGACCTCGCATCGCTCGGCCTGCTCGAGGCGCCGGGCAACTACGGCTGCGCGATTGCGATCGGCGAGGGCCAATCGATCGGCAACTACCAGTCCTTCGGCGGCCCGCACTACGGGTTCCTCGCCGCGCGCGGCGAGTTCATCCGGCGGATGCCGGGCCGGATCGTCGGCGAGACGACCGATATCGAGGGCAAGCGGGGGTTCGTGCTCACGCTGCAGACGCGCGAGCAGCACATCCGGCGCGAGAAGGCGACGTCGAACATCACGACGAACCAGACGCTTCTCGCGCTGGGCGGCCTGATCACGCTCTGCTGGCTCGGCCCCGAGGGGCTCCGCGAGCTCGGCGAGACGTGCACCGCGCTCGCGGGGTACGCGAGGGAGCGGATCGACCTCCCGGTCGCCTTCGACCGGCCGACGTTCAAAGAGGTCGCTTTCCGCACGCCGATCCCAGCCCGCGAGGTCGTCGCGCGCGCGCGCGACCACGGCGTCCATCCGGGCTATCCGCTCGGTCGCGACTACCCGGGCCTCGACGACGTCCTGCTCGTCGCGCTCACCGAGAAGCGCACCCCCGCCGACGTCGACCGCCTCGCCGAGGTGCTCGTTGAGGTCACGGCCTAGTGCCGCCTCAGGCAATGCCCTCCAGGTCCCTGGCGCGCGATGAGCGGCGCCATGCGTCGTCCTCGGCCGCGTCCACATCGGTGGACGCCTGCGTCGTAGTCTGGCTTGCTCCTCGCGCGCGAGGAACGTGGCCGCATCATCTGAAGGGGCGCTGATGGAGCTGATCTACGAGCAGTCGAAGCCGGGCCGACGCGCCGGACGAGTCCCGTCGTACGGCCTTCCGGTGCCGGAGATTCCCGGTGCCCTCCGACGCGAGCGGCCGCCACGGCTGCCCGAGGTGCCCGAGAACGAGATCGTCCGGCACTTCACCGCCCTCGCGGACCGGAACTTCGGGATCGACACGGGCTTCTACCCGCTCGGCAGCTGCACGATGAAGCACAACCCGCGCGTCAACGAGCGGGTCGTCGGGCTTCCGGGCTTCCGCGACCTCCACCCGCTGCAGGAGGAGGACGGGATCCAGGGGGCACTCGAGCTCATGTGGGAGCTCCAGGGCATCCTCGCCGAGGTTGCCGGGCTGCCGGCCGTCACGCTGCAGCCGGCCGCCGGCTCGCAGGGCGAGCTCACCGGCCTGATGATCATGCGCGCCGCCTTCGCCGACCGCGGCGAGCCGGAGCGGAACGTGATCATCACTGCCGACACCGCGCACGGCACGAACCCGGCGAGCGTCACGATGGCCGGCTTCGAGCTTGCGAAGGTCGCGACGACGGACCGCGGGAACCTCGATCTCGACGACCTCCGGGAAAAGGTCGACGACCGTACGGCAGGCCTGATGCTGACGAACCCGTCGACGCTCGGGCTCTTCGACGAGGGCATCGAGGAGGTCGCGTCGATCTTCCACGATCGCGGCGCCCTCCTCTACTACGACGGCGCGAACCTCAACGCCGTCGTCGGGCTCTCGCGGCCGGGCGACATGGGCTTCGACATCGTCCACTACAACCTCCACAAGACGTTCTCGCAGCCGCACGGCGGCGGAGGGCCGGGCGGCGGCCCCGTCGCTGTCCGCGCGGAGCTCGAGCCGTTCCTTCCCTCGCCCGCCGTCCTCCGCGACGGCGACCGCTACCGCCTCGACCACGACCGGCCGAAGTCGATCGGGCGCGTCCGTGGCTTCGCAGGCCCGTTCGGCGTCTTTGTCCGCTCGTACGCGTTCATGCGCGCGTACGGGCCTGCGCTGAAGGACATGTCCGAGGTGGCGGTGCTCAATGCGAACTACCTGCTTGCGCGCCTCCGCGACGTCTACGACCTTCCGTACGATCGCCACTGCATGCACGAGTTCGTGCTGTCGGCGCGCTCCATGAAGCGCGAGCACGGCGTCACGGCGCTCGACGTCGCGAAGCGGCTCATGGACCACGGTATCCACCCGCCGACGATCTACTTCCCGCTCGTCGTCCAGGAGGCGCTGATGATCGAGCCGACGGAGACGGAGACGAAGGAGCGCCTCGACTCGTTCGTCGACGCGATGCACTCGATCGCCGCGGAGGCGGAATCCGAGCCCGAGACCCTGAAAGCCGCCCCGCTCACGCGCCCGGTCCGCCGCCTCGACGAGGTGAAGGCGGCGAAGGAGCCGGTCGTCCGCTACGCCTTCGACGAAGCCGGCGCGCCCGATAGGATCGAGACCGGATGACCGTTGCCGTCGCCCACGAGCTCGTCGAGCTCGCCCACGATCTCGCCCGTGCGGTTTCCGATCACGACGTCGCGCGTCTCGAGGAGCTCCTCGCGTCGGAGTTCACGCTCCAGGGCGCCGCGGGTCAGCTCGACCGCGACGAGTTCCTGCAGGCCGCCGCGGGGCCGTACGAGATCGACGAGTTCTCGTACGAGGAGATCGACCCCGAGATCTACGGCAACACCGCCGTCCTCGTGTCGCGCTACCGCCAGGTCGCGCGGCTCGACGGTCGCGACCTCTCGCGCAGAATGCACGTCACGGATATCTGGACGCGTCGCGACGCCCGCTGGCAGATCGTGCGCCGCCATGCGACGGTGGCCGACTGATGAGCGTCCGCGACGGCATCGCGAGCGAGCACCATCTCTCGCCCGACGAGCTCCTGGCGGGGCTCGACCACCTGCGCGCCGCCCCGCGCGGTGAGGGCGTCGTCGAGCTGATCGTCCGCCGTCCTACGGTGGACGAGCGAGAGGTGGTCGAGACGGCCGAGCTCGACATCGACGACGGCCTCGTCGGCGACTCGTGGCAGACGCGCGGACGCTCGGGTGGGCGTCCCGCGAACACGAAGGCGCAGATCACGGTGATGAACGTCCGGTCGACGGCGCTCGTCGCCGGGGATCGCGAGCGCTGGCCGCTCGCCGGCGACCAGCTCTACGTCGACTTCGACCTGAGCGGCGAGCACATCCCGCCCGGGACGCGGCTCGCGGTCGGATCCGCCGTGATCGAGGTCACCGACGACCCGCATACCGGCTGCAAGAAGTTCAGCGGCCGGTTCGGGCTCGACGCGCTGGTGTTCGTCAACTCGCCGGAGGGGCGCGCGCTCAACCTCCGCGGCATCAACACGCGGGTCGTGCAGGCAGGCACGGTCCGCGTCGGCGACGCGATCCGCCGCCTCTAGACGCGGGCCCTCCCGGAGCGGATGCGCTCCCAGCGTGCCCGGATCGTCCGAGAGCGCGGGCTTCGTGTCTGCGAGCAGTGCGAGGGGCCGGGCCGGAGCGACGCGCTGTTCTCCTCGACTCGCTGTCGCGTCGCCGCGCTCTCGTCTGAGGCTGACCGCCTGCGGTGCCCTACGGTTGGACAACTGGAAGGCGAGGAAGGAGTGCGGGGCATAGGGTGGAGGTCGCAACACACCCGTTCCGACAAAGGAGGAGAGAGTGGTCCTGGCAACGGCGAAGATCGAGGATTTCGACCGCTTCTGGAATACCTTCTCAACCAAGGGCGCTGAGAAGCGAAAGCAGCACGGTTGCAAGGGATCGCACGTCTTTCGGGATCCAAATGAGAGCGACCGGGTTTGGGCGATCTTCGACTGGGATGAGTCGGGGTGGCAAAGCTTCACTTCGGACCCCGAGGTCCCGGCGATCTTTCAGGAAGCCGGGTTTACGCAAGGTCCGCCCAAGTCGGCGGAGTTCCTCCGCGAGCACGACGCCTAGCCCCAGACCCCGAATCGCCCCTCGGAGGAGGCCCGCCACCCGGCGGGCCTGGTGCGCCGACCTGATCGAGAGCTAGCCCGCCGACCCGGCCAGGCGCTGGATCCGGCTGAGACGGGGGTCGTCCGCAGTGTGCGACGATGGCCTGATTCAGAGGTTCATCGTCACCATCGAAGGGCACGGTTGGACTGACTCCGAGGAGATCGAGTTGCTTCAGCTACCGAGCGAAGGCGAGCCGATCGACACGAAGTTCGGGACGCTGCCCGTCGAGCGCGTAGAGAAGACACCGGACTCCGAGAAGTACGACGGCAAGGTTTTCTGTCGTCTCCCCTGATCGGCGACGTGGACGTGTGGAGACGAACGCGAGTCAGCGCACCTCGTACACGGGCTTGCCCTGGGCGGTGGCGTCACGAAGCTCGCGAAACTGCTTCGCCCGCAACGACCCCGTCTGCGTCTCCAGCTTGAAACAGAACCGTCCCCAGGGGGTGACGATCAGGACGGCGAAGCGCGTCTCCCAGGGGAAGCTGACCTCCGTGCCGGGGAGGTCGGGAGGCGGCGGCGCGTCGGCAGGGATCTCGGGCTGCTCGGGCACGGTGCCCTCCTTTCGGTTCGTTCGATAGCTCTGCCCCTCGGCCAGCGTCTCGATCCGATGCTCACCCAGGCTATTAGCATCTGCTTTCTTCTGGAAGGAGTGAGTGGATGGCGACGGTCTTGACCCGTTGCCGGGTGGCCGACTTCGACGCCTGGAAACCGCAGTACGAGGGGTTCACCGCGTCTACACCCGAGCTACTCGAGTACCGCATCTGGCAGGGAGTGGACGATCCGACCCTTGTCTTGATCCTTGAACGGTGGGAGTCACGGGACGCGGTCGAGGCGGTCATCAACGACCCCGCGCTCGAGGAAGCGATGGCTGAGCACGGAGTGGACACTTCCTCGCTGACGCTCGACTTTCTCGACGAAGTCGTTTCCCGGTCGCGCGAGCCGAACGCCGCCGACAAGTAGGCGGACGTCGTGCCGCGAGGCTTCCCGACCACACGACGGCGGTAGCAAGGATCAGTTGGCCGCGACGCGCGCTCGGTTGCGCGCTCGCGACGGAGCAGCGAGCTGGCCGCAGGCGGCAGCGATATCTCGCCCTCGCGTCAGCCGTATCGTTGCGGGAACGCCTGCCTGGTCGAGCCGCGCCTTGAACAACGCGATCGCCTCGCGGGACGACCCGTCGTACGTACCCGTCGGGTTGTAGGGGATGAGGTTCACCTTGAACGCGTCGCGGCCGAGGAGGCGCGCAAGGAGGCGGCCCTGTGCCGGCGAGTCGTTCACGCCGGCGAGCATCACGTACTCGATGAAGACGCGTCGATTCGTACGCTCCCAGTGCGCTCGGCAGAGCGCGAGCACATCCGGGAGCGGGTAGCGGTCGTTCACCGGCATCAGCTCGCTGCGGAGCTCGGGGTGGGCGGCGTGCAGCGAGAGCGCGAGCCGGATCGGCTCACTGACCTCCTCGACGAACCGGTTCAGCCCCGGTACCCAGCCGACCGTCGAGATCGTCGTCCGCCGGTGGGTGACGCCGAGGTCGGGGAGCCGCCGTGCCGCCTCGAGCACCGCGCCGACGTTCATGAACGGCTCGCCCATCCCCATGAACACGAGGTGGTTCACGGGCTCGGTCCGGCGGAAGTGGAGGACCTGGTCGAGGATCTCCCACGCGGTGAGGTTCCGGCCGAACGCCATCTGCCCGGTCGCGCAGAACGTGCACGTGAGCGGGCAGCCTGATTGCGAGGAGACGCACACCGAGCGCCGCCCGTCGCGGTAGCGCATGAGCACCGCCTCGACCGGGTGACCATCGCTCGTGCGGAAGAGCGTCTTGATCGTCCCGTCGCTCGAGTGCTGCTCGGTCTCCGCGCTCAGCGTCGAGAACGGCACGTCTCCCGCGAGCGCCTCGCGGAGAGCACGCGGCACGTTCGTCATGGCGTCGTACCCGTCGGCGCCGCGGCTCGTCCACTCCCACACTTGCCGGGCCCGGTACGACGGCTGCCCGAGCTCCGCGACCCGCCGTTCGAGGAGCGCGAGATCCACAGCGACACGGTAGCGGCGGCTGCCGAGGTTTCACCCGTGCCGGGCGCGGGAAGGAGGAACGACATGTTCGCCCGGGTGTCGGTCTACGAGCTCGAGGAGTGGCGTGCGTCCGAGGCGATGGCGGCGTTCTCGCCGGCCATCGAGCGCCTCCGTGACCTCGAGGGTTTCGTCGACGGGTACTTCCTCGTCGAGCGGGACGGCGTGCAGGGAGTGACTCTCACGTTCTGGGAGTCGCTCGACACGATGGAGCGGAGTCGCGTCACGGCGGCCCGGGCACGGAGCGAGGCCGCCGAGGAGGCGGGCGCGAACGTGATCTCCACGCACGAGTACGAGGTCGGGCTCTACGCCGGGCCGACGCGCTCACGCTCCGACCTGCTCGGGGCCGGAAACCTCGAGTAGCTCACCGCGCGGCTCACCCCGTCCGTACGGGATAGGGTGACCGCCGTGATCGACCTGCGCTCGGACACGGCGACGCGGCCGACGGACGGCATGCGCGCGGCGATCGCCGCCGCCGACGTGGGAGACGAGCAGCGACGGGAGGACCCGACGGTCACGCTGCTGCAGGGCCGCGCGGCGAAGCTCCTGGGTCAGGAGGCCGCTCTCTTCCTCCCCACGGCGACGATGGCCAACCAGATCGCCCTCAAGCTCCACTCACAGCCGGGCGACGTCCTCGTCGCGGATCGGTTCGCGCACGTCGTGATCTACGAGTACGGGGGCGCCGCAGCCCACGCGGGGCTGATGATCGAAGCGCTCGACGGCCACGACGGCCGCTTCACGGTCGAGCAGCTCGAGGCGGTGACGATCGCGAGCACGAAGTCGGCCGATCAGCGCGCGACGGTTCTCGCCGTCGAGAACACCCACAACTCCTCGGGTGGGCGGTGCTGGCCGATCGAGGAGCTCGCGGCCGTCACCGCGGCTGCCCGTGACCGCGGGCTCGCGACGCACCTCGACGGCGCGCGGCTGCTCAACGCCGCGGTGGCCACGGGCGTGCCCCCCGCGGGGATCGGCGGCCTCTTCGACACGGTGACGCTCTGCCTCTCGAAGGGCCTCGGCTGCCCGCTCGGGGCGCTCCTCGCCGGCTCGGAGGAGGCGATCGGGCGCGCGTGGCGGGAGAAGCACCTCTTCGGCGGCGCGATGCGCCAGGCGGGGATCGTCGCGGCGGCCGGCGTGTACGCCCTCGAGCACCACGTCGATCGGCTCGCCGACGACCATGCGCGCGCCCATCGCCTCGCGGAGGGATGGCACGCGGCCGGTCTCCCGATCGATTTCGGGCAGGTGCAGACGAACTTCGTCCAGCTCGACGTCGGCGCCCTCGGCCTCGCGCGCGATGCGGCGCTCACCGCGCTCCGCGACGGCGGCGTCGGGCTCTCGTCGACGATCCACCCGACGATCGTCCGCGCGGTCACGCACCTCGATGTCGACGACGACGACGTCGAGCGCGCGATCGAGCTCGCGCCCCGCGCCCTGGGTGTCGGGGTTCCGGCCTGAGCGCCCCCCACCTCGTGACGGAGCTTGCCGGCACGCTCGACCGGATTCTCGCGACCGCGCAGGCCGAGCAGCGGTTGCCATCGGTGAGCGCGGCGGTCTTCCGCGACGGCGAGGTGATCTGGCGCCGCGCGCTCGGCTCGGCCGACGTCGAGGGCGGAGAGGCGGCGACGACCGATCACGCCTACCGCATCGGCTCGATCACGAAGACGTTCACCGCGGTCTGCATCCTCCAGCTGCGGGACGCGATGGTCGTCGATCTCGACGACCCGCTGCGCACCCACATCCCCGAGGCGCCGATCGGGCTCACGCTCCGCGACGCCCTCGCGCATCTCAGCGGGCTGCAGCGGGAGCCCCCTGGGGAGATCTGGGAGACGCTCACGCCGCCGTCGCGCGAGCAGCTCCTGGGAGGGCTCGAGGACGCCGAGCGCGTGCTCCGTCCGGGCGAGGCGTGGCACTACTCGAATCTCGCGTACGGCCTGCTCGGCGAGGTCGTCACCCGGCGCGGCGAGAACGGCTTCGAGGATGCGCTCCGCGCTCGCGTCCTGGAGCCGCTCGGCCTCACGCGCACAGGCTTCGACCCACCGGGCGCGCGAGCGACCGGGTACTACGTCGACCCCTACGCGGACCGCGTGACCCGGGAGCCGGATCCCCTCGGCGAGGGACCGACCGCGGCGATCGGCTGGCTGTGGTCGACTGTCGACGATCTCGCCCGTTTCGGCGACTTCCTCGCGACGGGGCACGACGGCGTGCTCGCGCGGGAGACGCTCGACGAGATGGCGCGCCTCCGGACGATGGTCGACGAGGCGCGGTGGTCGCTCGGCTGGGGTCTCGGGCTCGCTCTCTACCGGCGCGGAGAGCGCGTGTACGCCGGCCACGGCGGGGCGATGCCGGGCTTCCTCGCGTCGCTGTGCATCCACCGGCCGGAGCGAACGGGGGCCGCGGTGCTCGTCAACACGAGCGCCAACGCGTCGCCGGAGCGGGTTGCGCTCGACCTCGCCGATGCGGCGCTCGACGGGCTCGAGCGGACGCCTGCGCTGTGGCAGCCGGGCAACGTCCCGGGCGACGTCGTCCCGCTGCTCGGCCGCTGGTGGTCGGAAGGCTCGGAGCTGGCGCTGACGTGGGCGGCCGGGCGTCTTCGGCTGGAGGCGTTCTCCTACCCCGAGGGCCGGAACGTCTCGTGGCTCGCACGTGAGGAGGACGACCGATGGCGGATCGTCGAGGGGCGCGAGCTCGGCGAGCTGCTGCGCGTCGTCAGGGACGAGGGGGGCGCGCCGGTCAAGCTCTACGTCGCGACCTACCCGCTGACGAGGGCGCCGGCGGCGTTCGCCGACACCGCCTCGTGACCGTCGCGGTCGCCGGCCACGTAGAAGGCGATCGCGACGAGGGCGTACGCGACGAGCAGGATCACGCCGCGGGCCCCCGAGGCGCGTCCGCCCCATAGCGACACGGCGGTCACGGCGAGCCCGAACGCGAGCGCGGCGATCTCGACCTCGCGGAAGCCGAGCGCGAGCGGCTCGATCAGCCAGGAGATGAGCACGACCGCCGGGATGAGGAACACGGCCACCTGCGCGGCGGACGCGAGGGCGATCTCGGCGGCAAGCTTGACCTTGCCGCGGTGCGCGACGACGACCGCCCCGCCGTGCTCGGCGGCATTGCCCACGATCGCGACGATCACAGCGGCGACGAAGAACTCGCTGAGGCCGGCGTTGTCGGCGAACACCTCGAGCGAGCCGACGAGCACCTCGGCCACGAGCGCCGTGATGAACGTGGCTGCGGCGAGGACGCCGAGGGATGTCTGGAGGCTCCAGGCCTCGACCTCCTCGTCGCTCGAGACGTGCATGCTGCGGTGCCGCCGGAGCGAGTAGAACGTCGTGACGACGTAGACGACGAGGAGCGCGATCGAGACCGGGAGGGAAAGGTCGACGATCAGGTCTCGATCGGGATTGCCGTGCCACGAGGGGATCGCGGGGATCAGGAAGAGCAGGATCGCGAGCGCGATCGCCCCGAACGACATGAGGCTCGACCACCGATCCAGCTCGCCGGGGGGCCCCACGGCGAGCGAGAAGCCGAGCACGAGCAGGAGGTTTCCGACGACCGAGCCGGTGAGTGAGCCGCGCACGACCTCGGTGAGGCCCTCGTTGACGGCGAGCAGCGCAATGATCAGCTCCGGCGCGTTACCAAACGTCGCGTTGAGGAAGCCGCCGATCCCGGGCCCGGTGTGCTCCGCGGCGTGCTCGGTCGCCTCGCCGATCAGCCATGCGAGCGGGATGAGTGCGATCGCGGCGAGGACGAACTCGACCGTCTCGTCGAGGTCGGCGAGGTAATGGAGCGCGATCGTGAGCGGCCCGATGAGCAGGCCGGCGAAGAGGACGCGGCGGACCACGAGCGACAACCCTACCCACGGCACCCGGGGCCATCGGCGGGTCTCTGTCATCCGGGGCGCGGCCCGCGCACCTACCCGTTTCGGGCCTGCACGTCAAGTCTTGCGCGGACGCCTCAAGGGTTGCCACCATCCGGTCATGAGCGACATCGCGCCGGCCCCGACGGCACCTGCGGAGATCCCCCTCCGCCCGCAGGACGAGGTCGAATGCCGTCGGTGCGAGGTGCACTGCGACCGGGTCGTCTACCCCGGCGCGTGCATCGGGCGCGGGTGCCCGTTCGTCTACGCCTACGAGGCGTGGGGTCACACGTACATGGGCTGCATGCAGAAGGTGTTCGACGTCGAGATCGACCTCGACCTCCTCGAGGAGCTCGAGGGTCGGCGGGAGGGGTTCGGCGCGGTGAGGGCTCGGCGGACGCCGCTCCCGATGTGCCACTCCGAGATCGCTCCGTGCTACGAGCACCGCGCCGACGAGGTCGGCTGCCGGAATCCGGAGTTCTTCGAGCTGCCGCTGGCGAGCCCGAGCTTCCGGGTGTTCGCGCAGCTCGCGGACTAGCCGCCGCGGCTCACGCGCGGCGTCGCGCCCGGCGGCGGCGCCCCTTCCGGTACAGCTCGCGCATGAGGCGGAGCTCCTCCACGTAGCCGTCCGGCCCGGCCGTCTCGAGGATCGCCGGCAGCCCGTCGAAGGCGGGGTGGGCGAGGAACGTCGCCATCCCGTTGCCGATCTGCCCCGCCCCGAGCGTCGTGTGGCGGTCGCGGTTCGAGCCGAACGCGGCATCCGCGTCGTTGACGTGCAGGCAGCGGAGGCGGTCGAGGCCGATCGTCTCGTCGAGATCCGCGAGCGCCGTGTCGAGCGCGGCGGGATCGGTGACGTCGACGCCCGAGACGAACCAGTGGCACGAGTCGAGGCAGACGCCGAGCCGTGGGTGGCCGTCGAGGGCGTCGAAGATCGCTGCGAGCTCGGCGACCGACCGGCCCATCGTGCCGCCCGCGCCCGCGGAGTTCTCGAGGATCAGCCAGAGCCGGTCGTCCGTGTGCTCGAGCAGCTTGCGGAGCGGCGGCACCGCCCGCTTCAGCCCCTTCGTGATCCCGTCGCCGAGGTGCGAGCCGACGTGGAAGACGACGCCTTCCGCCCCGATCGCGGCCGCCGTCTCGAGCGAGGAGCGCATCGCCGTGACGGACTTCCTGTGGACGTCCTTGTCGGAAGCCGCGAGGTTGACGAGGTAGAGCGCATGGCAGACGACATAGGCGATCCCGGCCTCCTCGCGCCGCTCGCGGAAGCGCGCGACCTCGTCGTCGCCGTGCGCCGTCGGCCGCCACATCCGCGGGCTCTGGGTGAAGACCTGTACCGCGTCGCAACGGAGCTCGTCCGCCCGGTCGATTGCCGTGGAGATGCCCCCGGCAGAGGAGACGTGGGCGCCGAAGAGCATGCGGGAGACGCTACCGGTGGCGCCCCGCCGGCTCGTCGAGCTCGACGAGCGCTTCGAGGACGTCGAGGCTGGAGCGCGCGAGACGATGCGCGAGGTCGTCGAGGTCGACCCGACCGACCGCCGGGACGAAGATCACGCCGTTCGTCGGCGACACGTTCATGCCCTCGCGCCGGGCCGCTGCCTCGGCAGCGGTCACCCAGCCCGCCGGACGGCCCGCTCGACGCACCGCCTCACCTCGGTCGTCGAGGAGGTAGCGGTGCTTCTCCGGCTGACCGCGATGACGACCGGCTCTCCGCCCGGCCAATCGAGGCTCGTCTCGACATCCACCTCCGAGCGACCCTCCTCGTCGAGCCCCTCGTCGAGCGCCGCGCCGACGCGGCCGCGGCGGGCACGTGCCACGAGCGCCGGCCAGGACGTCGCCCCGTGCTCGCGCGCCACCACGTGCAGCGCGTCGGCGAGGGCGAAGCGCCGCTCGACGCGTCCTCCGAGAACGCGCGACGCGCGCTCTTCTGCAACGCGATCGCGTGACGCGACGGCACGCTGGAGGGCGCGCGCCTCACGGCGCAGGCCATGAAGCTCTCGATCGTCGACCATCACGACTCCTCTCGGTGCACCCGGGGATCCGCTCGTGGGTGCCGAAGCCGCGGAACGGCGATTCGGATGGATCGGAACGACGAGGTGGGGGACCCTGCCCGCGGACCGGATGCGCCCTCGTGCGCACACCGAATCTACAGCGTGGACGGACCGCGACGATCCGGGAACGCCGGGTGGTGCGGGCATCCGACTAGGCTCCGCGCCGGTGTCGACGCCGCTTCGGGAACGCCTCGGGCCGCTTTCGGAACGCCCGTTTCGCCTCCTCTTCTCGGCGACGACGATCTCGACCTTCGGCGACGCCGTCGAGCACATCGCGCTCGCGTTCGCCGTCCTCGCGCTCCCCGGAGCGAGTGCCGGCGACCTCGGCTTCGTCCTCGCCACCCGGACCGTCCTCAACACCGTCGTGGTCGTCGCCGGCGGCGTCATCTCCGACCGTGTCCCGCGGAACGTCGTCCTCGTCGGGTCGTCGCTTCTGCAGGGCAGCTCGCAGGCCGTCACCGCCGGGCTGATCCTCACCGACTCCGCCTCGGTCGGATCGCTGATCCTGCTCGCCGGCGTCTACGGCGCCGGCAGCTCTACCGCCGAGCGGCCGCTGCTCGCCTCGGTGATCGTCAGCTGGCCGGTTCTCCTGCAGCTCCTCTGCCTCGCCCTCTACGCGCCCGTCTGGCTCCTCGCCGGCGCGTCGATCCTCTCCGGCGCGGGGATCGCAATGCACCTCGCGCTCTGGTTCACGGTCTTCCAGCGCGAGGTGCCTGCGCACGCGCAGTCCCGCGTCAGCTCCTACGACGCGCTCGGCTCGTTCGTCCTCATCCCGCTGGGGATGGCCGCCGCCGCGCCCGTCGCGGACCGGATCGGCGTGCAGCCAACGCTGTTGGGGGCGTTCGCGATCGCTCTCGTCTGCCTCGTCTCAACGGCGCTCGTGCCGTCGGTCCGCGCCATCCGCGCCGCCGACGAGGAGCTGGTCGCGACGACCTGACTACCATGGCGCCCGCGATGAGCGTCCGCGTCCGCATGGCTCCGTCGCCGACGGGGCTCCTCCACATCGGCTCGGTCCATACGTTCCTGTTCAACTGGCTCTTCGCGCGCGGACGGGGCGGCGAGTGCCTGCTCCGCATCGAGAACACGGACACGAGCCGCGAGGTCGCCGAGGCGGTCGACCAGATCCAGCGCTCGCTCTCCTGGCTCGGGATCGACTGGGACGGCCAGGTCACGTTCCAGCTCGACGCGATGGACCGCTGCCGCGAGCTCGGAGCGCGCCTCGTCGAGGAGGGCGCGGCGTACGAGGACGAAGGCGCGATCCGCTTCCGCATGCCCGACGAGGGCGTCACTACGTGGGACGACGCGATCCGCGGCCGCATCGAGTTCCCCAACGAGCAGCTCGAGGACGTCGTCCTCGTCCGCTCGGACGGGCGGCCGACGTACAACTTCGCGTCGCCGGTCGAGGACATGGACGACGCCGTCAGCCATGTGATCCGCGGCGACGACCACATCTCCAACACCCCGAAGCAGATCCAGATCCTGCGGGCGCTCGGTCACGAGCCGCCGGTCTACGCGCACGCCGCCAGCATCCTCGGCACCGACGGGAAGAAGCTCTCGAAACGGCACGGCGCGGTGTCCGTCGACGAGTTCCGCACAGCCGGATACCTGCCCGAGGCGATGGTCAACTTCCTTGCGCTGATCGGCTGGGCGCCCGACGGCGAGACGACGATCATGTCGCGCGACGAGATCGTCGAGCGCTTCACGCTCGAGGCGGTGAGCGTCAGCCCGGGCACGTTCGACTACGCGAAGCTCGACTGGATGAACGGCGTCTACCTGCGCGCGCTGCCGCGGAGCGACTACGCCGATCGGCTCGTCCTGTGGGTCGGCGACCAGGGGCTCGACTGGCCGGCCGAGCGCGTCCACGACGCCGGCGCCATCGTCCAGGAGAAGATCGGGCGCCTCGACGAGTTCCCCGGGTTCGCCGGGTTCCTGTTCCACGATGTCGAGCCGGATCCCGCGTTGCTCGACGCGCGCGTCCTACGCGCGGCCGAGGCCGCCCTTCGGCCGGTCGAGCCGTGGACCGCCGAGGCGATCGAGATCGCTCTCAAGCAGCTCTGCGAGGACATCGGCGAGAAGCCACGCACGGTCTACGGCCCGATCCGGGTCGCCGTCACGGGCTCGAAGATCTCGCCGGGGCTCTACGAGAGCCTCGAGCTGCTCGGGCGTGCGCGGGCGCTCGAGCGCATCGCGACCGGAGCCGAACGAGCCGACTGAAAGGGGCAGCGTGAGCGGAATCGAGCAGGTGTACGCCGTCGACGCGTTCGAGGAGCGGCTCGACGCGTTCCTCCAGGATCGATCGGAGGAGGCGCGGGCAGTCCGCGTGGGCGAGAAGGAGACGTCCGAGCAGGCGGCGATCGTCGCCCGCTACGCGGACCTCTTCACGCGGCCGCAGCTGGAGGCGCTGCTCGAGGCGGAGGAGAAGGAGAAGGCGGCGGGAGACGAGCGCGAGTCGATCGCGCGCCTTCGGCTCACCTGCCAGGAGGGGATCGTCACCCGCGAGCTCGCCGAGCGGGAGGACGCGCTCGAGAACGGCCTGCTCGCCGCCCGTGTCGGGTGGGACGGCGAGGAGTTGCCGCTCCGCTCCGCACAGGCCCGTCTCGCCGTGGAGCCCGCCTATGCGCGGCGCGATGCGCTGGGCCGCGCCGCGCTCGAGCTCTCCGCCGGGTTCAACGACGAGCGGCGCGACCTGCTCTCCGATCGCAACGAGCTCGAGGGCGAGGTGTCCGGCATTGCCGACCCGGTGGCCCGGAACGAGGACGAGAAGGGCGTCGCCCTGCGGCCGATCCTCGACGCGGTCGACGTCGCACGTGTCGAGAGCACGCCGTCGTGGGTCACGGCACGCGCGCACTGGCTCGACCGGCTGCTCGGCCCCGAGCGAGACGAGACCCCGGGCCAGGCGCACGCCGGCTGGATTCGCCGCCTTTCGCCGCTCGAGGCGACCTACACGAGGGAGCGGAGCGTCGAGGTCTGCCTGGCGACGCTCCGTGCGATGGGGTTCGACCTCGATGCCGAGAAGGGAATTCGACCCGACCTCGAGGATCGCCCCCAGAAGTCGCCGCGCGCGTGCGTGATCGCCGCAGACCCCCCGCGCGTCGTCCACCTGATCACGCGCGCGCAGGGTGGCCTGCACGACTACGAGGCGTTCCTGCACGAGGCGGGGCACGCGCTGCACTACGCGGGCTGCGACCCGGCGCTTCCGCTCTCCTTCCGGCGGCTCGCGCGCGACCACGCGCTCACCGAGATCTACTCGTTCCTCCTCGACTCGATCTCGCAGGAGCCCGCGTGGCACGCAGAGCACTTCGGCCTGTCCGATGCAGAGGCGAACGAGAACGCCGCCGGCGCCCGCTTCTCGAACGCGCTGCTCTTCCGCCGCTACTCGGCGAAGCTCGGCTACGAGCTCGCGTTCTGGTCACGATTCGCGACCGTTGGCGCGACGCCGGAGGACTACGAGGAGCGGCTCACGGCGGCGACCGGGATCCGGTATCCACGGGAGAACTACCTCTCCGACATGGATGCAGGCTTCTACTCCGCCGACTATCTCCGCGCGTGGATCCGCTCGGCGCAGCTCCGCGCGCACCTGCGGCGCGAGATCGCGCTCGACTGGTGGCGACACGAGGCGACCGGAGCGCTGCTCCGCGTGCTCTTCCTCCAGGGCACGCGACCGACGACGGAGGAGATCGCCGAGCGGATCGGGTTCGACCCGCTCGACACCGCGCCGCTCGTGTCCGAGCTGTCGTCGTAGCGCTCAGGCGAACGGCTCCGCGTGATCGGCGAGGCTGCCGATCCGGACCGTCGCGACGTCGAAGCTCTCGAACGAAGGTGGCGGGAGCTCGGCCTTCCGGAGCGCCTCCTGGACCTCGGGCTCCGCGGCCATCGCTTGGCGTGCCTCGTCATGAAGCGCTCGATGCACCAGGCGATCGCGGGCTCCCTCGGCGTCGCGCTCGAGCGAGCCGCGTACCTCGACGACATCGGCCACATGAGCGGCGTCGACCCGCTGCTCGCCCGGGACCGGGCGGTGCGCGACGGCGACGTCCGGGACGGCGATCTCGTCCTCCTTCTCGCCGCGGGTACCGGCTACACCTGGGCGGCGAGCACCGTACGCTGGGGCCCCGCCGACACGACGGGGTAGACGACGAAGGAGACGCCGAGTCGAATGAGCACCTTCACGGAGTTGATCGGGCAGGAGCTGGGGCCGACCGAATGGGTCGAGGTCGACCAGGAGCGGATCGACCGCTTCGCGGACGCGACCGGCGACCACCAGTGGATCCACGTCGACCCCGAGCGGGCGGCGGAGGGGCCGTTCGGCACGACCATCGCACACGGGTACCTGACGCTCTCGCTCCTCCCGCTCCTGATGAGCGGCGCGCTGCAGCTCACCGGGTACCGGATGGGGATCAACTACGGCGTCAACAAGGTGCGCTTCCCCGCGCCCGTGCCGTCCGGCTCCCGGGTCAGGGCCACGTTCACGGTGCAGTCGGTCGAGGAGGTCCCCGGCGGCGAGCAGGGAGTCGTCCTGGCGGTCGTCGAGCGCGAGGGCGGCGACAAGCCCGTGTGCGTCGCCGAGCTCGTCGCGCGGATGCTCCGGTGAGCCGCTTCGAGGGGAAGACGGCGCTCGTCACCGGCGGGGCGAAGGGCATCGGCGCGGCGACCGCGGAGCGGCTGGCCGCCGAGGGTGCGCACGTCGTCGTCGCGGACTTCGACGACGCAGCGGCGAACGAGACGGCGGAGCGGATCGGCGGCCGCGCGGTCCGGTGCGACGTCGCCTCTCGTGCCGACGTCGAGGCTGCCGTCGCCGCGGCGGCCGAGACCGGTCGTCTGGACGTGCTCGTCACCTGCGCCGGGATCATCCGCGACAACCTCGTCCACAAGATGACCGACGACGACTGGGAGGCGGTCATGGCGACGCATCTGCGCGGCACGTTCCTCGCCGCGCAGACGGCCCAGGCGCACATGACCGGTCAGGGAAGCGGCGCGATGGTGCTGATCTCCTCGACCTCGGCGCTCGGGAATCGGGGCCAGGCGAACTACTCGGCCGCGAAGGCGGGCATCCAGGGGCTCACGAAGACCCTGGCGATCGAGCTCGGCCGGTTCGGCGTCCGCGTCAACTGCGTCGCACCCGGGTTCATCGCGACCGCGATGACCGAGCAGACTGCTGACCGTCTCGGTGTCTCGTTCGAGGACTTCCAGACGGCGATCGCCGAGCAGGTGCCGCTCCAGCGCGTCGGCCAGCCGGACGACGTCGCGGGCGTGATCGCGTTTCTGTGCTCGGACGACGCGTCGTACGTCTGGGCCAGGTGATCTACGTCCGCGGCGGCCCTTGAGACCCGCGCGCCCGTCCCGAACTCGTGGAGGCACCGTCATGGATGGCGGCTGGACCGCCCGCTGAGGCAAGGCGCGAGTTGTCCACCGATGTGGACAACTATCGGTATCTGTGGAAGACACGTTGTTGACGAGAGCGCCCGCGGACGGTCATACTCGCGCTCCTCCTCGGGGAGACAGTGAGGAAAGGGAGACAGTGCAGGTGAAAAGCACGACGCGAACGTTCGACGCCGTCGTCGAGGTGCTCCGGGACGGCGCATGGCACGCGATCGAGGACCTGCGGGCCGCGACGCGGTTTCCGAGCGACTGGGTCGACGAGCTCGAGGCCGAGGGGATCGTGGACGTGAAGGAGGGCCTCGTCACGATGGTCCGCCTCCGTCGGCGCGCAGTGGCCTAGGTTTCACGGGCGCCGCGCGCCGGGTTGACTTCCGCGACGGTCGTCGACACTCCACCGACTGCGGGTGCACCACATCTTCGGGGAGGGGCGATGAGGCATTCACGTGCGCTTCGGCTCGGCACGATCCTGGCCCTGGGCGTCACGGCGGCGGCAATGCTCGCGGCGACCGCCGGCGCCGGGCAGGTCTTCCGCGACACGGTCCACGAGGAGGGCGTTGACGTCGTTCCGAACTTCTGCGACGTCCCGGGCATGACCGTGGCAGTTGCGTTCACGCTTGACCTGCGGGTCCACGTCGTGCCGCACGGCCGCGACCGGCTCGACTACTTCCTCCAGCACGGCCGGAGGAGCGAGGTCCTGACGAATCTCGCCAACGGCAAGAAGGTCACGACGCTCTCGATCGTGACCGAGAAGGACAAGACGGTGACGGACAACGGCGACGGCACGCTCACCATCGTCATCCTCGCCACCGGGAACGCCGTCCTCTACGGGGCGGACGGAAAGGCGATCGCGAGGAACCCGGGTCAGCTCCGGTTCGCAATCCTCGTCGACCACGCCGGGACGCCGACGGATCCCTTCGACGACGAGTTCCTGGCCGAACTCGGCGTCGTCAAGGAGTCGACCGGGCGGAGCGACGACTTCTGCGCCGCCGCGGTGCCCGCGCTGGGCGGATGAGCAACCGAGGCGGGCAGGCTTCGGCCTGCCCCGCCTCGCCTCGCTACGGCTCGAAGCGGTAGCCCATCCTCGGCTCCGTGATGAAGTAGCGCGGCCGCGACGGGTCGGGCTCGAGCTTACGGCGGATCTGGGCGAGGTACACGCGCAGGTAGTTCGTCTCCGTCGCGTACTGCGGCCCCCAGACCTCGCGGAGCAGCTGCTGCTGCGAGACGAGCATCCCGGGATGGCGCGCCATGACCTCGACGATGCCCCATTCGGTCGGCGTGAGGCGCACGTCCGCACCTGCGGCGTCGGTCACGCGCTTGGCGGCGAGATCGATACGGAAGTTCTCCGTCTCGACGATCGCCCCGGTCTCGTCCGGCGTCGAGCGGCGGAGCGCCGCGCGAACGCGTGCGAGCAGCTCGCCCATCCCGAACGGCTTCGTGACGTAGTCGTCGGCGCCGGCGTCGAGGGCCGCCACCTTCTCGGCTTCGCGCTCGCGAACGGAGAGCACGACGATGGGGACGTCGGTCCAGCCGCGAAGTCCCTCGATCACCTCGAGGCCGTCCATGCCCGGAAGGCCGAGGTCGAGGATCACGGCGTCCGGGCGATGTTGCTGCGCGAGCGTCAGCGCCGCCTCGCCCGTCCCTGCGAGGTCGACGGCGTAGCCCCGTGCCTTGAGGTTCGCAGCGAGCGCGCGCAGGATCTGCGGCTCGTCGTCGACGACGAGGATTCTCGTCATGCCGCCGCCTGCAGCCTGAGGATCACGGTGAGCCCGCCGCCGGGCGTGTCCTCGAGCTCCACCGAGCCGCCCATCGCCTCGACGAACCCGCGCGCGACCGCGAGCCCGAGCCCGACGCTGCCACCCTGCGGGCTGTCGCCGAGTCGCTGGAACGGCACGAAGACGCGCTCGCGCTCTCCGGCCGGAACGCCCGGGCCGCGATCGACGACGCGGAGGTCGACCCCACCGTCGACCGCGCCTGCGACGATCCGGACGGGCGCGCCGTCTCCGTGGACGAGCGCGTTCGCGACGACGTTCGCGATCGCCCGCTCGAGCAGGCCGGCGTCGGCCACGACGCGCGGGAGCGTCTCGCCGACGTCCACGTCGATCGTGTCGGCCCGCGTCCCGATGCTCCGCAGCGCTGCCGGGACGACCTCGTCGAGCCCGATCGGAGCGGCGGACACGTTGAGCGCGCCCGTCTGCAGCCGGCTCATGTCGAGGAGGTTCCCGACGAGCGCATCGAGGCGGTCCGCCTCGGCGTCGATCGTCGCGAGGAACGCCTCGCGCTCGGCGGGCGGCCAGTCGATCTCGTCGTCGAGCAGAGAGGTCACGGACGCCTTGATACCGGCGAGCGGCGTGCGGAGGTCGTGCGAGACGGCCGAGAGGATGGCGAGCCGCAGGTCGTTGACGCGCTCGAGGTCGTCGGCCTCCGAGGCGTCCGCCTCGAGCTCCTCGATCCGGATCGAGCCCGGCGAGCTCGGCGACGAACGCGTCGAGCAGCCGCCGCTCGTCCTCGGGGATCGGAGGGCCGGCGAGCGCGAGCTCGTGCGCCTCGTCGACGCGGACCGACTCCGTCGCCGCGCTCGGCCGGCGCTCCGGCGACGGCGTCGACGAGCCACTCGCGCTCGTGCCGGTGCCAGAGAGCGGCCCCGTCGAGCGCGAACGTGCGGCGGATCGCCTCGAGGAGTTCGTCGACGGTCGAGGTACCCGCGAGCCGGGCGAGCGTCTCGGCCTCGGCGCGCGCTCGCTGTCCCTCCACCGCGCGCCGCGCAGCGAGCGAAACGAGCCCGCTTACGGTCGCGGCCACGATCAGGAAGATCGCGAGCGCCAGCAGGTTCTCGCCCTCGCCGATCGTGAACGTGTAGAGCGGGGGCGTGAAGTACCAGTTGGCGAGCAGGAACCCGGCGACGGCCGTCGCGAGGGCGGGCCAGATGCCGCCGATCGCAGAGACGACGACAACCACGAGGAGGTAGAGGAGCAGGACGCTCGGCAGGCCGAGGTGGTCTCGGAGCCCGGCGAGGGCGGCCGTGAGCACCGGGAGGAGCAGAGCGGCCGCCACAGCGCCGGCGACGACGCGATGGCCGGGCAGGGCGGTCGGCTGCCGACGGCGCGGCCGCTCACCGGCGCCTGCGCTCGCGTGGCTGATGACGTGGACGTCGAGATCGGCCCCGGAGTCGCGAATCACGCGGCGGATCACCGAGCCCTGGGTCGAGCTCTGCGAACCGGGAGCGGCGCGTCGCACCGAGGACGATCTGCGTCGCGCTCAGCCGGCGGGCCGTTTCGACGAGCGCCTTGCCGACGTCGTCGCCCACGACCTCCCGGTACGTCCCTCCGAGGCGTTCCACGAGCGCCCGCTGGCCCGCGAGCGCATCGCGGGCGGTCGCCGCGAGGCCGTCCTGGGGCGTGACGTGCACGGCGACGAGGTCTCCCTTTACGCGTTGTGCCATGCGCGAGGCACGACGGACGAGCCGTCGCCGTCGGCGGCGCCGGTGAGCGCGACGAGCACGCGCTCGCGGGTCTCCCAGGGCCGGTCGATGCCGTGAAGGCGCCGGTACTCGTCGAGTGCCTCGTCGACGCGGTCGGCCACCCAGAGGAGGGCGAGCTCCCGGAGCGCACCGAGGTTCCCTACGCGGAAGTAGTTGCCGAGCGCGGCGTCGATCCGCTCCGCGGGATAGACGTTCCCGTGGGCCATGCGCCGGCGCAGCGCTTCGGGCGACATGTCGACGAGCTCGATCTGGTCGGCGCGGCGGGCGACCTCGTCCGGGATCGTCTCCCGCTGGGCGATCCCCGTGATGCGATCGACGACGTCGTTGAGCGACTCGAGGTGCTGGATGTTGAGCGTCGAGATGACGTGATGCCCGCGTCGAGCAGCTCGTCGACGTCCTGCCAGCGCTTCTCGTTCCGCGAGCCGGGGCGTTCGTGTGCGCGAGCTCGTCGACGAGGACGACCTGCGGCCTGCGCCGCAGGATCGCGTCGACGTCCATCTCCTCGAGCGTCGTGCCGCGGTACTCGATGCGCTTCGCGCGGGACGACCTCGAGGTCGCCGATCTGCCCGCGCGTCAGCTCGCGGCCGTGGGTCTCGACGAGCCCGACGACGACGTCGGTCCCGCGGTCGCTGCGCCGGCGGCCCTCGCCGAGCATCGCGTAGGTCTTGCCGACGCCCGGCGCGGCGCCGAGGTAGATGCGGAGGGTGCCGCGGGCCATGGCGCTAGTGGACCCGATTCAGCGCCCGGCGTCGAGTGCGAGGTTGAGCTCGAGGACGTTCACGCGCGGCTCGCCCATGAAGCCGAGCGTCCTGTCGTCGGTGTGCTCGTCCACGAGCTGCAGCACGCGCGAGACCGGCAGGCCGCGGGCCTGTGCGACGCGCGGTGCCTGCAGCCTCGCGTTCTCGGGCGAGATGTCCGGGTCGAGGCCGGAGCCGGACGCCGTCACCGCGTCGACCGGGACGGTGGCGTCGGCCGCGAGCCCGTTCAGCTTCCGGTAGGCGGCAACCCGCTCCTCGACCGCGTCGATGAGGTCCGGGTTCGTCGGCCCGAGGTTCGAGGCCGCGCTTGCCGCGCCGTCGTAGCCGTCACCGGCAGCCGATGGGCGCGGCTGGAACCACCGGCCGCCCGAGAACGACTGGCCGAGAAGCGACGAGCCGACGACGACGCCGTCGCGGCGCACGAGCGAGCCGTCCGCCTTGTCGGCGAAGACGAGCTGCGACACACCGGTGATCGCCAGCGGATACAGCACGCCGACGAGGACCGTGAGGGCGAGGAACGCGAGGACCGCGGGAGCGAGCTGGCGACGCATCAGGAGACTCCGAAGCCGGTGAGGACGAGGTCGACGATCTTGATGCCGAGAAACGGCGCGACGATGCCGCCCGCGCCGTAGATCAGCAGGTTGCGGCGAAGCAGCGCGGCGGCCCCGACGGGCCTGTAGCGCACGCCGCGGAGGGCGAGCGGCACGAGCAGCACGATGATCAAGGCGTTGAAAATGACCGCGGACAGGATCGCCGACCGCGCGCTCGAAGAGGTCCATCAGGTTGAGCCGGTCGAGAACGGGGAACGCCCCCGCGAACATCGCGGGGATGATCGCGAAGTACTTCGCGACATCGTTCGCGATCGAGAAGGTCGTGAGCGAGCCGCGCGTGATGAGGAGCTGCTT
>CAWCRC010000023.1:0-28428 GCA_963797805.1 uncultured Actinomycetes bacterium | reverse complement strand
TGCCGCCTCCTCCGGCCTGGCGCCGCGCCCGAGCGGGATGACGGTCGACGCACGCTCGCGGTTCCGCTCCGGGATGCCGAGCGGGATCTCGACGTCGCCGAGCGTGAACGTCTCGCCGCCCTCGTCGGCCGACGCCGTCAGCCGCGTCTCGACGAAGCCGAACGCGACCGCGTTCACGTTCACCTTGAACGGGCCCCACTCCCTGCGCGAGCGTCTTCGTGATGCCCGACGAGCCCGGCCTTCGCCGGCCGAGTAGTTGACCTGGCCGACGTTGCCCTGGGTGCCCGGAGATCGACGTCACGTTCACCACCTTGCGGAACACCTCGCGTCCCTCCTCGCGCTCCTTCTTCGCGGGCTCGCGCAGGTAGGGAGCGGCCGCGCGCAGCACCCGGAACGGGAACGACGGTGTGGATCTCGAGCATCGCGCGGAACTGCTCGTCCGACATCTTGTGCGCGATCCCGTCCCACGTGTAGCCGGCGTTGTTCACGACGATGTCGAGCTGGCCGAACTCCGCGACCGCCTTCTCCACGAGTGCCTCGCAGACGCCGTCCTGCGTGAGGTCGCCGCCGAAGACGGCCGTGTCGCCCTCGATCTCGGCCGCGGCCTGCTCGGCGAGGTCGGCGTCGAGGTCGTTCACGAGGACGCGTGCTCCGTGGGCGCAGAGCAGCTCTGCGGTCGCGCGGCCGATCCCGCGCGCGGAGCCCGGTGACGATCGCCGCCTTGCCGTCCGAGCACCTTCATCTGCTGCTCGCCCTCTCAGTCGCTGCCGGGCGTGTGCGTAACCCTATGCAGCGTGCCGGCCCGGGTGCGGCCCTGAGCGGTCGTGCCGGAGTCTAGGATCGCGCCGATGAGCACCCCGACAGGCCGGCCGCTCGCCCAGGGCGACGTCCTCTGGACGCCCCCGGCGGACGCGCGCGAGCGCTTCGTGATCGGCCGCTATCTCGGTGGCTCGAGCGCGAGCGGGGTCTCTCGTTCGACGGGTACGACGAGCTCTGGCGGTGGTCGGTCTCCGATCTCGAGGGCTTCTGGTCCTCGGTCTGGGAGTTCTTCGAGGCCGCTCGCACGCGCCGTACGAGCGGGTGCTCGGCTCGCGGGAGATGCCGGGGGCCGAGTGGTTCCCGGGAGCGCGCCTGAACTTCGCCGAGCACATGGTCGGCCGCGACGAGGATCTCGATGCGACCGCGGTCGTGGCGTACTCCCAGTCGCGCCCGACGCTCGAGCTCACGTTCGGCGACCTCCGCGAGCAGGTCGCGCGCGCCCGCGCCGGCCTGCAACGCCTGGGGGTCGGCCCCGGGGACAGGGTCGTCGCGTACCTCCCGAACATCCCGGAGACGCTCGTCGGCTTCCTCGCGAGCGCGAGCCTCGGCGCGATCTGGGCCACGTGCCCGCCCGAGTTCGGCGTCCGCAGCGTCCTCGACCGCCTCGGCCAACTCGAGCCGAAGGTCCTCCTGGCGGTCGCCGCATACCGGTACGGCGACAAGCAGGTCGACCGGCGCGAGCAGATCGCGGAGGTGCGGTCGGCGCTGCCGAGCCTGGAGGCCGTCGTGCACGTCCCCTACCTCGACGGGGACGACGGCGTGCTTCCCGGAGCGGTGTCCTGGGACGACCTCCTCGCCGAGCCGGCCGAGCTCGCGTTCGACCCGCTGCCCTTCGCGCACCCGCTCTACGTGCTCTTCTCCTCCGGCACCACCGGGTTGCCGAAGGCCATCGTCCACTGCCACGGCGGCATCCTGCTCGAGCACCTGAAGAACCACGGCTTTAGCTGGGACCTCCAGCCGGGCGACCGCCTCCAGTGGTTCACGACGACCGCCTGGATGATGTGGAACGCCCTCGCCTCCGTGCTCCTCCACCGCGCGTCGATCGTGATGATCGACGGCAATCCCGCCTACCCCGACATCGCGTTCCAGTGGCGCGTGATCGAGGAGACGCGGCCGACGTTCTTCGGGCTCAGCCCGGCGTTCACGATGGCGTGTCGCAAGGAGGGCCTCGAGCCCGGGACGGCTCTTCGACCTCTCCTCCGTCCGCATGGTCTGCGAGGCGGGCTCGCCGCTTCCCCTCGAGGGCTACGAGTGGCTCTACGAGCAGTTCGGGCCCGAGGTCAACGTCAACGTCGGGAGCGGAGGGACGGACGTCTGCACGGGCTCGTGCAGGGCTACCCGCTGGTTCCCGTCTGGGCGGGCGAGATGTCGGCGCGCATGCTCGGCGCGGACCTCGACGCGTTCGGGCCGGACGGGACGCCCGTCGTCGGCGAACTCGGCGAGCTCGTGATCAAGCAGCCGATGCCGTCGATGCCGGTCGGCTTCTGGAACGACCCGGACGGCTCGCGCTACCGGGAGGCGTACTTCGACTTCTTCCCGGGCGTCTGGCGGTTCGGCGACTGGGTCCTGTTCACCGAGCGGGGGAGCGCGATCATCACCGGACGCTCTGACGCGACCCTCAACCGCGGCGGCGTCCGGCTCGGGTCGAGCGAGATCTACTCCGTCGTCGAGGAGATCGACGAGGTGCTCGACAGCCTCGTCGTCCACCTCGAGGAGCAGGACGAACTGCTCCTGTTCGTCGTGCTCCGCCCGGGGATCGAGCTCGACGCCGGGCTCGAGGCGAGCATCACGGGAGCGCTCCGCACGGCGCTCTCGCCGCGGCATGCCCCCGACGCGGTCGTCGCCGTGCCCGCGATCCCGCGGACGCTGACCGGGAAGAAGCTCGAGGTGCCGGTGAAGCGGATCCTCACCGGAGCGAAGGTCTCGGACGTCGCCTCGAGCGACGCGCTCGTCGAGCCGCGCTCCCTCGAGCCGTTCGCGGAATACGCGACGACCCGCACGGCGTCCACCTCGGGCTGAGCGTCGGTCGCGTGCCGGCTCCTCGAGCGGCGCGCGACGGCCACTCTTCGGGCGCGTCAGGCGCGGGGATCCGCAGCCGCGCCGTCAGGCGGCCCGCGGCTGACGGCCGGGCGTCACGCGTCGGCGCCCAGGACCCAGAACCGGTCGCCGCGCTCCGCCTCGAGCTTTGCGAGCTGCTCGCGGTGGATCTCCCGGACCCGTGCCGGGGTGATCGCCTCGTCCGGACCCACCTCCTCGATCTCGAGGCTCGTCTTGTCCTCGTACAGGTTCTCGCCGATCAAGCGCGCCTGGCTGTCGTACGGCCAGATGAACGCCTGGCGGCTCGACGCGTGGTACAGGACATCCGGGTCGTCGACGTCGTAGCCGATCGCCCGGAGGTCCGCGCCGCGGGCGAGCTGGTGGAACGTGAGCTCGTCGGCGATTCCCCAGTCGGCGACCGCGAGCCGGTCGTCGGAGTTCCACAGCACCGCTTCGCCGACGCTTCGGTAGAACGCGAGCACGCCCTCAGTGCCCCGTATCACCGCGGGGCTCGCTCCCCAGGTGATCCGGTAGACGGGCTCGTCGACCATCATGTCGGGCGCCGCCAGAGCGTCGTACTCCCCGGCGCCTTCGAGGTGCACGTGGCGCCAGAAGTTGAGCAGCATCGCGCGGTGTAGCGGCTTCGTCGTCCGCTCCAGCAGCTCGGCGGTCGGGCTCATGCAGTCGTACACCGCTCGCTCGAACCTGTTCATGGCGGGTCTCCTCTCGCGGTCAGCGCGCGGCCGCGGTCGCCGGAGCCAGCGGAGCCTTCCCGAGGATCATGTCGGAGGCCTTCTCGGCAATCATGATCGTCGCCGCGTGCGTGTTCGCGCGGGTGATCCGCGGCATCACGGACGCGTCCACCACGCGCAGCCCTTCGACGCCGAGGACGCGAAGGTCGGCGTCGACGACCGACCCCATCGCACATGTCGACGTCGGGTGGTACACGGTCTGGCTCGCCCGCTCCACCCAGGCCAGGATGTCCTTCTCCGAGTCCGAGTCCGGGACGCTCAGGGGCTCGCGCTGGATCGCGCGGAGCGTCGGCTGCGAGGCGATCTCGAGCGCGATGCGGACGCCCGCGACGACGCTCGCCCTGTCCTCGTCGGTCGTCAGGAAGTTGCAGAGCACCGTCGGCTTCGAGTCCGGCATCGGCGTCCGCAGGCCGACCTTTCCCCGCGAGGTCGGCTTGATGACCACGGGGCCGAACGCGAAGCCGTTGTCGGGCGGCGGTGTCAGGCCCTCGTCGAAGAACGGCGCCGCCGCGAAGTGGAACTCGACGTCCGGCGCCTCGAGACCCGACCGTGTGCGGAAGAAGCCGCCCGCCTCGGGGTAGTTCGAGGTGAGCGGGCCGCGGCCCTCGCTCTCGAGGAGCGCGAAGTTCTCGGGCGTGAAGATGCCGAACAGGCCCGGCTCGTCCGTCAGGTAGTTGAGGTTGACCATGCAGTGGTCCTGCAGGTTCTCCCCGACCGGCAGGTTCTCGCGCACCGGAATCCCGAAGAACCCGAGATCCTCGGCAGGACCGATCCCCGAGAGCATCAGGAGCACCGGCGACTGGTACGCGCCCGCGGACACGATCACCTCGCGCTCCGCCCGGACCGTCTCGCGGACGCCGTCGCGGACGAGCTCCACTCCGACCGCGCGGTCGCCCTCGAAGACGATCCGCTCGACGAACACGCCTGAGCGAACGTCGAGGTTCGGCCGCCCCTCTGCCGGCCGCAGGAACGCATCCGCGGGACTGCAGCGCATGCCGTTCCGCTGCGTCAGCTGGAAGCGCGAGACGCCCTCGGGCTGGTCGACGTTCAGGTCCTCGATGTGCGCGTACCCGGCCTGCACGGCCGCCTCGAGCTCCGCCTCGATCAGCGGGCACATCGAGCGGCTGTCGGACACCGTGAGCGGCCCGCCGACGCCGTGGAACTCGCTCGCGCCGCGCTCGTTGTCCTCGGACCGCTTGAAGTAGGGGAGCACCTCGTCGTACGACCACCCGGGGCAGCCCGACGCCGCCCACTCGTCGAAGTCGGCGCGATGGCCGCGGAGGTAGATCATGGCGTTGATCGAGCCCGAGCCTCCGATCACGCGCCCGCGTGGCAGGTACAGGCGGCGGCCGCCGAGGCCCGGCTCGCGCTCGCCGAGCAGGTCCCAGTCGAGACCGGACTTGAAGACCAGCGGGAACATGGCCGGAACGTGCAGCTCGGCCGCCGTGTCCTGTCCGCCCGCCTCGAGCAGCAGCACCTCGACCTCCGGATCCTCACTGAGTCGCGAGGCGAGCACGCACCCCGCCGACCCGGCACCGACGATCACGTAATCAGCGGCCATCGAGCACTCCTCCGGTCTGGGTCATGGGCGGGAGCTTAGTGCCACCCCATTCCGTTACCAAAATTGTTGCCCGTACCGGGGCGCAGGCGTTAGGTTGTCCCCAGTGGGCGCCTCCCCCGAGCTCATCGGGCTCTACTGGACGACGTCCGGTCCGGTCGAGGTGCACGTCGGCCGCGAGTGGAGCCTCTTCGACCTGCGCGACCGGTGCGAACAGGCCGCGCGCGTCGGTTTCGCCGGCATCGGGCTCTGGCACGCCGACCTCGAGCACGTGCTCGAGACGCGCACGTTGCGCGAGGTGCGCCAGCTCCTCGACGACAACGGGCTCCGCCATCTCGAGCTGGAGTTCCTCGGGGACTGGTTTCTCGACCCGGACGACGAGCGCCGCGCTGCCTCCGACGCGCGACGGGCGCTGCTGTTCGAGGCGGCCGCGGCCCTCCCCACCCACCACATCAAGGTCGGCAACATCGCCGGAACGGAAGGCGAGCTCGAGCAGATCGTCGAGCGGTTCGGCGAGCTCTGCGAGGACGCGTCCCGGCACACGGACGCTGCGATCGCCTACGAGTTCATGCCGTACGACGTCAACGTGAACGACATCGAGAAGGCGCTCGCGGTCGTCGAGGGCGCGAACGCGCCGAACGGCGGGCTCGCCCTCGACACCTGGCACCTCGGCAAGCTGCGACTCGAGCCGGACGAGCTGCGCCGCATCCCGTCGCGGTTCCTCTCCTGGGTCGAGCTCTCGGACGGGCCGTTCGAGTACGCGGAGGACCGGCTCGACGAAGTGATCAACCGTCGCCGGTTGCCGGGCGAGGGCGAGTTTCCCATCGTCGACTACGTCGCCGTCTGCCGGGAGCTCGGCTACGACGGCCCGTGGGGCGTCGAGGTGCTCTCCGAAGAGCTCCGCAACCTTCCGATCGAGCAGATCTTCGAACGAGCCTACGCCGCGACGCGAGCCCAGCTCGCCCCGGCGTAGCGAGAAAGGAGCCTCGGTGTCCGAGAACGGCCTGTCGAAGGAACGGCTGACGTGGATGTACACGCAGATGGCGCGCATCCGCGAGTTCGAGGAGCGCGTCAAGCGAACGTTCGAGGAGCACCCCGGCGTGATCCGCGGGCATACCCACCTGGCCGACGGCGCCGAGGCCTCGATCGTCGGCTCGCTCGCCGCGCTCGGGCCGGACGACCAGCTCACGGCGACCTATCGAGGTCACGGCTACCCGATCGCGCTCGGGACCGACACGAAGGCGATGATGGCCGAGATCTACGGCAAGGAGACCGGGATCTGCAAGGGCTACGGCGGCTCGATGCACTTCGTCGACGTCGGCCGCGGGTTCCTGGGAACCTCCGGGATCGTCGGACAGGGCATCCCCCACGCCGCAGGCGCCGCCTGGGGTGCGCAGATCCGGGGGAAGGGCCAGGTCGTGCTGTCGTTCTTCGGCGACGGAGCGTCGAAGCAGGGCGCCTTCCACGAGACGCTCAACATCGCCTCCCTCTGGAAGCTGCCGGTCGTCTTCGTGATGGAGAACAACAACTACCAGGCCTACACGAGGGTCGAGCAAGAGGACGCGAACGCGGCGTCCGGCGAGCCGCTCGCCGTGAAGGCCAAGGCGTACAGCATGCCGGGTGTCACCGTCGACGGCGGCGACCCCGTCGCGGTCCACGACGTCGTGCACGCGGCGGTCGAGCGCGCGCGCTCGGGCGACGGGCCGACGCTCGTGGAGTCGCTCGTCTACCGCCTGAGCGCCCACGGCAACATCATCGCCCCGCCCGGCGTGCCGCTGCACTACCCCGAGCACGAGGCGATCCACGTCTTCGGCAACGTCGAGGAGTACGAGGCGGCGAAGCGCGGCGACCCCGTGCCCCGCTTCCGCGCGCGGCTCGTGACCGACGGCGTGCTCACCGCCGAGCAGGCCGACGCGATCGCCGAGGCGGCGCAGCAGGAGATGCAGGCGGCGGTCGAGTTCGGGCTGGAGAGCCCGTTCCCGGCGCCGGAGAAGGCCGTCGAGTTCGTCTACGCCTGAGGAGGTCGAAAGTGGCACGCGAGATTCCCTACATCCAGGCGATCGGCGAGGCGGTCCATCAGGAGATGGCGCGCGACGAGACGGTCATCTACTTCGGGCAGAACCTCGGGCTCACCGAGGACGACCCCTACGTGAAGGCGTTCGGGGGCGACCGCGTCCGCGTGACGCCGATCTCGGAGACGGCGGAGATCGGGATGGCGGTCGGCGCGGCGTTCGCGGGCTTCCGCCCGGTCGTCCAGCTGTACATGGCCGAGTTCATGCTCGTCGCGATGGACCAGGTCGTGAACGAGGCTCCTCGCTTCTACGGCATGAGCGGCGGCGAGGTGAAGGTGCCGCTCGTGCTCCAGGCCGGCTACGGCTTCACGGCGGGCTGGGCGGGGCAGCACACGGGGACGATCTACGGGATGTTCATGGGCGTGCCCGGCCTCAAGGTCGTCGTGCCGTCCACCGCGGCCGACGCCAAGGGGCTGATGACCGCCTCGATCCGCGACGACAACCCCGTCGTGTTCTTCCACAACTACCTGATGACGCTCGAGCACGGCGACGTCCCGGAGGGCGAGCACGTCGTCCCGCTGGGCGAGGCCGTCGTCCGGCGCGAGGGCTCGGAGGTAACGATCGTCGGCATCGGCTGGACGGTCGGCAGGGCGCTCGCGGCGGCGGAGCAGCTTGCCGCCGACGGGATCGAGGCGGAGGTCGTCGACCCGCGGACGCTCGCGCCGCTCGACGTCGCCACGATCGTCCACTCGGTTGAGAAGACGGGGCGGCTGGTCGTCGTCGACCAGGCGACGCGGCACGCATCGGCGGCGGCGGTGATCGCGGCCGAGGTCGCGTCGGAGGGCTTCTCGGCGCTCAAGGCGCCGATCGGGCTCGTGACCGCGCTCGACGCGACGATCCCCTACAGCCAGCCGATGGAGGAGTACCTCATGCCGAGCGAGGAGCGGATCGTCGCCGCGGTGCAACAGGCGGTCGGCTCCTCGCCCGTCGCCGCCTGAGCGTGGACGCAACGCCGACGGAGGAGCTCGGCGCGGGCCTCGGCCTCGAGCTCCTCCACGGCATGTGGCGGATCCGCGTGTTCGAGGAGCGCGTCGGGCAGCTGACGCGCGCGGACGAGGTGCACGGCCTCGTGCACCTGAGCATCGGTCAGGAGGCGGTCGCGGTCGGCGTGTGCGGCCAGCTCTCCGACGACGACGCCGTCTACGGCAACCACCGCGCGCACGGGCACGCGATCGCGAAGGGCGCGCCGCTCGGGCGCGTCATGGCGGAGCTGATGGGGCGCGACGGCGGCCTCTGCCGCGGCCTCGGCGGCTCGATGCACCTCGTCGACGTCGAGCACGGCTTCCTCGGCGCGACCGGCGTGGTGGGCGGCAATGTGCCGCTCGCACTCGGGAGCGCGCTCGCGGGCCGCCTCGCCGGACGCGACGAGGTCGCGGTCGTGTTCTTCGGCGACGGCGCGGTGCAGGGAGGCATCTTCGTCGAGTCGGTCAACCTGGCGGCGTTGTGGGCACTGCCCGTGATCCTCGTCTGCGAGAACAACGGCTTCGCCGAGTTCACCCCGCGTTCGGCCCACACGACCGTGGAACGCGTCACCGACGTCGTCGCGCCCTACGGCCTCGCCCGCGCGACGGTCGACGGGAACGACGTCGTCGCGGTTCGGCGCGCCTTCGGCGGCCTCCTCGAGGCGGCGCGCCGGGGGGAAGGCCCGTTCCTGCTCGAGTGCCTGACGCACCGGCTGCGCGGCCATTACGAGGGCGACCCGCAACGCTATCGCGAGGCCCTCGCACAGGAGGAGTGGCAGCGGCTCGACCCGATCCGACGCCTCGAGCGGCGCGGCCTCGACGATGGCTGGCTCGACGGGGACGCGGCCACGCGGCTGGAGCAGGAGGCGCGCGACGAGGTCGAGGAGGCGGTTCGGTTCGCCCGCGAGAGCCCGTTCCCCGCGGCAAGCCTGACCTCCGAGCTCACCTACGCGACGTGAACGCTCGCCTTCGGCTCGCGATGGCGGGGGAAACCATGTTTCCCCCGCCTGCGCCCTTCTTCCCGAGAGTGTGGGGAACCTCCCGGTTCCCCACGCCCCTCCCCGCTCATAGGCCAACCGAGGTTGGTCCATGAGCACGGAGACGACGACCCTCGAGGCGATCAGGACGACGCTCGCCGAGGAGATGCGTGCCGACGAGCGCGTCGTCGTGCTCGGCGAGGACGTCGCGGAGGGCGGCCCGTGGGGCGCGACGGCGGGGCTCGCGGACGAGTTCGGTCGGGAGCGCGTGCGGAACACCCCGATCAGCGAGGCCGCGATCTGCGGCGTCGCGATCGGGCTGGCGCAGTCCGGCATGCGCCCCGTCGTGGAGATCATGTTCGTCGACTTCGTCACGCTCGCGCTCGATCAGCTCGTCAACCAGGCCGCGAAGGCGCACTTCATGTCGGGCGGCCAGCTCTCCGCGCCGCTCGTCCTCCGCACGCAGGGCGGCGCGGGCCAGCGCGGCGGGGCGCAGCACTCGCAGAGCCTCGAGGGCTGGCTGACGCACGTGCCCGGCCTGAAGGTCGTGATGCCGAGCACTGCCGAGGACGCGGCGGGCCTGCTCCGCGCGGCGATCGCCGACCCGAACCCGGTCGTCTACGTCGAGAACAAGACCCTCTACTTTCGCCGCGAGGATGTCGCCGGCGGCCCGGCGGAGGTTCCGCTCGGACGCGCGCGCGTCGCTCGCCCGGGCCGGGACGTGACGGTCGTCGCGCTGTCACGGCTCGTGCCGGAGGCGCTCGCCGCCGCGGAGGAGCTCGCCGCCGAGGGCATCGAGATCGAGGTGATCGACCCGCGGACGCTCGTCCCGCTCGACCTCGAGTCGATCGTCGCGTCCGTCGCGCGGACACATCGTCTCGTCGTCGCCCACGAGGCCGTCACGCACGGCGGTTTCGGCGCGGAGATCGCGGCCCAGGTGCAGGCCGCGGCGTTCGACGAGCTCGACGCTCCGATCGTGCGGGTCGGCGCACCGTTCGCGCCCGTCCCGTTCAGCCCACCGCTCGAGGATGCCTACCTCCCGGGTCGCACGCATGTCGACAGCGGCCGTTCGCGGGCTTCTGGGTCGGTAGGTCGGGCCGTGTTGTCTCCCCGCTCCGTCGTGCGTTAGGCTCGCCCAACCATGAGCATCCTCGGCAACCGCGTCGTGAGGCTCGAGGATCCGCGGTTTCTCCTCGGCGAGGGCCGATACGTCGAGAACCTGGAGCTCGAGGGAGCGCTCTCGGTCACGTTCGTCCGCTCGCCGCTCGCCCATGCGCGCGTGAACGCGATCGACGCCTCGGAGGCCGAGGCGCTGCCGAACGTCCAGGTCTTCACCGGAGCCGACATCGACGCGCACCCGTTCGGCCCGCCGCCGCACTGGCACATCACCGCAGGGATGGAGCGACCGCTCGTGGCGCGGGACGTCGTTCGCTTCGCGGGCGACATCGTCGCCGTCGTCGTCACGCGAGCACCGCGCGTCGGGATTCGACGCGGCGGAGCTGGTGATGGTGGACTACGACCCCCTGCCGACCGTCCTCTCGGCCGAGGAGGCGCTGAAGGACGAGGTGCTGCTCTTCCCGGACATCGGGTCGAACGTCGCGAATCGCGGCGGCTCGAAGGAGCACGACGACGGGCTGTTCGACGGCTGCGACCTCGTCGTCTCGGACGTGCTCCTGAGCCAGCGGCTGGCGGCCGCCCCGCTCGAGCCGCGCTCGGCGGCAGCCGTGGTCGGCGACGACGGCCGGCTGACGCTCTGGGCCACCTCGCAGACGCCGCACACGGGCAAGATGGTGGTCGCCGGGCTGCTCGGGCTCGACCCGGGGCAGGTGCGGGTCGTGAGCCCGGACGTGGGCGGCGGGTTCGGCGCGAAGATGATCGAGCCCGAAGGCGTGCTCGTCGCGTGGCTCGCGCGCAAGCTGGGACGGCCCGTGCGGTGGACCGAGACGCGCACCGAGAACATGCTCGGGCTCCCGCAGGGGCGCGGTCAGCGGCTCTCGTTCACGCTCGGCGGGACGCGGGACGGGCGAGCTGCTCGCGTACCGGCTCGAGGTGCTCGGCGACGCCGGCGCGTACCCCGCGCTCGGCGCCTACCTCCCCAACCTGACCGCGTTGATGTCGACCGGTGTGTACGCGATCCCGAAGATCGAGACGAGCACCGTGTCGGTCGTCACCAACACGACGCCGACGACCTCGATCCGGGGCGCCGGCCGACCGGAGGCGGCGCAGGCGATCGAGCGGGCGATCGATCTCTTCGCGGCCGAGGCCGGGCTCGACCCGGCCGAGGTGCGCCGCACGAACTTCATCGCCGAAGGACGCCTTCCCGTACACGACGCCGACCGGCGCGACGTACGACTCGGGTGACTACGAGGGAGCACTCGACCTCCTGCTCCGCTCGGCCGGCTACGAGGAGCTTCGCGAGGAGCAGCGCCGTCGGCGCGCCGACGGCTCGGTCGTCGAGCTCGGGATCGGGCTCGGCGCCTACGTCGAGATCTCGAACCCCGTCGGCGAGGAGGAGTTCGGCGAGGTCGAGATCACCGAGGACGGCGGCGCCATCCTGCGCACGGGCTCCCACTCGCACGGCCAGGGGCACGAGACCACCTTCGCGATGATCGCGGCGGAGCGGCTCGGGCTCCCGGTCGAGCGCGTCACCGTCCACCGAGGTGACACGGACGACGTGCCGAAGGGCACCGGCACCTTCGGCTCCAAGTCGACCCAGATCGGCGGCGTCGCAGGGCGGCTGGCCGCCGACGCGGTCGTCGAGCGCGGCGACCGCTCTCGCCGGCCGACTACCTCGAGGCGAGCGCCGCGGACGTCGTGCTCGACCTCGGAACCGGCACCTTCCATGTCGCCGACGTGCCGGAGCCGAGTCTCTCGTGGGCCGAGCTGGCGTCGAAGGCGTCTGCGGACGGACGGCTCGGAGAGCTGAGGATCGCGCACGAGTTCCAGGCGCCGCCGACGTTCCCCTTCGGCTGTCACCTCGCGGTCGTCGAGGTCGACACCGAGACCGGCAAGGTCGAGCTCTCCCGCTACGTGGCCGTCGACGACGCGGGGACGCTCATCAACCCGCTCGTCGCGGACGGGCAGGTGCACGGCGGCATCGCCTTCGGCGTCGGTCAGGCGCTCTACGAAGAGGTCGTGTACGGCGAGGACGGCTACCCGCTCACCGGCACGTTCGTCGGGTACGGGTTCCCGTCGGCGGCGGAGCTCCCGTCGTACGAGCGGGTGGAGATGGTGACCCCGACGCCCAACAACGTGATCGGCGTCAAGGGCATCGGGGAGTCGGGCACGGTGGGCTCGACGCAGGCCGTGCTGAACGCCGTGCTCGACGCGCTCGCGCCCCACGGCGTGCGGCACGTCGACCTCCCCTGCAACGGCGAGAACGTGTGGAAGGCGCTCCGGGAGGCGAACGCATGACGAACGTCGCGTTGACGGTCAACGGCGAGCGGCGCGAGGCGGACGTCGAGCCGCGACAGCTGCTCGTGTACTTCCTGCGCGACGAGCTCGGGTTGAAAGGGACGAACGTCGGCTGCGACACCTCGTCGTGCGGCGCCTGCACGGTCCTGCTCGACGGCGAGTCCGTGAAGTCCTGCACGGTGCTGGCCGTGCAGGCGGACGGCACCGAGGTGACGACGATCGAGGGCCTCGCGACCGACGGCGAGCTGCACCCGGTGCAACAGGCGTTCCACGAGCAGCACGGCCTCCAGTGCGGCTACTGCACGCCCGGCTTCGTGATGGCGACCGTCTCGCTCCTGAAGGAGAATCCGAGCCCGACGGAGTCGGAGATCAGGCACGCGCTCGAGGGCAACCTGTGCCGCTGCACGGGGTACCACAACATCGTGCGCGCGGTCGAGGCCGCCGCAAGGGCCGGCGCATGATCCCCGCGGCGTTCGCGTACCGGCGGGCCGCGTCCGTCGACGAGGCGATCGAGCTGCTCGGCGACGAGGACGCGAAGCTGCTCGCCGGTGGCCATTCGCTGATCCCGGCGCTGAAGCTCCGCATCACGCGGCCCTCCGTGCTCGTCGACGTCGGCCGGCTCGACGACCTGCGCTACGTGCGCGACGACGGCGACCGGATCGCGATCGGCGCGCTGACCCGACACGCGCAGCTCACCTCCGACCCCGTCCTCGAGCGCGACTGCGCTGTCGTCGCACGCGCGGCCGCGCTGGTCGGCGACCCGCAGGTGCGCCACCGCGGCACGATCGGTGGGTCGGTCGCGCATGCCGACCCCGCCTCGGACCTCCCCACCGTCCTTCTCGCCCTCGACGCCGACATCGTCGCGCGAGGCCCCGACGGCGAGCGGACGATCGCCGCGTCGGCGTTCTTCAGCGGCCCGTTCGAGACCGCGCTCGGACCGCGGGACGTGCTCACCGAGATCCGCGTCCCGAAGGTCGAGCGTGGTGTGTATCTCAAGCACGCCCGCCGCGCGCAGGACTGGGCGACCGTCGGCGTCGCGGCGGCCGTCGTCGGCGGTGCCACCCAGGTGGCGCTGGCGAGCATGGCCCCGACGCCACTCCGTGCCCGTGCCGTCGAGGAGGCGCTGGCGAACGGGGCCGGCCCGGGTGACGCGTCCGCCCGCGTCGGCGAGGGCGCCGAGCCGCCGAGCGACGTGAGCGGCAGCGGGGACTATCGCGCGCACCTCGCGCAGGTCTACGTCCGGCGCGCGCTCGAGCAGCTCTAGGAGGCGTCTCCCTCGGGCTCGCTACGCGCCGGGACGATTTCCGCAAAGAGCTTGGTGTGCTCTCCGAAGTAGCTCGAGATGAGCAGGTCGTGGTTGGTGCGGAGCTCCTCCGCGGCGCCGTGGAGCACCATCTCCCCGTGTGAGAGCACGTAGCCGCGATCGGCAATCGTCAACGCGAGCTCGATGTGCTGCTCGACGAGCACGACGCCGCAGCCGCTCTCCTCCGCGTACGCGCGGACGACGGGAAGCAGGCTCTCGACGATCACCGGCGCGAGGCCGAGGCTCAGCTCGTCGAGGAGAAGGAGCTTGGGATGGCGGGCGAGCGCCCGCCCCACCGCGAGCATCTGCTGCTCGCCGCCGGACAGCAGCCCGCAGCGACGGTCGCGGAGCGGCTCGAGTGCCGGGAAGTACCGATACGCAACCGCGGCGTCGAGGCGCTCGCCGCGGTAACCGAGCCGTAGGTGCTCCGCCACGGTGAGCCCGAAGAAGAGGCCGCGCGACTCCGGCACGTGGGCGATGCCGAGCCGCGCGCGACCACTCGCCGACACCTTGCGCAGGTCGGTTCCGCCGAAGCGGACCACCCCCTCCAGCGGATGTACGAGGCCCGAGACCGCGCGCAGCGTGGTCGTCTTCCCCGCCCCGTTGGCGCCGAGCAACGCGACGATCTCGCCCGGGGCGACCTCGAGGTCGAGGCCGCGGATCACGGCAGCGCTGTCGTACCCGGCTGTCAGCCCCTCGAGCTCGAGCACGGGAACGCTCATACCCGCTCCGGCGCCGGCAGAGCCGGCACCTCCGCTCCCGGCGGCTCCGTCAAGCCTACGCCGCTCACGCCGACACCTCCCCCGCGTCGCGCTCCTCGATCGCGGCACCCGGCTCGGCGGCAGCGCCACCGAGGTACGCCTTGACGACGAGCGGGTCGCGGCGGACCTCGTCCGGTGAGCCGGCCGCGATCACCTTCCCGAACTCCAGCACGACGATGCGATCGCAGATCGTCAGCACCAGTCCCATGTCGTGGTCGATCAGGAGCGTCGCGGTGCCCGCATCCGCGATCTGGCGCAGCTGCCGGCCGAGCTCCCCGCTCTCGTGGGTGTCGAGGCCGGCCGCAGGCTCGTCGAGACACAGGAGGCGCGGCTGCATGGCGATCGCGCGGGCCACGCCGACGAGCTTCCGCTGTCCCTGCGTCAGCTCGCTCGGCATCGCGTCGGCGAGCGAGCCGAGCTCGAGCAGCTCGAGCGCCTTGCCGCTCGCCGCGTCGTCGCCCGCGGGACGTCCGACGAGCTCGCCCGCGAGCGCCAGCAGCGAGGGGCGCTCGGCCGCGACCATGAGGTTCTCGCGCACCGTGAGATCGTCGAACAGCTCGGTGCTCTGCCACGTGCGGGCGAGGCCGCGGCGGGCGCGTACGTGCGGCGGCATCCCCGCGAGATCGCGCCCGTCGAGCTCGGCGCGGCCCGTGTAGCGCACGAAGCCCGTGATCGCGTCGACGAACGTCGTCTTGCCCGCGCCGTTCGGTCCGATCAGCCCGACCAGCTGGCCCTCCTCGACGACGACGTCCACCTCGTCGACGGCGCGCACGCCGCCGAAATGCACCGAGAGGCCGGTCGTGGCGAGGACCGTCGTCACGCGGTCTCGGCAGATGCCGACGCCGCGAGCTCGGCCTTTCGCTTCGCTCGCGCCTGCGCCGTTCGGTAGAAGGAGCCGGCCACGCCCTCGGGATTCTGGATCAGCGTGAAGATGAGGACGAGGCCGCCGAAGAGCAGGAACCAGTTCCCGGAGAGGCCGAACCACTTGTCGAGGGCGTACGGCATGATCCCCTGCGCTGGCGATGAGCCCGGCGAAGACGGCACCCGAGACCAGCGTGATGCCGCCGGCGTAGGCGAACGCGATCAGGCTGAGCGCGAGCGGGACGCTGAAGCGGTCGGCGCTCACCGAGCCGAAGTTGTACGCGTACAGGGTGCCCGCCACGCCCGCGATGAGCGCGCTGATGCCGAACGCGATCAGCTTGACGTTGCGGACGTCGATCGCCGCCCCGGCCGCGGCGCGCTCGTTGGACCGGACCGCCAGCATGCGCTGGCCCAGGATGCCACGGCGCACGGAGATGACGAGGAGCGAGAGCAGGACGGCGGCGGCAAGCGCGACCCAGCCGAACACGGGGCTCGGCAGGTTCCCGTCGAGGCCGCGGAACGAGGCCGTCGGCCCGAGGTTGATGCCGAAGAGCTTCGGATCCGGCACCGGCGAGCCCGTCGCCCCTCCGCCCCAGGTGGGGTTCACGAAGCCGAAGTTGAAGACGGCCACCGCGGCGGCGATCGTCACCACCGCGAGGGCCACGCCGCGCACGCGCAGCGCCGACACCGCGGTCACGAGGCCGAGCAGCACCGCGGCGGCGACGCCCGCGAGCGGCGCCAGCGGGAAGCCGATCCCGGCATCGACCGCCAGGTGCGACACGGTGAAGCCCGCGACGCCGGCGAGCGCGAGCTGGACGACCGAGATCTGCCCGACGAAGCCGGTGATGACCACCAGCGAGAGGGCCATCACGATGCCGATCAGCGAGTTCGTCAGCGCCTGGCGGAAGTCGAACGGCAGCACGACGAGCGCGATCGCGCACAGGATCGTCGACGGGATCGCGAGCGCGTACGCGTGCTCGGGCCGGGGCACGTCGGGAAGGCGCTGCTCGACGAGCTCGCCGCGCGTCGGCAGCGACTGCGCCGCGCAGGAACATCGCCGCCACGATGAGCGCGAAGACGAGCAGCTCCTTGACGCCGGGCCAGGCCACGCCCGCGCTGGTCGGGAACCACGTCTTCGTCGACGCGTACTCGATCAGCGACTCGGCCATCCCGATCGCGAGACCGCAGGCGCACGCGATCGTGAGCGAGGTGAGCCGGGCGAAGAGCGCGGCGGCGAGAGCGGGCACGACGAGGAACGGCAACGTGCGTCGTGTCGAGCGCCGCCACCGAGCCGGCGAAGATCCCGAGGGTGCCGAGCACGAGGCTGGCGAGGATCGAGTTCGTGAGCGACAGCTCGTTCGGCGACAGACCCGCGAGGCGGGCCGCGACGTCGTTCTCCGACGCCGCCCGCGTCGCGAGCCCGAAGCGCGTCCAGCGGTAGAGCGCCCAGAGCACGAGCGTCATCGCCACCACCATGCCGCTGAGGACGAAGGCGGACAGCGGCACGGCCGCATCGAGCATGCGGATGATCCGGATCGGGATGATCGTCGGCTGGGGATGCTGCGAGGTGCCGAACGCGAGGAGCATCGCCGCCTGCGCCGTGAGGAGGACGCCGAGCGACGCGACGAGCTTCGCGAGCGGAGCGGCGGTGCGGAGCGGCCGGTAGACCGCGAGCTCGATGACCACGGTGACGAGCACGACGAACAGGTAGGACAGCGCGACCGCGAGCGGCGTGCCTACCGTGAAGCCGAGCTCACCGGTCCGGAGCGCCCAGAACGAGAAGCCCGCGAGCATCGCGATCGCGCCCGCGGCCAGGTTGATGAACCCGGAGCCCCGGTACGTGACGACGATTCCGACGGCGATGGCGGCGATCGTCGCCCCGGTCCCCAGGCCGAGCAGGAGGAAGAGGAGTATCTCGTTCACGTCGCCCCCCGAGTATCACGCGGCGGGGCCGGTCCAGTCGACCGGCCCCGCCGGGTTCATCCCGGTCCGGTTAGCCGGCCAGTGGCCCGATCCAGCCGGACGCCCGCTTGAACACGAACTTGCCCTCGTACGTGAACGCCTGGAACATGTCGTTGCAGATCGCAGGCGCGTCCTTGTACTTGCCGCACTGGAGCTTCGGCGCTCCGAGCGCGAGCGGCCCCTTGAACGCCTTCGCACGCGCCAGGACCCGCGCCGGGGTGATGCTGTTCACGTTCTTCGAACCGACCTCGTTGAGGAACCGGACGGTCGTCAGGAGCTCGGAGAACGCGACGATGTGCCACGGATCCGGCGCGTTCTTCTGCGCCTTGTACCGCTTGATCACCGCTTCGTAGGCCGGCATGCCCTTGTCGGTCGTGTCGCCGTAGAGCGACGAGGCGATCGCGTACGTCCACTTCGACCAGTCGCCGAGGGCGTCGATCACGGTCGAGTTGAGGCAGAGAGGCGCCGTCATGATCTTGCGCGAGTTGGTGATGCCGAGCTGCGCGAGCGACTTCGCCTGGTTCGCGCAGTCGGCCGCCGAGCCGTAGGGGGCGATGAAGTCCGCAGTCGCCGCTCCGACCGCCGTCAACGGCGCGGTCAGGTCGGACTGGCCCTGCGTGTAGCCGACCTGCTTCGTGTCGATGCCGGCCGCCTTCAGGCCGGCCGCGATCACCTGTCCCGACTCGGCGATGCCCGGCGCGTTCGGGTAGATGACCGCAGCGGTCTTCGCCTTGAGGACGGTCTTCGCGTAGTTGCCGAACGGCAGGAGGATGTGCGGACCGTCGCCGAAGAGGACGACGGCGGTCTTCGACGCTCCGTCGACCGGGGTGATGGCGACGCCCGTGACGACCGGCTTGCGCCCGCGGATCGTCGCATGGAGCGACTGCGCTCCCGTGGCGACGGCGCCCGTCGCGATGACGGAGATCCGCTTGTTGTTGACGAGCTTCTGGCCGCAGGTCGTGCCTTCCTCCTCGTCCGACTTGATGAAGCACTGGACGAGCACGACCGGATGGCCGCCGACACCGCCGAGCTGGTCGTTCACGTACCTCACGGCGAGCTGCGCACCCGCTGTCGCGAGCCCACCGATCACGACCTGACCACCCTGCTGGTTCACCCAGCCGATGTAGATCTTCGACTTCTTCGGGTCGGCTTTCCCGCGCGTCCCCTTCACGTACGTGAGGTAGTTCGTCACCGCCGCGCCGGCGGTCGGCGCCGTCTGCGCGATCGGACTTCGCCGTCGTCGCGGAGGCGGCGATCGCGAGCACCAGTGCGACCAGCGCCGCACCGGCGAGCGCGCCACTACGGGCAAAGCGATTCATGACTCTCCTTCCACGTGACACGTGACTTCGTCGTCAATGACACGGTCGGCGCGACCGGGATCGGGATTCGGATGGCCACCCAGGTTCGCGTATGTTCGAATCAACCAGATCAGCACCAATGTTGTCAACAATATTGTCAGAGCACACCGCGGCTCGCACTGTCGACGCCGCCCGGGAGCAGGCCGCGCTGCACGGCCTCGGCGACGTTGAACAGATGGTTGCGCATCGCCGCCTCGGCCTCGTCGGGGCGACCCGCGAGGACGGCATCGACGATCGCCTTGTGCTCCTCCAGCGACGCCGCAGATCGGCCCGGGATCAGGATGGTGCGGTACTGGTAGCGCACGGTCTGGGAGCTCAGAGCCCGGATCAGCCGGCGCGCCGTTCCGTGCCGCGAGATCTCGAGCAGTGTCGCGTGGAGCTCGGCATTCGCATCGGACGCGCCCAGGAGGTCCCCGGCCGCCAGCAGCCCGCTGTGCCGCTCGAGGCAAGCCTGCACGCGGGCCGCCCCGCGGTCGTCGATGCGCTCTGCGGTCTGGCGAACCGCGAGCCCCTCGAGCACGGCACGCGCCTGCAGGATCTCGACTGCTTCCTCGTCCGACACCTTCCGCACGCGTGCGCCGCGATGCGGCTCGCGGACCACGAGCCCGTCCTGCTCGAGCCGGATCAACGCCGTCCGGACGGCACCGCGCGACATGCCGAACGTGGCGCTGACGTCGGCCTCGACGAGACGCGCGTCGGGAGCGATGTCGCCCCTCACGATGGCGGCACGGAGCTTGTCGTAGTTCGTGGCCGCCGACATCGTGGTCACCATCCTGCCGGAACGTTTCGAAGATTGTCAACAATTCTGGTCACTGGTGGATGGGCCTTCTCGGGTCGCCCTCGACCGGGCGAGGCCCGGCTAGGGGTGCACCGTGTCCGCGAGGTGGGCCGCGACGATGTCGCGCAGCGACCTGGCGGGCGTGCCCGTGAGGTCCTCCACGGCACTCGAGACGGAGCCGAGCAGGCCTTCGCGTGCCGCGGCCGGGAAGCTGGCGACGATCCGGGCGACGAACTCGGGCGTCCCGCCCTCGACCATCCCGGCGATCAGCGCATCGTCGTCGACCTGCACGACCTCGACGGGGCGCCCGCCCAGCTCGGTCGCGAGCGCGGCGAGCTCCTGCGGGCCGATGGCGTCGGGACCCGTGATGTCGTACGCCCGGCCCTCGTGACCGTCCTGGACGAGCACGGCGGCGGCCGCCGCAGCGCAGTCGTCGCGGGAGACATACGCCGTCCGCCCGTCCCCGGCGCTCGTGACGAGTCGCCCGCTCTCGATCGCCTGTGCCACGACGGGAACCTGGAACTCCGCGTACAGGTTGTTGCGGAGGAACGTCCACGCGAGCCCGCTGTCGCGGAGCGCTTGCTCGGTCGCCAGGTGCGACGGGGCCGCCGCCGCGGTGCCGGACTCGGGGTTCGGGATCGACGTGTAGAGCACGTGCCGCACGCCCGCCGCCTCGGCGGCCTCGATCGCGGCACGATGCTGCGCGGCTCGCCGGCCGAGGTCGACGGCGCTGATCAGCAGCATGCGGTCGACCCCCGCAAGGGCGTCGACGAGCGAGGACGGCTCGTCGAAGTCCGCGCGACGCACCGCGGCGCCGCGCTCGGCGTGCGCGGCGAGCGTCTCCGCTGACCGCGTCAGCAGCACGACGTCTCCGGGATCGAGGCGTGCAAGGAGGAGGTCGGCCACCCTCTGGCCGAGCTGGCCGGAGGCGCCGGTGACGGCAACGGTCATCGCTCCCCTTTCCGATCGTCGAGAATGCCGAGGTCGACAGGGTAGGCGACGAGGAGGCAGGGATGCAGCTCCTGGCCGAGCGAGCGTGGCGGTAGGACGCATCGAGGTCGACGGCGTCGGGCTGTACGTCGAGGTCGACGGGCCCGACGACGGAACGCCGGTCCTGTTCCTGCACGGCGTCGGCTCGAGCGCACGAACCTGGGACTGGCTGCCGCCCGCGGTCACGCAGGGCCGCCGCATCGTCCGGGTCGACCAGCGCGGCCACGGCCGCTCCGACCACGCGACCGGGACGTACGTCCTCGCTCGCTACGGTGCCGACGCGGTCGCGGTCCTCCGCGAGCTCGTCGCAGGCCCGGCGCTGATCGTCGGGCACTCGCTCGGGGGCGTCGTCGCGTGGTGGGTCGCTCAGAACCATCCCGAGCTCGTCACCGCGGTGTTGCTCGAGGACCCTCCGCTGCTCGCCGCCGAGACCCCGGAGGGCGATGCGGGGCGGTTCCGCGACGTCTTCCACACGGTGAGGGCGACGATCCTCGACCATCGGGACGCGCGGGCTCTCGGAGGAGGAGCTCGAGGAGCGCATCGCCACGATCCGCTGGGCACCCGGGACGCCGCCGCTTCGCGACGTGCTGACGGACGACGCGATCGCGGCGCTCGCCTTCGGGTATCACCGGCTCGAGATCGGCGTCATCGACGGAGCGATCGACGGCTCGACGCTGGCCTCGACGGACACACGGCGCCTTCGTCACCCCGCCGCTCATCGATCGTCGCTGCCGACGATGCGCTCGGCGCGGCCTTCTCGTCCGACGACGCCGTGCGCCTCGCGTCGGCAGGACAGCCTGCACAGGTGGTCCGGATCGTCGGGAGCGGTCACCGGATCCACCAGTCGCGACGCGCACCGCGCGGCCTACGTGGAGCACCTGCGGCGGTTCCTCGAGGCCTACGACGACGGCGCACCCAGAGGCATCGAACGATGACGTCTCCGCCACGCAGCCTGAGCCACGCGTCAGCTACGTCGTCGCCCGGCTCGAGCGCGCGCTTCGCGGGGAGATCAACGAGCGGGTCAAGCCGTGGGGGCTGACGACGCTCCAGTACACGACGCTGAGCATCCTCGAGCACGGCGAGCAGCTGTCGAACGCGCAGCTCGCGCGCCGCGCCTACATGACCCCCCAGTCGATGAGCGAGGTCCTCGAGGCGCTCGAGCGGAAGCATCTCGTCGAGCGGACGCCGCATCCGACCCACCGTCGCGTCTTCCCCGCCGCCCTGACGGCGAAGGGACGGACGGTTCTCGCGGCCTGCAACAAGGCCGTCGACGAGCTCGAGCGGGAGATGCTCGCGGGCATGACGCCGCATCAGGTGAGAAGTCTCCGCAAGGGCCTGGTGAGCGCCGTGCGGGCGCTCCACGCCGGCCTCCCGTCGCGCTGAATGTAAGGTAGCCTGATTCTCCGACGAGGAGGGATCCATGGGAGTGCTCGAGGGGAGATCCGCCATCGTCACCGGCTCGGCGCGCGGCATCGGCCGCGCGGCGGCCGTGTCTGCTGGCGGAGCACGGCGCGCGCGTGCTCGTGACGGACCTCGACCGGGACGAGGCAGAGGAGGCGGCGGCAGCGATCCCGGGCGAGACGGCCGTCTTCGGGGGCGACCTGACGAAGGACGGCGTTCCCGAGGCGATCGTGCAGAGGCGATCGAGCGAGTTCGGGCAACTCGACATCGTCGTCAACAACGCCGGCTACACGTGGGACGGCATGGCCCACAAGATGAACGACGAGCAGTTCCGCGCGATGCTCGAGATCCACACGGTCGCCCCGTTCAGGCTCCTCCGCGCCGCCGCGCCGTACCTGCGCGACGCCGGGAAGGCCGACAAGGAGGCAGGGCTCGAGGTCTTCCGCAAGGTGGTCAACGTGACCTCGATCTCGGGCACGCAGGGGAACCTCGGCCAGGCGAACTACTCGGCGGCCAAGGCGGGGCTGGTCGGCCTCACGAAGACGCTCGCGCGCGAGTGGGGCCCGTTCAAGGTGAACGTCAACGCCGTCGCCTTCGGCTTCGTCGAGACGCGCCTGACAGCCGCGGCGGACGACGGCGGCGAGAGCTTCGTCCGGGACGACGGGATCGAGATACCCCTGGGGATCCCGGAGCGGATGCGGCAGCTGGCGCCGGCGATCATCCCGCTCGGGCGCCCGGCGACGCCGGAGGACGCGGCGGGCCCGATCTTCTTCCTCTGCTCGCCCTGGTCGAACTTCGTCCATGGCCAGGTGATCACGGCGAGCGGTGGACAGACGACCGGGATGACCTCGTAGCTTCGACGCCGAGGCGATCGGCGCTCAGGCGAGGGCGCAGCGCCATCGAGTCGAAGCGGAAGCGCTCCGGCGTACGGACCAGGCGACGGACGACAACCGTCCGTGAATGTCGACTTGTCAATACGCCGTTCGACTATGTAAAACAACTTGATGCCCCGCAGCGACCAGGAGCGCGCCGGGACCTCGCAGTCGCTCGAGCGCGGCCTCGCGATCCTGTCGCAGTTCTCGACCGACCGTCGATTGATCGGCGTCAGCGAGGTCGCGAACGAGCTCGGCCTCACGCGCAGCACCGCGCACCGGTACATCGCCACGCTCGCCCGGCTCGGTTACCTCCATCGGGACCCGGTGTCGCGGAAGTACATCCTCGGACCGCGTGTCCTCGACCTCGGCTTCACGGCGATCAACTCGATGGAGCTCCGGGACGTCGCCGCGCCCCACCTTCGACGGCTGTGCGACGAGACGGGGCACACCGTGAACATGGCGATCCTCGACGACGTGGACATCGTGTACGTCGAGCGGTTGCGTGCGTCCCGCCGCCTCCAGAACGAGATCGACCTCGACCTCCACGTCGGCTCGCGGCTGCCCGCGTACTGCACGTCGATGGGGAAGGTGCTCCTCGCGTTCCTCCCCGACGCCGAGCGCGACGAGCTCCTGAGCCGCATCACGTTCGCGCGCCGCGGCCCGAACACGCTCACGTCGAAGGGTGCGTTGGTCGCCGAGCTCCACCGCGTCCGCGACACGGGCATCGCGGTGAACAACGAGGAGCTCGCGTACGGGCTCCGCTCCGTCGCCGTGCCCGTGCTCGCCGCAAGCGGCGAGGCCGTCGCCGCCGTGAACCTCGCTGCGCACCGGACGATGGCCTCGCTCGACGACCTCGTCGCACGGATCGGGCCGATCATGCAGCGCACCGCGGCGGCGATCTCGGCACAGCTCGGCTACCGCTCCACGGCTGCCTGAGCGGCGCGACCGTCGGCGTCAGTCGCCGGACGGCTGCAACGCCGGCTTCTCGACGCGGCGGCGGAACAGCCGGTCGTAGAGGGAGACGACCGCTCTGACCACTCCGTGCCGGAAGAAGAGGAAGATCGCGATCACGAAGACGCCGTAGAGGACCTCCCGCAGCTCGAGGCTCGTCGACAGCTGCTCGTCCAGGATCGCGAAGACGCCCGCGCCGATCACCGGGCCGAGCAGCGTGCCGAGCCCGCCGAACGCCACGAGCACGAGGACGCGCACGTCGACGCGATCGAAGCTGTACGTCGTGGGGCTGATGAAGCCCGCGCTGTAGGCGAGGAGCGCGCCGGTCAGGCCGATCATCGCGGAGCCGATCGTCGCCGCGTAGATGCGGTAACGCGCGACGTCGACGCCGGCGAGCTCGGCCGCGACCTCGTCGTCGCGGAGGGCGCGAAACGCCCACCCGACGTGCGAGAGCTGGAGTGCCCGAAAGACGATCAGGAAGGCGACGAGCAAGCCCGCGAAGAGGTAATAGCCGCCGACGTCGTCGTCGCCCAGCCGGTCCGCGGCGGCGGTCACGACGAGACCGGTCTCGGCTCCCGTGAGCTCGCGTTGGCCGAGGAGGAGGTTGGCGAACGCGAGCGAGAAGACCAGCGTGACGATGCCGGTGAAGATGATCCCCAGCGAGCGCCGCACCGCGATCCAGCTCAGGAGCCCGCCGACGAGCGCCGCAGCGACGGTGCCGACGACCACACCCGCAGCCATGGGCAGCGAGGTCTCGTCGATGAGGATCACGGCCCCGTACCCGCCGACCCCGGCCAGTGCGCCGACGCACAGGAAGAGCTGGTTGGTGCTCCCGAAGATCAGGTTGAAGCCGACGCCGTAGGCGGCGAACACGAGCGCCTGGACGGCCAGCGACGTCGTGTACGGCGAGTCGCCGAACCAGATCGACGGGAGGATCGCGAGGATCGCCGCCGTGACGGCGATCGGCAGAAGCGCCCGGCCGATGGTCCTCGTCGTCCGCATCGTCCTAGCGCCCGAGCAACCCGCGTGGCCTGATGAGGATCGTCAGTGCGGCGGCGCCCAGCAGGATGATCGTCGTGATGTATTGCCCGATGTAGTGGGCGCTCAGCGAGTTCACGACGCCGAGGAGCACGCCTGCGAGGAACGCTCCCGCGACGCTGCCGAGCCCGCCCACGACGGTGACGATCAGCGCGAAGGTGGTGAGCTCGAATCCGGCGTTGACGGTCAGCGGCCCGCTCATCGACTGCGTGATCGCGACGATCCCGGCGAGCGCACCGCTCAGCGCGAAGATGACCGTGCGGACGAACGACGGGTTGATCCCGACCAGCCGCGCGCCGGTCTCGTCCTGGATGATCGAGCGGACGCCGCGCCCGAAGGTCGTGAGGCCGAAGAACAGCAGGAGCACGGCCGCGACCGCGAGCGCGATCACGGAGGCCCAGATGCTCCCCACGGCCATCGGCACGCCGATGATCGACACCGGGTCTCCGCTGACGTTGATGTACAGCGCGCCGGCCGGGTAGCGCCAGGTGAGCAGGCCCCCGATGACGAAGGCCGCCCCCAGCGTCAGCAGGAGCCCCAGGAGCGTCCGCTCCTCCCCGTGCTGGCGGTAGACCGGCCGCATCAACGTGAGATCGAGCAGGACTGCGACGCCGGCAGCCGCCAGCACGCCCAGGACGGCGCCAGGAACGTCGCGACGCCGTCCTCCATGACGAGCATGACGACGATCGCGCGCGAGCACGACGATCTGGCCGTAGGCGAGGTTGAGGACGCCGCCGAGGCCGTAGACCAGCGTCATCCCGACGCCGAGCAGGCCGAACGCCAGCCCGAGCACGATCCCGTCGAGAACGACGGCTCTCACGGGGATCGCGCGATGGTCGGGAGGGCGCTCATGCGACACCCAGGTACGCGCGTCGGACCTCGGGGTTCTGGTCGAGCTCCGCCGACGTCCCGCTCAGCCGGATGCGACCGTTCTCGAGCACGTAGCCTCGCTCGGCGACGGAGAGCGCGAGCGGCACCTGCTGCTCCGCGATCAGAAGCGTCATCCCCTCCTTCTTGAGCCCCTCGAGCGCCTCGAACGCGATCTGCGCGATCTTCGGCGCGAGCCCCGTCGTCGGCTCGTCGAGCATGAGGAGCCGCGGCCGCGCCATGAGCGCGCGCCCGACGGCCAGCATCTGCTGCTCACCGCCGCTCAGGGTTCCCGCCTGCTGCCGCTGACGCTCCTTCAGCCGCGGGAAGAGGTCGTACACGAGCTCGAGCGTCTCGCGGTCGGGCCGCCTCGGGTACGCGCCCAGAACGAGATTGCTCTTCAGGGTCATCGCCGGGAACAGGTGCCGCTCGGCCGGGACGTAGGCGATCCCGGCGCGCGAGATGCGGTGGGCCGGACGGCGGGTCAGGTCCTTCCCGTCGAGGACGACCCGGCCCTCCATCGGCGGGAGCAGCCCGGCAATCGCCCGGAACAGCGTCGTCTTGCCCGCGCCGTTCGAGCCGACGATCGCCACCGCCTCGCCGGTGCGAACCTCGACGTCGATCCCGTCGATGACCCGCTCGCCGAGATAGCCGGCCGCCAGCCCCGCGACCTCAAGCAACGCGGGCCCGCCCGAGATACGCGTCGACGACCTGCGGGTCCCGCATGACGACCTCGGGCACGCCCTCGGCCAGGAGCTTGCCGAAGTTGAGGACGATCGCCCGCTCGGCGAGCTGGATGACGGCGCTCATCACGTGCTCGACCCACAGGATCGCCGTCCCGAGCTCGTCGCGGATGTTCCGGACGATCTCGACCGAGGCGGCGAGCTCCGACTCGTTGAGCCCGCCATCACCTCGTCGAGCAGCAGCACCCTGGGCTTGCCCGGCGAGCGCCTTGGCCATCTCGAGGAACCGCAGCTGATGGAGGTTCAGGCTCGAGACCGGCTGGTGCGGCGCGCTCCTCCAGCCGACGAACGCCAACGCGTCGGCCGCCCGACGCCGCGCCTCCCGCTCGCCGACGACGCCGTGACCGGCGCCGAACATCGCGCCGAGGGCGACGTTCTCGAGGACCGTCATCGAGCCGAACGGCAGCGGCCGCTGCATGGCCATCGCGATCCCCTTGCGCCGGACCCGATGCGCGGTCGAGACCGTCGATCCGCGTGCCGCCGAGCAGGACGCTGCCGCGGGTCGGCCGCTCGAGCCCGACGATGACCTTCAGGAGGGTGCTCTTGCCGGCCCCGTCGGACCGACGACGGCGACGATGTCGCCGTCGTCGATCCCGAACGTCACGCCGTCGACGGCCGGGAGACCGCCGAAGCGCTTCGTGATCTCGTCGACCTCGAAGCAGATTCGGCCTCCGGGCTACGACGGGGACGATAGGGTGGTCAACGGCTGCGACTTGAACAGCACTCTCGGCCACCAGTTGCTCGCGGCGGTGTTCAGCCCGCTCTCGGGCGGCGCGCCCTTGGTCAGGACGGCGAACTGGACCGTCGGCCGATCGAGCTCGCCCCACGCTGTCCACCTGAGCGGGAACGCGTACCCGGGGATGTTGAACGTCGTCCTGTGGACGTAGGTCGCGATCGCCTGCGGGTTGGTCCCGACGTTCTGGATCGCCTGCGCGACGATCTTCACGTATGCGTAACCGGCGAGTGCGTCGTCCTCGAAGAACTCGTTCTTCGGGAACGTCCGCAGGTCCGCTTCGCGAGGGTCTTGTACCGCCTCTCGCCGTGGCCATGCACTTGAAGTCGCTCCAGCCGCCGAACGCCGTCCCGCTGCGTTCTCCGCGGTGAGCGACTACGGCCTATCCGCGCCCACCACCGGCGCCTTCATCCCGAGCTGCCGACTGCGCGAGTATCGCCGCGCACCCGGTGGATGTCCCGTCGCCACGATCAGCGACACGTCGCCCAACGCACCAGATACGGCGTGAAGTTGGTCGTCGGCACCGGGGCGACCTGGATGTTGAACTTGATGCCCGACGCCGACTTGGCCGCTCCTCGAGCGACGACTTGAACGACTGGCCCCATGCGTAGTCGGCGATGATCACGCCCACGCTCGTCAGCTTCCGCCGTTGCGCGAGCTGCACGACCGACTGAGCGACCATGGCAGCGGCGGGCAGGCAGGTGCGGAACGTGTAGCGGCTCGACGGGTCAGGATCTCGTTGTCCCCCGACTTCACGAGGAACAGCGGCACCTTCGCTCCTCGGCGAGCCGTGGTCGCAAGCGCGATGGGGCTGCCGATGATGCCTCCGATCGAGACGACGCCTTCCTGCTGGGTGAGCCGCCTGAAGCCGTCGATCGCCGCGCGTGTTCGTGGACTGGTCGTCCGCGACGGCGAGGCTGAGCATCCGCCCCGCCCCGTCCTTTGACGCCGCCCGCCCTGTTGATCTCGTTCACCGCGAGTGCCATCCCGGCGCGCGCCTGGATGCCCCACGGCGCGAAGGACGCCGTCAGCGGCGTGAGCGCGCCGATCTTGATCGGGGCGGCGGCGTTCGCCGAGCTCGACCCGCCGTAGGCGGTCGACCGCCCAGAGCAGCCGTGAGCGCCGCCAGGGCACCGACAGCCGCAACCAACCAGAACCGCTTCACGGACATCTCCTTCCTCGTCGGCCGTCCATGATCCGCAATCCATGCTCGACC
>CAWCRC010000022.1:0-15226 GCA_963797805.1 uncultured Actinomycetes bacterium | reverse complement strand
GGCGTCCGCGATCGTCGTCGACGACCGCTCGTACTCGCGCCAGATCGGCGCCACCTCGGACGAGACCGAGACGGGCACGCCCGGCAGCTCCTCCGCGAGGATCGCCTTCACCCGCTCCTCGTGCTCGGTGCTGACGTAGGAGAAGAGCAGGCTCAGCGCGACGGCCTCGGCGCCGGCGTCGCGGATCCTGCGCGCGAGCTCCCGCACCTCGGCCTCGTCGACCGGCCTCACCTCGGCGCCCTCGGAGTCGAGCCGCTCTTCGAGCCCGAGGCAGAGGCGGCGGCTCGCGACGAGCGGCTTCGGCTTGGTCCAGCGGAGGTCGTAGAGCACCTTGCGGTTGATCCGCTGGATGAAGGGCGTGTCCTCGAACCCCTTCGTGGTCACGAACGCGACCTTGCACCCCGTCCGCTCGATCAGCGCGTTCGTGCCCACGGTCGTCCCGTGGGTGAACGTGTCGAGCTCGGCCGCGGCGACGCCGCCCTCGTCGAGGGCGTTGACGATCGCCTGCCCAGGCGTGGCCGGAGTCGAGGACGTCTTCAGCGAGTCGACCTCGCCGGTCGCCGGGTCGAAGACGACCATGTCGGTGAACGTCCCGCCCGTGTCGATGCCGACGACGAGGCCCATGACTACTCCGCCACCGCGCGGTCGAGACTGGAGCTCCGCCGGCTCGCCGCGCCGTCCAGATCGGCGCGCGCGGCCCAGAGCAGGTGCTCGCGCATCGCTCGGCCGCGGCCTGGCCTCCCGTCGCGCGGACATGCGTCCGCGATGCGCCGGTGCTGCTCGGCGACGTGCGGGCGTCCGCGTCCGAGGTGGAAAAGCCCCAGAGCGTGCCGATCACCTCGCGGATGTCGCGGCTGACCGCGGCGAGGACGCGGTTCTCGCTCGCCCGGGCGACCAGGTCGTGGAAGCTCCGGTCCGCCTCCATCACCGCGGCGACCGAGGCGTCCTCCTCGACGAGGCTCTCCATCCCTGTCGACTCACTCAGCCGTCCGAGGTCGTCGTCGCTCCGTGCTCGGCCATCAGGCGGCCGCCTGCGGCTCGATCAGGAGACGGAACTCGTAGAGGTCGTGCAGCAACGGCTCGGCCTTGCCCTCGCGACGCAGCGCCTCCTGGACGTCGCGCTCAGGATGTCCCAGTCCTCCTCGGGCAGACCTCGGTGCGCTTGCCGTGCTGGATGTTCACCATCCCGAGCATCGCGAGCGCCTGCACCGTCTCGCGCGCGACGGTGCGGCTGACGCCGTAGTTCACGATCTCCTCGGAGGACGGGAACGCCTCGCCGACCCCGATCCGGCCCGACACGATCTCGGCGGCGAGCAGAGTGGAGAGCTGCTCGCTAGCCGCCGGGGCTCCCTGAGCCCTCGCGCGGCCGGTCAGGGGACACCGACCGCCGCGGGCGTCAGTGAAGGCCGAGAGTGCCGCTTGAGCAGCTCCTGCGAGGTACGGCCGAGCGAGGCGGCGGGCGGGCGCAGGCGGTGCGTTTCAGCACTCCGCGCTCCATGAGGACGTGCTTGGCGCAAGCGTTGTAGTGGTCGATCGAGTGCTGCATCTCGAAGACGAGCATCGGCAGGACTCGCGCGAACCGTCGTCCGCGAGCGCGTGCTCGCCGCGGCCTCCGCCTCGTAGACGCCCACGAGGACGTCGACGAGGTCGACGCCCGGGATGATCCCGGCGGCCCCGCTGCGCACGCAGTCGAGCAGGTAGATGCCGCCGTCGCCGCCCCAGATCGCGAACTCGTCGCCGAGCGCGTCGAGCCAGCCGCTCATCTCGGCCGGCCCGGCCTCGAGCTTCACCAGCCGGACGTTCTCCGCCGCGTCGCCGATCCGCTGCACGACTGCCGGCCCGAGCCGGACGCCGAGGTAGGCGGGCGCATCCTGGATCATCACCGGCACCGAGACGGCCGCCGCGATGCGGACGAAGTAGTCGACGAGCGCGGCCGTCGACCGCCCCACCCGTCGGCGCGGGCACGACGATGCAGCTCGCCCCGGCCGCTCGGCATGGCGGGCGAGCTCGATCGACGCGCGGACGCTCGGCGCGCCGACACCGACGAACACCGGGCACCGCGCCGCCGACCTCGTCGACGATCACGTCCGTCAGCCGCCGGCGCTCGTCGGCCGAAAGCTTGAGCACCTCCCCTGCGAGCCCGAACGCGACGATCCCGTGCGAGCCGCACTCGAGCGCGAAGCGGACGACGCGCCGCTGCGCGTCGAGGTCGACCGCGTCGTCCGCGGTGAACGGCGTGCAGATCGCGGGATAGACCCCGCGCCAACTGCGGGCTGGACTGGGAGGCACGTGCATAGTTGTGAGTCAGACGCTCGCCTTCATATCATCCGAGATTACAAGTGGACACTGAGCGCTTCCGAGGGAAGGTCGCGATCGTCACGGGCGCGGTCGCGGCATCGGCCGCGCGATCGCCGTGCGGCTGGCGTCGGAGGGAGCCGCGGTCGTCGGGTCGCAGCGGAACGCCGACGAGGGCGAGGCGCTCGCGCGGTCGCTCGCCGCCGAAGGGCTCGAGCTCGCGTTCGTCGCCGGCGACGTGCGCGACGAGCGCGATGGCGAGCGGCTGGTCACCGAGACGGTCGAGCGCTACGGCCGTGTCGACGTCCTCTGCAACAACGCCGGCGTCGGCCTGCTGAAGTCGGTCGCCGAGACCGAGCGGGAGGAGTACGACCGCGTGCTCGACACGAACCTCTGGGGCCTCTTCACCTGCTCGCGCTACGCGATCCCGCACATGGTCGCGGGCGGCGGCGGCGCTCGGTGGTGAACATCGGCTCGGTCGCCGCCTCGGTCGGGTTCGCGACGGACGCGGCCTACTGCGCATCGAAGGGAGCCGTGCACGCGCTGACCCGCCAGATGGCGCTCGACTACGCCCAGCACGGGATCCGCGTCAACTGCGTCGCGCCCGGCTTCATCGAGACGGAGCAGGTGCGGGTCTACCTCGACAGCCACGACGACCCCGCCGCGGCCGAACGGGAGACGGTCGCCCTGCACCCGATGGGCCGCATGGGCCGACCGGAGGAGGTCGCTGCGGTCGTCGCCTTCCTCGCCTCGGACGACGCCTCGTTCGTGACCGGTTCCTCGTACACCGTCGACGGCGGCCTGCTCGCCTGGTAGCCGGGCAGGAGCTGAGGTCATGGCGACGATCCTCGTCGGGTACGACACCGAGACGGCGGCGGTCGGCGAGGCGCTGTCGCTCTTCACCGAGAGCCCGAACTTCCCGCTCTACGAGCTGGCGCTCGACCCCGGGACCTGCCGTGACGCGCTCGAGCTGCTGACCGAGGTTCACGCCGACGTCGGCGTCCCCGCGACGCTCTTCGTCTGCGGCAGGACGCTGCTCCACGCGCTCGAGCCGGTGCGCGCGGCGAAGGCCTCGGGCCTCTTCGACGTGCAGCAGCACACGTTCAGCCACGTGCCGTTCAAGGACATCGTCTACTCGCCCGGCCCCGGTCTCGTCGGCACGATTGCCGCCTCGCCGCCCGAAGCGCTGCTCGAGGAGCTGACGGTCACGTCCCGGCTGATCCGCGACCACCTCGGCGGCGAGACCGTCGGCCTGCGGACGCCGTTCGGCTACTACCGCGGCCTGCGCGACAGGCCGGACCTGCTGGAGATCGTGCGCGCCGCCGGCCTTCGCTACATCACGTCGTGGGGTCGCAACGAGGACAACGGCAACCCGACGCCCTGGGTCCAGCCGTTCACCTACGCCGAGGAGGGCTACCCCGACATCCTCGAGCTGCCGTTCCAGTTCTGGCTCGACGTCGTCTGGTTCGACCAGCACGGGTACGACACCGGGCCCGCCTATCTCGAGGCGCTGAAGGGCGCGGTCGACGAGGTGGCGGAGCGCGACCTCGTCTACGGCGCGTGCTTCCACGACTGGGTCGCGATCGCCTCGGACGAGCGGCGCGTCGGCTGGCTCCGCGGCTTCCTCCGCTACGCCCAGGAGCGGGGCGTCGAGGTTACGACCTACACCGACTACTGGCGGCGCGTCACGGGCGGGTGACCCGGCGCGCCCGAAGCTCGGGGCGCGCCGCGTCGAACGAACCTCAGAACGCCGTCTCGATCTGCGGGAAGTGCGGGCCGTGGATCGGCTCTCCCGGCATGCACTCGAGCTCGTCGTCGGTGTAGTTGTAGGGGAAGCGCTGCAGACCGAGCCAGATCGTGCCCGTGGCGACGTAGCGCGGGATGAAGCCGCGGCGCGCGTTCTGGCTCGTGTTCGGGCCCGACGCGTGCCAGATCAGAGCGTCGTGGAAGCCGCACTCACCGGCCTTGAGCTGGTACCCGACGACTTCGAGCCCCTCGTCCTCGGGCTCGCGCACCTCACCGATGCCCGGTCGGTCGTCGTGCATGAAGGAGCTGCCGTCGCCGAACTCGACCGGAAGCTTCTCGCCGAGCTTGTGCGAGCCCCTCGCCACCATCATCCCACCGTTCTCGCCGCCGACATCGTCGAGCGCGATCCAGCAGGTGACCGCGGCGGGCGTCGCGAGCGGCCAGTACGCGTAGTCCTGGTGCCAGGCGAGCTTGCCGCCGACGACGGGCTTCTTGATCACGGCGCCGTCCTCCATCAGGACGACCCCCTCCGAGCCCAGCAGCTGCCGTGCCATGCCCGCGATGACCGGGTTCGCGTCGATCTTCCAGAACCGCTCGTCGCGCTCCCAGAGGTTGAACAGGAACGGCACCGAGTGCGGCTCCTTCTTTCGCTCCTCGGCGACCGCCGCCGCCGTCCCGGAGCCGACGGTCGCCTTCGTCTCGCCGTGGCTCGAGTCGACGATCGGGTCGGTCAGCTCGTACTGCTCCGACTGGCGGCGCCCTTCGAGATGGTCGTCGAGGGCCTCACGGAGCTCCTCGACCTGCTCGTCGGTGAGCACGCGGATCGGGAACAGGAACCCTTGCTCGTGGTACGTCGCGATCTCCTCCGCGGTCAGCGGGTCGGTCCGGACGTCGCTCACTGCACCTTCTCCTCGTCGTCGGGGAGCGGGACGTAGCCCGCCTGTTCGATGGTTGCTGCGCCGCCGAAGGCCCAGAGGATCACGCAGTCCTCGTCTTTCGAGGTGCCCGTGATCCGATGCGGGGTGCTCCGCGGGATGAAGCAGATGTCGCCGGGCCCGAGGTCGAGGCTCCGGTCGCCGACGACCTGTGTGCCGCGACCGCGGACGACCATCACCACCTCCTCGGCATTCGGATGGTGGTGGTTCTCGTGCGTCGCGCCGAACGGGTACGTGGACTGGCCGAAGGCGATCAGCGACGCACCGGTGTGCGCGCCGACGACCCAGCGAACGTCGAGGTGGCCGAACGGGCCCTCTCTGGAGTTGCGTGTCGTGGTATCCGCGCGCAGGACCGAGGCGCCGCTGTCGGAGCGGCGCGCTTCGAGCTCCGCGAGGAAGTCGGTGATCGCCTCGGCGGTCGCCTCCGGCGCCTCGAGCGGGATCGAGTGCCCGGCTTCCGGCAGCTCGACGAGGCGTCCGTTGGAGAGCGCGCGGGCGAGCTCGCGGCCGTGCTCGGGCAGGGTGCGGTCGTCGAGGCCACCGACGACGACGAGCACCGGGTGACCGACCTCGCCGAGGCGCCCGGACAGACGCTCCGCCGCTGCGATCGCCCGGCACTGGCGGACGTAGTCGGTCGGATCGTTCTCCAGCAGGAGGTTCCGGTACTCGTCGAGGATCTCGCCGTCCCGCTGGAGCGACGGCTCCGCGAACGGCGGGTTCTTCGACCAGAACTCCTCGATCCACGTCTCGAGCCCCATGCTCTCGATCCGCTCGGCGGAGGCCAGCATGCGCGGTGCCAGGTTGGTGAGGTCGGCCTCGCCTCCGATCAGCACGAGCGCGTCGACACGGTCGGGGCGCTCGAGCGCGAGCTTGAGCGCGATCGCCGCCCCGAGCGAGTGGCCCACCACGACCGGTCGCTCGAGCCCGAGGTTGTCGAGCACGGCTCCGAGGTCGGACGCCCACCGCTCGAGCGAGAGCTCCCCCTGCATCGAGTTCGCGCGAGCGGCCGGCGCCGCGGAGGTCGACGCGGACGAGCGTGTAGCCGTCGAGCGCGCGCAGCGACCCGGTTCCAGAGCTTGCCCGAGAGGCCGAGCCCGTGGACGAGCACCACCGGCGGTCCATCCCCCTCCACCTCCACGTGGAGCTCTGCCCCATCCACGACAACCTGCTCCTCAGCCATCACGCCTCCCGTTGCGGTCGTCACTGATCACCCGAGCGAGCCGACGGCGTCGACGATCGCCTGCACCGACGGCGCGTAGGCCTCCTCGAGCGACGGGGTGAAGGGAACCGGCGCGTGCGGCGCGGTCACGCGCACGACAGGCCCGTTGAGGTAGTCGAACGCCTGCTCGGTGACGACGGCAGCGATCTCCGAAGCCACGCTGCATTGCGGCGGGCTCTCGTCGACGACGACGAGCGCGCCCGTCTTCTCCACCGACGCGACGATCGTGTCGACGTCGAGCGGAGAGAGCGTGCGCGGGTCGATCACCTCGACGCTCGTGCCCGCGTCCGCGAGGACGTCCGCTGCGGCGAGGGCGCGGTCCACCATCGCCGCGATCGCGACGATCGTGACGTCGCTGCCGGCGCGCCGCACGTCGGCGACCCCGAACGGGATCCGGTAAGGCTCCTCCGAAACCGGCCCTTTCGCGACGTACAGCTTCAGGTGCTCGAAGAACATGACCGGGCTGTCGTCGAAGATCGACTCGAGGAGCAGGCCCTTCGCGTCGTACGGCGTCGAGGGCACGACGACCTTGATCCCGGGCAGGTGCGTGTAGATCGCGTAGAGCGTGCCGGAGTGCTGCGCCGCGGCGCTGAGCCCCGAGCCCATCGCCACGCGGATCGTCAACGGCAGCCGAGCCTGGCCGCCGAACATGTACGACATCTTGCCGGCCTGGTTGTAGATCTGGTCGAACGCCAGGCCGGTGAAGTCGGCCCACATCGCGTCGACCACGGGCCGCAGACCGGCCGCCGCCGCTCCGATGCCGGCGCCGACGAAGCCGGCCTCCGAGATCGGCGTGTCGCGCACACGGTTCGCGCCGAAGAGGGGGAAAAGGCTCTTCGTGGCGCCGAACGAGCCGCCCATCGTGTTCTCCTTCTCGCCCCCGCGCCCGGCCCCGCCGACGACGTCCTCGCCCATCACGATCACGTTCTCGTCGGCCTCCATCGCCTGACGCATCGCCTCTCCGACCGCGTCGACGAACGACAACGACCGTTCTGTCGCCACGGCCATCAGAGCGTCTCCGCCGGTTCGCGCTGCTCGGGGTAGACGAAGCGCGCGACCTCGGAGGGGTCCGGGAACGGGCTTGCACGGGCAAACTCGACGCTCTGCTCGACGGCAGCCTCGAGCTCTGCCTGCAGCTCTGCGAGCCCCGCCTCCGTCGCGTCGCCGCTTGTGAGCAGCTCTCCGTGTAGCCGGACGATGGCGTCGCGCTCGCGTGCAAGCCGACGGTCCTCGTCGTCGCGATACCGGTCGGGATCACCCTCGAAGTGCCCGTAGTGGCGGTACGTCTTGACCTCGAGCAGCGTCGGGCCCTCGCCGGCACGCGCTCGGGCGACCGCGGCGTGCGCAGCGGCGTACACCTCGCGGACATCGGCGCCGTCGGCGACGACACCCGGGATTCCGTAGGCGACGGCCCGGCTCGCGATGTCGGGCACGCTCGTCGCGTACGCCGCCGGCGTCGACTCGGCGAAGCCGTTGTTCTCGCAGACGTACAGCACCGGCAGCTTCCAGATCGCGGCGAGGTTGAGGCTCTCGTGGAGGACGCCCTGGTTCGCGGCGCCGTCGCCGAAGAAGGCGACCGCGACCTGGCCGCTGGCGCGGACGCTGGACGCGAGCCCGGCGCCGGTCGCGAGCGCGATGCCGCCGCCGACGATGGCGTTGGCGCCGAGCATCCCGCGCGAGAAGTCGGCGATGTGCATCGAGCCGCCGCGGCCCTTGCACAGCCCGTCCTCGCGGCCGTAGATCTCGGCCATCATCGGCCCGAGCTCGCAACCCTTGGCGATGCAGTGGCCGTGGCCGCGATGGGTGCTCGTGACGTAGTCGCTGTCGTCGAGATTCGCGCAGACGCCGGCGGCGACGGCTTCCTCGCCGATGTACATGTGCACGAAGCCTGGAATCTCGCCGGTGCGGAACGCGCGCGACACCCGCTGCTCGAAGAGCCGGATCGTGAGCATCGTCCGGTAGAGGCCGTGCAGCGTCGCGGCGTCGATCGTCATGACGTGAGCTCCGGCAGGCGTGCGACGAGGGAGTCGAGGGTGGCGAGGAACGCGGCGGCGGGGCCGCCGTCGACCGCGCGATGGTCGAAGGTGAGGCATGCCTGCATCGTCGGCCGCACCGCGATCCGGCCGTCGGACGTCACGATCGGGCGCTCGCGGATACGGCCGATCCAGAGGATCCCGACCTGCGGCGGATTGAGGATCGCCGTAGTGATGTCGACGGGATGGATGCCGCCGTTCGAGACGGTGAACGTCGCGCCTTCCAGATCGTCCGCGGTCGACGAGCGATCGCGCGCACGTCCGGCGAGCTCGGCGATCTGCGTGTTCATCTCCTCGAGCGAGAGCTGGTCGGCGCCTCGCACAACGGGCGCGATCAGGCCTTCGTCGGTCTCGACGGCGATCGCGACGTTGACCTCGTCGAGCAACTCGATCGCATCCTCGGTGACGCGCGCGTTGAGCCCCGGATGTTCACGGAGCGCAGCGGCCACGACCTTCACGACGATTGCCGTGACGCCGATGCGAGGTGCGGCGCCCCCGCCGTTCATCCGGGAGCGCAGCTCGACGAGCGGCGTCACGTCGAGCTCGAGCACGGAGGTCAGCTGGGCGGCGGTCTGCAGGCTGGAGACCATGCGTCTGGCGATCGTGCCGCGCCGCCCGCGCAGCGGGATCGTCCGCGCGACCGTGAGCGCGTCCCCCGCGGCGGGAGGCGCCGCTGTGTCGCGGCCGGCAGCCCAGGCGGTGACGTCGCGGTCGAGGATGCGACCGCCGGGCCCGGAGCCGGCGATGTCGCGCGCGTCGTCGAGCGTGAGGCCGAGCTTCTCGAGCAAGGCCCGTGCACGCGGCGAGACGAGCGCGGCGCCGCTCGGAGCGGGCTTGGCAGCGGGCGCCGGTCGCGGCGGCGCCGGCCCGACGGCGCCGGCGACCTTGGCGACGGTCGCTCCCCCACCCTGGTCGATGTAGCCGAGGAACGGATGCCCACCGTCTCCTCCCTCCGAGTCGGCCGCACCGCCGGCTGCGAGGGCGTCGTACTCGGCACGTGTTTCCGCGATCAGTGCGACCGTCGTGCCGATTGGGACCGTCTGCCCGGCCGGGACGAGGCGATGAACCCAGCCGGCGGTCTCCGCCTCGACCTCCGCGTTCGTCTTGTCGGTCTCGAGCTCGAAGATGACGCCGCCGAACTCGACCTCCTCGCCCTCGTCGACGAGCCACTGCGCGAGCAGGATGTCCTCGGTGTACGCGCCGAGCTTGGGCATGATCACAGGGACTGCGGGCATGGGCTCCGGTCGGCGGCGAGGGTCGGCCGGGTCACGGGACGAGGACGAGCTTGACGTCGTGGCCGCGGGCCTGTCGGGCCCAGGCGTCCCCGACGCGATCCAGCGGCATCGTCTCGGCGTCGAGGCGAAGTCGCCCAGCGGCCGCGTGGCCGATCACGTCCGCGTAACCGCGGGCGAGCGTCTCGAGCGGCACGGCAAAGTTCGAATAGCCCAGGATCTGCAGCTGCTTGCCGCGCACGTGGCCGGAGACGAAGGTTGCCGTGGGCGCCGCCGACTGTCCGACGTGCGCGATCCGTGCTCCTGCGCCGGCGACGGCCGCGGCCGCCTCGAGCGCCGGTCCGCAGAGCAGGTCGAGCACGAGCGTCGGCGGCGCGCCGTCGACCGCCTTCGCGAGCTGCTCCTGGAAGCCGTCGCCGTCGAGAGCGACGGTCGCGTCGGCTCCGAGCGAGGCGACCGCCTCCAGTTGGTTGTGGTCGCGCCCGACCGCGATGACCCGGCTCGCGCCGAGCAGCTTCGCGACCTGAACGGCCACCGACCCGACGCTCCCCGTCGCCCCGAGTACGAGCACCGTCTCGCCCGCCCGTACCGGGGCGAGCCAGGAGAGTGACATCCAGGCGGCCAAGCCGACCTGACCGAGCGCCGCCGCGACGAGGTCGTCGGCAGCCTCCGGTACTTCGACGAGCACCTCGTCCGTCACGGCGAAGGCCTCGGCGAAGGAGCCGTCACGCGCGACGCCGAGGCCGCGCCCGGAGGCCCAGACGCGGGTGCCGGGCGCGAAGCGCGCCGACTGCGCGATGCGGCCGACGCCCTCGATTCCGGGAACGTACGGCAGCGGCGGGCTGCCGCCCGGGAACCGCCCGGACGCGATTGCGAGGTCGGCGGGGTTGAGCGCCGCCGCGAGCAGCTCGACGACAGCCTGCCCTTCGGCAGGCTGCGGATCGGGGTGCTCCCCGAGCTCCGGCGGAGCCTCGTACGTGGAGACGAGCGCTGCGCGCAACGGCCTCTTCCCTCCGGAAAAGTGACCGGTCTAGCCTATAGCGACTCGAGCGGCGGACGCCTCGACTGCACGTCTGGCGAAGCCTGGAATAGCCCTTCGGCCGCGCGGAGGACGCTGGCTTCGTGCCAAGGCGGGCCCGTGAACTGCACCCCCACGGGGACACCGGCAGCATCGAAGCCGGCGCGAACGGCGCAGGCGGGTAGGCCGACGAGGTCCTGCGGCGTCGTGTAGCTCATCACCAGGTCGCGGAACGTGAGCTCCCTGCCTTCGTGCATGACCGTCTCCTCGCCGATCGGTATCGGCGAGCCCGCGCTGACGGGCGTCAGGAGCACGTCGCACGACCGGAAGAGGCGTGCGAAGCCGGCGCGTACGCGCTCCCGGTCGGCGCTCGCCTGCAGGTACTGCGCCAATGTCACCTCGGTCGCGGCGTCGAGCCGACCGACGACGTCGCTCCCGTACTCGTCGCGGCGAGACGGGAAGATGCCCGCCTGCCGATGCGTCTCGAGGGCCTCCGCGCTCTGGATCGTCCTGAACGCCGGGAGGACGAGCTCCGCCTCGGGCAGCGCGACGTCGACGAGCCGCGCGCCGGCCCCTGCGAACGTGCGCAACACGTCATCGAAGACCTCGCGCACGTCGGCGGCGAGCGGGACGAGATGCAGGTCCGCGCACGTTCCGACGACGAGGCCGGCGAGGCCGCGGTGTAGCTCGCCCTGCACGTCGCCGAGCGGCGTGTCCACGGTCGAGGGATCGTCGTCGTCGACCCCGGCCACTGCCTCGAGCAGCAGCGCTGCGCCTGTGGGGGTCGATGCCATCGGGCCGGGATGGTCGAGTGAGCGTGCGAGCGGCCATGCCCGCGCCGCGCTGATCCTCCCGTAGGTCGGTTTCAGCCCAACGATCCCGCAGAATGCGGCGGGGATGCGGATCGAGCCGCCGGTGTCGCTGCCGAGAGCGAACGGCACCTCGCCCGCAGCGATCGCGACCGCCGAGCCGCCGCTCGAGCCGCCCGATACGCGATCGAGCGCCCACGGGTTGTGCGCCGATCCGAGCAGCTCGTTGACGGAGGTGATGCCCCAAGCGAACTCGTGCGTCTGCGTCTTGCCGACGAGGATCGCGCCGGCCTCGCGTGCCCGCCTGACCGCCTCGGCGTCGCGCGTCGGGACGTGCGCGGCGTACATCGGCGAGCCGTATGCCGTGCGCACGCCCTCAGAGTCGAACAGGTCCTTGACCGCGAACGGGACGCCCTCGAGCTCGCGAGCGCTGCCTTTCGCCCACGCCGCCTCGGACGCGACCGCCTCCTCGCGAGCTCGCTCCAGGCAGAGCGCCGTGAATGCGCCCAACAGCCCATCCGCCGCGCCGATGCGGGCGGCGCAGGCGTCGAGGACCTCAACCGGCGACAGCCGCCGCGCCGCGAACTCCCCGAGGAGCCCCTCGACGGTGTGATGTGCGTGCTCGTTCATCGGTCAGTCTCGAGGGGTTCGCCGAGGGGGCGGCCAGCATCTCACACGCCCCGAGCGATTCGTCCACGCTGCGCGCCAGAGGGTCGAGCGGCTGCAATCGTGCCTCGCGAGACTGCGTGAGCACGGGACGGTCCTCAACCGGCCGGGTCCGGGCGCCACGTCCCGGTCGGATCGGCGGCATCGGCTACTCCGTCGGCGGTGAAGTGATCCCGAGCGGCCGCCTCCAACACCGATCTGCGGGCAGTGCTCTCCGACAGGTGCGCGATCTGTCCGCGAGGATCTCCTACGCGGACCTCGTGGTGGCTGGCCCTTCAGATTTCCAGGCTGTTCATGCGCCCGGGAGGATTCGAACCTCCGACCCGCGGATTAGAAGTCCGCCGCTCTGTCCCCTGAGCTACGGGCGCTCTCGGGGCAGGGTAGACGGTGGCGCGGGTGACGGCCGGACGGCGGCTAGCCTTGCTCCGTGGCCGGGCCGCCGCACGGGTTCGCCCTCGCCGGTGACGACGGCGAGCCGCTCCGCTTCAGCGAGGCAGAGTTTCTCGTCAAGGCGTCGGCGGAGACGACCGGCGGGTCGTTCTCCATCGTGGAGGAGATCGCGCCGCTCGACACGCCGCTACACGTCCACGCGAACGAGGACGAGCTGTTCATCGTGCTGGAGGGCGAGCACGAGTTCACCGTCGGGGGCACCGCGTTCGACGTCGGCCCGGGCGCGGTCGTGTTCGCGCCGCGAGGCGTCCCGCATTCGCACCGGCGGGTCGTTCCGCGGACGGGCCGCTTCCTGACGCTCGTCTCGCCTGCGGGCTTCGAGGGGTTCTTCCGCGAGCTCTCCGAAGCCGAGCGCGACGGCACGATCGGGCCCGAGGCATACGCACGCGCGTCGGAGCGGTACGGCATCACCTGGATTCGCTAGCCGCCGGACTACGCAGTGTGCCCCGGCGCGCCCAGCCGAGCACCGCGCCGACGAGCGCCACCATGGCCCCCAGCCCGAACGACCAGCGGACGCCGCGTTCGTCGACGAGCGCCCCGCCGACGGCCGACCCGGCCGCGATACCGACCGATACAGCGGTCCCGAACCACGCGAACGCCTCGGCGACCGTGCCCGTCCGTGCGGTGCGGTCGATCAGGGTGTAGAGCGCGCCGATCGTCGGCGCGATCGGCAGCCCGGCGACGAACGCGAGGAGGCAGAGCGTCGGGATCGAGACGGCGAGCTGGAGCGTGAGCATCGCGCCCGAGAGCACGAACGCGCCGGCGATGAAGCGCCGCAGGTCGCTCCGGCCCGGCCGCAGCCCTGCGAGCAGGCCGCCGACGAGGCTTCCCGCCGCGAAGCACGCCAGCGCGACGCCGCCGAGCTCCCGCGCGCCGTGCTCCTCCGCGAGGGCCGGCATCGCCAGCTCGACCGCTCCGAACGCGAAGCCGACGATCGTGGCGTAGGAGACGACCGTGCGCACACCGGCAGAGCCGAGCGCGCCCAGGAGACCGGCGCCGACGGCGCGCGAGGGCGGCGTCTCGCGAACGGGCGGGAGCCGGGCGACCATCGTCGTCCCGATGAGGCTCGCGACCCCGGCGCCCGCCAGTGCTGCGACGGGCTCGATCGCGGCGAGCGCGGCCGCGACGAGCGGGCCGCCGACGAAGTGGACCTCCTGCAGCGCGGCCTCGAGCGCGTACGCCGTCGAGCGCAGCTCGTCACGGGCGAGCCGGGGCCAGACGATCCGGACGGTGGACGAGAGCGGCGGCATGGACAGGCCCGCGAGCGCGGCCGCGCCGGCGATTGCGGCAATGCCCGCACCGGCGACCGCGAGCACGATCACGGCGGCGAGGAACGCCACGAAGAGGACGACGCGGATCTGGAGCACGACGGTCGGGCCGTAGCGATCGACCTGGCGCCCGCCTATCGGTGCGCCGATCCCGAGCGCGACGGCGTACACGGCCACGACGAGCCCGGCCGCGCCGTAGCTCTCCCCCTCGCCCCGGACGAGGAAGAGCAGCGCGAGCGACGTCATCCCGACGGGCAGCCGGCCGAGGACGGACCAGCCGACGAGGCCCTTCGCATGGGGCAGGCCGAGCAGCTCGCGGTACGGATGTGCCTCGCTCAGGTCTGCCTCCTCCTCGAGCCGCTCCTGCTCGGAGAGGAAGCGCAGGAACCAGTACGCGAAGACGGCGAAGAAGACGACGGACTGCTCGGCGGCCATCGTCATCCCGCCGAGCTGCTGGTCGGTCAGACGGGAGAGCCCCCACACGCGCTCGGGGGCGCCGGCGTAGAAGTCGTAGAGCGGCCGCGGCACGAGGGCGAGCACGAGTCCCAGGGGCGCCGAGAGGACGAAGGCGGCGAAGGCGTACGCGGCGCGCGCGCCCGAGGCGAGGCGGTGCGGCTCGTCCTGCCACACGCACCACCAGAAGAGGAGCCCCGTCGCGAGGTAGGTCGCGTGTTCGAGCGCGAGCAGCGTGTGCGGATGCCGCAGGGCGGAGTCGTAGAGAGCCGGCACGTGCCAGAGGGCATAGGCGCCGACCCAGAGCGGGAGCGCGACGAAGGGGTGCGTGAGCGCGCGGACAACGCCGAGGCCGGCGATCCGAGCGGCGAGCGATCGCGGAAGGCCGAGGACGAGCAGGAGTGGTGCCCACTCGGCGAGGACGACGTTCTGGAGCAGATGGCCCCAGACGAGGTACCCGCGGGCGAGAGTGTCGAGCGGCGTGACGAGCGCGACGAGGAGCAGGGCGCAGCCGCTCAGGAAGCTCGCGGCGCGCCATCCGCCGCGCGCGTCCCTCGTGCCGACGAGGTAGCCCGCTACGAGGCCGAGAGCGACGAGAGCCTCGCCGTTCCACGACCAGTCCGCCGGGCTCACGCGGGCACGGTACGCGAACCGCGGGTTACCCTTCCTCGCGTTCGCGGGTGTAGCTCAATGGTAGAGCCCTAGCCTTCCAAGCTAGTTATGAGGGTTCGATTCCCTCCACCCGCTCTCCGCTCAGCAGCGCGGCCGGACGCGGCGATATGCGTTCCAGCCGCCGGGCGACTCCCCCTGACGCTCCCAGGCACCGCAGAGCCGCGGCGCGGCGGTCCCGCGGGCGCCCGGGCTCACGAACGCCCAGCTCGCCCGGGCGCGTCCCTCGCGCCCGCCGCGAGCAGCGAGAACGGCCGGAGCCCGTGCCCGAGGAGCACGTACCCCGGGTCGCTCGCGGTGATCGCGAGCGCGACGCGGGCGTCGTCCGGCACCCGCTCGTCGACGAACCGGATCAGGGCGGGGACGTGCACCTCGCCTCCAACGGCCCGCCAGCGCGGCGCCGTCCAGTAGCTCGGCGGGGAAGGGCGCTCCA
>CAWCRC010000021.1:0-78930 GCA_963797805.1 uncultured Actinomycetes bacterium | reverse complement strand
CCCCTTGGACGTCTTGATCGTGTCGCGCAGCGTGATGGACTCCTGCGGGAGGTCGAGATCCCGGAGCAGCTCCCGGATCGCCTCCGCGCCCATCCCGCCACGGAAGTACACGCCGAAGCCGTAGGGCGAGCCGAACCGGTCCTTGAGCTCGCGGAAGATCTGCTCGTCGTTGACGACCTGCTTCACGTCGAGCTCGCGGAACAGCTTCCAGGTCTCCTCGAGCCGGCGCACGCCCTCGACGGCCGCCTCGCGGGCGTCCTCGCGGCGCGACTCGATGTCGGCGACCATCTCCTTGACCTTGGTGGCCCACTGCTGGACGACGTCGAGGTCCTCCTTGCGCGCGCCCTCGACGAGGCAGAGGTCGTACGCGAGCTCGCGCACCTCCTCGTCGCTCGCCTCGGACTCGGCGCCGTCGAGCACGTCCCGCAGGAGGCCGTTGCCGGTCTCCCGGGCACGCTCGAGGTTCTTCGCGTCGATCGACGCCACGAGCTCGGCGTCGTCGCCTCCGAGCTCCTCGCCCGCGAGCAGCTGGTCGAGCAGCTTGTGGAGGTGCTTCGTGATCGCGCCCTTCTTCGAGCCGGACGACTTCTCCAGCTCGGCGCGGAGCGGCTCGAGCGCCGCGCGGATCTCGAGCGCGGCGGTCGCGACCGACTCGATCTCGCGGGGTGCGAGCCGCCGGTCGTCGCGCGTCGCGGTCTGCCGCACGAGCTCGCGGATCCGCTTCGGGTCCTCGCTCGCGATCGAGTTGGCGAGCGACGGGAAGATGCCGCCCGCGAGGGTGCGCGCCTCCTCGAGGCCCGGGAGCACCTGGTCCTCGGCCCAGTTGGAGAGGCCGCGCGCCCAGAACTCGTCGTCCTCGTCGAAGCCCTTGTCCTTCGCGGCCGCGAGGAAGGCGCGGCGGCGGGCGAGACGCTCGTCGAGCGCGCCGAGCTGCTCGTCGCGGTCGACGTAGATCTGCTCCGACTCGCCCTTGACCTTGTCCTCGAGGTCGGCGAGGTCCTCTGCGCGCTTCTCGCGGTCGACCGCCGTGACGATCGACGCGGCGAAGTAGAGCACCTTCTCGAGCTCGCGCGGAGCGATGTCGAGGAGGTAGCCGATGCGGCTCGGGACGCCCTTGAAGAACCAGATGTGCGAAACCGGCGCGGCGAGGTCGATGTGCCCCATGCGCTCGCGCCGCACCTTCTGCCGCGTCACCTCGACGCCGCAGCGCTCGCAGATGATGCCCTTGTACCGGACGCGCTTGTACTTGCCGCAGTAGCACTCCCAGTCCTTCGTGGGACCGAAGATGCGCTCGCAGAACAGCCCGTCGCGCTCGGGCTTCAGGGTGCGGTAGTTGATGGTCTCCGGCTTTGTGACCTCGCCCATCGACCAGTCGCGGATCTGCTTCGGTGAAGCAAGCCCGATCCGGATCGCGTCGAAGTCGTTGATGTCGATCTGTGCCACGTGCGTCTTCGCCTCTCTTCGGTCTTTCGGAGCGGGGTCGGGTCAGTCTTCGAGCTCGGCGTCGGCCGCCGGCAGCGCGAGCTCCTCTGCGCCGTCCGGCTCCTCCTCCAGGTTCTCGTCGGATGCGAGCGCGAGCTCGACGCCCTCCTCGGGCGCGCCCTCCTCGACCTCCTGCGCCGACGGCGCCGCCGCGGCGGCGCGGACGCTGGCCGGCGAGAGGTCGATGCCGAGCTCCTCGGCTGCGCGGAGCAGCTCGTCGTCCTCCTCGCGCACCTCCACCTCGCGACCCTCGTCCGAGAGGACGTGGACGTCGAGGGAGAGGGACTGCATCTCCTTGAGGAGCACCTTGAAGGACTCCGGGATCGACGGCTCGGCGATGTTCTCGCCCTTCACGATCGCCTCGTACGCCTTGACGCGGCCGATGGTGTCGTCGGACTTGATGGTGAGCATCTCCTGGAGGGTGTACGCGGCGCCGTACGCCTCGAGCGCCCACACCTCCATCTCGCCGAACCGCTGTCCGCCGAACTGCGCCTTGCCCCCGAGCGGCTGCTGCGTGACGAGCGAGTACGGCCCCGTCGAGCGCGCGTGGATCTTGTCGTCGACGAGGTGGAGCAGCTTCAGGATGTACATGTAGCCGACGGTCACCTTCTGCTCGAACGGTGCCCCGGTCTTCCCGTCGAAGAGCTGCACCTTGCCGGAGCAGCGGCGCCCCTCGGGACGGCTCTCGTCGACGTTCATCGAGATGCCGTTCGACGCCTTCGCCCAAGCGACGAGCGCCTCGTCGACGTCGGACTCGGTCGCGCCGTCGAACACGGGCGTCGCGACCGCGCGCGGGTCGGGAGCATTGATCGGGGCCCGCTCGTTGACCCGTCCGCCCTCGGCGAACACGCCGTGCGCGGCAGCCCAGCCGAGATGGGTCTCGAGGATCTGGCCGATGTTCATCCGGCTCGGAACGCCGAGCGGGTTCAGGACGACATCGACGGGGCGGCCGTCCTCGAGGAACGGCATGTCCTCCTCGGGGACGATCTTCGCGATGACGCCCTTGTTCCCGTGGCGGCCGGCGAGCTTGTCGCCCTCGGCGATCTTGCGCTTCTTCGCGACGAAGACGCGCACGAGTTCGTTGACGCCCGGTGCCAGGTCGTCGCCCGCGTCGCGGGAGAACGTCTTGACGCCGATGACCTTGCCGCCCTCGCCGTGCGGGACCTTCAGCGAGGTGTCGCGAACCTCGCGCGCCTTCTCCTTGAAGATCGCGCGGATCAGCTTCTCCTCGGCAGTCAGCTCGGTCTCGCCCTTCGGTGTGACCTTGCCGACGAGCAGGTCGCCGGAGCCAACCTCCGCCCCGATGCGAACGACACCGCGTTCGTCGAGGTTCGCGAGCGACTCCTCGGAGCGGTTCGGGATGTCGCGCGTGATCTCCTCGTCACCGAGCTTCGTCGAACGCGCGTCGATCTCGTACTCGTGGATGTGGATCGAGCTCAGGACGTCGTCCTTGACGAGCCGCTCGGAGAGCACGATCGCGTCCTCGAAGTTGTAGCCCTCGAACGGCATGAAGGCGACGAGCAGGTTGGCGCCGAGTGCGAGCTCGCCGCCGTCCGTCGCCGAGCCGTCGGCCAGGACCTCGCTCTTCGACACCTTGTCGCCGAGCTTCACGACCGGCTTCTGATGGATCAGGGTGCCCTGGTTCGAGCGCATGAACTTCGTCAGCGCGTACTCGTCGCGGGTGCCCTTGCCCTCGACGACGATCTTCTCGGCGTCGACGTCGATCACCGTGCCGTCGCTTCGCGCGAGGACGACGTCGCCGGTGTCGACCGCGGCGCGGTACTCGAGGCCGGTGCCGACGAGCGGCGCCTGCGGGATCATCAGCGGCACGGCCTGCCGCTGCATGTTCGCGCCCATGAGCACGCGGTTCGCGTCGTTGTGCTCGAGGAACGGGATCAGCGCGGTCGCCACCGAGACGATCTGCGCGGGCGAGACGTCCATGTAGTCGACGTCGCTCGAGCGTGCGATCACGGCCTCGCCCGCCGCGGAGCGGCACAGCACCTGGTCGTGGGCGAACTTGCCCGTCTTGGGGTCGACGGCCTCGGACGCCTGGGCGATCGTGAACTGCGCCTCCTGCGCGGCGTCGAGGTAGATGATCTCGTCGGTCACCTTGCCGCCCTTCACGACCCGGTACGGCGTCTGGATGAAGCCGAACTCGGACACGGTCGCATAGGAGGCGAGCGCGCCGATCAGGCCGATGTTCGGCCCTTCCGGCGTCTCGATCGGGCACATGCGCCCGTAGTGGGTCGGATGGACGTCGCGCACCTCGATCGGGGCGCGCTCACGCGTCAGGCCGCCCGCGCCGAGCGCCGACAGGCGGCGACGGTGCGTGAGCCCGGCGAGCGAGTTCGTCTGGTCCATGAACTGCGAGAGCTGCGACGAGCCGAAGAACTCCTTCAGCGCCGCCACGACGGGCCGGATGTTGATGATCGTCTGCGGCGTGATCGTGTCGACGTCCTCCGTCGTCATCCGCTCGCGGACGACGCGCTCCATGCGGTAGAGGCCGACCCGGAACGCCTCCTGGATCAACTCGCCCGTCGTGCGGAGGCGCCGGTTGCCGAAGTGCTCGTACTCGTCGAGCTCGGCGCGGATCGGCTCGCGCGGAAGCCCCGCCGCCTCGGCGGCGTAGTCCTTCGCGTCCTCGGGCACCTGGAGCTTGGCGGGCAGGTCGACGAGGCGCCGGACGAGGGCGATGATGTCCTCGGTGGTGAGGACGCGCGTGCCCTCGGGCACGCCGACGCCGAGCCGCTGATTGAGCTTGTAGCGGCCGACCTTCGTCAGGTCGTAGCGCTTGGGATCGAAGAAGAGCGAGCGCAGGAGGTTGCGGGCGTTGTCGAGCGTCGGCGGCTCGCCCGGGCGCTGCTTCTTGAACACCTCGACGAGCGCCTCTTCCTCACGCGTGGAGGGATCCTTCTCGAGCGTGTTCTGGATGTAGACCCGGCTCGACTCGTCGAACAGGTTGAGGATCGCCTCGTTCGACGACGTGTCGAGCTGGAACCCGGTCGACGGGTCCTCGGCCGGGAGCGCTCGGAGCAGCGTCGTGATCGGAAGCTTGCGCTTCCGGTCGATGCGGGCGTAGACGATCCCCTTCTTGTCGATCTCGAGCTCGAGCCACGAGCCGCGCGAGGGCATCAGGTTCGCGGTGAAGACCTGCTTGGTCGCGTCCTTCGGCTCCATCAGGTAGGCGCCCGGCGAACGGACGAGCTGCGTGACGATGACGCGCTCGGTGCCGTTGATGATGAACGTGCCGTGCTCGGTCATCATCGGGAAGTCGCCCATGAAGACGCGCTGCTCGCGGATCTCGCCCGTCTCCGTGTTCACGAAGCGGACGGTCATGGAGAGGGGTGCCTGGTACGTCAGGTCCTTCTCGCGGCACTCGGAGATGGAGTGCTGCGGCGGGCCGAACTCGTAATCCCCGAACTCGACGGCGAGGGTGCCCGTGTAATCGGTGATCGGCGAGATGTCGTCGATCGTCTCGCGGAGGCCTTCCTCCAGGAACCACTGGAAGGACGCCTTCTGGATGTCGATGAGGTTGGGGAGGTCGAGGACGTGCTTCAGGCGCGAAAACGACTTGCGCGCTCGTGGCGCGACGGCGGTGCTGCTCAAGAACAGCCTCCCTTAGTTACGGCGGACGGTGATGAAGAAGGGCAGAGTCGAAGCCAGGCTCGGGGCGGAACAGGGAAGAATAGCGGACAGGCATGCTCCGCCGCAACCCCGGAGGGGCGGCGGAAATGTCCGCCACGAAGGATAGCGGATGGCGCAAGGGCCCCGTCGCCGGGGCCCTTGATGTCTATCGCTGAGCCGCGCGTCGCGGCCGAAGGCCGGCCTTGCCGGGCCGGGAGGGCTACTTCAGCTCGACGCCTGCGCCTGCCTCTTCGAGCTCGGCCTTCAGCTTCTCGGCCTCGTCCTTGGCGATGCCCTCCTTGACGGCGCCCGGGGCGCTGTCGACGAGGTCCTTCGCCTCCTTCAGGCCGAGCCCGGTCGCCGCGCGGACGACCTTGATCACCTGGATCTTCTTGTCGCCCGCACCGGTGAGGACGACGTCGAAGGAGTCCTTCTCCTCCGCAGCCGCCGCGCCGTCGCCGCCGGCGGCGGGTGCCCCCGCGGCCGCGACCGCGACCGGAGCGGCGGCCGTGACGCCCCACTCCTCCTCGATCGCCTTCTTGAGCTCCACGAGCTCGAGCACGGTCATCTTGCCGAGCGTCTCGAGCACCTTCGCGGTGTCCGTTGCCATCTCTACTCCTCCTCGGTTCCAGTGTCGGCGTTCTCGGCGTCCGGGGCCGCTTCGGCCTCCGCGGATGCCTCGGGTGTCTCCTCGGTCGCCTCGGCGGCGACCTCGTCGGCGGGCGCAGCGGCCTCCTCCGGCTCGGCGGCCTCGGGCTCTGCCTACCGCGGCGGGCTCGTCGGCCGGCGCCTCTTCCGCAGCTGCGTCCACGGCGGGCGCGTCCTCGGCCGCAGGCGCGGCGGAGGCGGACGTGTCGCCGCCCTCCTCGAGCTGCGCGATGCGGGCGTCCAGCAGGCCGACGAGATCGCGGAGCGGAGCGGCGATCAGCGCGGCGAGCTGGGTGAGCGGCGCGACGATCACGCCGACGAGCTGGGCCTTCACGACGTCCGGCGCCGGCAGCTTTGCGAGCTCCTCGACGTCCGCGCCGCTCAGCGACTGCCCGGAGAGGATGCCGCCTCGCAGGGCGAGCACCTTCGTGTCCTTCGCCGCGTCGGCGAGCGCCTTCGCGACGGCAACGGGATCGCCGTCCGCCTCGACGAACGCGATCGCCGTCGGCCCCTCGAGGAGGGCGAGCAGCGCGTCCGTCCCGGCCTCCTCGGCGGCACGACGGGTCAGAGTGTTCTTCACCACTGTGAGCCGCGCCCCGCTCCCGCGCAGCTTCGCGCGAAGCTCCACGAGCTGCGCGTTCGTCAGCCCGCGGTAATCGGCCACGATCAGCGAGTCGGTCGCGCGTAGACGCTCGACGAGATCTGCGACGACCTGCTCTTTCTTGCTCTTGTCCATGTGTCGTTTCCTTTGAAACGACTAGGCCCACCTCACGAGGCGGGCCTGGACGACGCGGCGACGAAAGCCGCTGCTCTTCCTGACCTCACCTCGACCGGTCTTCCGCTCGTTCGAGCTGCCGGTTGTCTTCGGTGGGTTCCCAGTCGGATTTGCGCGTCAGACGGTAGCAGCCGCCTCCTACTCGGCCGGCGCCGAATCGGCGGACCCGGCCACGTCGCGGGTGCGCGTCGTGTCGACGTGCAGCCCGGGGCCCATCGTGCTCGTGAGCGTGATGCCCTTGATGTAGCGACCCTTCGCCGCGGCCGGCTTCGCGCGGGCGATCTCCTCGACGACCACGGCGTAGTTCTCGAGCAGCTGCCGCTCGCCGAAGCTCTTCTTGCCGATCGGCAAGTGCACGTTCGCGCCGCGGTCGGTGCGGTACTCGAGCTTGCCCGCCTTCGCGTCCGAGACGGCCTTCGCGATGTCGAAGGTCACCGTCCCGGTCTTCGGGTTCGGCATCAGGCCGCGCGGCCCGAGCACGCGGCCGAGCTTGCCGACGTTGCCCATCTGGTCGGGCGTCGCGATCGCGACGTCGAAGTCGAGGAAACCGCCCTCGATCCTGGTGGCGAGGTCCGCCGAGCCCACGACGTCGGCGCCCGCCTCCTCGGCCTCGCGCGCCTTGTCGCCCTCGGCGAACACGGCGACGCGCATCGACCGGCCGGTGCCGTGCGGGAGCATGATCGTCCCGCGCAGCTGCTCGTCTGCATGGCGGACGTTGAGCCCGAGGCGGAAGTGCACCTCGACGGTCTCGTCGAACTTCGCGTCCGGCAGCGCCTTGAGGATCGAGATCGCCTCGGCCGGCGCGTACGCCTTCTCCCGGTCGATCGCGGCCCGCGCCTCCTTGTACCGCTTCCCGTGCGCGCTCACTGCTCCACCTCGACGCGACGCTGTCCCGCAGAGCTCGAATCTGCAGGCGCAGATCCGAGCTCGCGACAATCCCTGAAGCGGCCGCTCACGCGGCCGGGGTCTGTGTAGGTCGCGAGAGTCACTGCTCCACCTCCACGCCACGCCGTCCCGCAGAGCTCGAATCTGCAGGCGCAGATCCGAGCTCGCGACAATCCCTGAAGCGGCCGCTCACGCGGCCGGGGTCTGTGTAGGTCGCGAGAGTCACTGCTCCACCTCCACGCCACGCCGTCCCGCAGAGCTCGAATCTGCAGGCGCAGATCCGAGCTCGCGACAATCCCTGAAGCGGCCGCTCACGCGGCCGGGGTCTGTGTAGGTCGCGAGAGTCACTGCTCCACCTCGACGCCCATCGAACGGGCCGTTCCTGCGACGACGAGCATCGCGGCCTCGACGTCGTTCGCGTTGAGGTCGGGCATCTTCGTCTCGGCGATCGAGCGGAGCTGCGCCTTCGTCAGCCTCCCGACCTTGGTGCGGTTCGGCTCCGCGGAGCCGGACTGGATCCCGAGCGCCTCCTTGATGAGGACGGCGGCGGGCGGCGTCTTCGTGATGAACGTGAAGGAGCGATCCTCGTAGACGGTGATCTCGACCGGGATGATCCGACCGTTCTCGTGCGCCGTCTGCGCGTTGAACGCCTTCGTGAACTCGACGATGTTGACGCCGTGCTGGCCCAGCGCGGGGCCGACCGGCGGCGCGGGGTTCGCCTGCCCGCCGGGGATCTGCAGCTTGATGAGTGTGAGGACCTTCTTGGCCATCGGAGTCCGTGCGGGGGTGTGCCCCTCCTCCTGTTCTGTCGTTGGTTAGTCGAGCTTCTTGACCTGGTCGAACGCGAGCTCCACGGGGACCTGGCGTTCGAAGATGTCGACGAGCACCTTGAGCTTCTGCGCGTCGGGGTTGACGTCGACGATCTCGCCGTCGAAGTCGGAGAGCGGGCCGGACGTCACCTTGACGGACTCGCCGAGCGAGAACTCGACCTGCGCCCGCGTGACCGGCGCGCCGGCGATACCGCCCACATGGAGGATCCGGTCGACCTCACCCTGCGACAGCGGCGAGGGCTTGGCGCCCGCGCCGACGAACGCCGTGACGCCGGGCGTCCCCTTGACGACCGTCCACGCCTCGTCGTTCAGGTCCATGTTGACGAGGACGTACCCCGGAAGCACGCGCTTCTCGATCTGGACCTTCTGACCGTCCTTCGTCTCGATGACCTGCTCGGTCGGGACCACGACACGGCGGAACCGCTGCTGCTGGTTCATCGACACGATCCGGTGCTCGAGATTGGTCTTCACCTTGTTCTCGTGCCCGGAGTAGGTGTTGATCACGTACCAGTGGAACATCTCTCGTCTCTCTCTCCTGTTACTGCAGAAGCACGTCGCGGACGAACGGCTTGAGGATCTGGTCGGCGCCCCAGAGGTAGGCGCCGACGATGGCGCACGCGACGATGACGACGATCGTGCCCTGGATCACCTGCTGCCGGTTCGGCCACTCGACCTTCTTGAGCTCGGCGATGGACTCGCGAATGAACCCTCCGCGCCGCGGCCCGTGGTCGACCGATGCCTCGGCCGGGGCGCTCGGCGGGCCTGCGGGAACGGGCCGCGGCGTGCTTCCGCGCGCCGTGTCCTCGCCCGCCGCGCGCCGTGCGTCGCGTCGCTGTCGTCTCGTCTCGCCCGCCACGACGGTGCTCCGTTACCGCGTCTCGCGATGAGCCGTGTGCGTGCCGCACCAGCGGCAGTACTTCCGGAGCTCCACGCGGTCTGGCGTGTTCCGCTTCGACTTCTGTGACTGGTAGTTGCGGCGCTTGCACTCCGTGCAGGCGAGCGTGATCGCGACTCTGACTCCGGTGGCCATGTTGTCTTTCTTGGTCGGGGCGTACGAAAAGGGGGTGAATCAGGTAGCGGCGGTAGGACTCGAACCTACGACACGCGGATTATGATTCCGCTGCTCTAACCAACTGAGCTACGCCGCCGAGCCGAGCGGAGTGTAGCAAGGCTCGCCGCCCGCCTCGCGTGCGGTCAGATGAGCATGAATCGTCACTTCACCGACCTTCCCAGCCCCCGTCCGGGGGCGACTCTAGGATCCCGCCTCGTGATCCGTGTTCCCCCGCAGCGAGGTGGATGGCTCGAGGTCGTGTGCGGGCCGATGTTCAGCGGAAAGAGCGAGGAGATGATTCGCAGGCTCCGTCGCGCCGAGATCGCCGGGCAGCGGGTCCTCCTCTTCAAGCCGCGGATCGACGACCGCTACGACGCGGCGGACGTCGTCAGCCACGCAGGCGTGCGGATGTCGGCCGTGCCCGTCGACGGCGGCGCGGAGCTCGTCGCGCGGGCTCGCGGCGTCGACGTCGTCGGGATCGACGAGGTGCAGTTCTTCGAGCCATCGATCGTCGACGCGGCGCTAACGCTCGCCGAGGGCGGCGCCCGCGTGATCGCTGCCGGGCTCGACCAGGACTTCCGCCGGCTGCCGTTCGGGCCGATGCCCGAGCTCCTCGCACGCGCGGAGCTCGTCGACAAGCTGCAGGCCGTCTGCCATCGCTGTGGCGGCCCGGCGACGACGACGCAGCGCCTCGTCGACGGCGCGCCGGCGCCGTACTCGGGCGAGACAATCGTCGTCGGCGCGCTCGACTCGTACGAGGCCCGCTGCCGCGACTGCCACGAGGCGGGCGTGGACGCCGTGCAGCTCGTCGCCTAGGGGACGCCGCACCTAGTCCCGGAGCGCGATCCAGATCGCCTTCAGGTCCGTGAACTTCTCGAGCGCGTGGATCGACTTGTCGCGGCCGAAGCCCGACTGCTTGAAGCCACCGAACGGGCTCGAGATGTCGCCGGCGTCGAACGTGTTGACCCACACGATCCCCGCGCGGATCGCCCGTGCCGCGCGGTGCGCAACGTTGACGTCGTCCGTCCAGATCCCGGCGGAGAGCCCGTAGATCGTGTCGTTCGCGATCGTGATCGCGTCGTCGAGCTCGTCGAACGAGATCGCCGAGAGGACGGGACCGAAGATCTCCTCGCGCGCGATCGTCATGTCGTTCGAGACGGCGTCGAAGATCGTCGGCTCGACGTAGTAGCCGCCGCTGTCCTCGCGGACTCGGTTGCCGCCGAGGTGGAGCCCGGCGCCCTCGCTCTTGCCCGACTCGATGTAGCCGAGCACGCGCGCCAGCTGGGTCTCGTCGACGATCGCGCCCATCCGCGTCTTCGGGTCGAGCGGGTCGCCCGGCATGATCCGGTCGGCGACCTGCACGACCTTCTCGAGCAGCTCGTCCTTCACCGCCGAGTGGACGAGGAGGCGCGAGCCGGCGTTGCAGACCTCGCCCTGGTTGTAGAACACGCCCCACGCGACCGCGGTGGCGGCCGCGTCGAGGTCGCCGCACTCCTTCGTCACGATGTGCGGCGACTTGCCGCCGCACTCGAGCGCGACACGCTTCATGTTCGACTCACCCGAGTAGCGGAGGAAGAGCTTGCCGACCTCGGTCGAGCCCGTAAAGGCGATCATGTCGACGTCGGGATGGCGGCCGAGCGCCTGCCCGGCGGTCTCCCCGAAGCCGGGGACCACCTGGAGGACGCCGTCGGGGAGGCCGGCCTCGGACGCCAGCTCGGCGATCCGCAGCGCCGTCAGAGGCGACTGCTCCGCCGGCTTGAGGATGACGCTGTTCCCGGTCGCGAGCGCGGGCCCGAGCTTCCATGAGGACATGAGGAGCGGGAAGTTCCACGGCACCACGGCGCCGACGACCCCGAGTGGCTCGCGCACGATCGACACGTGCGCGTCGGGCCCGGTGGGCGCGATCTCGTCGTAGACCTTGTCGATCGCCTCGCCGTACCACGCGATGCACTCGGTCGCGAGCGGGACATCGACGTTCGTCGCGTCGCGGATCGGCTTGCCCATGTCGATCGTCTCGAGCAGCGCCAGCTCCTCGGCGTGCTCGGACATCAGCCCGGCGAGCTTCTGGAGGACGCGCTTGCGCTTCTTCGGCGCGAGGCGCGACCAGGCCCCGGCCTCGAACGCGGCGCGCGCGCCGGCGACGGCGCGGTCGACGTCGGCCGAGTCGCCAGCGGCGACCTGCGCGACGACCTCGCCGGTGATCGGGCTCACGCAGTCGAAGGTCTCGCCCGACACCGCGTCGACGTAGGCGCCGTCGATGAAGGCCTGGGAGCGGATGTCGAGGCCGGCGACGGCGTCGGTGACGCTCCGCGGCCGTTCGGAGATGGTGGTCATCGCATGCCTCCGTCGGTGAGGGTCGGCGCGCCCGCGGTCGCGGGGTCGATCACCAGGATCGTACGCGCGCCCTCGCCGCGGCGGAGCCGGTCGAACGCGGCCTCGACGCCGTCGAGCGTGTCGAAGTGGGTGACGACGCCCGCGAGGTCGAGCTCGCCCGAGACGGCGAGCTCCGCGAGCCCGGGCAGCTCCGCCGCGGGGTCGCCGGAGCCGTAGTAGGTGCCGCGCAGCGTCTTGTCCGAGAGGAACTCGATCGCAGGCACGCTCGCCTCGACGCCCAGGGGGGCAAGGCCGACGACGACGGCCGTGCCGCCCGGCCGGATCGCGCCCCACGCCTGCCGCATCGTCTCCGGCCGGCCGATGACCTCGAACGAGTAGTCGGCGCCGCCGCCCGTGAGCCGGCGGATCGTGCTGACGGGCTTCTCGTCCTCCGACGCGTCGACGAGATGGGTCGCGCCCTGTGCGGCGGCCAGCTCGAGCTTCGCGGCGACGCGGTCGACGGCGATGATCGGGTCGGCGCCCGCGATCCGCGCCGCGGCAACGACCTGGAGGCCGACACCGCCGCAGCCGAGCACGGCGACCGAGTCGCCTGGCTCGACGCCTGCCGAGTTCCGCACCGCCCCCATGCCGGTCACCACGCCGCACCCGAGGAGCGCTGCCTGCCACAGCGGCAGCTCGGGCGTGATGCGGACTGCGCCGCCCGCGGCGAGGACCGTCCGCTCGGCGAAGCACGCCGTCCGCAGCCCGTGCTTCAGGGTCGTGCCGTCGACGAGCCGCAGGCGGCTCGTCCCGTCCATCAGCATCCCCTTGGCGCCGTGCTCGGCCACGACCTCGCAGAGGTTCGGTTTGCCGGCGAGGCAGTAGCGGCACGCGCGACAGGCGGGCACGAAGCAGAACGCCACGTGGTCGCCGGGCTCGACGTGAGTGACGCCCGCGCCGACCTCCTCGACGACGCCGGCGCCCTCGTGGCCGAGGATGATCGGCCAGTGCCCCTCCCCCAGCTCGCCGTCGGCGTAGCGCAGGTCGGAGTGGCAGACCCCCGCCGCGACGACCCGCACGAGGACCTCGCCCCCCTTCGGCGGATCGAGCTCGACGTCCTCCACCGTGACGGGCTCGTTCGGATGGTGCAGGACTGCCGCGCGCATCCTCATTCGATTCTCCATCGCTCGAGTGCCGCCAGATCGAGGTCGATGCCGAGCCCCGGTCCCGGCGGAGGCGCCACCGTGCCGTCGGGAGCGATCTCGAGCACGTCCGGGAGCAGCCAGTCGCGCCGCTCCGGCGACCAGCCCGGTGGGTCGCACGGCACCTCGACGTACGGGACGGTCGAGAACGCGAGCGCGCCGTGGAGGTTCGCCACGAGCCCGATGCCGTTCGACCACGTGTGCGGCGACCAACCGCGGCCGTGGAGGTCGCAGAGGGCGGCGATCCGCCGGCACCCGCCGAGGCCGCCGACGAAGAGGACGTCGGCCTGGACGACGTCGACGAGGCCGCGGAGCGCGAGGTCGCGCGCCGCCGCCGCGTCGCGCACGAGCTCGCCGGCGGCGATCCGAATCCCCGTCGCGGCGCGCAGCGCCGCGTAGCCCTCGTGGTCGTCGGTGCGGAGCGGCTCTTCGAGCCAGTAGACACCGAGCTGCTCGAGCGCCCGCGCGCACTGGATCGCCGTTGCGACGTCCCAGCGCGGCGCGCGGTCCCCCGGCATGCGCCAGCCCTGGTTCGCGTCGACCATGATCTCGAGCCGGTCGCCCACCGCCTCGCGGACCCGCTCGACGACCTCGATGTCGGCGCGCCAGTCGTGATCGTGGAAGCGGAGCTTGACGGCGCGTACGCCGCGCTCCGCGAGCGCGACGCACCGCTCGGCCCGCTCGCCCGCCTCGACCGGCTCGCCGCTCGACGCGTAGGCGAGCAGCCGCTCGCTCCGACCGCCGAGGAGCTTCCAGGCGGGCTGCCCGAGCGCCTTGCCGACGACGTCCCAGACGGCCACCTCGACCGCCCACGGCCGACCCCCGTGGAAGTCGACCGTCTCGCAGATCTCGCGCACCGTCTCGGTTCGGAGCGGGTCGACGCCGACGAGGAGCCGCTCGAGCTGCGCCCGGTCGGGCAGCCCGTCACCGCCGGAGGCGACGCCGGTGATGTCCTCGTCCGTCCGGACGAGGACGACGGTCGCCGCCTGCTCGGCCCGCGGCACGGGGTCCCAGGCGGCGCGGAACGGGGGGTCGAGCGGGTAGCGGTAGGCGCGGCTCTCGACCGCGGTGATCCTCATCCGCTCACGAGCCGGTGTAGAACGGGCTCTTCAGCTCGTCGCGCCGAGCGACGAGCGCGGCCGCGGCGGCCGGGTCCCGGCCTGCGACGCAGACACCGATCGCCTTGCGGACGGCCGCGCGGTTCGCCACGCGGACGGCCGTCTCGTCCGACGCCCCCGGGTCGACCCAGACGGCCACCAGGACAAGGAGGTCGCCGGTCGCCTCGATCAGGCCGTCCGCGACGGCGTCGAGCACGCCCTGCGCGATCCCGAGCTGCGCGGCGCCCCAGGTGATCGTCTGGTGGCGATCGTCGGTCGCCGTCGCCTTGTTCATCATCAGCGTCGGCGGCCACACCGGCTCGTAGTCCCGCGGCGTCTCGCCGACGCAGACGAGGACGGGCGTGTGCCCCGGCGACGGGTTCGAGAGCATCGAGATCGCCGACGCGAACGTCGGGCTGCCGCGACGGGCGAGCACGACGTTGACGTGGCTGCCGTTCGGCGCGTCCCCGCTCCAGCCCTCGCCGATGCGGCCGTCGAGCTCCTCGGTCGTCATCGCCCTCAGCTTGTCAGGTCGAGCACGACCCGGAGCGCGCTGCCGTCCTGCATCAGCTCGAAGCCCCGTCCGACCTCGGCGAGCGAGAGCCGGTGCGAGACGAGCCGCTCGAGCGGCAGGCGGCCCGCGCGCCAGAGGTCAAGGGTCGCAGGGAAGTCCCGCTCGGGCTTCGACGATCCATAGATCGAGCCCAGCACGCGCCGCTCCATGCGGGGGATCGTCAGAGCCGGAAGCGACACGACGGCGTCCTCCCGTGGAATCCCGATCAGGACGGCGGCCCCGCGAGGGCGCGTGGAGAGCGCCGCCGCGAGCATGGCCTCCGGCCGCCCCGTCGCCTCGATCGCGTAGTCGACGCCGCCGTTGCTCACCGCTCGGATCGACGCGGCGGTCTCCTCCGCGGTTCCCGCCCAGACAACCCCACTCGTTGCGCCCAGGTCACGCGCCGTGTCGAGCTTCGCGGCTACGGTGTCCACTGCGACCACGGGCTCCGCGCCGACTGCGACGGCGGCCATCAGCGCGGAAAGACCGACGCCCCCGCATCCGATCACGGCGACACGATCGCCGGGCCGCACCCCGGCGGTGCGCCACACGGCTCCGACGCCGGTCGTCACGGCGCAGCCCACGAGCCCGGCGATCTCGAAGGGAACGTCGTCGGGGATCGGGACGCAGCAGCGCTCGGGCACGACGCAGGCCTCGGCGAACGTCGAGAGGAACGAGTAGTGGTAGACGGGCTCGCCGTCGCGCGAGAGACGGGTGGTTCCATCCATCAACCCACCCGTGCCCATTGCGGGCCAGGCCGTCGAGCAGAGCCATGGCAGGTCGCGGAGGCACTCGTCGCACCTGCCGCACCAGGGCGCCCACGAGAGCGCAATGTGGTCGCCGACGCCGACCCTCTCGACGCCGGGCCCCACCGCCTCGACGACCCCAGCCCCCTCGTGACCGAGCACCGCGGGGCATCGGGTGGGCGCGGTTCCGTCGATTGCGTTCCAGTCCGAGTGGCAGACACCGCTCGCGCGGAGGCGCACGCGAACCTCTTCGGCCCGCGGTGGGGCGAGGTCGAGCTCGACGACCTCGAGCTCGGCACCGACCTCCGCGAGGACGGCAGCGCGCACCGTCACGCCCGGACGGGCGTCGCGCCGCTTCTCTGTTGGGCTCGCAGGTCCTCGATCGGAATGTGGCAGCGCATGAGGTGGCCCGGCTCGACCTCGGCGAGGGGCGGCTCTTCCGTCTCGCAAATCGTGCCGAGGAACCGGGGGCAGCGTGTGTGGAAGACGCAGCCCGACGGCGGATCGGCCGCAGAGGGGATCTCGCCCGGCAGCTCGATCCGCGTGCGCTGTGCTCCGTCGATCGTGGGCACGGCGGAAAGGAGCGCCTCCGTGTACGGATGATGGGGCGGGTCGAACACCGTCTCGGCCGGCCCGAGCTCCATCAGCCGCCCGAGGTAGAGGACGGCGATCCGGTCGGACAGGTAGCGCACGACTCCGAGGTCGTGGCTGATGAAGACGTAGCTCGTCTCCTTGCTCGCCTGGAGGTCGACGAGCAGGTTCAGGATCGCGGCCTGGACGGAGACGTCGAGTGCGGAGGTTGGCTCGTCACAGACCACCAGGCGCGGCTCGCCCGCGAAGGCGCGGGCGATCGCGACGCGCTGCTTTTGCCCGCCGGAGAGGGAGGTCGGCCGAGCCGAGAGCGCACGCTCCGGAAGCCGAACCGCGCTGACCAGATCGTCCGCGCGGGCATCCGCGGCGCCACCGGTGACGTTCGCGAGCTTTGAGAGCGTGCGCTTCAGCATCCGGCGCACGGAGTGGCGCCGGTTGAGCGCCGAGTCCGGGTTCTGGAAGACGATCTGCAGCGCGGCGACATCGGATGACGACCGCTCCGCGAGCTTCGGCGGCATCTCCCGGCCATCGATCCTGACCTCGCCGGTGCTCGGCTCGACGATCCCCAGCAGGGCTCGAGCGAATGTCGTCTTACCGCTGCCGGACTCCCCGACGAGCCCGAGCGTCTCCCCCGGCCAGAGGGCGGCAGAGACGCCGGCGAGCGCCTTGATGTCCCGTCCGTCCTGCGTGAACGTCTTCGCCAGGTTGTCGATGGAGAGCAGCGGCGTTTCGCCGCGCGCGTGCGTCGGCCGCTCGACGGGAAGCGACGCAGTGTCGCGAGGCAGCGTCTGCGCGCGCTCGTGGAAGTGGCAACGACTCTGGTGCCCGGTTCCGATCTGGTGGTCGGGCGGCTTCTCCGTGGTGCAGATCTCCTCCGCCAGCCCGCAGCGATGGACGAAGACGCAGCCGGGGAGCATCGCGCCGATCGGCGGCAGGAACCCGGGGATCGTGTCCAGCTTGCCCCTGTCCTTGCGGAGCCCGCCGCGCGGGATGCACCGCAGCAGGCCGACCGTGTAGGGGTGCCGCGGGTCCTGCAGGATCTGCTCGGTCGGCCCTTCCTCGATGAGCTCGCCGGCGTAGAGCACCCCGATATTCGCGCAGGCCTTGCGGATCAGCCCGAGGTTGTGGCTGATGAAGAGCACGGCGGTGCGGTGCCGCTCCTGGAGCACGGAGATCAGGTCGACGACCTCCGCCTCGACCGTGGCGTCGAGACCGGTCGTCGGCTCGTCGAGGATCAGCAGGCTCGGGTCGGTCGCGAGGGCCATCGCGATCACGACCCGCTGCTGCATCCCGCCGGAGAGCTGGTGCGGGTAGCGCCGGAGCACCGAATCCGGATCGGCGATCCGGACCTCGCGGAGCGCGGCGACCGCCCGGTCGCGTGCGTCTGAGCGGTTTGCGTCGCGAAGCCTGAAGACCTCCTCGACCTGCCGCCCGACCCGGAGTGAAGGGTTCAGCGCGCTCCCGGGGTTCTGGTAGACCATCGAGACGACGTCGCGCCGATAGAGCCGGAGCGGCTCGCCACGGAGGCCGAGGACGTCCCGGCCGACGACCTCGAGCGCCCCGCCCGCGACGCGCCCGTTTCGCGGCAGGTACCGCACGATCGCGTGGGCGACGGTCGACTTGCCACAGCCCGACTCGCCGACGAGGCCGTAGCTCGCCCCCTCGTCGACTCTCAGTGAGACCCCTCTCACGACCTCGCGGTCCCGCCCGCGTACGCGGTAGACGATCTCGAGGTCACGAAGCGCGAGAGCGGCAGCGGTGGCGGTGGCCGGCTGGGCGCTCATTCGTCGAGCACCTGCTGAACGGCGTCGGCGACGAGGTTGATCGCGACGACGAGCGACGCGATCGCGAGCGCGGGGAAGATGACCGCCCACCAGGCAAGCGAGATGTCGGCGTACTGCTCCGCGATCTGGAGACCCCAGTCGGGCGAGGGTGGCTGCGGGCCGTACCCGAGGAAGGCGAGCGTCGCGACGGTGAACACTGCGTACCCGAGCCGTACGGTCCCCTCGACGATGATCGGCCCCGTCACGTTCGGGAGGATCTCGGCGAACATGATGTACGGCGGGTGTTCGCCTCGCAGCTTCGCGGCCTGTACGTAGTCGAGGTCGCGCTCGGCGAGGACCGCGGACCGGACGGTCCGCGCCACGGGAGGGGTGAAGGCGATCCCGATCACGACGATCAGCTGCCACGAGGAGACGCTGATCCCTTCGTTGCCCGCCGAGAGCGCGGTGAGCACGAGGATCGCGAGCACGATCAGGGGGATCGCGAGCACTGCGTCGAGCACGCGCCCCAGGACGTTGTCGATCCAACCGCCGAAATAGCCCATCACGAGCCCGAGCATCGAGCCGAGCCCGACCCCGAGCAGCGTTGCCGCAGGCGCGACCTCGATGACGCTGCGGGCCCCGACGATGACGCGCGAGAGCACGTCGCGCCCGTTCCGGTCGAGCCCGAAGGGGTGGCTCCAGGTCGGCGACTCGTAGCTCGGCGCGAAGCTCTCGTCGATCGGGTCATACGGCGCGATGCGCTGCCCGAAGAGCGCACAGACGACCCAGAAGAGAGTCACGACGACCCCGAGCAGGAACGTCTTCGAGCGGAGGATCTCCCCGAGCGTCTCGCGCCGGACGCGGCTCGGGGTGTCGAGGTGGTGCAACGGCGTCTGTGCCGCCGGTGGCCCGTCGACGAGGATGGGCATCGTCGGGAGGTTGTCGCTCACTTCTCTGCCCCGAGTCGGATCCGCGGGTTGAGGGCGGCGGTGAGCAGGTCGCCGATCAGCGTCGCGACGAAGTAGATGATCCCGATGACGAGTACGGCCGCGAGGAGCATCGGGAAGTTCTTCACCTGCGCCGCGGAGAGCGTCAGCAGCCCGATCCCCGGATAGCCAAAGAGCTTCTCGATCGCGACGATCCCCCCGAACATGTACCCGACCTGGGTCGCGACGACCGCGATCGTCGGGAGCAGCCCGTTGCGCACCACATGCGTGCCGAGCACACGGCGGCGCGTCAGCCCCTTGAGTGTCGCTGTCCTCGTGTAGTCGGCGGCGAGCGCCTCGATCGTCCCGGCTCGCGTGATGCGTGCGATGTAGCCGAAGAGCACGAGCGCGAGCGCAAGCGCGGGAAGGAAGAGCGAGTCGAGCTTCGTGAGGAACGGCTGGTCGTCGAGGAACCCCGCGATACCCGGGAACCAGCCGAGGAACGCGGGACCGAAGATCGCGACGAGGATCGCGCCGAGCACGAAGTCCGGGATCACGGCGAGCGACAGCCCCGCGACCGTGATCGTGCGGTCGAGCGGCTTGCCGCGTCGTACGGCGGCGATCACCCCCGCAAGGATGCTGAGCGGGACGCAGAGGACGAAGGCGTAGAGCGCGAGCAACCCGGAGCGCTTGAGGGCTGGAACGAGGTCGTCCGTGACGGCGCGACCGTCGGTGTAGTTCGCGCCGAAGTCGCCTCGCACCGCGTCGCTCAACCAGTCCAGGTATCGAACCGGCAACGGGCGATTGAACCCGAGCTTCTCGTTGAAGGCCTCCACTGCCTCGGGGGTCGCTTCGCGTCCGAGGACGAGGCGGCCCGGATTGCCCGGCAGTACCTGCGCAGCGGCGTAGACCATCATGCTCAGGAGCAGCAGGGAGATGAGGCCGAGCGCGATGCGGTTGAGGGTGTAGCGGAGCACCGGGTCGGTGGATGTGCCCGGGGGAGCCGGCCGATGACCGGCTCCCCCGCAAGGCGTTACGAGACCGTGACTCCGCGGAGGTTGACCACAGAGATCCCGTCCGGCACGTAGCCCTTGACCTTCGAGGCCGTTCCGGCGATGTAGTTGTAGAAGTACGCGTAGATGACCGGCGTGTCCTTGAGCAGCGCGAGCTGCATCTGCCTCGCATGCCGGCGCTGATCCGCGAGGCTCGGCGACGCCTCGAAGCTCGCGATCATCCTGTCGAACGCCTTGTTCGAGTACCGGGCGGCGTTCCAGACGCCACCCGACTTGAGTGCCGCGTTGAGGTAGGTGAGCGGTGTCGCCCGGGCCCCGTAGTCGACGATCCCGAAGTCGACACCGAGCCAGGGAGCCAGCTTTCCGCTCGCGCCGAAGCTGACGCCGTCGAAGTACTGGGCGCTCGTGAACACCTTGACCGTGCAGTTGACCCCGATCTGCTTGAGCGCCTGGGAGACCCGCTGGGCGTAGTCGGGCATCTCGAACGCTCGGTAGCAGTTGAGCGTCACGCTGAGGTTCTCCGCCCCGGCCGCCTTGAGGAGCGCCCGCGCCTTCGCGAGATCCTGCTTGCGCTGCGGCACGCGCCTGTCGGTGAACGCGTAGCCCGGCCAGAGCGGGCTGTCGTTCCCGACCTCCGCGTACTTGCCCCACAGGCCTTGCACGATCTGAGGCCGGTTGAGCGCCAGCGCGAACGCCTGGCGCACGCGCGCGTCGTTGAACGGCGCCTTCTTCGTGTTCATGTGCAGGTAACGGTGGTTCGGCGTCCGCAGCGCGATCGCCTTGTCGCCGACCTGCTGGGCGCCCTGGTAGGAGAGCTGCACGGCGAGGTCGATCTGACCGCTCTGGAGCGCGGTCGTCCGTGCCTGATCCTCGAGGATCTGCCATTCGACCGTGTCGATCGAGGGTCGCCCGCCCCAGTAGGTCGGATTCGCCTCGAAGGCGAACCCGGCCGCGCCGCGGTTCTCCTTCAGCTTGTACGGGCCGGTGCCGTTCATCTTGGACGTCCACTCGCCCGGCTTCGACAGATCGGCAGGGATCTTGTACGAGCTCGGCAGAATGATCGCCTGGTAGGTCTGCTGAGAGGTCGCATACGGGAAGAACCCGTTGGGCGCAGCAAGGTTGAACTGCACGCCGTTCGCTCCGACCTTCTTGACCCCCACGATCAGGCCCTTGTAGGACGACAGCGCCTGCGAGTCCTTCGTCAGGAGCCGCTTGAACGTCGCCACGACGTCGTCCGGAGTGAGCGGCGTGCCATCGTGGAACCGGACGTTCCGACGGATCTGGAAGGTCCACGTCTTCGCGTTGTTCGACGCCTTCCACGACGTCGCGAGCCGCGGCACGAGCCGCGAGTTCTTGTCGGCGAAGACGAGCTGCTCGCCCGCCATGTGCGAGACGGCGAGCGCGCCGAGCGACTGCAGCAGCGGCGGTTCGAGCGAGCCGTCCGCGCTGGGCGAGCCCACGCGCAACGTGCCGGCGGTCGTGCGCACCTGACGCTGCGGTGCGGCGGTGGCGAGTGGCACGCCCGCGACCAGGCTCATGAGCGAGAGCGACATCCCGAGCACCGAGCCGCGCTGCAGCAGCTCGCGTCGGGTGACCGTGCCTTCCCGGTACTCGTCGATCAGCTCGTTCTCGAACTCGCCCGCGCTCTTGCGATAGGCGTCCAGCTCCTCGCGGGGATAACGCATCGATCTTCCTCCTTCGTCAGCGCCGCTCCTCGGGGCACTGACCGTTGCGTGGCGTGACCGGGCGAATGACGCATCTGAGCATGCCCGGCGCGACAGGGCAAGGGCGCTCGATCGTGACGCGCCACGAGACGAACGCCGGAAGCTCATCGGTGGACAGGCAAGCCGCTCCTTTCCGCGTGACGTCGTTGATGGCATAGACGTCAAAGCGAGACGATAGTCCGTTGAACTGGGTGCGAGCAGGCCCCCTTGACCGTGCGCCGCCGCCCGCACTACCGTCGGTCACGTGAGCGGACACGGGAATCCGGAACGGCCCGTGCCGCCCGAGTTGTTCGGCCAGGAGTCCACGTACCGCGCGACCCGACTCCCGGTCGACCTCGCATCGACGCTGATCCCCGACGCCTACACGTCCGCGGAGTTCCATGCCCTCGAACAGGAGCGCATCTTCGGCACCGCATGGGTTCCGGTCTGCGTGACCGACGAAGTCCGCGAGCCTGGCGCCTTCGTCGTCGTCGAGGTCGGTGGACGCTCGCTGATCGTCTGCCGCAATCGGGACGGCGCGCTGCGGGCCCATCACAACGTCTGCCGCCACCGCGGGTCCCGGCTCGTGTCCGAGCCAGGACGGGTGGAACGGTTCTTCCAGTGCCCCTACCACGCCTGGGCCTATGACCTCGACGGGACGTGCCTGGGGACGCCGCTCTTCACGCCGGAAGCCGGCATCCCGGAAGAGCAGCACGCGATGTTCGACATGTCGGACGTGAAGGCGTTCGACAGGGCCGATCACGGGCTCCACCCCGCCCGCGTCGCGGAGTGGGGCTGCCTGGTCTTCGTCTGCCTCGACCCCTCGGCGCCGGAGCTGGAGGACGAGCTCGGCGACCTGCCGGGGAGGCTCGACGGATATCGGCTCTCCGAACACCGGCTCGTGCGCTCCGTCGAGTACACGATCGGCGCGAACTGGAAGCTCGTCGCTGAGAACTTCATGGAGTACTACCACCTGCCCTGGGTTCACCCCGGGCTCGTCAAGGTGTCGCCGATGAGCGCTCACCACCGCTGGCAGGGGGCGGGGATGTACATGGGGTTCTGCACCTCCCCGATCGCGTCGAACACGGAGGAGGGCGGCTGGCAGGGACTGCCGGCGATGACGGGCCTCGATGCGGACGACGCCGAGAGCGCCCGTTTCGCCTGGGTGTTCCCCTCCGTGGCGGTCAACGCGCTCCCAAACCACACCTTCCTCCTGCTGACACGGCCGCTCTCGGCCGACGCGACCGCGGAGGTCGCGTACCTGCTCGTGCCGCCCGAGTCGCAGACTCTGCCCGAGGCCGACGGCGCCGTGGAGGAGCTCCTCGCCTTCTGGGACGGCGTCAACCGCGAGGACATCGCGATCGTCGAGCGCGTCCAGAGAGGGCTCGCGGATCCCGCCTATACCGGTGGGCGGATGTGCTACCGGTTCGAGGAGCCCGTACACCGGTTCCAGAACATGGTGATCGACCGGATGCTTGGCATCCGGCGCGTTCCGACCGGCGACTCGGATCACTAGCGTCGGGGCAGCGAGGGACACCTCGGAGCTGCGATGCGGAGCCGGCTCATGTCCTCGACGCTCCGGCTCGGACGGCGCCGCCGATGGCGGCGGAGAGCTCGTCCGCGGCCCTGACCAGGAGGGACGCCGCGTCCTCGAGACGACTGTCGAAGCGAAACAGGGGGCCGGAGACGTTGAGCGCGGCCACGACCGTCCCCGCCGGACCGCGGATCGGTGCGGCAGCGGCGACGAGTCCCGCCTCGAACTCCTCACGCACGATCGCGTAGCCGCGCGCCGCCACCTCCTCGATGGTCGACCGGTGCATTGCGAGGCCGACCGAGTCGAGCTCCTCCGCCTCGAGGTCGGACACGAGCACCCGCCCGGCTGACGTCGTCGCGACGGGCGTGAGCTCTCCGACGCGACCCGGCGCATGCAGCGCATGCGGAGGCGACTCCGCGAGCAGGGTGAGCACCGACCCGCCCTGGCGGACGGAGAGGTGCACGCTCTCCTCCAGCTCGCGCACGAGCGCGCGCATCACCGGAGGCGCCGCCGCGAGCAGGCGCGCGTCGCCCGCCCGAGCGGCCATGGCGAACGGGCGCCAGCCAAGGCGGTACGCGAGGCTCGCGGGGTCCCGCTCGACGTATCCGTGCTCGGCGAGGGTCTGCAGCGTGCGCGAGACCTGGCTCTTGTCATCGCCGAGCAGCTCCGCGAGACGGACGACCCCGAGCCCGCCTCCGGCGTCGTCGGCGAGCACCTCCAGGATCGCGAGTCCACGGGTGAGGGCGGCAGTGCCAGGGTTCACGGTTGAATTGTCATGGCTTGCTCGGCCAAGTTGCAACCCGACTTGAAGGTCGAGCTCCTCCCACAGCGGACGCGCGACGAGCAACGCGTCCGTGACGAGGTCGCGTTGCGCTTCTGCGCCTAACGGGAGTTGCCTGCGAGCTCGACGAACCGCTCGATGATCGCCCGGCCGGCCGGATGCTCGTCGTCCCATTCCTCGGGGTGGAACTGGGTGCCCCACCACGGACGGTCCTCGACCGCGAGCGCCTCGACCGCACAGGCGTCGCTCGAGGCGAGCACCCGCACCCCGGCGGGAACGCGGATGACCTCGTCCTCGTGGCTCTGGTAGGCGTCGAAGCGCGGCGCGAGCCCGGCGAGAAGGTCCGAGTCGTCGGCGACGTCGATCGGCCGATAGCCCCGGGTTGCCTGACCCGCCGGGCCGACGACGCCCCCGAGGGCACGGGCGAGCATCTGCATCCCTGCGCAGATCCCGAGCACCGGGCCCGGATACCGGCGGAGCTCCTCGTAGAAGCGGCCGAGCGAACGCTGGTGGTGCAGCGCCCACGGGTCGGTCGAGCCGGACAGGACGAGCGCGTCCGCGGACGGCGCCTCGACCGCGTCGTACGGAACGCTCTCGACCTCCCCGCAGACGACAGTGGCGATGCGAGCGCGAGTCGCTTCGTAGCGCTCGCGGCGCTCGGGCGTGAGACCGCCGGCACGCTCGGTGACGACGAAGAGAACGTTCAATGATCGACGTCCCGGAGCTCGACCTTGCGACGCTCGACGAACGCGTCGAGGCGCTCGGCGCGATCGGGCTCGAGAGCGGGTTGCTCGTAGCGCTCGAGAGCCTCCTGCCATACGCGAGTGGCGCGCTCTTCGACCGTCGGCGACCCGGCCGCCTCCCAGCTCTCGTAGTTCTGCCAGTTGGACACGAGCGGCTCGTAGAATGCCGTCTCGTACCGCGCGAGCGTGTGCGGCGAGCCGAAGAAATGGCCGCCGGTCGGAACGTCCACGATGGCAGCGACCCCGTCCCGGATCTCGTGCTCGTCGACCGTGTCGGCCGGGCCGATCGTGACGGTGAGCATCTGCAGCATCTCGACGTCGAGCACGAGCTTCTCGAAGGAGGCCGTCAGGCCTCCCTCCATCCAGCCTGCACCGTGGTACACGAGATGCGCGCCTCCGAGGACGGCCGACCAGAGCGACATCTGCGACTCGTAGGCGGCCTGGGCGTCGACCGCGTTCGAGGCGCTCGCGTTGCTCGCTCGATAGGGGACGTCATAGAGCCGCGCGAGCTGCCCGGCCGCGATCGTGGCGCGGGCGTTCTCCGGCGTGCCGAACGCCGGGGAGCCGGTTCGCATGTCGACGTTGGAGGTGAACGCGCCGTAGACGACGGGCACACCGGGGCGCACCAACTGCGTGAGCGTGATGCCGGCGAGCGCTTCTGCGTTCTGCTGGACGAGCGCCGCGGCCAGGGTCACCGGGGTCATTGCCCCCATCAGGGTGAAGGGCGTGATGACGGCCGGCTGGCCGTACTCGGCCATCGCCATCAGCCCGTCGCTCATCGCCTCGTCGAAACGTCGCGGCGAGTTGACCGAGATGATCGTGAGGACGCACGGGTCGTCCACGACCTCCTCGAGCGTGAGGCCCCGCGAGATCGCCATCATCTCGATCCCATCGAGCGTCCGTTCCCGTCCGATCGCGAGGCAGTGGAACGCGCGGTCCGTGTACACGAGATTGGCTCGGTAGGTGTCGAGGTGCCGCGTCGGCGCCGGGAGCTCTTGCGGCGACGTCGGTTGGTTCCCGACGAAGTGGATCACGTCGAACGACTGCGCGAGCTTCACGAGCGTGACGTAGTCCTCGAGAGTTCCCGTTCGGCGGCCACGGATGCGGTCGGAGACGGTCGGAGGCCCGGCGACGAGCCCGTAGGCGATCCGGTCCGTGCCGAGCTCCAGCCGGCGCATCGGGTTCCGCGGGGTGACGACGAACTGCGAGGGCGCGGTCGCGACGGCGTGGTCCACCACCTCCGAGGGGATGCGGACGAGACCGGTGTCGTGATCCACGAGCGCGCCGGCAGCGCCGAACGTCGCCCGCGCCGCGCCACCCATGAACTCGACGCCGACCTCCTGGAGCAGGCGGAGCGACGCCTCGTGCACGGATGTGACCTGCTCCTCATCGAGCAGCGCGACAGGAGCGAAGCAACGCCTCGGCGAGCCGCCGGCAAAGGGCGCAGGCCGCCGACGTCCCTCGCGTCTCGCGGTCCTCTCTGTCCGTGCCCGTCGGGTCACGCCCAACTCCACCAATCAACTTACAACCGGAGTTGCAGTATGAACGGTGGGGATCCCGGGCGCCAGTCGGGCTCAGACGGCGTCGAGCAGCTCGTCGGCGTAGGTGATGCCCGTGCGGCGCATGCCGCGCGGGCCCGGCTCGTAGTGCCCCATCCGCCAGAGCGCCGGCGAGTACACGTGGATCGACGTCGCGGGCGGCGACTCCGCGCCTGGGTGACGGACGCCGTGGATGTCGGCGGCGTCGAAGTCGAACGTCCCGCCCGACGTGTGCACCGTCGTCCGCTCCCGCACCCACCCGTCCTCCTCCACGCGGAACCAGTCCTCGTAGAGCATCCCGTCGCATACGCAGACGGCGCCGGACGAGCGGTCGTGGTCGTGGTAGCCGGTCCGCTGCCCGTCGACCCAGCAGATGAGCCAGACGTCGAGATTGGGGTCGCGGTAGAGCTGCCGGTAGAACCGCGTGTCCGCGTCGTGCCGCGCGTACGGCCGCCAGAGCTCCTCCGTCCCGACGATCTCGCGGGCCAGGCCCACCATCGCCTCGCGGTCGAGGTCGACGTCGGCGGACACCCGGTCGCGCACCCACGTCGAAATCTCGGTCATCGCAAGAGCGCCCCCGGTGTCTCGATCTGGAGAAGTCGGGCGACAGCATCTCCGAAGCCCCGGACGGCCTGCAAGGTCGAGTTCGAGTCGACGACGGGCATGTCGCTCCCGTACACGAGCTGTCCGGCGCCGAAGGTCTCGATGCAGAGCTCGATCGCCCGCCGCCCGTGGGTCGCGGTGTCGAAGAAGACACCGGGATCGAGCGCGGAGCGAACCTCGACGCCGCGGTGCGTGAGGCGCTCGAGCAGGAACGGCGCGCCGCCGGCGAGGATCGTGAACAGGACGCGGGCGACGGGAAGGCGCTCGCGCCCGTCCGCAAGCCAGGCGAAGTAGGCGCGCTGCATCTGCCCGGCGTAGCCGATCGTCCAGCCCCACCACGGGGGCCGGCCCGGTGGGATGGGGCCCGCCGCCTCGGGATGGACGAAGAGCAGGCCCCCGGCGGCATCGACCGCGGCGAGGAGCGATGCGCTCGTCTCGGGCTCGAGCAGCGCCGAGGCGCCGATCGACGTTCCGGCGAAGCCGTCGATCACCCTCCCGGGGGCGAACGCCCGGATCCGGCCGGCGGACTCGCGAACGACGTCCTGGATGCCCTCGACCCAGGCGAGCTCGAGCTCGTCGCGCGCGGCCGGCTCGAGCGACTCGAGCCCGAGCGTCGTCTGCAGCGAGACGACCGCGACCTCGATCCCGTCGCGGTCGAGCGCCGCGAGGCGGTGCTCGAGGTCGTGCACGCGGAGGTCGAGCGCACCCGCGCCCTCCGGCGTCGTCAGGACGGTGCCGTTGAGGAACGGGACCTCGGCTCGCCGTCGGAGCGCATCGAGGAACGGCTCCGGCCAGAGGTGCTGGTGGAGGTCGAAGCGCGTCACGACCCGAGCCGCCCTCCGGCGACGAGCTCGACGAGCGGCTCGAGCGCGGGCAGCGGATCGCCCGCGCCGACGAACGGGGCGACGTCGCGAACGAGGCCGTGCGCCCTCGCCGTGCCGGCACCGAGCTGCTCACCTCGGAGATCGCACGCCTGCGCCGCCACGAGGAGCTCGACCGCGACGACGCGCCGGCCGAGCCCGACCTGGTCGGAGAGGCGGCGGGCCGCGAGCGGCGTCATCGTCGTCCGGTCCTCGATCCCCTCGGCCTGGGTGGTCGAGACCAGCTCGAGCGACACGGGCTGGGCGAGCAGGCGTGCCTCTCCGGCGAGCGCCTGCACGGCGATGCCGAGCTCGCTCAGAGCGCTCTCGGCGAGGCCGGGTCGCTCCGCGAGGCCCTCCGGCAGCCCCGTGAGCGGGGCCTGGAGGAGCTTGAGCGTGCGCTCGGCGCCGCTCGTGAGCGCCTGCGCGACCACCAGGCGCGCAAGATCGAGAGCAGTCGCGAGCGCGGCGGTCTCGAAGTTCCCGACCGAGACGAGGCGCTCCTCGTCGACGACCACGAGCGGGTTCGACTGGTGCGCGTTCAGCTCGCGCTCGACCTGCTCGGCGACGTAGTCGAGGGCGTCGCGGGCGGCGCCGTGCAGCTGCGGCAGCGTCCGGAAGCTGAGCGGATCCTGGAGCGAGCGCGTCGCGACCTCGCTGCCCGCGACGAGCCCACGCAGCCGGTCGATCGTCGCCTGGAGCCCCGGCGACGGCCGGGCCGAGGCGAGCGCCGGATGGAGCAGCGACTCGCGGTTCGCGCCGAGCGCCTCGAGGTCGAGCGCCGCGGCGACGTCGAGCGCATCGAGGAGCGCCCGCGCATCGTGGACGGCGAGCGCCGCGTGGCCGGTCGAGAACGCGTTCTGGTTCAGCAGCGCGATGCCCTCGCCCGGGGCGGGCGATGCGTCGCCGAGGAGCCCGACGGCGAGGTCGGCCGTCTGCGCGAGGTCGGCCTGCCCGACCGAGCCGAGCGAGCGGACGACGGGAAGCTCGTCGTCGTTCAGCGCCTGGACGACGCGCTCGGCGAGCTCGGGTCGTGCACCGGACAGCCCCTGTGCGAAGGCGTTCGCGAGCCGAACGGCCGCGGCGCGGACGACGTCGCCCGGAAGCGCAGGCCCCTGTGCGATCAGGTGCTGGCGCAGGAGGAGCGCCTCGTGCCCGTCGTCCGTGACGCGGAAGGACTTGCGGACGCCGACCCCGGTCGTGACGCCGTACGCCTCCACCCCGTCCGCCAGCGTGCGCTCCACGACCGCGCGGGCCGCGGCCATGCGGCGCGCGGCCGCGGGGGCCAGCCGCACGTGCTCGCCGTCGCGCGCGACGCGGACGACGTCCTCGATCGTCAGCGAGTCCCCTGAGAGGACGAGGGTCATGCGGTGGAGCAGGCACTCATCGGGGTCGCATCATCTCCCACGGGCGAGCGGGCCGACCAGCAGTGCGACGACCGATGCCCCGGCCGCGAGCAGCACGATCGTCCCGCCCGGCGGCAGGTCGCCGTAGTACGAGACTGCCAAGCCGACGAGGACCGACCCGAGCCCGAAGCCCATCGCCAGGCCGAGCGTCGAGCGGAGGCTCCAGGCGACGCGCTGCGCGGCGATCACCGGCAGCACCATCAGCGCGGCGATCAGGAGGATGCCGACGATACGCATCGAGATGCCGACCGTGAGCGCGGCGAGCACGGCGACGATGGTGTTCATCAGGCCGACCCGGACGCCCGCGACACGGCTCCCCTCCTCGTCCAGCACCGCCCCGACGAGGCCGCGGTAGAGGAGGGCGATCGCGCCGAGCGAGGTGAGTCCCAACGCGAGCACCACCCAGAGGTCGCTCCACGTGACCGTGAGGATCGAGCCGAAGAGGAACTGGAACAGCCCGACGTCGAGCCGGTCGGCCGCCGAGACGAGGACGATGCCGAGCGCGATGCCCGTGTAGAAGACGAGCGCGAGCGCCTGGTCGCCGGCCGTCCCGCCGCGGGATCGGAGCCACTCGATCGCGAGCGCGCCCGTCACGGCGAACGCGAGCGCGGTCAGCACCGGAGAGACGTCGAGGAGGTACCCCGCCGCAACGCCGGCGAACGCTACGTGGCCGAGGCCGTCGCCGACCAGCGACTGCCGCCGCTCGACGAGGAAGAACCCGACCGCCGGCGCGAGGACGCCGACGACGGCGCCGACGGCGAAGGCGATGCGCATGAACTCGAGCTCGAGCATCGGGTCAGTGGACGTGGGACGGGTCGTGCCACAGCGCGGGCAGCTCGGCAGGCGGGCCGTCGAAGACGATCCGCCGCCGGACGAGGACGAGCCGCGAGACGACGTGTTCCACGGCGCCGAACTCGTGCGAGACGTACAGGATCGTCACGCCGAGCTCGCCGCGGAGCTCCGCGAGGAGAGCGGCGAGCGATTCCTGCGACTCGGCGTCGACGCCTGTGGTGGGCTCGTCGAGCGCGAGCAGCGTGGGCTCGGTCGCGAGCGCCTTCGCGATGTACGCCCGCTGTTGCATCCCTCCGGACAGCGTGCGCAGCGGCGAGCCGGCGCGATCGCCGAGGCCGACCCGCTCGATCGCGTGCGCGACGGCCGTCCGATCCGCGGCGCGGAGCGGCCCGAACGGCCCGCGCACGGCGAGTCGCCCCGCCTCGACGAGCTCGCGCACCGTCACCGGCGTGCCGGACAGGAGCTGCGACCGCTGGGCGAGATAGCCGATCCGCGGCCCGCCGCGGGCGCCGGGCGCCTGTCCGAAGACGCGCACGCTCCCCGACGCCGGCCGCTCGAGGCCGAGCGCCAGCCGCACGAGCGTCGTCTTCCCGCCACCGTTCGGACCGGCGATGCCGACGAACTCGCCCTGCTCGACGGCGAGCGATACGTCCTCGAGCGCCGGCGGCCCGCCGCGGTACGCGAACGAGACGCCGTCGAGCTCGATCGCCGGAGTCGTGCTCACGTGCATCCGAGGGCCGCGCGCAACGCGGCGAGATTCTCGCGCATGACGCTGAAGTAGTCCTCGCCGCGCTCGCGCTGCTCGGAGGTGAGCCCCTCGAGCGGGTCGAGGACCGCCGTCGACACCCCAGCCTCGCGCGCGACCGTCTCGGCGAGCCGGGCCGAGACGAGCGGCTCGAAGAAGACCGTCGTGGCGCCGGCCTCACGCACGTCCTCGACGAGGCGCTCGAGATCCTTCGCCGCGGGCTCCGCCTCCGGCGTGAGGCCGACGAGCGGGAGCTGCTCGAGGCCGTACCGATCGGCGAGGTAGGCAAAGGCGGCGTGGCTCGTCACGATCTCGCGGCGCGCGCAGTGGGTGAGGCCGCGGCGGAAGTCCCTGTCGAGGGACTCGAGCCGCCGGACGAGGGGCGCCGCCGCCTGCCGGCGCCCGAGCGCCGCGGCAATTGCGCGGGCGACCTGTGCGTAGCGGATCGGATCGAGCCAGACGTGCGGGTCGCGGCCCTCTGCGCCGTCGATCGGCCGGACGGATTCGAGGACGTCGAGCGACGTGCCGTCGCGATCGTCGACGGCATCCTCGACGGCGGGCTGGAAGCCGCCGCCCGCGTAGACGACGAGCGCCGCGTCCCGTAACCGTTCGACGTCGCGCGCCGTCAGCTCGAGGTCGTGCGGCTCGGCGCCGGGCGGAGTGAGGTCGTCGACCGCGAGCCCGGCGGGCGCAACCTGCCCTGCGGCGAACGCGAGCGGATAGAAGGCCGCAACGACGTCCTCCTCGGACTGACCGCTTCCGCCGCAGCCCGCCGCGAGCACGGCGACCACGGCGAGCCCACAGACGAGAACGATTCTCGAAAGCACAGCCGCGCGAGCGTACCAGAGATTGAGAATCGATATCATCTGTGCGATGACCTGGTCCGACCACGCGCTCGGCGGCCTCAGCGCAGCCGGCCTCCGCCGCGGCGGCGCCCGCACGGCGGTCGTCGCCTTCCTCGACGAGCAGCGGTGCTGTCTCTCCGCGCAGGAGATCCACGAGGGAATCCGCGGGCAGGGGGGCGCCGTCGGCGTCGCAAGCGTCTACCGGGCGCTCGAGACGCTCGCGGCACTGCGACTCGTCCAGCGCGTGGACGTCGGCGACGGCGTCGCCCGCTTCGAGCCGGCGGGCGGTGACGGTCACCATGATCATCATCACCACCTCGTCTGCGGCGACTGCGGGCGGGTCGAGCCGTTCACCGACGATCGGCTCGAGCGCGAGCTCGCGGGCGCGGCCGGCCGTCTCGGCTACGCGATGGAGCAGCACGAGGTGGTGCTGCGCGGCGCGTGCGCCGACTGCCGCGGTGCCTGAGCCTCAGCCGTCGTCGGAGCCGCCGGCCGGCGGTGTCGCCGCGTGCGCCAGCGCGACGGCCGCCCGCCGCTCCGCGGTGAGCTCGCGGATCACGATCTGGGCCGACGCGGTGAGCGGCACGGCGATCAGGGCGCCGACCACGCCGAGCAGCGCAGCTCCGACGATCACGCTCGCGATCACGAAGAAGCCCGAGATCTCCGCCGCGCGGCCCTGGATCGTTGGCTGAAGCACGTAGTTCTCGACCTGCTGATAGCCGATGCAGACCACCAGCATCACGAGCGCCTGCGGGAGCCCCTGGGTCAGGGCGACGAGCGAGAGGATCACGGCGGCGAACGTCGCGCCGATCTGCGGGATCAGCCCGAGCAGCCCCGCGACGATCCCGAGGGCGAGCGCGAACGGCACTCCGAGCAGCCACGCCGCGGTTCCCTGCACGGTCCCCGCGATGCCGGCGATCACCAGGGCGCCGATGGCGTACCGGCCGATCGTCCGCGTGATCCGGTCCTCGAGCATCAGCATCCGCGACGAGTCGCGCGGGAAGAGGACGCTGTGGAGCGAGCGAGAGAGGTTCGGCAGGTCGATGACGAGGAAGAGCGTCATGAAGACGATCGTCACCGCCCCGAGCCCGAACCCGAAGATCTTGCCGCCGAACTCGAACGCGTCGCCGAGCTTCGACGGGAGGTCGGCTGCGAGCGACTCGGCCCGCGTCTGGAGCTCGTCGCCGAGATTGGTCCTGGCATCGATCTGCCGGAAGAGCTCCGAGCCGCGGATCCGCTCGACGATGTTCGGGAGGTCCTCGATCAGGTCGCGCACGGCCCCGACGAAGGGGCTGACGAGGAGGTACCCGAGCACGCCCACGACCGCGACCAGGCCGAGCACGACGATCATCGCCGCGTTGCCGCGCTTCATCCGCGCGCGCTCCTCGAGCCATCCGACCGGCGTCGAGAGGACGATCGCGAGGAAGAGGGCGATGAAGACCCAGAGGACCGCCTGCCGAGCCGCGATGAACGCCCAGACGAACGCGATGGTGGCGAGGACGGTGGCGATCGTGCGCGTCGAGACGGTGATCTCGACGCGCTTGGCAGGCGGCTCGGGAGTTGCCACGCAGCGAGTCTAGGACCCGCGTCGGCGGGTCACGGACGCGGCGCCGCTAGGTGACGGGCATCGTCGAGCGCGAGATGCGGACGTCGCCGCTGACGGTCTGGACCTTGAGCTCGACCTGCGGGTCGTCCGAGCCGATCTCGGGCGGATGGCTGACGTCGAGGTCGGAGTGCATCGTCCCGCTGACCGACTGCGCGTCGATCCAGAGGGCCAGGCCTGGTCGCGCCGCGATGCTGACGTCGCCCGAGACGGCGCTGACACGCACGTCCGCGCCGATCGACTCGAGCTCGACGTCGCCCGACACGGCCTTCAGGTTGACGGTGTCGTCGGTGCGGCCCAGGCGCACGTCGCCCGAGACGGTGCCGACCTGGGCCCGGCCGGCCACGAAACGGACGTCGATGTCGCCAGAGGCACCCTTGGACGTGAGGGGGCCGTGGATCCGGCCCGCCGACAGGTCGCCGCTCGCGGTGTTGAACATGAGCGCATGCGCGTCGTCGAGCGATGCGTCACCCGACGCCGAGCGCACCTCGACCTCGCCGAGCGTCCCCCGTGCCTCGAAGTCGGCGCTGTGGGTCGAGAGCTCGACATCCGTGCCTTCCGGGCAGCGGATCGCGATCCGGAGCTCGGGGCTCCGGCCGAGGAAGCCGAACCGCCCTTCCCGCTTCGGCACCTCGATCACGATCTGGTGCCGTCCCGACCGCTCCGTCGCCTCGACGCGCGTCTCGTCGGCGGCCTGGCGGGAGCCCTCGTCGCCGCGGAGCGGGGTGACGTCGACGTCGACGCGCGGGTCGTCCCACGTGTCGACGACGACGAGGCCCGCGGGGGAGGAGATCCGGATCGCGACGGGATCCGGTGTCTCGAAGACCGGCATGACTACACCCGCACCATGCGTGCGGGGGCGGACGGGCGGACGTCGACACGACCGTCGCCGCGGCGCCGCGGGCGGCGGCGCTCGACGGGGTCGGGGTCGAGGGGGCCGAAGAGTGCGAACGACAACATGGCTGCTCCTTTGTCTCGGCCTAGCTCCGGGCGAATCCCTGGAGGCGGTTGGACGACCGTCTCGTGGTGCGCGGCTCCACGGCGCGCGCGAGTGCACGGACGATCCAGGCATTTGCGGAGACTCCTTCGCGGGACGCCGCGATCTCGATCCCGGCCTTCAGGCCCTCGGGGAGGCGGAGCGTGATCCGGGCGCTCAGGTCGTCGCCCGGCGCCGGCGGCTCGTCCCGCTCCTCCGGATCGTCGACGTAGACGAGCTCGGGGTCCCGCCCCGCCAGTCGGACCTCGATGTGACCGTCGCGGAGCTGCCCGTTGAGCGTCAGCGCCGCCTCGGAGAGGAGGTCGATGACGCGCAGGCGCAGCGAGGGCTCGACCGTGTCGGACAGCCGCCGCAGCGCGTCGACGACCTGCTCGTCGCCGAGCGCCGCGGCCGCGGCCGCGGCCTGAAGGTCCTGGCGGATCCCGTCGATGTGAATCTCCATGCGCAGCAGTATGACATCATAATGATGTCAAGTCAAGTGCCGAATCTGCAGTCATCGCGGTGCGAAGATGCCATCAGAGCGACGCAGGCCTCTCCAGGAGGGCGGAAAACCGCACCGGTGCTGGTCTCCGCGTCGTCTACTGTTCGAGCGTCCGGCTTGCGGCGAGCGCCCGTCGGACGCGATCCCGCCCTCGCGTCCGCGGGGCGGCACCCGGACACCACGACCCTGAGGCGCAGCGCGCCCGGAGGACACACCCGCCCCGTGCAGCACGTCGACCCGCCCGACCTCACCTTCTGGCCGACGATCCGGCACCTGTACCCGCTCTGGCGCGCGCAGTGGCGGCTCGCCTCGGTCGGCCTCTCGTGCGCGCTCGTGTTCACGGCGTTCTCGCTGCTCATCCCCATCCTCGTGCAGCGGACGATCGACAACGCGATCGACGGTGGCGACGAGTCGCTGCTCGTCCCGTACCTCGCAGCCATCGTGGTCGTCGCCATCCTGCGCTTCGGGATCAACTTCACGCGGCGCTACGCGACGGCGCGGATCGGCGTCACCGTCGAGGCGCGGCTCCGCGCGAAGCTCTACGACGCGTACCTCCGCTTCCCGCGCGCGTTCTACGACCGGCACGCGACGGGCGAGGTCATCAGCCGGGCGACGAACGACATCTACCCCGTGCGCTACTTCATCGGCTGGGGCGTCGTCCAGGCGATCCAGAGCATCCTCATGCTCGCCGGCGCCGCGATCGTCCTTGTCTCCGTCAACGCGAAGCTCGCGCTCGTGGCCGCGCTCTGCATGCCGCCGATCGCGATCCTCACCTACTTCTTCGCGCACCGCGTCTTCCCGATCTCGCGTGAGGTCCAGCGGAAGAAGGGGCATCTGACGGAGGCGTCCGACGAGGTCGTCGTCGGCATCGAGATGGTGCAGGCGTTCGGCCGCGAGGACGACGTGCGCGACCGCTTCTCGGAGCGGGCGGAGGCGGTCCGCAAGGAGACGATGCGCCAGGCATCGGTCGAGGCGCGCTTCCTCCCCGGGCTGATCTTCCTCCCCACGCTCGGCATCGCCGCCGTGCTCTTCTTCGGCGGTCAGGACGCGATCGCGGGGAACCTCACGATCGGGGAGTTCACGCTCTTCGTGACGCTGCTCCTCCAGCTCGTCTGGCCGCTCGAGGCGCTCGGGTGGATCATCAACCTCGGACAGCGGGCGACCGCTGCCGCCTCGCGGAGCTTCGCCTGGCTCGACGGGATCGAGTCGCTGCCCGAGCCGGCGAATCCCGTCCCGCTCCCGGACGGGCCGCTCCAGGTCCGCTTCGACGACGTCCATTTCGCGTACGGGACGGGGAGCGAGGTGCTGTCGGGGATCGATCTCGAGGTCGAGCCGGGCGAGATCGTCGCCGTCTGCGGCCCGACGGGGGCGGGCAAGACGTCGCTCCTGCACCTGCTGCCGCGGTTCTACGACCCGACTGCCGGGCGCGTCCTCCTCGGAGGCGTCGACGCTCGCGACCTGTCGCTCGCCGAGCTCCGCTCCGCGGTCGCGATCGTCACGCAGAAGCCGGTCCTCTTCTCGATTCCGCTCCGCGACAACCTCCTCGCCGCCCGGCCGGACGCGGATTGGAGCGAGGTGCTCGACGCGTGCGAGGCCGCGGGCGTCGCGGGGTTCGTCCCGGACCTGCCCGACGGCTACGACACGCTGATCGGCGAGCGCGGCGTCAATCTCTCCGGCGGCCAGCGCCAGCGCGTCGCGCTCGCGCGGGCGCTCGTCGCCGGCGCGCGCATCCTCGTCCTCGACGACCCGATGTCGGCCGTCGACACCGAGACGGAGCGCCATCTCGTCGAGCACCTGCGACCGGCCGTCGCCGGGCGGACGGTGCTCATCTCCGGCCAGCGGCTCTCGACAGTGCTCGTCGCCGACCGCGCCGTCGTCGTGAGGGACGGGCGGATCGTGGAGGCAGGTCTTCCGGAGGACCTCATCCACGCGGGCGGCCCGTTCGCGGAGCTCTTCGGCGACGAGGCGCTCGCGGCGTGAGGCACGAGCCCCGCACCGGCCTGTCCCGCCTCTGGCGGTACACGGAGGGCCGTCACGGCCGACTCGCGTTCATCCTGCTGCTCGCGGCGATCTCGGCGGCGGCGCCGGTCGCCGGCTGGCACGTCGTCGGCGACGCGATCGACAACGGCATCAACGCCGGCGACGAGAGCCGCCTCGCGCGCGACGTCGCGATCTACGTCGCGATCGGCGTCGTCGCGTGGGTGCTCGGAACGGCGACGTGGCTCATGCTCGCCGGCGTCGGCCAGCGGATGGTGCTCGACCTCCGGCGCGACCTCTTCGAGCACCTCACGTCGCTCTCGCTCCGGTACTTCTCGCAGCAGAAGGCGGGCTGGATCATCGCGCGCCTGACGAGCGACGTCGACGCGCTCTCCGACGTGCTCAACCAGGGCCTGACGACCCTCGTCGTGAACACGCTGACGCTCGTCGCCGCGATCGGGGGCCTGTTCCTGCTCGACTGGCGCCTCGGTCTCGTCGCCCTGCTCGTGCTGCCGCCGGGGATCATCGTCACGCGGTGGTTCCAACGGTCGTCGCACGCAGCGTTCTCCGACGTCCGGACGCGGATCGCCGCGGTCACCGCGCAGCTCGCGGAGTCGGTCGCCGGGATGGCCGTCGTCCAGGCCTTCAACCGGGAGCGCGCGTTCCAGCGCGACTTCGAGGAGCTCAACGAGGCGAACCGCGTCGCGAACACCTACGCGCAGAAGCTCTCGTCCGTCTTCTTCCCCGCGATCGAGCTGCTCGGCGTGGTGGCGCAGGTCGCCGTCATCTACGCCGGCGCCCGCATGATCGACGGCGGCGCCCTCGAGATCGGAACGCTCATCGCCGCGGTCGGGATGCTGTCCCTCGTCTTCCAGCCGCTCCAGGAGCTCTCGGAGCTGTACGGCCAGGTGCAGGCCGCGAGTGCGGCGATGGGGAAGATCTCCACCGTCCTCGACGCGGAGCAGGACATCACCGACCGGCCAGGCGCCCGCGAGCTGCACCGGATCGACGGTCGGGTCGAGCTCGACCGCGTCGTGTTCGCCTACGGCGACGAGCCGGTGATCCACGGGCTCGAGCTCGACATCCCCTCGGGCGGCTGCATCGCGCTCGTCGGCGAGTCGGGTGGGGGCAAGTCGACGACGGCGAAGCTCGTCGCGCGCTTCTACGACCCCGACGAGGGCGCGGTCCGCGTGGACGGCGTCGACCTTCGCGACGTGCGCCTCCGCTCGTACCGGCGGCAGCTCGGGGTCGTGCTCCAGGATCCGTTCCTCTTCAGCGGGACGATCGCCGACAACATCCGCTTCGCGCGACCCGACGCCACGGACGAGGAGATCGAGGCCGCGGCGCGGGCGATCGGCGTCGACCGCGTCGCCGCGCGCTTCGAGGAAGGCCTCGACCACGTCGTCCGCGAGGGCGGCGCCGGGCTGTCGGCGGGCGAGCGCCAGCTCATCTCGATCGCCCGCGCGCTCGTCGCCGACCCGAGGGTCCTGATCCTCGACGAGGCGACGTCCAACATCGACCGCCCCAGCGAGGTGCTCATCGAGGGGGCGTTCGACACCCTGCTCCGGGGACGGACCTCGATCATCATCGCGCACCGGCTCGCGACGGTCCGGCGCGCGGACGAGATCCTCGTGCTCGAGCGCGGGCGGATCACCCAGCGGGGGATGTACGACGAGCTGATGGCCGCGGACGGCCCGTTCCGCCGCCTCGCAACGACGCTCGCCGGCGCCGACGTGCGCCGCGTTGCCTAGGGACGTGGGGGAACCCATGGTTCCCCCACGAACCCCCTCCTTCGGCGCGGTGACCGATCACGCGACCGTGGCCTCCCGGCCGGCAAAGCCGGCCTTCGGCCGCGTCGCGTTGCGCCGCTCCGACGGAACGGCCCTGTTTCGTCGAGCTGCCTGAGCGCGCCGGACCAACGAGGGAGGTGGTTGCGGCGCCGAAAGGCGACGCCTTCAGGGATGTGCCTCGCCGAAGGCGGGGATCAAGCCGCAGGATTCGGCTCCTGCCGAATCCTGCATGGCGAGCAAGCTAGAGCACCCACTGGTCGTTACGGATGATCGGCGTCGCGGAGCCGTCCTTGGCGAGCCCGTCGACCTCGACCTCCGAGCCGCCGATCATGAAGTCCGTGTGCGTGCCGGAGACGTTGACGCCCGCAGCGAGCAGCTCGTCGGCGCCGGCGCCGTCGGCCCCGTCGACGGCCATCGGCAGCCCGCTCCCGTAGGCGATGTGGCAGCTCGCGTTCTCGTCGAACAGCGTGTCGTGGAAGACGAGGCCCGTCTGGCGGATGCGTGACGAGCCGTCGACAAGGGCGATCTCACCGAGGTACGGCGCCTGGGCGTCGCTCTCGAGCTGGGACTGGATCATGTCGGCGCCGTCGCCGTCGGCCTTGACGTCAACGATCCGGCCCTCCTCGAAGCGCACCTCGAGGCCGTCGACGCGCGCGAACACGCCGGGCACGATCAGCGGGTACGTCGAGCGGACGGTTCCGGTCGTCCGCCGCCAGTCGGGGGTCGTGAAGACCTCTTCCGTCGGGATGTTCGGCAGGTGCGCGATGCCGCTCGTCGTCTCGAACGTCGCGCACATCCAGCGCGAGGCCTCGAGGAGCCCGACCACGAGGTCGGTGCCCGGCCCACGGAACCGAACGGCGTCGAACCCCGCCTCGTTGAGGGCGGCGGAGCGCGTGCGGAGATTGGCGGCGTGCTCCCGCCACGCCTCGACCGGGTCGTCGGCGTCGAGCCGCATTGCGAGCGCGACGGCCTGCCACAGCCGCTCGACGTCCGGCTCGCCGAACACCGTCTTGGCCCAGCCCTCGTTCGGCGCCGGCACGATCACCCAGTTCGTGACGCGCTCGGTGACGAGCGGGAGATAGATCTCGCGCAGGTCCCTCGGCTCGGCCTTGCCGACGAGCTTCGCGTCGAGCCCGTTGAAGAGGCTGGGGTCGGGGTTCCCGGTGAGCTGGATGATCGCCGGCTTCGTGTCCCTCCAGGTCCGCGCCCAGCCGAGGAAGTAGTCCGGCGTGATGCCGAGCTCCTCCTCCGGGCCGAACTCGATCGCGGCGCGGCGCATATGCAGGTCCGCCGCCTGGGCATGCACCCGCCGCGCGCCGGCGCGGTAGGCGGCGCGCGCGACCGCACGTGCGACGTGGACGTGCTCCACCTGGTGGAACAGGACGACCTCCTGGCCCGCCTGGACGTTCGCGCCCACACGGACAACGAGGTCGCCGTACTTGTCGAGCCTCTCCTCGGGAGTCATGCGCGCGAGACTAGATGATTGATGCCACGAGATCGTCGGCTCCGGGGCGCGGGCTGGCCGCTCTGGGGCGTGGGCCGAGCGACTCGGCGATGCCGGTGGCATCGATGGAGGCGCTCGGCACACGAAGCGCACAGGGCTGCGAGCGCCACGAACCGGGCATCGCAGCCCTGGAAGCGGCCCAGACGCGCCAGACCGCTCATCCGGCGGCACGAGTCCGTGGCATCGATCATCTCGCGGCGACCGCGCGCCTGTCGTGCGGTTACTCGCCCCAGTCGAAGTCGCGCGAGCGACCCCAGAGGCCCTCGTCGAGCGCGGGGCCCTCGGGTGCTTCCTCCTCGCCGGGCCACGGCCGCTGCGACTCGGACGTCGGCGCCTCGACGCCCTCGAGCGTCTCCTCGAGGCGCGCCTGCTCCTCCGACTTGAAGAGCGGGTGGTTCTCGAAGGGGTCCTCGAGCGAGTACCGGTCGAGCGGCATCGTCGTGTCGAGGCCGGCGTTTCTCTGCTTCAGGTCGAGATGCTCCTGGATGGCCTTCGAGAGCGACGAGATGCTGTCGCTGCTCTCGTCTGCTGCGGCGTCCTCGGTGAAAGGGTTCTCGGGAATGCGTGTGTCTGCTGCCATATCCTCGTCGTTGTCGGGTGTTTCGGCGTCTTTGGCCACGCCCCAGTGTAGCCCTCGCCTCTGCGCCTCCCAGGCGGCCAGGCACGCTCGGCGGGCGGGTCGTGTGGTTGGATGGCGGGCATGCCGCGTCCCGTCACGAGCCCCGTTGCGCTCGGCCTCGCCGCGTTCCGGCTGTGGCGCCGGCTCCCTCCCGCGCAGCGTCGGATGCTGCTCGAAGTGGCGCGGACGCAGGGGCCGCGGGTCGCGGCTGCGGCCGCCGCCGCGGCGAGCGCGCGTGCCCGCCGCCGGGAGCGCTGACCCGCCTCAGAGCTCGTCGGCGACGCCGAGCGCCTGCCTGACGATCCGGTCCTGCTCGCGGTGGTGCGCTGTCGGGTAGCCCTCGCTCGGGCTCGCCTTCCAGGAGCGGCCGATGTAGCGGATGCTCTCCGCCGGGCTCGACCGGACCGTCTCCTCGAGGCGGTGGCGGATCGACCGCCAGGGCCCCATGTTCTGGGGCTCTTCCTGCGCCCACACGACCTCGCGAAGTCGTGGGTAGGAGGCGACGAGCGCCTCGAGCGCGGCGACGGGGAACGGGTACAGCTGCTCGATGCGGGCCACCGCGACGCCGGACAGCCCCGGGCGCGCCTCGTGGCCGACGATGTCGAAGTAGAGCTTCCCTGAGCAGAGCACGAGGCGCTCGACCTCGTCGTGGTCGGAACCGGCGTCGTCGAGCACCGGCTGGAACCGCCCACCGGCGAGCTCGGTGAGCTGCGAGGACGCCTGCTTGAGGCGCAGAAGCCCCTTCGGCGTCATCAGCACGAGCGGGCGGGCCGTGGCGTCGAGCGCCTGTCGGCGGAGTAGGTGGAAGTACTGGGCCGCCGTCGTGCAGTTCGCGACGCGGATGTTCTCCTGCGCGCCGAGCTGGAGGAAGCGCTCGAGCCGAGCGCTCGAGTGCTCGGGGCCGTTCCCCTCGTAGCCGTGCGGCAAGAGCAGCGTCAGCCGCGACGTCTGCTTCCACTTCGAGCGGCCCGCGACGATGAACTGGTCGATCACGATCTGCGCGCCGTTGACGAAGTCGCCGAACTGCGCCTCCCAGAGGACGAGCGCGTCGGGGGCCGCGACCGAGTAGCCGTACTCGAAGCCGAGCGCCGCGTACTCCGAGAGCGGGGAGTTGTAGACCTCGAACGAGGCGTTCGCCCCGGGCAAGTGCTGGATCGGGGCGACGGTCTCGCCGGTGCGCGGATCGTGGAGCACGAGGTGACGGTGCGCGAAGGTGCCTCGCTCGGTGTCCTGCCCCGAGAGGCGGATCGAGATCCCGTCCTCGAGCAGCGACGCGAACGCCAGCCCCTCCGCCTGGCCCCAGTCGATACCGCCGTCGGAGATCGTCTCGCGCCGCCGCTCGAGCTGGCGCTCGAGCTTCGGGTGGACGGTGAACCCGGACGGCACCGAGAGGAGCTGCTCGTTGAGCGCCCGGAGCCGCTCGTCGGCGACGGCGGTCTCGACGACGTCGCCCGTCCCGGTCGTCGCCACGTGCACGCGGGGCGGCGCGGGCGGTGCCGCGATCGACGCCCGGAGCCGGTCGTGGGCGGCGCGGAGCGCGCCGACGACCTCCTCGAGGATCGCGTCCGCCTCCTCCGCCGTCACGACGCCCTCCTCGACGAGCCGCGCGGCGTACTTCTCGCGGACCGTCGCCTGGAGCTCGATCCGCTCGACCTGCAACGGCTGCGTGTAGGCCGCCTCGTCCTGCTCCTGGTGGCCGAAGCGCCGGTAGCCGACGAGGTCGATGACGAAGTCGTGGCCGAACTCGGCGCGGTAGGCGAGCGCGAGACGGACGGCGCTGAGGGCTGCGTCGGGGTCGTCCGCGTTGACGTGGACGATCGGGACGTCGAAGCCCTTCGCCAGGTCGCTCGAGTACCGGGTCGACCGACCCTCGGCCGGATCGGTCGTGAAACCGACCTGGTTGTTCGTGATGAGGTGGAGCGTGCCGCCGGTGGAGTACCCCTCGAGGCTCTGCAGATTGAACGTCTCCGCGACGACGCCCTGGCCGGGGAAGGCGGCGTCGCCGTGGATGAGGATCGCCACCGCGACCGTCGGGTCGTGCAGCGCGGAGCCGCTCGAGCGGTCGGTCTGCTCGGCGCGCGTCCAGCCCTCGACGACGGGGTCGACCGCCTCGAGGTGGCTCGGGTTCGGCGCGATCGTGACGTCGATCTCCCCCGCTCCCGTCAGCCGCGTGCCCGAGGCGGGGAGGTGGTACTTCACGTCGCCGCTGCCGCCCTCCGGATCGACGACGAGCGCGTCGTAGGAGCGCTCGCCCTCGAACTCGCGCAGCACGGACTCGTACGAGCGGCCGACGGTGTGGACGAGGGCGTTCAGCCGGCCGCGGTGGGCCATGCCGATCACGACCTCGTGGGCGCCGCCCTCGGCAGCGAGCTCGATCGTCTCGTCGAGCATCGGCACGAGCGCGTCGAGCCCCTCGAGCGAGAACTGCTTCTGGCCGAGGAACGAGCGCCGCAGATACTGCTCGAACCCCTCGACCTGCGAGAGGCGGCGGAGGAGGGCGATGCGCGTCTCCGGCTCGCGCGCCTGACGGTAGCGGCCCGACTCGATCGCCTTCCGGAGCCAGACGCGCTCCGCGTGGTCGGAGATGTGCTCGATCTCGTAGGCGATCGACCCCGTGTAGACCTCGCGCAGGCGGGGGAGCGCCTCGAGCAGCGTCTCCCCGGGGACCGAGAGCCGGAGCAGCTTCGCGGGGATCCGCGCCTGGAGCTCCGGGGTCAGCGGCGGATGCAGGCGCGTCTCGTCGAGCGCCGGGTCGCCCATCGGCTCCGATCCGAGCGGATCGAGGCGCGCCGCGAGGTGGCCGTGCATGCGGTAGGCCTTGACGAGCGCCATCGCGGCCGCGACCCCGCCGAGAAGCTCGGCGTCGACCGGCGGCGGCGCCGTCTCGGCCGCCCGGGTCGCCTCGGCCGGTGCGCGCACGGTTGCGGGGCGCTGCGACCTGCGCGTCCGCCGTCGCGATCGCCGGTGACCCGCCGTTGCCCTCGAAGATCCGTCGCCACTCGTCGGGGACGCTTGCGGGCGCGTCGAGGTAGTCCGCGTACAGCTGCGCGACGTAGGCGGCGTTCAGCCCGCTCTGCTCGGCCCCGGCCATGTGCCCTTTGTAGCAGCGACCCTGGTCGGCGCTCCGCGGGCTAGAGAAGCGGGCCTTCGGTGATGACCGCCACGGTCATCCCGACGACCCACGCGAACGCGGCGAAGAGCGCCGCCTTGAGCGCGAGCGACTGGTACCGGGCGCTCATGCGGGCGGCGACGAGCGCGAGGAGGATCGCGACCGGAGCGACGCGGGCCGGGCGCGAGTCGAGCTGCAGCAGGAGGCCGAAGCCCATCCCGATCGCGGAGAGCACGATCGACGCGACCGCGAGGAGACCAGCGATCGTGTCGGTGACCGACGAGCGCTCGGCCCGCGTCTCGTCGACGGCGCTCACCGGCGCGCCTCACCACGGACGGGGGCCGACCGCGGAGTGGCGCGGCCGCGCGCGGTCCGCTCGGGCCCGGGCCGGCGTCCGGGACGCGGCGGGCGCGTCCAGCCCGAGGGCGAGGTCGGCGTGTCCGAGACGGGCACGCGGGCGGCGGGCTGCTCGTCGCGCGGCTCTGCCCTGATTGCCCACCAGACGACCATGCACAGGTAGACGATCGGGATCTTGAGCAGCACCAGCATGAAGACGGCCTCCCAGACCATGGGCACGACCGAGTCTACGCGATCGGTCGCCGGACAGGGGTTCGGGGGACAGACGGCGAAAGAGAGGCGTGAACACGTACTTCACACCGCCCTAACGCGGTGGGGCTAGCGTGCCCGCTTCCGTCCCCGCCCAAGGAGGCCTTCGTGCGATTCGTCACCCGACTGCTCGTCCTCACCTGCTTCGCCGCCGCCGTGCTCGCCCCGGCCGCTGCCGCCGCCGACCGCATGTGGGTCGGCTTCCACGACGATCCGGAGCTGCGCTTCGACGGGACTCGCACCAACGCGATGGACCTCGCGCGCTCGAACGAATCGACGATCCTGAGGACGCTGGTCGAGTGGCACAAGGTGGCGCCGACGCGCCCCGCGAACGCCTCCGATCCCTTCGACCCGGCCTACCGCTTCGACGACATCGACGAGTTCGTCCGGAACGCGCAGCAGCGCGGCATGGAGGTGCTCATCACGATCTGGGGGACGCCCGGGTGGGCGAACGGCGGCCAGAAGCCGCAGGCGCTGCCGCAGAACATGGCCGACTTCCAGGCGTTCGGCCGCGCGCTCGCGAGCCGCTACTCGGGCCGCTTCTCCGGCTATCCGTTCGTGCGCTTCTTCTCGATCTGGAACGAGTCGAACCTCGCGACCTTCCTGGTGCCGCAGTTCGACGCTCGGGGCCGGATCGTCAGCCCGCGCAACTACGCGCGGCTCGCGGCGGCGGGCTACGCCGGCATCAAGGCGGGCAACGGACGCGCGCAGGTCGCAGTCGGCGAGACGTCGTCGAACGGCCGTGACAGGAAGCGCGCCGGCACGGACAGCGTCGCCCCGGCGACGTTCATGAAGGGCGTCGCCGCCGCGAACCCGCGCCTCAAGTTCGACGCCTGGGCCCACCACCCGTATCCGTTCCCGGTGAACCAGAAGCCGACGCAGCTCGTCCGCTACCCGAACGTGACGCTGATGAGCATGCCCCGTTTCGAGAAGGACCTCGACGCCGCGTTCCGACGCAAGAACGTCAAGGTGTGGATCACCGAGTACGGCAACGAGACGAAGCCGGGCGAGCCGAAGGGCGTGACCGAGGCGCAGCAGGCCGCGTACATCCCGCAGGCGATCGCGCTCGCAGCGAAGGACACGCGGGTCGGCATGTTCATCTGGTTCGTGATGGAGGACAACCCGGGAAGCCTCTGGCAGAGCGGCATCTACCGCGACAACGGCGCCGCCAAGCTGGCGCAGCCGCGGTTCGGAAAGTCAGCCCGGCCTCTCTCGGCGATCAACGGCAAGCTCACGGTGAAGGGCGGCACGAAGAACCCGACCGTCACCGTCTACCTTCGCGAGTACTGCTCGAACAACCCGGTCGGCGCCACGGTCGGGTACACCGTGCGCGGCTACCAGGGGTCGAAGCTCGTGACCGTGAAGCAGGGAGCGGCACCGCTCGGGATCGACTGCACGATCCCCGTGCGCGTGAACGGGCTGACCGTGGCGAAGAAGAAGACGTATCGCGTCATGGTCGACGCGAACACCGTCACGACCGCCTCCATCCTCCGGACGATCACGGTCGTCGGAGCCTGACGTCATCCGGGGCGGGGCCGGGCCGCGCGCCCGGTTCCGCCCCAAGCAGAGAGAGTGGAGCCGAGGGGGCTCGAACCCCTGACCTTCTGGCTGCCAGCCAGACGCTCTCCCAGCTGAGCTACGGCCCCGGAGGAGCCAATCGTAGCCGCTCCCCGGTCAGGCGGTCGCCGCGGCCTCGAGCTTCGGCACGTCGTTCCAGAGATCCTCGAGGCGGTAGTGCTGCCGGGTCTCCGGCGTGAAGACGTGCAGGACCACATCGAGGTAGTCGTCGACGATCCAGGTCGCCTCGGGCATCCCGCCCGTCGAGCGCGGCAGCAGGCGGTGGTCGGCCTTCAGGCGCACGAGCACTTCCTCGTGGATCGACTTCGTCTGCCGCGGATTCGACCCCGTGGCGATGACGAAGTAGTCGGTGTAGTCGCACACCGCCCGCATGTCGAGAATCGCCACGTCGGTCGCCAGCTTCTCCTCGCAGAGGGCAGAGATGCGGCGTGCGGTTTCGAGAGATGTCAGCTGCAGTCGTCCGTTTCGTCGCCGCTCACGCCGGATCGACGCGAGCCCTTCTGCCCGAAGCATACTCCCGGTCCCAGGGGGGTCAACGAGCGCGGTAGAGCTCGAGCCGTGCGACCTCGGCGGCCACCGCCGCCGGCACGAGGCCGTCGATCGGCTCCCCGGCTGCGCTCCGGGCGCGGATGTCCGAGGACGAAACGGGCAGCGGCTCGATCTCGAAGAACGAGACCCGCTCCGGCCGCTCGAGCCGCGCGAGCACGGCGTCGAGCCGACCCCGATCGATTCCCGGGCGCGTCGCGACCCCGAGCCGCGCGAGCTCGAGGACGCGTTCGGGCTCCTTCCAGGAGAGGAACGCGGCGAACTCGTCGGCGCCGACGAGGAACACCGGATCGTCGAGCCCGAGCGCGGCGAGGGAGTCCACGGTCCGGGCGCACGGGTCGAGCTCGACCTCGACGCCCGTGAGCGTGCCGAACGCAAGCTCGGCGAGATGGAGCCGCACGTCGGGCGGCGTGCGGACGTCCTTGTGCCCCGGGTCCTCGACGACCCGCACGAGCAGCCGCCCGAGACCGAAGTGCTCGATCCCCCGGCGCGCGAGCTCGACGTGCCCGACGTGCGGCGGGTCGAAGGCCCCGCCGAACACGCCGACGCTCACGGCGCCCACTCGAGCTCCTCGTCGCCGATCTCGATGAGCGCGCCCTTGCGGACACCGGCGGACCGGAGGGCCTCCTCCAGCTCGTCGCCGTCCGGCACGTCGCCGACGACGCGGTAGCCGCCGTGGATGCGGAGGATCCGGAACCGCCGGTGTGCTGGCGGCGTGGGGCGATAGTCCATGAACTCGGGGAGCGGCACCACGCCCTCGACGGACTCCGGAGCGGTCGGGCAGAGTGCGAACAGGGCCTGCTTCAGCCCGGCGATGCCTGCACCGGTGGCGCAAGAGACGCGGTGGACAGTCAGGATCCGCCCGTCCTCGACCGTGAACTCGGCCGGCTCCGGGCTCAGGTCGGCCTTGTTGAGGACGACGATCTGCGGTCGCTCGTCGAGACCGGCGCCGTACAGCGTGAGCTCCCGGTCGATCGCCGCGAAGCGCCCGTCGGCGTCGCCCTCGGACGCGTCGATCACGTGAACGAGCAGTCGAGCCCGCTCGAGGTGCGCGAGGAAGTCGTGCCCGAGGCCGATCCCCTGGCTTGCGCCCTCGATCAGGCCGGGGACGTCCGCGACCGTGAGCTGCGAGCCGTCGGGCGCCTCGACCGTGCCGAGCACGGGCTGAAGCGTCGTGAACGGATAGTCGGCGACCTTGGGCGTCGCGTTCGAGATCCGCCGGAGGAGCGAGGACTTGCCGGCGTTCGGCAGGCCGGCGAGCGCGGCGTCGGCGACGAGCTTGAGGCGCAACTCGAAGCTCCGCTCCGTCCCCGGGAGGCCCGTCTCGGCGAAGCGCGGTGCCTGACGGGTCGGCGTCGCGAACCGCGCGTTGCCGCGCCCCCCCGTACCGCCCCGCGCGACGACCACCCGCGTCCCCGGGCGCTCGAGGTCGGCGACGAGCTCGCCCTCCTCGCCGAGCACCTGCGTGCCGACCGGCACGGCCAGCTCGACGGAGTCGCCGTCGGCTCCGTGGCGGCGCCCACCGCGGCCGTGGCCGCCGCGCCCCGCTGCGAAGACGGCGCGACCGCGCAGGGACGACAGGTCACGGAGCGACGCGTCCGCGATCAGCGCGACGTCGCCGCCGCGGCCGCCGTCGCCCCCGTCGGGACCGCCCTTCGGCACGTACTTCTCCCGCCGGAAGCCAAGCGCGCCATCGCCGCCGCGTCCCGAGCGGACGACGATGCTGATCCGGTCGTGGAACACGTGCGCTGCGCCCGCAGGCGCGATCGGCGGGTTAGGCCGTCTCGGCGGGCGCGCTGACCGCGACCGAGCGGCGATCGCCGCTCTTGTGGAACTCGACGACGCCCTCGCGAAGCGCGAACAGCGTGTCGTCGCGGCCGATGCCGACGCCCGGGCCGGGGCGGAAGCGCGTCCCGCGCTGCCGGACGATGATCATCCCGGCCTTGACCTCCTGGCCGGCGAAGATCTTCACGCCGAGCCGCTGGCTCTGGGAGTCGCGACCGTTCTTCGAGGAGCCGAGACCCTTCTTGTGTGCCATTAGTCCTGCCCCTCCTCAGCGAGTGCGGATTCGAGCGCCGCGATCGCGCCCTTGCGCTTCCCGTGCTCGCGCTCGTACTCGAGCGCCGCGGTCCGCTCGTCGGGCGACCACGTCGAGGCGGCCGCCTTGATGTCCGCGACCGTCAGGTCGGCGTACCCCTCGGGGAGGCCGGCGGGCGCGTCGCGTTCGGCGGGCGCCTCCTTCTTCGCGGGCGCCTGCTTCGCCGAGCGCGTGCCCCCACCGATCGACTCGATCTCGATCTGCGTGAGCGAGGCGCGGAAGCCCGTGTGGCGCTTGTAGCCCGTGCGCTGCTTGTACTTCCCGATGCGGATCTTCGGGCCCTTCGCCTGGGTCACGACCTTCGCCGTGACGACGACGTCCGACGGCGCGATCTTCGCGTCGCCGTCGCCGCCGGCGAGCAGCACGGTCGGCGTGAACGTCGCGCCGTCCTCGAGCGCGAGGCGATCGACGAGCAGGCGCTCGCCCGCGCTCACGCGGTACTGCTTGCCGCCGACGGAAATGATCGCGTAGCTCATGCCTGGGTCACCTGACGAGGAAACGCGGGCAGCCGCCCGCGAGCCGCAGGATTGTAGCGAAGATCGGGCCTCGTCGACCTCGGCTCAGGGCCTCCGGTCGAAGTCCTCGATCCACTCGGACATGGGCACGTAGCCGCCCTCCGGGGCCTCGTTCGCTGCGTGCTCGGGCGGAGACGCAGGGGCGGGCTCGGGCGCCTCGGCGCCGTCCACGACGACGCCCGACGGCTCTTCCTCGGAGGATCCCTCGGCCAGGTCGCCGTTGGCGGCCGCCGGCTTCCGCTTCCGGTTCCGGCCGCCCCGCGTGCCGCGCCGGGTGCGCTTCTTCGGGGGCGGAGCCTCACCGTCGGTCTCCGCGCCGTCGGTCTCCGCGACGTCGATCGGCGCCTCCTGCACGGCTGCGACCGCCTCGGCCGGCGGACCCTCGGCGGGAACGGCCTCCGGCGGCTCTGCGCCGTTGCCGTCGGTATCGGGCACGTGGATCTTCGGCGTGCGGCGCCGACGCGAGGGCGTCTTCGGCTTCGCAACCCGCTCGGCCGCCTCCGCGGGCTCGGCCTCTTCCGTCTCCGGCGCCTCGGCCGCGACCTCGACCTCGACGAGCGCGGCGTCGTCGTCTGCCTCCGGCGCCGCCTCGCCGGCGGCGGCCGCGGGCTTCTTGCGACGCTTGCCACCGCGCGAGCCGCGCCGCGTGCGCTTCTTCGCCGGCGAGACCTCGGCGTCGTCCTCGGCCACGTCCTCGGCGGCTTCCGCCTCCGTGACGTCGCCCGTCGCCTCGACCTCGGTCTCTGTCCCTGCCTCCTGCTCCGGAACCGACGCCTCCGCCGCCTCCTCGCCCGTCTTCCGCCGGGCCGGCGCGCGTGTGGGCTTCTCGGCCTCGCTCTCGAACGTGATCGGCGTCGGAATCGTCGTCGTGTCGACGAGCGTCGCGAACGCCTGCCCGTCGAGGACCCGCCCGACGACGACCTTGACCTTCTTGCCGACGAGCTGCGCCGTCTCCGCGACCACGACGTCGATCCCGTCGACCTTGCCCACCGCGGCCCCGAGATCGTGGAGGTCGACCTCGAGCAGCTTCAGCTCGACCTCGGCGCCCTCCTCGACCGGCGCCGCCGGCGCGAGGTCGGCACGCCGGCCCTCGGCGAGCACCTCGAAGTGGTCGTGGTGGGCATGCCCCTCGGCGGGCACGAGGTAGAAGCGTCGGCGCGTCGCGTCCTCTAGCGCCGCGAGCCGCGAGCCGCCCGGACCGGTGAGGAGCGCGAGCGTCCGCGGGTGAACCGCGACGCGGTACGCCTGAACGCGCGAGCCGGCGCCGGCGACCGCGAGCGCGCGGAGCTGCCGCTCGACCTGGAGCGCGTTCGTCGCGTCCGAGACGACGATTCCGTCGCCACCGCAGGTCGGGCAGGCGCGGGTCATCACCTCGCGCGGGCCGTCCGTCACGTTCTGTCGCGTCATCTCGACGAGGCCGAGCGGCGAGATCTCGACGACGTACGTCTTCGTCCGATCGCGCTCGAGCTCGGTGCGGAACGCGTCCTCGACGGCCTGGCGGTTCTTCGGGTTCGCCATGTCGATGAAGTCGATCACGATGATCCCGCCGATGTCGCGCAACCGGAGCTGGCGCACGACCTCCTTCACCGCCTCGAGGTTGTTCTTCGTCGCGGTGTCCTCGAGCCGCTGCGTCGACGTCTTCGAGCGCGACCCGACGAAGCGACCGGTGTTCACGTCGATCACCGTGAATGCCTCCGCGTAGTCGAAGATGAGGTAGCCGCCGGACGGGAGGTCGACCCGCCGGTCGAGCGTGGAGGCGATCTCCTTCTCGACCCCGTAACGCTCGAACAACGGTTCCTTGTCCTTCGCCTTGTGGACGCGGTCGACCATGTGCGGCGAGGTCTTCTTCAGGTAGCCGACGATCCGCTTGTGCGTCCGCTCCGAGTCGACGTGCGCGGCGGCGAAGTCGCCGGCGAACAGGTCGCGCACGATGCGCAGTGGGAGCTCCGCCTCCTGGTAGACGAGCTCGGGCGCCTTCGCGGTCTTCGCGCGCGCCTCGATCGTCTTCCAGAGGCGCTGGAGGAACACGAGATCGCGCTCGATGTCCTCGGCGGACGCCCCCTCGGCGGCGGTGCGGACGATGACACCGCCCTTGGCGGGGACGATCTCCTTGAGGATGTCCTTCAGCCGCTGGCGCTCGGTGTCCTCCAGCCGGCGCGAGACCCCGAGGCCTTCGCCGTTCGGGACGTAGACGAGGAACCGCCCGGGCAGCGAGATCTCGGTCGTGAGCCGCGCGCCCTTCGTCTTCATCGGATCCTTCACCGCCTGGACGAGGATGTGCTGCCCCCGCTGGATCAGGTCGGTGATCTTCTTCCCGTGCCGCTTGCCCTCGAGCTCGGGCACGACGATCTCGTCCACGTACAGGAAGCCGTTCTTCTCGAGGCCGATCTCGACGAACGCCGCCTCCATCCCGGGGAGGACGTTGTCGACGGTGCCGAGGTAGATGTTCCCCGCGATCGACCGCCGCTCGGGACGCTCGAGGTAGACCTCGGCGACCCGGTCGTCCTCGAGCAGCGCGACCCGCTGCTCGCCGACGTCGACCGAGATCAGGAGCTCACGCTTCGCCTGCGGCAGCGGCGCCCGACGGGGCGCCTGGCGGCGACGCTCACGCCCACCGCCGCGCTCGCGACCGGCCGGGCGCTTCTTGGCGCCACGGTCGGGCGCCGGGTCGGCCTTCGCGGAAGCCTGCTCGACCGCCCGCGGCGACCTGCTCGCCGCCACCGTCCGCGGCGGCTCCGGGCTTCTTCCTGCCGCGGCCACCTCTGCTCCCGCGGCGACGGCGCCGCTTGGCCGCGTCTCCCTCCGTCGCGGGTGTCTCTTCGCCCGTTTCGGGCGCTTGCTCCTCAACCGGTGCGGGCGCGTGCTCCGTGTCCTCCGTAGCGATGGCGGAGTCCGCCTCCGGCGAATCCTCTTTGCGTCGTCGTAATCTGAACCAGGGCAAGAATCGTTTCTCCTCGTGTCAGCGCGCGCGGGCGCACATCCGCTTGGGCGGAGCGCCACGCGCAGCGTCGGGTTTTGAATTCAGCGGCCATCAGCCTGGCGCAAGGCTATCAGCGCACCCGCGCGCCGCCGCGGAGACACGAGAGCCGGGTCAGGCGGCGGCAGGGCGGAGGCGGGCACGGCGCGCGCGAACCGCACGCAGGCGCTGGCTCAGGCGGGCCCACGCCCAGGGCTCGAGCTCCTGGTAGCGACTCTCGTTCTGCCCGCGAGTCGACTCGAGGTATTCGAACCAGGCATCAGCCTCTTCGATCTGCAGCAACTCCTCTGCGAGCTCCGTATCCGGCACCCTTGACCTCCATCGCTGAGGGCGGTGTCGGACGCGATCCTAGGACCGGGACCGGACGGACCCGATGTGCGGGGCGAGCGTCGCGAGCGCGAACGTCGACCCGGCCGCGACGGCCGCCTCGACCAGACGGTTCCGCACGGGAAGCCGGCGGACGAGCGAGCGCGAGACGAGGCCGGTGGCGACGGCGGCGCCGAGCCGCGGCGCGACGGCCTCGGCCGCGGCGCGCGGGTCGCCGGGTGTCCGCGCGCCGCCCGCGGCCGCGAGGTCGGAGAGCATCCGCGCCTGCGAGAGCGCCAGCACCGGGAGGTGCGGCCCCGCGCCGCGGCTCAGCGCCGCGAGCGTCGCCGCGGTGACGACCGCGTTCAGCTTCCGGTGGCGCTCGAATGCCTCGCGCAGCACGGGGAGCCGGGCGGCGAGCGGCGCCCGCTCGACGCCGAGCGCGCCGGCGACGGCGTCCGCGATCTCGTCGACGGGGAAGCCGCTGCCGGGCGGGACCTCGATGATGTCCGTGGCGAGCACGTACGGAAGCCGCACGGACGGAATCCCGGTCTGCACGACGACGACCGGGACGAGCGTGCGCGTCGCGGCGCGAAGCTGCGCCTCGTCGTCGGGGGTCGTGGCGCCCGCGACGACGCGCACGAGCGCGCCGGCCTCCGTCGGGTCGCCGCTCGTCCGGACGAGCGAGCGGTCGCCGCCCGCCGCGAGGGCGTCCGCCAGCTGCTGCGCGAGGATGCCCGTGACGAGGACGGGGTGCGCCGCGGCGGCCTCCGCCTGCTGGGCGTGCCGCGCGAGCGAGACGACGTCGCGCGGGCCGATGCCGAGTGGCGTCATCGGCGCAGGATGTCGGCTTCGCGGCCCCGCGCGTGGATCGCCTGGAGGATCCCGACCGCGAAGAGGTTCGCGACCATCGACGAGCCGCCGACGGTGACGAACGGCAACGGGATGCCGGTCACGGGCGCGATTCCCATCGTCATGCCGACGTTGACGAATACCTGGAACAGGAACGCGAAGACGATCCCGCCGGCGACGACCGCGCCGTACAGGTCGCCGGCCACGGTGACGACACGAAGGCCCCGCCACACGACGAGGAGGTAGAGGAGCAGGAGGATCGAAGCGCCGAAGAAGCCGCGCTGCTCGGCGAACGAGGCGAACACGAAGTCGGTGGCGTGCTCCGGCAGGTAGTCGAACCGCGTCTGGCTCGCCTCGATCACCCCGCGCCCCTCCAGGCCGCCGGCGCCGACGGCGGTGATCGACTGGTTCACGTTGTACGTGAGGCCGCTCGGGTCCGAGTCGGGGTTCGTGAAGCCCGTCAGACGGGCGGTCTGGTACGGCTTCAGCACCTCGATGCCCGATGCCGGGAGGAACCACAGGACGGAGCCCACGAGGAGCGTGCCGAACGTCAGCAGGAGCGCGAGGTGGAGCCACCGGACCCCGGCAAGGAAGAGGACCGCGGAGAGCGCGGCGACGTACACGAGCGCGGTGCCGAGGTCCGGCTGCATGAAGACGAGCGCCATCGGCACGGCGGCGAGCCCGATCGCGGAGACAACCGTCCGGAGCCGGCCGATCCGGTGTTGCCGCTCGACCAGAAAGCCGGCGATCGCGAGGACGAAGAGCCCTTTCCCGAACTCGGACGGCTGGAACTGGAACGGCCCGAGATCGACCCAGCGCTTCGAGCCGCGAATCGCCTCGGCGAAGACGAAGACGAAGATCATCAGCGCGATGGTCCCGCCGTAGATGAGGCGCCACTGGCGACGGTAGAGGGACGGCGGGACGAGGATCGCCACGACGAGCGCGACGCACCCGATCGCGGCCGCCATCGCCTGGCGCGCGACGAAGTAGTTCGAGTCGCCGGGGATGTCGAAGCGCGTGATGCCCGAGACCGCCCAGAGGCCGTACCCGACGAGCGCCCCCACGGCGAGCAGGAGCACCAGGTCCAGGCGCCGCACGAGCGCGGCGACGTCGACCGCGTCGCGCGACCGCATCGGGATCCGCTGACGCCCGGCGTCGACGATCATTGGTGCCCCTTCAGGTGATGCGACCACGTTCCTGGCGTGCGAGACGCAAGCCAGGGTAGGACGCAGGGAGCACCCATGTCCGGAGATATGGGTGCGACTGAGGACGACGCATGGCGCCGCGGATCGCGCGCCGGGGACATGGAGTGCATTGCCTGAAGAGGCACCTCAGTCGGTCTCCACCAGGGTCTGGGTGGCGGCCTTCACGCCGAAGAACTTCTCGAAGACACGCAGCGCGGCGGGCGCTGCGGCCGTCGAGCCGTGGCCGCCGTTCTCGACCACGGCGCACACGACGATGCGCGCGATCTCGGTCTGCGCAGGCCCGTAGCCGCACCACCACGACTGGTCCTCGAGGTGGCCCGGCGGGTACCCGGGGACCGGGACGACCTTCTCCGCGGTGCCCGTCTTGCCCGCGACCGCGATCGGGAAGCTCGAGAAGACGCCGGACGAGGTGCCGAACGTCGAGTGAGTCGCGGAATAGAGCCCGTCGCGGATCACCTGCAGCGCCGCCGGGTCGACACCGACGGACACCGGCGGGTCGGGCGTGAAGCGCCGCTCGACGACCGGCTCCTGGCCGCGCATCGCCGAGGTCTCGACCTGCGACACGACGTACGGCGTCACGAGCTTGCCGCCGTTCGCGATCATCGCGTAGAAACGGGCCATCTGGAGCGGCGTCACGCCGACGTCCTTCTGGCCGATGGCGAGCTGGATCGAGTCGCCCGGGTTCCACGCCTTGTCCCAGTCGCTCGTGAACGTCCGCTTTCGCCAGGCCGGGGTCGGCACGAGACCCGACTCCTCGCGGCCGACGTCGATGCCCGCCGGCGCGCCGAAGCCGAAGCGGCGCGCCCACTGCTGCAGGCGCGTCCGGCCCTTGTCGCCGCCGAGGTAGAAGCGGTAGCCGACGTCGTAGAAGTACGTGTCGCACGACCGGGCGAGCGCCTCGGGCAGCGTGATCGCGTGGTTGACGTACGGGTCCCAGTTCTTGAACACCTGCTCGTCGAGCCCGTACGTCGCGGTGGGCGTGCACGAGATGGACTGGTACGGCTCGAGCAGGTGCTCCTGCATCGCGGCGAGCGCGACGACGGGCTTCCAGGTCGAGCCCGGCGGGTAGACGCCGGTCGTGACGCGGTTGATGCCCGGGTAGTTCGCCTTCCGCGCGGCGTCGGCGTTGACGAGCGGCTGGATCTTCTTCGGGTCGACCCGGCCGACGTAGACCGACGGCTTGTAGGTCGGAGTCGAGGCCATCGCGAGGACCGCGCCGTCGCGGGGATCGAGCGCTATCAGTGCGCCGCCGTTCGCGTGCCACGACTCGTTCTCGCGCGCGGTCGCGATGCCGTACCGGAGCGCGCGCTCGGCCGCGCGCTGGAGGCCGATGTCGATGGTGAGGCGCACCGCGTGCCCGGGGCGCGCCTCGCGCTTCGGCTCGAGCGGGCCCTGGGGGCGGCCGAGCGAGTCGACGCGGATCTGCGCCTGGCCCGCCTCGCCGCGGAGGTACTCGTCGAACTTCGACTCGACGCCGGCCTTCCCCACCTTGTCGCCGGAGCGGTAAAGCTTCGGTCGGCTGTCGAGCTCCGTCTGCGAGACCTCGCCGACGTACCCGAGCACCTGCGCCGCGAGCGCCTGGTGCGGGTAATGCCGCAGGTACGTCTGCTGGATCTGGACGCCCGGGAACTCGGCCTGGTGCTCGTAGAGGTACGCGACCTGGTCCTCCCCGACCGCCGTCTTCACCGTGATCGGGTTGAGCGGGTCGGCGATCCGCTCGTCCACCTCCTTGGCGAGCCGCGCCGGCGGGACCTTGAGGACCCAGGCGAGCCGCTTGATGACGTCGTAGCGCCCCTGCCTCGGCAGGTCGCCGACCCACACCTTCACCGCGGTCCCCGCGACGTTGTCGACGATCGGCTTCCCGTTGCGGTCGAGGATCGTCCCGCGCGGCGCCTCGATCCGGATCGTCCGGAGCTGGTTTCCCTGCGCGGCGGCGAGATACGTGTCGCCGGAGAGGACCTGGAGCGACCAGAGCCGGAAGAAGAGCACCGCGAAGATCGCGAGCGCAACGACGCCGAGGACGCCGACACGAAGCGCGAGCCCGGGCGTCAACCGGTACGGCGCCTCGACGCCCGGATCGGGCGGGAGGAAGCGCGTCGACGCGTTCCGCCGCTCGCCGTAGGGCGTGTCCGTCATACAAGCTCCACGCGGCGGGCGGGCTCGTACCGCTGCACCGGGGCGACGACCCATCGGCACAGGCGGTGCACCGGCAGGACGAGCAGGGCCGCAAACAGCGCGCTCGGCAGGAGCGTGACGAGCGCCTCCCGCGCGGACACGGGCTGGTCGAGCAGGAAGTGGACGGCGACGCCGCCGAGCGTCGCCGCGATGGAGAGCGCGAACGCGGCGAGCGGCGGCGCGTACCTGCGGCCTCGACCGGTCGTCTCGCCATAGCGACCGGCCCAGTATCCGACCGGTGTGAGGATGAGCGCGGACGTCCCGAGGACGCCGAGCAGCATCACGTCGAGCAGGATCCCGGCCGCGAATCCCGCGACGGCTCCCGGGATCGACCCGGCGACGAGTCCGATCGCTACGACCGTGACGAGCAGCAGGTCGGGCTCCGCGCCGAGGATGCGCGCACCCGAGATCGCGGACACCTGGACGACCGCCGCGACGAACACGAGCGGCGCGAGCCGGAGGGCGAGGCTCACCGCTCGCCCCGGTCGGCGGGGACCAGGACGAGCACGGCCTGGAGCGAGGAGAGGTCGGCGAACGGCTCGACCTGTACCTGCGTGTAGAGGTCGGTGTCGGTGCGGCCGACGCTCGTGACGCGCCCGATCTGGATGCCCTTCGGGTAGAGCGACGACAGGCGCGGCGACTGCCAGCCCGCCGTCACGACGGTGTCGCCGACCTGCACGACGGCCTCCTTCGGCACGCGGTCGAGCCGGAGCGGCGCCCGTGGCCCATGCCCCGGACGGACGATCCCGGCCGCGTCGGTGACGAGGTCGACCGCCGAGACGGCGCTCTGGTCGTCGGTGAGCAGCGTGACGCGCGCCGTCCGCGACCCGACCCGGCTCACGGTCCCGACCAGCCCGTCGGCGGTGACGACCGGGTCGTCGACCCGGACGCCGTCGTTCCATCCCGCTGCGACGACGATCGACTGGGCATACGCGCCCGCCGGCCGGGAGATGACGCCTGCGGCGAGGCCGCGGAAGCCGTCGGGGAGCCGCGGCCCGTCGCGGTACTCGAGCAACTCGCGCAGCCGGGCGTTCTCCGAACGCGCCAGCTGCCCCTGGACGACCTGTTGGCGCAGCATCTCGTTCTCCGCCTGGAGGCGCTCGGCGTCCGAGCGGGCGTCGAAGAGGCTGTCGAGCCAGCCGTAGGCGTCCCGGAACGGCTCCGCGATCCGGTCCGCCGCAACCTGGAACGGGCGAAGGACAGCGGCGGCGCCGTTCTGCGCGCGCGTGACGGGGCCGTCGTCGCTCTCGCGGAACGAGAGCGTCACGAGGACGAGCGCGACGAGGAGCAGGCCGCCGACGACGAGACGCCGCCGCGTCGCGGCGGTGGTTCTCGAGGAGGCCCTTCCTGCAGCCGGGCGCCGGACGGTCACGCCCAGCACCGCCGCGCGTGCGGTGCGGTTCCGTGGCACCGGCCGATTGTAGCCGCGGCCCGTGACCTTCCCCGCCCACGCCGCCTGGGCTCGTTCGTGCGAGCGGCCGCGACGCGGCCGCCTTCAGGGATGTGCCCCGCCGAAGGCGTGGATCCGAGCGGCGCAAATCCGCTCCTGCGGATTCGCGCTTCGCGGCCTATCTTCGATTGCCGTTGCGACGGGCGCCGCGACGGTTCGAGCGGTGGATCGCCTCGAACTCCTCGAGGCTGCGGCCCGAGCCGACCGCCACGCAGGTGAGAGGGCTCTCGGCGAGGTGCACCGGCATCTGCGTCTCGTGCCGGAGCCGCTCGTCGAGCCCCTGGAGGAGCGCTCCGCCGCCGGCGAGCACGATGCCCCGGTCCATGATGTCCGCGGCCAGCTCCGGCGGCGTCTTGTCCAGGGTGGACTTGATCGCGTCGACGATCTGCGAGACGGGCTCGTCGAGCGCGCGGCGGATCTCCTCCGAGGTGATGATCACGGTCTTCGGCAGGCCGGTGAGCATGTCGCGCCCGCGCACCTCGGCCTGCACCTCCTCGGCCATCCGGTAGGCGGAGCCGACCTCGAGCTTGATCTCCTCCGCGGTCTGCTGGCCGACGAGGAGCTTGTACTCCTTCTTGATGTGGTTGACGATCGCCTCGTCCATCTCGTCGCCGCCGACGCGGAGCGACTGGGACACGACGATGCCGCCGAGCGAGATCACCGCGACCTCGGTCGTGCCACCGCCGATGTCGACGATCATGTTCCCGGTCGGCTCGGCCACGGGGAGCCCGGCGCCGATCGCGGCGGCCATCGGCTCCTCGATGAGGTAGGCCTGGCGGGCGCCCGCGGAGAGCGTCGCCTCCTCGACAGCGCGCTTCTCGACCCCGGTCACCCCGGAGGGCACGCAGACGACGACGCGCGGATGCGCGAAGCGGTGCTGGTGGACCTTCTGGATGAAGTGCCGGAGCATCTGCTCGGTCACGTCGAAGTCGGCGATGACGCCGTCCTTCAGCGGCCGGATCGCCGAGATCGAGCCCGGCGTCCGCCCGAGCATCCGCTTCGCCTCGACCCCGACCGCGTGGACGTCGCCCGTGCGCTGGTCGATCGCGACGACGGACGGCTCCGAGAGGACGATCCCCCGGCCGCGCACGTAGACGAGCGTGTTGGCGGTGCCGAGGTCCACGGCCATGTCGCGGCCGCCGAAGCCGGTCATCGAGCGGAAAAGCCCCATGGGACTCGGAGTGTAGCCCTCATCCGATTTGCAGCCGTTTCGAGCCGGGCGTCGGGCTAGCGAAGGAGGTCGGGCAGTTCGCGCTCGAGCGTCTCGACGATCAGTGCGCCCGGGAGGCCGACGACGTTGAGGTAGTCGCCGTCGATCCGCTCGACCAGGCGCCCACCGAGGCCCTGGATCGCGTACCCGCCCGCGCGGCCGCGCCACTCGCCGCTCCCGACGTACTCGCGAATCGCGCGCTCCTCGAGCGCGCGGAACGTGACGAGCGTCGTCGCGTGGTCGACGACCTCGCCGGCGGGACCGATGAGGCACAGCCCCGAGAGGACGGCGTGCGTCCGCCCCGACAGGTCCCGCAGCATCGCGACCGCATCGTCCACGTCCCGCGGCTTGCCGTAGACGCGCCCGTCGAGGTGGACGGTCGTGTCGACGCCGATCGTGACCTGGCCCGGCCGGTGGACGGACCGCGCCTTGCCGACGGCGTGATCGCGGACGAGCGAGACCGGGTCGGCGTCGGGTGGGTCGTGCTCGACGTAGGCCGGCGCGACGGCGTCGAACGAGATCCGGAGCTGCCCGAGGATCGCCCGTCGCTGGGGCGAGGTCGACGCGAGGACGAGCCGCATCGACCCGGAGGGCTACAGCAACCCGTCGGGGAAGAACAGCTTCAGCTCGCGACGAGCGCTCGCCGTCGAGTCGGAGCCGTGCACGACGTTCTCCGAGAGGAGGGTCGCGAAGTCGCCGCGGATCGTCCCCGGCGCGGAGTCGGCGGGGTTTGTGGCGCCCATCATCGTGCGGATGCCGGCGATGGCGTTCTCGCCGCGGACCGCGACCGCGAGGACGGGGCCGGAGGTGATGAAGTCGACGAGCTCGCCGAAGAACGGCTTGCCCTTGTGCTCGGCGTAATGCTCGCGTGCCATCGCCTTCGAGACCCTGAGGAGCCGTGCGCCGCGGAGCTCGTAGCCGCGCCGCTCGAACCGCGCGAGGACCTCGCCGCAGAGCGCCCGCCGGACGCCGTCCGGCTTGACGAGAGCGAGTGTCGTCTCGATCGCCATCGGGCGCGAACCTTAGTTGGCGCGACGGGACCGGCGCGGGCGAACCGGCTGCAAGACATCCTCGCCCGTCACGATGCTCGGCGGGACCGGCGTCGCGCAGTACGGGCAGACCTGCCAGATCGGCTCGAGCGGCGCCGCGCACTCCCCGCACGACTGCTTGAGCCGGGTGGTGCACACCGGGCAGACGAGATACGACGACTCGACCGCCCCGCGGCAGACCGGGCAGCGGAGGTCGCGCTCGGCGAGCCGCTCCTCGATCGCCAGCATCTCGAGCTCCCGCTCTCGCACGTCCTCGAGGTACTCGGGCGGCCGAAACAGCATGTAGATCAGCGGGCCGAGGAAGGGCGGCACCGCGCCGAGCAGCGTCGCCATGGCGACCAGCCAGGGGTCCTCGATCCTCCTGCGGGCGTCCTTGTACACCCAGTACACGGTCGCCAGCCAGAACACGACCGCCATGAAGATGACGAGGTTGCGGGCGACGTCCCAGGTGTTGGAGTCGAAGATGCTGTCGTCTGCGGCGGCGGCGAGCACGGGCTGCTTTCCTCTAGAGCAGGAGCTTGCCGAGGATATACCCGAGGGCGAACGCCGTTCCGACGATCGCGAGCAGGACGAATGTCGCGAAGCCGAGCACGGTCAGCCGCTCGCGCATGCGCGTCACCGGTCGGCCTCCTCGTTCTTCGCGAGATCGGCGAGGAGGTACAGCGAGCCCGTGACGAGCACCGGCTTGCCGAGAGCGTGCGCGAGCGCGAGCGCGTCCCGGGCGTCGTCGCGCGAGGCGACGTGCGCGAACCACCTGCGCGCCCGCACGGCGAGCTCGTCGGCCGGAAGTGCCCGCGGATTCGACGACCCGCAGGCGACGAAGCGCTCGCCGACGCCGGACAGGCCCTCCAGCATGGCGTCGACGTCCTTGTCCTCGAGAATCGATGCCATGACCGTGTAATCGTCCGGCGGGAGCCGCTCGACGAGCCACCGGACGCCGGCTGGATTGTGCGCGCCGTCCCGGATCTCCCCGGGCCGCCGCTCGAGCCGCCCCGGGAGCGTGATCCCGTCGAGCGCCGAGCGGTCTACCGGCACGCCGAGGAACTCCTCGGCGGCCGTCGCGGCGAGACGGTCGAGGCCCCCCTCCTCGACGACCACCGTGCCCGCGCCCGCCGCGACCGCAGCGGCCTCCCACTCGGCCTCTCCGAGCACGACCGTGCAGCCGGGGCGCGCGACGGCGAGCTTCTCGGCGGCGATCGCCCGACGCGTCGAGCCGAGCACCTCGGTGTGTTCGAGCGCGACGTTCGTGAGGACGACGACGCGCGTCCCGTCGAGGACGTTCGTCGCGTCGAGGCGGCCGCCGAGCCCGGCCTCGACGACCGCGGCCTCGACCTCCGCCTCCCGGAACGCGACGAGCGCGGCCGCCGTCAGCGTCTCGAACTGCGTCGCGTCGAGCCGCTCGGCCGGGGGTCGCACGATCTGGAGCACGCGCTCGAGATCGACCTCCGTGCCCGCGACGCGGATCCGCTCGGACCACGAGCGCACGTGGGGCGAGAGGTAGGCGCCGGTCGGGATGCCGGCCGCGCGGACGAGCTCCTCCACCATGCGCGTCGTCGTCGACTTGCCGTTCGTCCCGACGATGTGCACGGCGGGCAGGCCCGCCTGCGGCTGGCCGAGCTCGGCCAGCAGCGCGTGCATCCGCTCGAGGCCGAAGCCCTCCGTCGGCCAGGGCGAGAGGCTCTCGAGCCAGGCGACGCTCGACGCCCGGGACAACCCTCGCTATCCCCCGAGGAGCTCCAGCTCGCCGCGGTACCGCTCGAGCTTCGCGCGCTCCGCCGCGACGACGTCTGCGGGAGCGTTCGCGACGAAGCGCTCGTTCGCGAGCATCCCCTCGGCTCGGGCGATCTCCTTCCGGAGCCGGCCCCGCTCCGCGTCGACGTCGCCCCCGTCCCGACGCCGCTCCGGCCGGACGACCGCGGCGAAGATGCGCTGCTCCTCCTCTCCTGCGACCTCGACGTGGACGCCGCTCCGCCGGAAGACCTGCGCGGCCTCCTGCACGCGGTCGAGCGCGCCCAGGGCGTCGGCGTGCGTGGCGTCGGACTCGGGCCAGCCGGAGACGATCAGGCGTGTCTCCCGCCCGGGAAGGTACGACCAGATCTCCTCGGTCACGTGCGGGATGAGCGGGTGCAGGAGCGCGAGGAGGCGCTCGAGCGCCGCCAGCGCGGTCGCGCGGGCGTCGTCGTCGCCGTCGTAGAGCCGCTGCTTGACCGCCTCCGCGTACCAGTCGCAGAAGTCGTCGAAGGTGAGGTGGTAGAGGACGCCGGTCGCGGCGGCGAAGTCGAACCGCCCCCAGGCATCCTGGACGGCGGCGCGTGCGGCGTCGAGCCGCGCCAGGATCCAGCGCTCCTCGAGCGCCGAGGGACGGAGAGCGGGCGTCACGCCGTCCGTGTTCTGGAGGATGAGCCGCGCGACGTTCCAGAGCTTGATCGCGAGCTTTCGCCCCTCCTCGATCGCCTGCGGCGAGTAGCGGACGTCCTGCGTCGACGAGATCTTGAGGAGGCCGTAGCGCGTCGCGTCGGCGCCGTGCGACTCGACCGCCTCCATCGGGTCGATCCCCGTGCCGAGGCTCTTCGACATCCGCCGGCCGTCGGGCGCGAGCACCGTCGAGTGGATGATCACGTCCGTGAACGGGATCTCGCCGAGCAGGAAGAGCCCGGAGAAGATCATCCGGTTCTCCCAGAGGCGGATGATCTCGCGCGCGGTCGAGTTGACGTCGCCCGGGTAGTACCGCTCGAGCTCGGGCGTTTGCTCCGGCCAGCCGAGCGTCGCGAACGGCCAGAGCGCGGACGAGAACCACGTATCGAGCACGTCGGGGTCGCGCTCGAGGACGGCCGACGCGCACTCGGCGCATGCCTCCGGCTCGGGCCACGTGCACGTCAGGTGCCCGTCGGGGCACGTCCAGATCGGGATCTGATGCCCCCACCAGAGCTGTCGGGAGACGCACCAGTCCGGCGCGTTCTCGAGCGACTCGATCGCGAACCGGTGCTGGCTCTCCGGGTGGAACCGGACGCGCCGCGCACGAAGCTCCTCGATGGCAGGGCGCGCGAGCTCGTCCATCCGGCACCACCACTGCGGCGAGACGAGCGGCTCGATACGGGAGTGACAGCGCTCGCACGTGCCGACGGAGTGCCGGTAGGGCTCCCGGCCCACGAGCCGGTCCCGTTCCTCGAGCCACGCGACGATCTGCCTGTCGGCGGCCCTCTGGTCGAGGCCTTCGAAGCCCTCGGCGACCATCCGGCCGTCCGGGCCGATGACCGTGAGCGTCTCGAGCCCGTGGTCGCGGCCGATCTCGAAGTCGATCGGGTCGTGGCCCGGGGTGATCTTGAGGGCACCGGTGCCGAACTCCGGCTCGACCCGCTCGTCGGCGATGACAGGCACGCGGCGCTCGACAACCGGGACGACCACCTCGCGTCCGAGTGCGTCGCGGTACCGCTCGTCGTCGGAATGCACCGCGACCGCGACGTCGGCGAGGATCGTCGCCGGGCGCACCGTCGCGATCGTGATCCCTTCCCTGCCGTCACCGTCCGCGAACGGGTAGAGCACGTGGAAGAGCGTGTCGTCCATCTCGACGTGCTCGACCTCGAGATCCGAGATCGCCGTCTCGTGGTGCGGGCACCAGTTGACGATGCGGTTGGCGCGGTAGATCCAGCCCGCCTCCCAGAGGCGCACGAAGAACGTCATCACCGCCTCGACGTACGCGTCATCCATCGTGAACCGCTCGCGCGCGTAGTCGAGAGACGCGCCGAGTCGGCGGTACTGGCCCATGATCGTCCGCCCCGTCGAGGCGAGCCAGCTCCACGTCCGCTCGAGAAAGGCGTCGCGCCCGATCTCCTGACGCGACGTGCCCTCGGCGACGAGCTGCTTCTCGATCACGTTCTGGGTCGAGATCCCCGCGTGGTCGTAGCCCGGCTGCCAGAGCGCGTCGAAGCCGCGCATCCGGTGCCAGCGGACGAGCACGTCCTGGATCGACCCGTTGAGGGCGTGCCCCAGGTGGAGCTCGCCCGTGACGTTGGGCGGCGGGACGCAGATCACGTAGGAGTCGTCGCGCCGCCGGCCGGCGCCCGCGGCGTAGAGGCCCTCGGCCTCCCACGTCTCCTGCCAGCGCCGCTCGACGGCGGCGGGGTCGTACACGCCTTCCATCAGGCGACGGAGTCTACGGAGCGCCGGGTTCCGGTCCGAAGACGAGGAGCGTGCTCGTCCCGTGCGCGTACAGGCGCCCGGATGGGTCCTCGAGCCGCGCCTCCGCGGTCGCCGTCGACCGGCCCACGTGGAGCGCGCGCCCGATGCAGCGGAGCGTGCCGGTGTCGGCCAAAATCGGTCGGACGAAGTTCGCCTTCGTCTCGAGCGTCGTGTAGCCCGCGCCCTCGGGGAGCCGGGTCTGCACGGCGCACCCGGTCGCCGAGTCGACAAGCGTCAGCGCCAGGCCCGCGTGCACGATCCCGAGCGGGTTGAGCACGAACTCGGACGCCTCGCCCTCGAACACGGCGTGGCCGTCCCCGATCTCGGCGAGGAAGAACCCGAGCGTCGCCCCGATCGGCGGCTGCGGGAGCCGTCCCTCGACCATCGCCTGGAGGTACGCGCGCCCGCTCGGCTCGCCCGACTCGGCGAACGACACGGGGTCGGACCACGTGTACGTGCGCGTCCGCTCGCTCACGACGCAGCGGAGATCAGCCCGTGCCGTCGGCCACGGCCCCGAGATCCTCCTCTTCGGGGACGCCGTGCGTGACGAGCGTCGGCTTGAGTCCCTTGGAGATCGTCTCGCGCGTGATGACGCACTTCGAGACGTCGCGGCGCGACGGCAGCTCGAACATCACGTCGAGCAGCGCGCCCTCGATGATCGAGCGAAGACCGCGCGCGCCGGTCTCGCGCTCGAGCGCCTTGTCGCCGATCTCCCAGAGCGCGTCGTCGGTGAACACGAGTTCGATCGTGTCGTATCCGAAGAAGCGCTGGTACTGCTTGACGAGAGCGTTCTTCGGCTCCGTGAGGATCCGGACGAGGTCGTCACGGCGCAGCTGGTGCACGGCCGAGACGACCGGGAGGCGGCCGATGAACTCCGGGATGAGGCCGAAGTTGACGAGATCCTCGGGCATCACCTCGGAGAGCAGCTCGGCGCTCGCCTCGGAGTGCTTCGAGCGGACGTCGGCGCCGAAGCCCACGGCGTTCTTGCCGATGCGGCGCGCGATGATCTTGTCGAGCCCGGCGAATGCGCCGCCGCAGATGAACAGGATGTTCGTCGTGTCGATCGTGAGGAACTCCTGGTGCGGGTGCTTGCGCCCGCCCTGTGGGGGCACCGAGGCGACTGTGCCCTCGAGGATCTTGAGGAGCGCCTGCTGGACGCCCTCGCCCGAGACGTCGCGCGTGATCGACGGGTTGTCCGCTTTCCGCGCGATCTTGTCGACCTCGTCGATGTAGATGATCCCGGTCTCGGCCTTCTTGATGTCGAAGTCGGCCGCCTGGATCAGCTTGAGGAGGATGTTCTCCACGTCCTCGCCGACGTAGCCCGCCTCCGTCAGCGCGGTCGCGTCCGCGATCGCGAACGGGACGTTGAGGATCCGCGCGAGCGTCTGCGCGAGGAGCGTCTTCCCGCAGCCGGTCGGTCCGAGCAGGAGGATGTTGGACTTCTGCAGCTCGACGTCCTGCTCGTCCGCCTGCCCCATGCGGACGCGCTTGTAGTGGTTGTAGACCGCGACGGACAGCGTCCGCTTCGCCTCCTCCTGGGAGACGACGTAGTCGTTGAGGACGCTGTAGATGTCCCTCGGGCGCGGGAGGTTGTCGAGGTCGAGCGCGGCGGGAGAGGTGAGCTCCTCGTCGATGATCTCGTTGCAGAGATCGATGCACTCGTCGCAGATGTAGACGCCGGGACCGGCAATCAGCTTCTTCACCTGGCGCTGGCTCTTGCCGCAGAAGCTGCAGAGCAGCTGCTCGTTTCCCTCGCTCGCTCGGGCCACTGGTCTCCTCTTTTACTCCGATTTCACGGGTTCGGCTACCCCGTTTGCGGCGTCCCGGGGGGATCAGCGGTGGGTGATCACCCGGTCGATGATCCCGTACTCCACGGACTCTTCGGACGTCATGAAGAAGTCCCGATCCATGTCCTTTCGCACCTTCTCCTCGTCCTGCTTCGTGTGCTGCGCGACGATCTCCTCGAGCTTGCGCTTCAACGCGATCGTCTCCCTCGCGTGGATCTCGATGTCGGACGCCTGACCCTGGTAGCCACCCCACACCTGGTGGAGCAGGATCTTCGAGTTCGGCAGCGCCATCCGCTTCCCTTCGGCCCCTCCCGCCAGGAGGACGGCGCCCATGCTCATCGCGATCCCGACGCAGATCGTCCGGACGTCCGGCTTGATGAACTGCATCGTGTCGTAGATCGCGAGACCCGCGTACACATGCCCGCCGGGCGAGTTGATGTAGAGGTCGATGTCCTTGTCCGGATCCTCGGACTCGAGGTGCAGGAGCTGCGCGATGATCAGGTTCGCGATCTGGTCGTCGACCTGCGTCCCGAGGAAGATGATCCGTTCGTTGAGCAGGCGGGAGTAGATGTCGAACGACCGCTCGCCGCGGGACGTCTGCTCGATCACCATCGGGATCAGGGGGCTCATCGACTCTCCTCGCTTCCGGGGGTCCACAGTTTCGTCTCGCCGGCGGGTCTTTCCTTGTCCGGCGTCCAGATCGCCTCGCGCGCCGCGTGCTGCTCGGGCGCGATCGGCTTCACCTCCGCGGCGAGCCGGTCGAGCGCCGCGCGGAGCCGGAGATCCTCGCGCAGCGACTCCTGCTGGCCGTGCGCCCAGATGTCGGCGATCACGGCCTCGGGGTCGTCGCCCGCCGCCTCGGCCTGCTCGCGGATCAGCTCCTTCACCTCGTCGTCGGTGACGACGATCCCGGCGCGCTCCGCGACCGCCTCGAGCGCGAGCTCCCGCGCCACGGACTGCGCCGCCTCGCCGCGGACCTGCGCCGTGAGCACGTCGGGCGTCTGGCCCGTCGCCTGGAAGTACGCCTCGACGGTGATGCCCCGGTTGGCAAGTGAGCGCACGAAGCCGTTCAGGAGCTCGCGCGCACGGGCCTCGACGAGCGGCCCGGCGCCCTGGACGTTCGACGCGCGCACGAGCTCGTCGACCGCCGCGGCGCGGAAGGCGCCGTCGATCTGCGCGTCGAGCGCCGTGCGGATCCGCCCCTCGATGTCGCCTCGGAGGTCGGCGATCGTGTCGAACTCGCTCGCGGCACGGGCGAGCTCGTCGTCGGCCTCGGGCAGCACCTTCTCGTTCACGTGCTTGACCGTCACGTCGACCGCGGTCTCGGAGCCGTCCGCGAGCTCGTAGCGCACCTTCCGGGAGTCGCCGACCTTGGCGCCGACGAGCGCGCCCTCGATCTCCTCGACGAGGCTCCGCGACCCGAGCTCGACGACGGTGTCGGACTGCCCCGTCCCGTCCTCGCCGACGAGGTCGACGACGAGCGTGTCGCCCTCGCGCGCCTCGCGGTCGTCGGCGGGAACGAGCTCTGCGACGGAGTTCCGGAGCGCGTCGAGCTCCTGCTGGACGAGCTCCTCCGGCACCTCCGCCTCCGCGCGCGGCACCTCGAGCGTCGTCCAGTCGACGATCTCGGGGGTTGGCTGCACCTCAACGGTCGCGCTGAAGCTCCACGGCTCGCTCTCGTTCGCCGGGAGCTCGAAGTCGTACTCGGGCGTCGCCACCGGGCGAAGCCGGGAGCGCGCCGCCGCGTTCCAGAACCAGCCGCCGATGTGCGACTCGACCGCCTCGACCCAGAGGCGGTCGTGCCCGACGTTGGCGAGGAGCACCTGCCTCGGCACCTTGCCCTTGCGAAAGCCCGGGATCTTGACGGCGCCGGCGAGATCGTCGGCGGCGTGCTCGACCGCGTGCTCGAGCTCGTGGGGCGAGACGTCGACCGTGAGGCGGACGCGGTTCCCGCCGAGCTCCTCCACCTGGCTCATTCCATGATTCAAGCAGAGGCCGACCAGTCCGCCTCTCGGTGTGGAGACTCCCCGGCCACGAAAGAGGCCGCTTCAGGGATCTGCCCGCGGGGGCGGGATCTGCCGCGATCGGGATCCGCGACCGCGGATCCCGATTCCGCGGAGAGCGCTGTGCGGGCGAGAGGGATCGAACCTCCAAGGGACTCTCGTCCCACCGGGACCTAAACCCGGCGCGTCTGCCAGTTCCGCCACGCCCGCGGGGCGGGCGTCAATCTACCGCCCGAGCAGGAGCCCCACCGTCTCCCGTACCGAGTCGACGACCAGACCGGCGAGCGCGATGAGCGCGAACGTCGCGAAGGCGACGAACGGCTCGTTCGCCTGGAGGACGAGCAGCGCGCAGAACGCGCCGACGACGACACAGGCGGTCGCGATCGGTCGGCGGGTCCTCGCACCCAGTACGAGCCCGGCGAGGAAGACGAGACCGAGGACGACGATTCCGACTGCCATTGCCGGAGCGTAGGATCCGGTCCGGACGGACCGGACCGACATGCTCGGAGTCGCCCCGCGACGAATCAGGGGTAGCCGGGATTGCACGTCATGCGACACCTGTCACGATTGCGGGCCATGGGTGGGCAGAAGGCCGTCTGATGGCGACGACGACCGCCGAGCTGAGGGTGGTGGGATGGGTGCCTCGCTGGTGGCGCGACGGCGTGCGGACGCCGCTGTGGTGGGTGGCCGCGATCGTCGCGCCGGGCCTCCTCGTGGCGAGCACGATCACGGCATACGAGCACGGGGTACCGCCGGCGCTCGCCCGCCTGGTCGGTGCCAGCCCGGGTGCGCGGCGCAGGCTCGTGCCCCTGTTCGGCGTCTTCATCGTGATGGACTCCTTCAAGGGGTCTACATCCTCCTCCACGTGCTCCACGGGGAGCCGTTTCTCGAGGGCTGGTTCTGGTACGTCTGGTACGTCCCGATAGGGCTCTCGGCGGCGGCGGCGGCGTTCGGTCTGGGGATGACGCGGCGGGCGCGCTCGTCGGTGTCGGACCTGGTCGTCGAGCTCGGCGAGATCGAGCCCTGGCACGTGCGGGTGGCGCTGGCGCGGACGCTGGGCGATCCATCGCTCCCATGCGCTCGACGGCCGCCTCGACGATCGGAGCCCGGCGGGCCATGGCACGCGGATCGACGCCCGGATACCCTGCACATCCACGCTCACTCCGGCACAGCCTGGCTAGCGCCGAGTCACTCTCCGCCGAGCTGCGGCGTCGTCAGGCGGCCCGGCCGGCGGTCGCCTCGAGGACGTGCGCGACGAGAACCTGCGCGACCTCGGGGTCGAAGTGGCTGCGGGACTGCCGCTCGAGCTCTGCGAGCGCGGCGGGGACCGTCAGGGCGTCGCGATACGGCCGCTTCGACGTCATCGCGATGAAGGCGTCGCAGACGCGGATGATCCGCGACGGAAGCGGGATCTCCTCGCCGTGGAGGCCGTCCGGGTAGCCCGACCCATCCCAGTTCTCGTGGCTCGAGCGGACGATCGGAGCGACGCCCCGGAAAGCCGGGGAGGCCCGCAGGATGCGCTCGCCGACGATCGTGTGCTGGTGGATGAACTCCCACTCGCCCTCGTCGAGGGGGTCCCGCTTGTTGAGGATCTCCTCGGGCACCGCGAGCTTTCCGAGGTCGTGGAGACGTGCCGCCCGGAACACCGTGTCGAGTTCGGCGCGGCCGAGCCCGAGCCGCTCTCCGACCGCGGCGGCGAGCCCGGCGAGGCCGTCGGGATGGTCGAGCAGATCCGGCTCGCGGATCGCGAGCGCCTCGAGGAACGCGTGCACCGTCGGTGCGTGCTCGAGACGGCGATGGTGTTTCTGCGAGTACAGCCGCTCGTCCGCAAGGGCAAGCGCGTGGATGACGTCCGTGCGTCTCGTCGGGCAGCTGCACGGCCCCGTACGAGCTCGTGACCTCGAACCCCTCGCCGCGCTCGGACAGCGCCTCGCGGCAGCGGTCGATCACCAGCTCGCTCGCGTCCGCGTCGACCCGGGCGACGACGCAGAACTCGTCACCGCCGAGCCGATACGCGTCACCGCGACCGATGGGCACACCCGCCAGCTTGTGCCCGAGCCGCGTCAGCAGCGCGTCGCCGGCAGGGTGACCGAAGCTGTCGTTGTAGGACTTGAACCCGTCGAGATCGAAGATGACGAGGAGCGTCGGTGGAATGCTCTCCGTCGCGACGACCCGCTCCAGGTCGGTCAGCAGCCGGCGCCGGTTCCCGAGGCCGGTCAGGTCGTCGGTCATCGACTCGTGCCGCGTCAGCGCGAAGAGCTGCGCGTTCTCGCGGAGCGTGAAGGCGAGTCGCACGAGGACGAGCACCAGCGTCGCTGCCGCGAGCGTGACCGCGACCAGGTTGAGACGGTCGAAGTGGTCGACGACGAGGATCCCGATCCCGATGAGCGCGCCCGCGGTCGGCACCGCGAGGAGGGGCCGGCCCTTGACGTCCAGCCGCGCCTCGCCGCGCACCGCAACCCATCCGGACGCCGCGATCAGGAGCGTCGCGAGTGGCCAGAGGACGTCGATCGTCGTGCCCGCCTGGTAGCTCTCGAGCTCGAAGAGGTAGATCGCGTCTGCCACCGTCGACGCGACGACGCCGCCGCAGAGCACGAGCCAGGGCCGCTCGATGCGCCAGCCCGACAGGGTGAAGACGCCGAACACCGCGGACAGGAGCAGAACGTCGCCGAGCGGATAGGCGAGGTTCGTCGCGACAGCGGCAGTGCTCCCCTCCGCTGCTTCCAGGACGACCTCGAGTAGCACGGCGCTGGCGAGCGCCGCCGCCGCGGCCGAGGCGATCGCGCCGTCGAGCCACAGATGGCCGGCGATCGACCGCGCGCGACGCCGCACGAGCAGCACGATCCCGGCGTACAGCAGCGGATAGAAGGCGAGCCAGCCGAGGTCGGCAGGCGAGGGGAACGCCGTCGGGTCGAGGGCGACGTCGTAGACCTCGGCGTAGCACCACGCCGCGAGCGACAGCGTGATGACGCCCCAGGCGAGCCGGTCCGTCCGGATCAGCAGGGCGCGCGCGCCGGCGATCGCCACCGAGAGGCCGAACAGCCCGACGTAGACCCAGTCGGCGATGAACTCGTTGACGCTGCCGCCGGGCGAGGCCAGCACGATCACGGCCGCGTACACGAGGTACGTGCAGAAGGCGAACGCGAGCAGGGCGTCCATCGCGGGCCTTCGATGGAGCACCTTCGTCGTATCGGCGAGGCGACGCGGCGTCTTGAGCCAAGGGGTCGGCGGCGCAGCGCGGCGCTATGCTCCGCCCGACCGCCAGTCGACCGAGGAGCGGAGATGCGCACAGCGCTCATGTCCAGCGAGAAGGCCTTTGTGACCTATTCGGAGGGTATGACGCGTGCTACGCAGAACGCTCAACTTGGGAATCCTGGCGCATGTAGACGCCGGTAAGACGACGCTCACCGAGCGGCTCCTCTACGCCGCCGGAGTCATCGACGAGATCGGGAGCGTCGACAAGGGCACGACCCAGACCGACTCGCTCGCGCTCGAGCAGCAGCGCGGCATCACGATCAAGGCGGCAGTCGTCTCGTTCGAGATCGACGACACGACCGTCAACCTGATCGACACGCCCGGTCACCCCGACTTCATCGCCGAGGTGGAGCGGGCCCTCGGCGTGCTCGACGGGGCGGTGCTCGTGATCTCCGCGGTCGAAGGGGTGCAGCCGCAGACCCGGATCCTGATGCGCGCGCTCGGGCGGCTCCGGATCCCGACGCTCGTGTTCGTGAACAAGATCGACCGCGTCGGTGCCGACGTCGCCCGCGTCGTGGGCGAGATCGACCGCAAGCTCACACCTGCGGTCGTCGCGATCACGTCCGCGACCGGTGAGGGAACACGTGCGGCCGTCGTCGCGGAACGGGCCGACGCCTCCTTCACGTCGGCGCTCGTCGAGCTCCTGGCGGATCACGACGACACCCTCCTCTCGGCCTACCTCGACGACGGGCGCGGGATGTCCCCGCACCGGCTCGCGAGGCGCTCGCCGCGCAGACGAGGCAGGCACTCGTGCACCCGGTCCTCTGTCGGCTCGGCCATCACGGGCGCCGGTGTCGACCTGCTCCTCGCAGCGATCCCCGAGCTGCTGCCCGCGCCTGCCGGTGCTCCCGACGGCGAGGTCGGCGGATCGGTCTTCAAGATCGAGCGTGGACGCGCCGGCGACCGGATCGCCTACGTCCGCATGTTCTCCGGCTCCCTCCGGACGCGGGACGCCGTCCGTTTCGGACGGGACCACGAGGCGAAGGTGACCGCGATCAGCGTCTTCGAGCGCGGCGACGCGGTCCGGCGGCCGTCCGTTGCGGCGGGGTCCATCGCAAAGGTCTGGGGCCTAACGGAGGTCCAGCTCGGCGACGTGATCGGCGACGCGCCGGGACGAGCTCCTGCACACGAGTTCCCGCCGCCGACGCTGGAGTCCGTCGTCGTCCCGGTCGACGACGCGCAGCGACCGCGGCTCCGCGCCGCGCTTGCGCAGCTCGCCGAGCAGGACCCCCTGATCGACGTCCGCCAGGACGACCGACGCCAGGAGATCTCGGTCTCGCTCTACGGGGAGGTGCAGAAGGAGGTCGTCCAGGCGACGCTCTCCGCGGACTACGGCATCGAGGTGCGGTTCCGCGAGACGACGCCGATCTACGTCGAGCGGCCGACCCGCAGCGGGGAGGCTGTCGAGATCCTCCACGCGGAGACCAACCCGTTCCTCGCGACGATCGGGCTCCGTGTCGATCGTGCGACCACCGGCTCGGGCATCGACTTCCGCCTCCAGGTCGACCCGCGCACCGTTCCGCTCTACGTCTACAAGACGCTCGAGAGCTTCACCGCGCACATGGACGGGTACGTGCGCGACGCGCTGCGCGAGGGGCTCTTCGGCTGGCAGGTCGTCGGCTGCGTCGTGACGATGACGCGCTGCATGTACAGCGTCCCGGACGGGCCGCCCTCCCGTCGTGGGCCGCTGAGCAAGGCCGCGGACTTCCGGAAGCTGACGCCGATCGTTGTCATGCAGGCGCTCGAGCGTGCGCGGGCGGTCGTGTGCGAGCCGACGGTGCGGGCCCACCTCGAGATCCCCGCGGACACGATCGGAGGCGTGATGGCCGCGCTTGCCCGGCTCGGCGCCGACGTCGAGTCGGCGACCCAGCGCGGCGAGCTCGCCGTGCTCGAGACAGTCGTGTCGGCCGGCGGTGCGCGAGATCTGCAACGCCGGCTCTCGGCCCTGACGCACGGCGAGGGCGTGCTCGAGTCCGCCTTCGAGGGGTACGAGCCGGTCGTGGGCGAGCCGCCGATCCGCCCGCGGTCGACACCGAGCCCGCTCGACCTGGAGTCGTACGTCGCCCACGTCGGCCGCTGAGTGCCGCCTTCATCTCGCGCTGTGTTGGCGGGCTCGTGGCGACGGCGTTAGCGTCCGTTCGGTGAGCCGACCCAACGAGCCGACGACCGGGCGCACCCGCGTGTGGCGTCTCCGGCGCGTCGTGAACCGCTACCTCAACCCGGTCATGCGGGTCGTTGCGAGGCGGCTTCCCGGGTTCGCCATCATGACGCATCACGGCCGCAAGACGGGACGCACGTATCGGAACCCGGTCAACGTCTTCCGACGAGGCGACACCTACCTCTTCTTCCTGACCTACGGGTCGGACGCGCAATGGGTGAAGAACGTCCTCTCCACCGGCTCGTGCTCGATCGAGACGCGCGGGCGGGTGGTCGAGCTCGTCGAGCCCGAGCTGGTCACGGACCCCGAGCTTCGCCCGGCACCATGGATCGTCCGCTTCCTCGAACGCCGGATCGCGGGTGTCACGCAGTACCTGCGGATGCAGGCTGCTTCATCCGACCCTCCCGCCGTCGAGTGAAGACGGGTGGAGATGCGAGTGGCCCCGGGAGGAGTCGAACCTCCGCGCGCAGATTCGAAGTCTGCCGCTCTATCCGCTGAGCTACGGGGCCGGGCTGTGCTGACGGTAGACGTGAGGGTGGCGGACGGGACTCGAACCCGCGACCACCGGGACCACAACCCGGGGCTCTACCAGCTGAGCTACCGCCACCGCGCGGGATCAGGATAGCCGGGCCGTCCCGCGCCCGTCCCCCGCGGTTAGGCTCCGCGCGCGATGGAGGGCGTGCGGCACACGCGCTACGGCTGGTGGCTCGAGGAGGCGGGCGCGGTCGAGGCGTCTGCCCCGCTGGACGGTGACACGACCGCCGACGTCGTGATCGCCGGCGGCGGGTACCTCGGGCTCTGGACGGCCTGGCAGCTGAAGGAGCTCGAGCCGGGGCTCGACGTCGTCGTCCTCGACGCTGGCCTCGCCGGACACGGCCCGAGCGGCCGCAACGGCGGCTTCGTCTCGACGCTCTGGGACGACCTGCCCATCCTCCGCGATCGCGTCGGCGACGAGCGCGCACTGGCCGTCGCGCGGGCATCGGAGCGCGGTGTCCACGGGATCGGAGAATGGTGCGAGCGCACCGGAGTCGATGCCTGGTACCGCGCGGCGCCGACGCTCTACGTCGCGACGACCGAGGCCCAGCTCGGCGCCTCGACCGATGCGATCGAGGCGTGCGCCGCGCTGGAGGCGCACGAGGAGGTGCGAACGATCGGCGCGGACGAGCTTCGTGGTCACTGCGACGCGGGCTTCCTCGGAGGGGCGATCCTCCGCACGTCGGCGACCGTCCACCCGGCCCGGCTCGCGCTCGGCCTCCGGACGAAGGTGCTCGAGGCCGGCGTTCGGCTTCACGAGCGGACGGCCGTCAGGCATCTGAGCGCCGACGCGGTCGCCGTGACGGCGTCCGGCCGCGTGCGCGCCGGAGCGGCGGTCCTCGCCGTCAACAGCGCCACGGTCGGGTTCCACGGCTTCCGCCTCGCGCATGCCGTCGCCTCGAGCCACATGGTCGTCACGGAGCCCGTTCCCGACGTGATCCAGGAGCTCGGCTGGACGGGCGGCGAGCCGATCGCCGACGGGCGCACGCTCCTCCACTACCTCCGCACGACGCGCGACGGCCGCATCGCGTTCGGCTGGGGCGGCGGGCGGATGGGGTTCGGCGGCCGGCGCCTGGCCCGCCTCGACGTCGATCCCGACGCGGTGCGCCGGGCGGCGGACGACCTCGTGCGCTTCTTCCCGCAGCTCCGCGGACGCCGGATCACGAACGGCTGGGGCGGGCCGATCGACGTCTCCCCGACGCACCTGCCGATCTTCGGCAGCCGCGGGCGCGTCCACCACGGCTTCGGGTTCACGGGAAACGGCGTCGGGCCGTCCTACCTCGGCGGCGAGATCCTCGCGCGGCTCGCGCTCGACCGCCGGGACGACCTCACGCGGCTCGCTCTCGTCGAGCCGCCGCGCAAGCTCATGCCGCCGGAGCCGTTCCGTTGGGCGGGCGGGTCGGTCATCCGCGCGGCGCTCGTCCGCGCGGACGCGGCGGAAGACGCGGGCCGGAGCCCCGACCCGGTGACGCGCTTCGTCACGAAGCTGCCGCGGCGCCTGGGGCTTCGCCTTCCGCGGTGAGCTGCGCGAGCACGTCGGCCAGCGACACGTCGTTCGGGACCGCTTCCGGCGCGTCGGCGAGCGCGCGCCCGGCGATATCCGCGTACACGGTGGCGACGGCGAGGAACAAGGAGGGCGTGAGACCGGCGCCGGCCTGCGTCGCGGCGATCTCCTCCATCTCGGGGACGTAGCGCCAGGCTTTCGCGGACGCCTTGCCGAGCGTCCCGCCGACCCGGTCGCGGTTCACGAGGCCGGTGCCCGCGAGATCGTCGACGACGTGGTCGACGACCCCGTAGCGGTGCGCGGCCCGGAGCGCCTGCGCGAGGAGCGCAACCCGGCCCTTGTAGACCGACGCGGTGCACATCTTCACCGCCGACGCGAGGCCGATCGCCTCGCCGACGACGACCCGCTCGACTCCGCCGAACGGCAGGGCTGCGACCTCGGAGGCGCGCGGCCCCGACAGGTAGATCCGCGTCGTCCCCGGCTCGTGGGGAGGCGGCCCGGAGATCGACCCGTCGACTGGCTCCAGCCCGGCGGCGCCGAGCGCGTCGGCGACGCGTTCCGCCGTGACCGGTGCGATCGCATTGAGGTCGGCGACGACCGCCGTCGCCCCGTGGGCTGCCGCCCCGATCGCCTCGGCGACCTCGACCGCTGCCCCGGGCGGCACGACCGAGAGCACGACATCGGCCTCGGCGACGAGTCCCTCCAGCGCTCCGACGTCCTCGAGCGCCGCCTCGGCCGCGAGCCGCCGCGTGCGCTCGCTCCTCCCGTCGAGCGCGACGAGCACCCGCGCCCCGCCCCCCCGGAGGCGCGCGCCGAGCGCGCTCCCCATCGCACCGGATCCGACGAGCCCGACGACCAACGCGCCCGGGAGGATTCGAACCGCCGACCCGCGGATTAGAAGTCCGCCGCTCTGTCCCCTGAGCTACGGGCGCTCTCGGAGCAGGGTAGACGGTGGCGCGGGCGAGGGCCGGACGGCGGCTAGCCTTGGCCCGTGGCCGGGCCGCCGACGGGTTCGCGCTCGCCGGTGACGACGGCGAGCCGCTCCGCTTCAGCGACGCGGAGTTCCTCGTCAAGGCGTCGGCGGAGACGACCGGCGGGTCGTTCTCCATCGTGGAGGAGATCGCGCCGCTCGACACGCCGCCGCACGTCCACGCGAACGAGGACGAGCTGTTCATCGTGCTCGAGGGCGAGCACGAGTTCACCGTCGGCGAGCACCGTCTTCGACGTCGGCCCGGGCGCGGTCGTGTTCGCGCCGCGAGGCGTCCCGCATTCGCACCGGCGGGTCGTCCCGCGGACGGGCCGCTTCCTGACGCTCGTCTCGCCGGCGGGCTTCGAGGGGTTCTTCCGCGAGCTCTCCGAGGCCGAGCGCGACGGCACGATCGGGCCCGAGGCGTACGCCCGCGCGTCGGAGCGCTACGGCATCACCTGGATTCGCTAGCCGCCGGACCGCGCAGCGTGCCCCGGCGCGCCCAGCCGAGAACCGCGCCGACGAGCGCCACCGCGGCCCCCAGCCCGAACGACCACCGGACGCCGCGCTCGTCGACGAGCGCCCCGCCGACCGCCGACCCGGCCGCGATCCCGACCGAGATCGCCGTACCGAACCACGCGAACGCCTCGGCGACCGTGCCCGTCCGCGCGGTGCGGTCGATGAGGGTGTAGAGCGCGCCGATCGTCGGCGCGATCGGCAGCCCGGCGACGAACGCGAGGAGGCAGAGCGTCGGGATCGAGACGGCGAGCTGGAGCGTGAGCATCGCGCCCGAGAGCACGAACGCGCCGGCGATGAAGCGCCGCAGGTCGCTCCGGCCCGGCCGCAGCCCCGCGAGCAGGCCCCCGACGAGGCTTCCCGCCGCGAAGCAGGCGAGCGCGACGCCGCCGAGCTCCCGCGCGCCGTGCTCCTCCGCGAGGGCCGGCATCGCCAGCTCGACCGCTCCGAACGCGAACCCGACGACCGTGGCGTAGGAGACGACCGTGCGCACCCCGGCCGAGCCGAGCGCACCGAGGAGGCCGGCGCCGACGGCGCGCGAGGGCGGCGTCTCGCGAACGGGCGGGAGCCGGGCGACCATGGTCGTCCCGATGAGGCTCGCGACCCCGGCGCCCGCCACCGCGGCGACGGGCTCGAGCGCGGCGAGCGCGGCCGCGACGAGCGGGCCGCCGACGAAGTGGACCTCCTGCAGGGCGGCCTCGAGCGCGTACGCGGTCGAGCGGAGCTCGTCCCGGGCGAGCCGGGGCCAGACGATCCGGACGGTGGACGAGAGCGGCGGCATGGACAGGCCCGCGAGCGCGGCCGCGACGGCGATTGCGGCGATGCCCGCACCGGCGACGGCGAGCACGATCACGGCGGCGAGGAACGCGACGAAGAGGACGACGCGGATCTGGAGCACGACGGTCGGGCCGTAGCGATCGACCTGGCGCCCGCCGATCGGTGCGCCGATCCCGAGCGCGACGGCGTACACGGCCACGACGAGCCCGGCCGCGCCGTAGCTCTCCCCCTCGCCCCGGACGAGGAAGAGCAGCGCGAGCGACGTCATCCCGACGGGCAGCCGGCCGAGGACGGACCAGCCGACGAGCCCCTTCGCATGGGGCAGGCCGAGCAGCTCGCGGTACGGATGGGCCTCGCTCAGGTCGCCTCCTCCTCGAGCCGCTCCTGCTCGGAGAGGAAGCGCAGGAACCAGTACGCGAAGACGGCGAAGAAGACGACGGACTGCTCGGCGGCCATCGTCATCCCGCCGAGCTGCTGGTCGGTCGAGCCGGGAGAGCCCCCACACGCGCTCGGGGGCGCCGGCGTAGAAGTCGTAGAGCGGCCGCGGCACGAGCGCGAGCACGAGCCCGAGCGGGCGCCGAGAGGACGAAGGCGGCGAAGGCGTACGCGGCGCGGGCGCCCGAGGCGAGGCGGTGCGGCTCGTCCTGCCACACGCACCACCAGAAGAGGAGCCCCGTCGCGAGGTAGCGTCGCGTGCTCGAGCGCGAGCAGCGAGTCGCGGATGCCGCAGGGCGGCGTCGTAGAGCGCCGGCACGTGCCAGAGGGCGTAGGCGCCGACCCAGAGCGGGAGCGCGACGAACGGGTGCGTGAGCGCGCGGACGACGCGGACGCCGGCGATCCGCGCGGCGAGAGCCGGCGGGACGCCGAGGACGAGGAGCAGCGGCGCCCACTCGGCGAGGACGACGTTCTGGAGGAGATGGCCCCAGACGAGGTACTCGCGCGCGAGGGTGTCGAGCGGCGTGACGAGCGCGACGAGGAGCAGGGCGCAGCCGCCGAGGAAGCTCGCGGCGCGCCAGCCGTCGCGCGCGTCCCGCGTGCCCGACGAGGTAGCCCGCCGCGAGGCCGAGAGCGACGAGAGCCTCGCCGCTCCACGACCAGTCCGCCGGGCTCACGCGGGCACGGTACGCGAACCGCGGGTTACCCTTCCTCGCGTTCGCGGGTGTAGCTCAATGGTAGAGCCCTAGCCTTCCAAGCTAGTTATGAGGGTTCGATTCCCTCCACCCGCTCTCCGCTCAGCAGCGCGGCCGGACGCGGCGATATGCGTCCCAGCCGCCGGGCGACTCCCCCTGCCGCTCCCAGGCGCCGCAGAGCCGCGGCGCGGCGGTCCCGCGCGCCCGGGCTCACGAATGCCCAGCTCGCGCCGGGCGCGTCCCTCGCGCCGCTCGGAGCAGCGTGAACGGCCGCAGCCCGCGGCCGAGGAGGACGTAGCCCGGGTCGCTCGCGGTGATCGCGAGCGCGACGCGGGCGTCGTCCGGCACCCGCTCGTCGACGAACCGGATCAAGGCGGGGAAGTGCACCTCGCCGGCCGAAGGCCCCCCAGCGCGGCGCCGTCCA
>CAWCRC010000020.1:0-17095 GCA_963797805.1 uncultured Actinomycetes bacterium | reverse complement strand
ACGGACCGCGACGGCGCGGTCGACGCTCGTCCCTGCGAGCGCCACGGCGCCGACGCCGATCGGGCCGGCCCGGTCGTCCGGGCGATCCGCGGCGACGCCAGACCCCGCTGCGGCGAGTGCGAGCGCTGCGACCGCCAGCGTCGCGCGTGCTGTCCGGGACATGGCATTCCTCCCTCGTAGGTCCGTGCTGCGATGCCCACGAGGCTGCTCCCCTGCGGTCGACGGAAAGGTAAACCCCCGGTCGATCGGCGGTATGGAGGTGTTACAAACAGCACATGCGGTACGACATCCTCGGCCCTGTCGAGGTTGTGGGGGACAGGGCGCGTGCGCTCTCGCTCACGTCTGCTCGCGGTAGGCGGCGCGCTCGCACTCGCGGCCGCTGCGGTCGTCGTGCTGGTCGCGATCGGGCGTTCCGGCGAGCCGCAGGTCGTCGTCCCGGCGGACTCGCTCGTGGTGATCGATGCTGTGCACAACCGGATCGTCGACGCCGTCCCGGTCGGCGGTCGGCCGACCTTCGTCGCCGCAGGCGCAAGCGCCGTCTGGGTCGCCAACGTCAACGACCGGACGATCTCACGCGTCGATCCGGGGTCGCACCGCGTCACGGCCATCGTGGGGCTCGGGTTCGAGCCGACGGACCTGGCGGCCGACGATCGGCACGTCTGGGTCGTCGGCGGCTACGACCACGTGCTCTGGCGCCTCGACGCAGACGGCGTCGCCCGACTCAAGGTTCGGTTCGAGGAGCGCTTCCCGCCGCGGCGCGAGGGGTACGAGCGCGGCGTCGCCGGTGTCGCCCTCTCACGCGGCAGCGTATGGCTTACTCACGGCGACGAAGTCTCCCGGCTCGATGCAGAGACCGGCGAGAACCAGTGGTCGGTGCGGGCAGGGGGGCGTTGGCAGGGGGCGATCGCGACCGACGGCGGGACGGTATGGGTCGGCTTCAACGACACTGCGCGCGGGCGCGCCGCGGCGTCGCGTCCCGGCCGCGGCGACACCGGGCGGTTCGGGCCGGAGCCGCGCGTGGACATCGTCTCGGCGGACGATGGGGCGGTGGTCGACGGGATCGAGCTCAGCTCTACCCCGAGCGAGATGATCACCGCCTCCGGCAGCGTCTGGATCGCACTTCCCATCGCGGGGTTCGTCTCGCAAGTCGTCGACGGCCGACTCCTGCGAACCGTCCCGGCCGGCAACGAGCCTGGCGGGCTGGCGTTCGCGGACGACGCCCTCTGGGTCACGGATCGGCTCGACGGCCTCGTCCGCCGGATGAACATCTGGAGCGGGCAGATCGACGTCGTCCTCGACGTCGGCCGGCCCGTCGAGGGCGCAGACGCGGCGGGCGACCGCGTCTACGTCGCGGCCCGGTAGACGCCCGCGCGCATTTCCCACTCCGCCGGGCCTCCGTCTCTGGGAGACTCCAGAGCCATGACGTGCATCCTCCTGGACGTCGACGGAGTCCTGCACGTCTCCGGTGAGGCGATCCCGGGTGCGCAGGACGCGGTCGCCCGGCTCCGCGCGGCCGGCCACACGCTCCGGTTCGTGACCAACACGTCGACGCGCCCACGGGCACAGCTCACCGACGAGCTGCGGGAGCTCGGCTTCGAGCTCTCCGAGGACGAGCTGCAGACGACGGCGCGCACGGCGGCCCGCGAGCTCGCCGGCAAGCGCGTCTTCGCGCTCGTCATGTCGGACGTCGTCCCCGACCTCGAGGGGCTCGAGCTCGTCGGGGAGGGCGCGGAGGCGGTGCTCATCGGCGGCTGCGACGAGACGCTCGAGCCGAACCAGGTGTTCAGCTACATGAACCTCGCGCGTGCGTTCGCGGAGATCCAGCTCGGCGCCGACTTCTATTGCCTTCACAAGAACCGGTGGTGGCAGACGAGCCGCGGGCCGCTGCTCGACGCCGGCGCATTCGTCGCCGGGCTGGAGTACGCGACGGGCGTCGAGGCGACCGTCCTCGGCAAGCCGAGCCCGCAGTACTTCGCCGCCGCCCTCGACGCCCTCGGCGCGGAGCCCGAGCTGACCTGGCTGGTAGGCGACGACGCCGAGGCGGACGTCCGCGCCGCCCAGCTCTTCGGCATGCGCACCGCGCTCGTCCGGACCGGGAAGTTCCGCCCCGACACGCTCGAGCGCCTCGACGTCACGCCAGACGTCGTGCTCAGCTCGATCGCGGACCTGCCCGACTGGCTCGAGCGCGCGGGCTGATGCCGATTCGCACAGGCATCGACCTCATCGAGATCGACCGGATTCGCCTTGCGCTCGAACGTCCGGGCTTCCGCGACCGCTGCTTCACGCCGGACGAGCAGGCGTACTGCGAGACACGGCGGAACCCGGCCGAGTCCTATGCCGCGCGGTTCTGCGGCAAGGAGGCGGTCGGCAAGGCCCTCGGCTGCGGCGTCCTGTTCACGTGGAAGGAGATCGAGATCGTCGGGCCGCCGAAGCCCGGCGTCACGCTCACCGGCAAGACGCTCCGGTTCGCCGAGCGGGTCGGGATGCGTGACATCGACGTCTCGCTGACCCACTCGCACACGATGGCCGGCGCGACGTGTGTCGCCGACCTGGCCGCGCCGCTCCGGCCGAGGCCCGCCGACGGGTAGCGGCCGGATGCACGAGCCGCTCTACGCCGCCGACGAGATGCGCACGGCCGAGGCGCGGTACCCCGGCTTCCCGGACACGGCGGACGAGCTGATGGAGCGCGCGGCTGCGGCCGTCGCACGTGAGGCGCTCCGCGCCTTCCCGGACGCGCGCCGCTTCGCGGTCGTCTGCGGCGGAGGCGCGAACGGCGGGGACGGGCGCATCGCCGCGCGACTCCTGCGCGAAGCCGGACGCGACGCGGTAGAGACCGAGGATCTCGCGGGCGCGGACGTCGTGATCGACGCCCTGTTCGGCACCGGCTTCCACGGGGCTCCGCGGCCCGAGGCCGCGAGCCTGATCGAGCGCATCGACGCGAGCGGCGTCCCCGTCGTGTCCATCGACCTTCCCTCCGGCGTCGACGCCTCGACCGGCGAGGTCGAGGGCGCCGCCGTCCACGCCGACCTGACGGTGACCTTCCATGGCCCGAAGGTCGGCCTTGCGGTCGGCCCCGGGCGATTCCACGCCGGCCGGGTGGTCGTCGCGGACATCGGCCTGGAGCCGGCCCCGACCGCGGTCGTCCGCGCCACGCCGGCAGTGCTCGCTCGTGTGCCGCGCCGCGGGGAGCAGGACTCGAAGTTCACCGCCGGTGCGCTCCTCGTCGTTGGCGGGGCGCCCGGGACGACCGGAGCCCCGGTGCTCTCGGCGACCGCGGCGCTGCGTGCCGACGCCGGCTACGTCACGCTCGCCGTGCCGTCTGCATCCCTCTCGGTCGTCGAGACGCTGGCGCTCGAGCCGGTGAAGCGCGCCTTCGTTCACGACCGCGTGCTCGACGATCTCGCCGCCGATCTCGAGCGCGCCGACGCCCTTGCGATCGGCCCCGGGCTCGGTCGCGGCGACGATGCTCGCGGCGTCGTCCGGGCGCTCCTCGAGCGATCGTCGCTCCCCGCGGTCGTCGACGCGGACGGCCTCTTCGCGCTCGAGCCGGTCGAGCGGGACGCGCAGACGGTGCTCACGCCGCACGCGGGCGAGCTCGCGCGGCTGCTCGGCGCCGACTCCGAATGGGTGACCGCGCACCGCCTCGAGGCCGTCGCACGCGCTGCCGACCGGTTCGACGCCGTGGTGCTGCTCAAGGGCCCAGACACGATCGTGCGCGCGCCGGACGGGAGGACGATCGTCTGCGACACGGGCCCACCGTCGCTCGCGACGGCGGGGACGGGCGACGTGCTGACGGGGGTGCTCGGCGCGTTCCTCGCCAAGGGGCTCGACGCGACCGACGCCGCGGTCGCCGCAGCCGTGGCGCACGGGCTCGCGGCACGGGCCGTGCCCCACCGGGCGGGCGTGATCGCCTCCGACGTCGTCGCGGCGCTGCCGTCGGTCCTCGCCTGAGCGATCGTCGGCGTTCGCGTGGAGAATGGAGTCGTGCGCCGCTCGCACGTGACCATCGACCTCGCCGCGATCCGGCACAACGCCGCCGTTCTCACCGGCCTCCTCGAGCGCACGGAGCTCTGGGCGGTCGTGAAGGCCGACGGATACGGGCACGGCGCGCTCGACGTCGCCCGCACGGTGCTCGACAGCGGCGCGACCGCACTCTGCGTCACGACCGTCGGCGAGGCGCTCGTGCTCCGCAGCGAGCTTCCCGACGTCCGGCTCGTCGTGCTCGGCCCGACCCGGCCGGAGGACGTCCCGGTCGCACGCGACGCCTCGCTCGAGCTGACGATGCACGACGAGCGACTGCCCGAGGGAGTGCCGATCCACCTCAAGCTCGACACGGGAATGGGCCGGTGGGGCCTTTCCGAGCTGCCCGTGCCCGGCCCCTCCGTCGTCGGCCTGATGACGCACTTCGCCACCGCCGGTACCGACCAGCGCTTCGTCCACGAGCAGCTCGAGCGATTCCTACAGGCGACGGAGACGTACGCCGGGATCTTCGTGCGCCACGTCGCCAACAGCGCGGCGGCGCTGATGCTGGCCGAGACACGGCTCGACGCCGCGCGCTGCGGAATCGCTCTGTACGGCATCGATCCCTTCGGCGAGGATCCGCGCCGGTTCGGCCTGAGACCCGCACTCCGCTGGGAGTCGCACGTCGCCCAGGTCCGCCGGCTGGCGCCGGGCGAGTCGACCGGCTACGGCCGTCTGTTCGTCGCCGCGGAGGAGACCTGGATCGCGATCGTTCCCGTCGGCTACGCCGACGGGTTCCGGCGCGACCTGACCGGGACGGCGCTGCTGGTCGACGGCTCGCTCTCGCCGGTGATCGGAGCGGTTTCCATGGACGCCGTCGCCGTCACCCTCTCCGGCCCGGTCGAGGTCGGCGCGCCCGTGACGCTCGTCGGCGACGGGATCACGCTCGAAGACCATGCGCGGGTGGCGGACACGATCGCCTACGAGCTCGCGTGCGACATCCGCCTCCTCCCGGGCCGCTCGTCGAGGGTCGTGATCGGTGTCTGATCCCGTCGCCCTCCGACGTGCACTGCAGGACGAGCGCCGTGACGAGCTCGAGGGCCGGCTTCGGCGGCTCCTCGCGCCGCTCACGGGGAACGAGCGCGCGCTCGATGTCGGCTGCGGGACTGGGGCGTTCGCCCACGCCCTCGCGCCGCTCGTCGGCGAGGTCGTCGGGGTCGACTCCTCCGAGGAGTACCTCGCCTCCGCACGGGAGCACGCCCCCGAGGGCTGCCGCTTCGTCATGGGGAACGCCGAGTCGCTCGACTTCCCGTACGGCGACTTCGACCTCGTGGGCTGCCTCCGCGTCCTCCATCATGTCCGGCGGCCGGAGCTCGTCGTCTCCGAGCTCGCGCGGGTCACGCGGCCCGGCGGGCGCATCGTGATCGCGGACCAGCTCGGCGACATCGACCCGATCCACAGCCTCGAGGTCGACCGGTTCGAGCGCGCGCGCGACCCGTCGCACACGCGGCTCCTCCCGGATGCGGACATCCGCGGGTTCCTCGACGCGAACGACCTCGTCGTGACGGCGAACGAGGTCGTGCGCGAGGTCCGGGACATGGCGTGCTACCTGGACATCGCCGGGCTCGAGGGGGAGGAGCGGGAGCGCGTCGCGCGGATGGCGCCGGCGCACTACGAGGTCGAGATCGGCTGGTACGTGGCACGGAAGCCGTGAGAGTCGTTGCGCCACGCAGACTATCTTTGAGTAGCCTGTGTGACACCTAGCTGGTAGTCTGACGGGCGCAGTGATCGACGACGTCAACCCGTTCGTCTATTCGCGTCCCGTGCCGCCCGAGGACGTCGTCGATCGCGACGAGGACGTGCGGCAACTCCTCCGGAGCGCCGTCGGCGGTCACTACGTCCGGCTGTACGCCCCGCGCAAGTACGGGAAGACGAGCCTGCTCAAGCGGGCGCTGCACGACGGCGAGCGGGACGAGGGGCTCGTCCCGGTCCTCGTCGACCTGTACCGGGTCTCGTCCGTCGCCGACGTCACGGTCCGGCTCGAGCGCGCGTACGCGAAGCAGCTCAAGGGCGACCTCCGCAAGCGCGTCGAGGCATTTCTCCAGCGGACCGGGGTCGGGTTGTCGCTCGGCGCCTTCGGGATCAGCGCACAGCTCCAGCTCGAGCCCATGCAGGACCCGCTCCCCGCGCTCCATGCGCTGCTCGAGCTGCCGCTCCGGCTCGAGGCGTCCGGCGGCTACCGCGCGTACATCGCCTTCGACGAGTTCCAGGACATCGGCCGGATCGACGGTCTCGACGGCCTGCTCCGCAGCCACATCCAGCACCACGGCGAGGTCGCGTCGTACGTGTTCGCCGGCTCCGAGCCGGGGCTCATGCGCCTGCTGTTCGAGAGCAAGGACCGGCCACTCTACGGATCCGCCGTCCCGATGCGGCTCGGCCGGCTGGACGATGCCGACATCGCCACGTACGTCGCCGCGCGGTTCGAAGCGACCGGCCGGACCGTGGGCGAGACGCTGAACCCGCTCCTGCGGACCGCGCAGGGCCACCCGCAGCGGGCGATGCTCCTGGCCCACCGGCTCTGGGAGGAAGTGGCGTCGGGCGCGGAGGCGACGCTCGACGACTGGGACCGCGCGCACGCGGCCGCGATGCGCGAGCTCGACGCCGAGTTCGACGCCCAGTGGCGCGGGCTCGACACCTCGGAGCGGAAGACGCTGCGCTCGCTCCTTCTCGGCGACGGCGCGCCCTATCGCATGGCCGCGCTCCGGCGGCTCGAGCTGACGAAGGACGTCGTGCGGCGTGCGCTCCCCCGCCTCGCCGCGACGGCGGAGATCGAGGAGCGCGAGGAGGGCGGATACTCGATCGTCGATCCGCTGTTCGCCGACTGGATCGGACGCCTGAACGACCGCCCCGGGGTGGAGGACGAGAACTAGACCGAGCCGGGTCGGTAGTCCGACATGCCCGCGAAGCGGGCGACGAGGCCGGGCGAGAGCGCCTGCACGATCGAGATGGGGCGGTAGGGGAACCACGGCACGGTGATCTCGCCCTTGCCCTTCTCGATGCTTCGGAGCACCGCCTCCGCGACCTGTGGCGGCTGGATCACGAACCGGCCCATGAGCCGGCTCTTGAGCACGTTCTTCTGGGGGAAGCCCTCGGTCTCGACGAAGCCGGGCAGCACGGCGTGGACGGCGATGCCGGAGCCGAGGAGCGCCGACGAGAGCGAGCGGGTGAAGGCGAGCTGGGCGTGCTTCGAGGCCGCATATGCCCCGGCCGGGGCGAAGGCGGTCGTTCCTGCGACCGAGACGAGGTTGACCACGTGCGCTTCGGGCACCGCCGCGCGGAGGCCGGGCAGCAGGGCGCGCGTGCACCACACGCCGCCGAGGTAGTTCACCTCGATCACGCGGCGCACGAGGTCGAGATCGACCGTGAGGTACGAGCCGCGAGCGGGCATCCCCGCGTTGTTGAGGAGGAGGTGGATCGCCGGGTGCCGCTCGAGGATCCTTGCCGCCATCGCCTCCACCGCGTCCCGGTCGGCGACGTCGCAGAGCTCGACCTCTGCGCCGAGCTCCTCCGCCAGCGCGCGCAGCCGGTCCTCCCGGCGCGCGACGAGCACGCACTGCCATCCCTTGTGCGCGAGGAGCCGCGCCGTCGCCTCGCCGATCCCGGACGACGCGCCCGTGACGACTGCGATCCGTCGCCCGGGGGCCGTCTCGTCAGGTGCGCTCGGCGCCGACATGGGGGGACACCTTAGTGAAGACGCCGAGTGTGTTGAGATTGATCTCGACCGTGTCGCGGATGTCTTCGGCGTAGCCGCCTGCGAGGGTCACGCAGATCGGAACCCCGGCCCCGGCCAGGGTGTCGCGGATGAGCGCGTCGCGGGCCTTCAGGCCCGCCTTGGTCAGCGCGAGGCGGCCGAGCCGATCGCCCTCGAACGGGTCGGCGCCCGCGAGGACGAAGCCGAGCCCCGGCCGGGACTCGCCGAGCGCACGCGGAAGCGCCTGCTCGAGCGCGGCGAGGTAGCGGTCGTCCGTCGTGCCGTCCGGAAGGTCGACGTCGAGGTCGCCCGGGACGCGGCGGAACGGGTAGTTGCGGAAGCCGTTGACCGAGAGCGTGAAGGCGCGTCTGTCACGGGCGAGCAGCGCATGCGTCCCGTCGCCCTGGTGGACGTCCACGTCGACCACGATCGCGCGGTCGACCCGTCGCTCGGCCCGCAGCACGCGCAGGGCGGTGACGACGTCGTTGAAGACGCAGAAGCCGCGGCCGGCGTCGGCGAACGCGTGATGCGTCCCGCCGCCGAGGTTCGCCCCGACGCCGTCCTCGAGCGCCGCGCGTGCCGCGAGGATCGTCGCGCCGGTCGCGCGGCGGGCGCGCTCGACGAGCTCGGGCGACCACGGGAGGCCGAGCCCGAGCTCCTCGCGCCGCTCGAGGCGGCCGTCCCGGACGCGCTCGACCCAGTCCTCGGTGTGCGTCCGCCGAAGGTCGTGCCACGTCGCGGTTTCGGTGCCGTGGACGTCGACATCCGGGAGGCCCTCGGCCGCCTCGCGCACCAGCCGGTACTTGCCGAGCGGGAACCGGTGCCCGGCCGGCAGCGGGTAGGTGAAGACGTCGTGCGCGAACGCGCGCATCCGCAAGACCGTAATAGGATCGCCGAATGCCAGGGAGATTCGAGGGGAAGCAGGCGCTCGTGCTCGGCGTCGCGAACAAGCGCTCGATCGCGTGGGCGATCGCCGAGCGCCTCGCTGCAGAAGGCGCGAAGCTGGCGTTCACGTACCAGGGCGAGCGGATCGAGAAGTCGGTCCGCGACCTCGCGGGGACGGTCGACACGAAGCTCGTGACCGAGTGCGACGTCCGCTCGGACGAGGACCTCGACCGCCTGTTCGCGGAGACCGCGGACGCCTTCGGCGGCGGCCTCGACCTGCTCGTGCACTCAGTCGCCTTCGCTGCCGCGGAGGACCTCGAGGGCCGCTTCGTGGACACGCCGCGGGATCGCTTCTGGATGGCGGTCGACATCAGCGCGTACTCGCTCGTCGCGTGCTCGCATCGCGCCGAGCCGCTGATGGAGTCCCGCGGGGGCGGGTCGATCGTCACGATGACGTATCTCGGCGGCGTCCGGGCCGTGCCGCACTACAACGTGATGGGGGTGGCGAAGGCGACGCTCGACGCGTCGATGCGCTACCTCGCCTGGGACCTCGGCCAGAAGCAGATCCGCGTCAACGCGATCTCGGCAGGCCCCGTGCGGACGCTTGCCGCGCGCTCGATCGCGGGCTTCACGACCATGGAGGAGATGTTCGAGCAGCGCGCGCCGCTCCACCGCCACATCGAGGCCGGCGACTGCGGCGCCGCAGCCGCCTACCTCCTCTCGGACGACGCGAAGAACGTCTCCGGCACGACGCTCTACGTCGACGCCGGATACCACGCGATGGGTATGTAGGGACCGTCACCTGGCTCCGGTTCATCCGACCGGAGCCGTGGGTTCAAGCCTTTTGCGCGCCGTCCAACGTCGGTCGGATCCTCATTCCTCGTGCGTGGTTGCCTTGGATTGGAGTGGCGAAAGGGAGTCGGTTGAGGGCGTGATTCGCAGCTGTGCGTGACGGGGATGTTGCCCCGGTGGTGTCGCGAACGCGCGTCGGGAAGATCGCCTGAGACGTTGTCGAGCTCGCGATCGGCACAGAACCGCTATGGAGAAGCCGGCAGGATCTGCTCGGACCCGAGCGTCCAGGTGAAGCGTGTCAGAGACTCGTTCGGGGCGACGCCACTGGGCCGGAGGCCACGTCGCACGAAGAGTGTTGGCACGTCGGCGCCCAGAGCGACGGCCATTCGCGTGTGGCCGATGCCATCGGTCCGCCAGCGATCGGAGAGGCCGACGACGAGCAGGCGGGCGTCTCGGGACGCTTCGAGGACACCTGCTCCGCCCGCGTGGACGAGGACGGGCTCGGTCACGATTCCAACAACCTGTTGTACCAGGAGTGAGGCGCGGGCCAGGAGCCGGCTGGCGTCGCGGCGCCCGAGAGCAGGATCCGCCTCGGTTCCGAGGAGCCGGAGCGTTGTCTCGAGTGACTGCGCAAGCCAGGCCGCCACCTCGATCGCGGTCCAGTCGTGCTCGGCGCCTCCGAACGGCGTCACGATCGGTCCCGTGGTCATCTCTCCGGTCCCTGAGAGCACACCGACATCGCAGGGTGCGCGCTCGAGGACGGTCCGGAGATCCTGGTCGGGTAGACCGCACTCGAGGAGGTCCGATCCTGCGTCGAGAAGCGCGAGGTCGACATCGTGCTCGGTGGCGAGGCGCACGACGTCCGCTCCTGGCTCGCCCGTCGTGTAGGCGGCGACGCGCGACGTGACGCCTCGCCGGGCGAGAGCCTGTCGACGTTCGGATAGGGCGGCGCTCGAGGCCGCGAGCTCGCTGTCTTTGCGCAGGAGGCGGGCGAGGATGACCTCGCGCGCAGGCCGGCGGGCGAGCGGTTCGGCGATCGCCATGAGGTTGTCGAGCCGGCCCGGGTCGGTCGCGACGACCATGATCGCTCGCCGTCGAGGCGCCGCGACCGGCTCGTGCGAGGTCAGAGCCGGGTCATGCCGGAGGATCGCCTGCTCGAGCTCGTGGAGGGCCGGACTCGGCTCGATGCCGAGCTCGTCGACGAGGAGTCGCCGGGTCTCGCGGTAGACCTCGAGCGCATCGACCTGCCGACCTGAGCCGTAGAGCGCTTGCATGAGGACCGCCCGCGGCCGCTCGCGGAGCGGGTGCTCGAGAACGAGCGCCTGGACCTCTCCGACGATCTCGGCATGGCGTCCGAGAGCGAGGTCGGCCTCGAACCGGCGCTCGAGCGCCTCCAGGCGGAGCTCTTCGAGGCGGGGAATCTCGGCTCGAGCGAACGGCTCCTCGGCGAGATCGGTAAGCGCCGGCCCGCGCCAGAGGTCGAGACCTTCGCGTAGACGTTGCGCCGCGACCTCGGGTGCCGCCCGCCGCGCCTCCTCGACCAGCGCCTCGAAACGGAGCAGGTCGAGCTCGTCCGGACCGACGCGGATCACGTAGCCCGGTTCCTGCGTGACGATCGCCTCGCTCGGAGCGAGCGCCTTGCGGAGGTGTGAGACGTGGTACTGCAGCGCGTTGGCGGAGCTCCTGGGCGGCTCGGCGCCCCAGAGCTCGTCGATGAGCCGGTGTGCCGAGACGACCTCGTTCGCACGCGTGAGAAGGAGTGCGAGAAGCGTCCGTTGTCTCGCGCCGCCGAGCGGGAGAGCACGGCCGTGCTCGACGACCTCGAGCGGTCCCAGGATGCGGAACTCCACGTCTCTCCTCGCGGCTCCTTCTCGTCTGCGGCGGCGACGCCAACACCTCGTCGCCGGCTCAGCGGAGGCTCAGCGGTGCCTCAGCAGCGGCAGCGACCATGGCTGGTGGCCGCTGCCCGCGGCGTAGTCTTGCAGCCGGAGGAGAGCGGATGCCGTGATCGCTCGGACGGAGATCGGGGTCGGATCGGAGTTCGTCGGATATCGAATCGACGAGCTGATCGGCCGAGGTGGGATGGGTGTCGTCTACCGCGCATTCGACCTCCGGCTAAAGCGGACGGTTGCGCTGAAGCTGATGGCGCCCGAGCTGTCGCTGGATGCGCGCTTCCGCGAGCGCTTCTCGCAGGAGGCGGAGCTCGCCATCTCGCTCGAGCACCCGAACGTCGTACCGATCCACGACGCCGGCGACATCGACGGTCGGCTCTACCTCGCGATGCGCTACGTCGATGGAACTGACCTGCGGGCGATCCTCCGTGCAGAGGGAGCGCTCGACAAGGACCGCGCGCTCGCCTTGGGTCGCCAGGTGGCCAACGCCTTGGATGCGGCGCACGCGAAGGGTCTCGTCCATCGGGACGTCAAGCCGTCCAACGTGCTGCTCGACGCGAATGAGCATGTCTATCTCGCCGACTTCGGATTGACGCGACGACTCGACGAGCAGGTCGGCCCAGCGGCCGAGCAACGCTTCGTCGGGACGCCCGCCTACCTCGCGCCCGAGCAGATCGAAGGCGGGGTGATCGACGGTCGCACGGACGTCTACTCGCTCGGCTGTCTCCTCTACGAGTGTCTGACCGGCGAGACCCCGTTCGTCCGCGATTCGCAGCTGGCGGTGGCCTGGGCGCACCTCGAGGAGGAACCTCCACGTGCGAGCGATCGCCGACCCGAACTACCCCAGGCGATCGACGCGGTGATCCGCAAGGCGATGGCCAAAGAACCCGAGGACCGCTACGCGACGTGCGCTGCGCTGATCGAGGCGGCGGAGGCCGCCTTTGGGATTCGACCGCGGGCGCGCCGGCGCAGGCGCCAGGTCGTCGCAGCCCTCGGCGCGGCGACCCTCGCAGCGGTCGCGGCGGCAATCCTCCTCGGTCGAGGTGATGCCACGCCCACGGTCGTGCCGGACAGCCTGGTGAAGATCGACCTCGAGTCCGACAAGATCGTCGGCGTCGTCCCCGTGGGCAGGATCCCGAACGCCATCGAGATCGTCGGCCCGTACGTGTTTGCGGCGAGCGAAGGCGACGGGACCCTGACGCGGGTCGACACCCGCACGGGCGCCGTCGTGAGGTCGGGGAAGTACGACGCCAGCGACAGTCTGGCCGCCGAGGGTGCGAAGCGGGTGTGGGTCGCAAGCGTTGGCCGCGGGCAGGTCACGTCGGTCGACGCTGCGCTGCCGCTCGTCGATCCGGCGGAGCGAATCTCCACTCCACGCGTACCGCTTCCAAGGGACACCACAGGGACTTCTCTCACAGTCGGCCGCGGCGCGCTCTGGATTGCGGCGATTGCCGGGGCTTACGGGGGCGGCGTGGTCGAACGCTGGCGGCTCCACCCCCTTGGGCGGCAGCGGACGTACCAACTCCGATCCCTCGAGTATGGGAACGACGCCACATTCGGCTACGGCGCCGCCTGGATCGCGCTCGGCGCGCCAGCCGACACCCTGCTTCGCATCGATGCGCGGAGTGGTCGCGCGAGACGCATTCCGGTCGGGAGCTTCCCGGTCGGAGTCGCAATCGGCTTCGGCTCCGTCTGGGTCACGGAAAGGGGTGACGACACGGTTCGTCGGATCGATCCGGTCACGGGTCGCACCCGACGAGTCATCGCTGTCGGGCATGTGCCCGCCGGAGTCGTAGTCGATCAGGGGTCGGTCTGGGTCACGAGCCAGTGCGCCGGCACGCTGTCGCGTATCGATCCCGATACCAACCGAGTCGTCGCGACGATCGAGCTCGGCTATCACCCTTTCGATCTCGCGGTCGGCGACGGCCTCGCCTGGGTCGGCGTCGGCAAGAACGTGTACTTCGGAGCCTGTCCGTAGTCCGGACTGAACGCCTCAGCGCACGCTCAGCGCCGCCTCAGCGCGGTTCGCCACGCTGGTGACACGCAGACGCTTCTCAAGGGAGGGCACATGCAGGCGAGAAAGGCAGCGCTCGTCGTACTCTCGTTGGCGCTGACGTTCGTGTGCGCCGCCGCCGCCACGTCGACGGCGTCGAAGCAGCGTGTCGTGATCACCAGCAAGATCGGAGTCGGCGGTTTCACCCTGACTCCGCTTACGCCGGGAGCGCTCGGCACCGACTCCGGCAGCTTCAACTCTTGCTGCTGGGGCTACCGCGGCCTCGTTCGTGACGGTCAGGACGTCATCGTCAATGACCATGACCGCAGGACGTTCACGGGGAAGCGAGGGACGCTCGTGCTCCGCTTCCACAACGAGTGGACCGACGCCGGGAGCGGCTACACGATCGGCGTCAGTACGTGGCGGGTCGTCAGCGGGACGGGCGCGTACAAGGACGTCGCCGGTGGCGGGCGCGCGGCGACCGTCTGGCTCCATCCCACGCGCGGGCCGGCGGGCTTCCAAGCCGAGGGCTTTCTGACCTCGAGGTGAGAGCGGCCGGTCGGGCCGGGACGGCAGGAAAGGAGCAGCGATGTCGCGGAAGCACGCCTCTGCCATGCGCAGCTGGCTTCATTGGCCAACGCACGCTTTCGGAAAGTGGGCCGCCGTTCTCGTCGGCGTCGCGCTGGTTGGCGTCGTCGCGGTGACAACTGCCTGGACCAGCGCCCGCGCCGCCGCGCCGGTGCATCTCTACTGGGCAAACTTCACGCCCGGGTGGGGTAAGAGACCCGCTGCGACGACGATCGGTCGAGCGCGGCTCGATGGGACGGGCGCCGAGCACAGCTTCGTTTCCGGCACTGGACGGAGACCGTGCGGGGTCGCGCTCGACCGCAAGCACATCTATTGGGCGGAGCTGCAGGGCGGGAAGGGCTGGAGTCCGGATGAGGGCGGGGCGATCGGCCGGGCGAATCGAGCCGGGACCGCCGTCAACGCGAGCTTCATTCCGACGCCGAGCCCGGGTGACTGCGGCGTCGCGATCGCCGGAGGCCACATCTACTGGGCGACCGTGGACCATGGCACGATCGGGAGGGCGAATGTGGACGGCACCGGCGTCGACAGCCAGTTCATCCCCGGCCTCGCCATCCCGCGTAGTACGCCCCCGATTTCGAACGGGGGCGGCCCGTGCGGCATCGCCGTGGCCGGGAAGTACATCTACTGGATTAACTTCGTGGAAGGCGCCAAGCCAGTGGCGATCGGGCGTGCCAACCTCGACGGCACGGGTGTCAACAAGCGCTTCATCCCCGGTCGTCCGGCCAACGGCTGCGGGATCGCTGTGGCCGGGGGCCAGATCTACTGGACGAACGCGGGATTCGTCAAATCCAGGTACGCGATAGGACGCGCAAACCTCGACGGGACCGGGGTCAACCACCGCTTCATCCGCACCGCAGGCATCCCATGCGGCATCGCCGCCTACCAGGGTCACATCTACTGGGGGGAGTGGAAGGGCAGCGACGACGCACACCCGGGCACGACGATCGGACGTGCCAACCTCGACGGCTCCGCCGTCAACAACCAGTTCATCACCGGCATCCACGACTTCTGCGGCGGCCTCGCCATCGGCTAGTCCGCGCATACTCGGACGGCGTCCGCGACTGATCATGTTCAGCGCGCCGCCGGCCAGTGCTCGGTCCGCCTCGTGAGAGTGCGGGAGTCAACGGGCAGGTTCGACCTCCCGGACGGATGGGTGGTCACCACCGGCACCTCGAAACCGTCATCCGCGACACGGGCGACCGAGCGGGGCTCTCCTGAGGCGGACTCGGAGCGGGCGTCTCGCTGGCCAACGGCAACGGGAAGACGCAGTTCGAAGGCTTTCTCAGCGCGCACTGACCACGAGCCCAGGCGAGACGAGCGGTTGTCTCGGCGCCGGAGGCCGCTGGAGGCCGCTCCGACTCACCGGCGACGCTGTCAAGCGCCGCTGCGGTGTTGGCACCGTGCTGTCATGAACCGCCCGAAGCGAGAAATGCCCTGCAAAAGGGCATCTAGTCACCACACGGTGGGCATGTAGCGACGGCTACGGGCGCTGCGCTCGCAACGAGGTCGGGGCCTCGTTCAGAGGCTCTCCGCGACGAGCGAGCTCACGTGCACTGCGTACACCTGCACAGGCTGCGTCTTCCCCTTCACCAGCAGCTCTCCGTGAGCCTCGACCTCGATTCCGTCGTCGAGACCGCGCCGCGTGTGCTCGTCGATCAGGATGGGTCGGTTCACGACCTTCGTATGCGACTCGAGACGAGCAGCGACGTTGACGGTGTCGCCCACGCACGTGTAGGTCGCTCTGTGGTGTGTGCCCGTGTAGCCCGCCACCACCGGCCCCGACGCGATGCCGACGCCGATCTGGATCTGCACTTTGTCCCGCGCTGACTGCTCCTCGTTGAACAGGCGGATCAGGTCGACCATCTGGCGCGCCGCGAGCACAGCCTGCCGGCGATGGTCTTCACGCGGCAGCGGCGCGCCGAAGATCGCCATCAGCCCATCGCCGACCATCTGGTTCACGATGCCGCCTTCCCCGCCGATGGCGTCCATCATCAGCGTGTAGTAATCGTTCAGCAACTCGATCGTCTCGGCAGGCTCCTGCGCTTCGACGATCGTCGTGAACGAGCGGATGTCGCAGAACAGCGCAGACGCGTCGAGATGCTTGCCGCCGAGGGAAAAGCCCGACGTCAGCAGGTCCTCCGCGACTTCCTTCGTCGCGAACTTGCTGATCAGCTCGCGCTGCTGATCGCGCAGGCGCTTCTTCTCGAGGCTCGCAGTGATGCGCGCGTTCAGCAACACCGGGTTGATCGGCTTGGTCAAGTAGTCCTCTGCGCCCATCTCGACGCACTTGACCACGCTGTCGAGCTCGTCGAGCGAGGACGTCATGATCACCGGGATGTCGCGGAAATGCGGGTCGAGCTTCAGCTCCGCGAGGACCTGGTAGCCGTCGAGCTCGGGCATCAGGACGTCGAGCAGCATGAGGTCGAAGTGCTGGCGACGCATCAGGTCGAGCGCCTCGCGGCCGTGTCCCGCGAAGGCGACGGTGTGCCCCTGCTGCTCCAAGCCGCGGCTGAGCAGGAGCTGGTTCACCCGGTTGTCGTCCACGATGAGGATCGTTCCGGGCGGAGAGGCGGAAGCGCTCACGGGGCGGGTGTCGAACCGAGGGCGGTCAGGGCCTTCTCGAGCGCGGCGTACTCTCGCTCGATTCGATCGAGGGCCTTCCCGGTGCCGTCCAGCTCGCCGCGCCTCGCTCGTTCCTCGAGGTCCCGGCAGAGCTCCGAGAAACGTCCGGCCCCGAAGATCTGGCCGTTCGACTTCAGGGTATGTGCCGTTCGCCTCAGCGCCTCCGTGTCGCCCTCGTCGTACGTCGTCCGGAGCGCTGCGATGAGGGCCGGTGCGTCGCTCAGGAACGTGTCGATCACCTCCGCGAGGAAGCCCTCCCCGTCGAGCTCTCTCAGGCTCTCGATCGCGCTTGCGTCGAGGCCGGTGCCAGCGCCCTCCGCGCTCGTCGTGCGGATGTCCGTGAGCGGTCGGACGGTGCGGAGCGCCTCCGCCAGCTCGGCCGGACGGATCGGTTTGGCGAGGTAGTCGTCCATCCCGGCGGCGAAGCACGCCTGGCGGTCTTCGGGCATGGCGTTCGCCGTCATCGCGATGATGCGCGGGCAGGCCTCCGCCGGCCAGCGCTCGCGGATCCGGCGCGACGCATCGAGGCCGTCCAGTTCGGGCATCTGTACGTCCATGAGCACGACGTCGTAGGGCTGCCGCGCGAGCGCCTCCAGCGCCTCGAGGCCGTTC
>CAWCRC010000019.1:0-40217 GCA_963797805.1 uncultured Actinomycetes bacterium | reverse complement strand
CCGGCCACGTCGGCGCGGTAGCCGAGCTGGTCCAGGAGCCGGAGGGCGACCTTCTGGTTCACGGCGTTGTCCTCGGCCAGGAGGATCCGCAGCGACGACGTCGCCGGCTTGCCCACGTCCGGCTCGTCGACCGCCGGCTCCTGGAACTGCTCGGCAAGCGCCTGCAGGAGAGCGTTGTACAGCTGGGAGGCCTTGACAGGCTTCGCCAGCTGCACCGAGAAGACTCCGGATGACCGAACCTGGGGCAGCCGGCCGAGCGAGGTCAGCATCACCAGCGGAAGCTCGCGCTTGTCTCGGTGCCGCCGGATCTCGCGTGCAAGGGTGAGCCCGTCCATCTCCGGCATGACCATGTCGAGGACGGCGACGTCGAACCTCTCGCCTCCCTCGATTCGCGCGAGCGCCTCGAGGGGCGACGTGAGCGCCACGGCGTCCATGCCCCACGATCGCGCGTGGCGCGCGACGATCTCGTGGTTCGTGACGTTGTCGTCCACCACGAGAATGCGCTTGCCGGCCAGCTGCAGCGGCGTGCCGTGCGCCCTGGGAGTCGGGGCCTCGGTCGCCTCCACGGGGAGGTCGACATGGAAGGTCGATCCCGAGCCCTCCTTGCTCTCTGCCCACATCGTCCCGCCCATCAGCTCCACGAGGCGCTTGGAGATGGCGAGGCCGAGCCCTGTACCGCCGTAGCGCCGGGTAGTCGATGCGTCGACCTGGCTGAACGACGCGAACAGCCTGTCCATGCGGTCCGAGGGGATGCCGATCCCGGTGTCCCGGACGGCGAGCGCGAGCCGATACGCGCTCGTCCCGGCGGGCTCGGCTCCGACCTGGACGACCACCTCGCCCTTCTCGGTGAACTTGACCGCGTTCGAGAGCAGGTTGAGCAGCACCTGCCGCAGGCGCGCGGCGTCGCCGACGATTCCTGCGGGCGCCTCCTCGTCGATGAGGCAGCCCAGCTCGATCCGCTTCTCCCACGCGCGCGGCGCCACGATCTCGAGCGCGCTCTCGACGCACTCCCGGAGATCGACCGCCTCCGTCTCGAGCTCGAGCTTCCCCGCCTCGATCTTCGAGTAGTCGAGGATGTCGTCGATCACGTGGAGCAGGGCGTCTCCGCTCGAGCGGACGACCTCGGCGAGCTCGCGCTGCTCGGCCGTCAGCTCGTCGTCGAGGAGGAGGCCGGTCATGCCGATCACGGCGTTCATCGGCGTCCTGATCTCGTGGCTCATCGTCGCGAGGAACGCGCTCTTCGCCTGCGTCGCCGCCTCCGCCTCCTCGCGCGCCCGCTGGAGCTCGGTGACGTACCGGGCCTTGTCGATCGCCGTCGCGGCGAACGCGCCGAAGGCCTTGGCCGTCCTTGCGTGCTCGGCGGTGTAGAAGTCGGGTTCGAACGAGTCGAGCGTCAGCATCCCGATCAGGCGGTCGCCGATCAGCAAGGGGACGGCCATCCATGTCTTGATGCTTCCCTCGCCGTGCACGTCCTCGAACTGCGGATAGCGCTCAGCGGGGTTCGCGACGATGATCGTCTCGTGCCGCTGGATGAGCCCCCACGCAGGATCGTCGGGCCCCCGGCAGGCGTAGCGATGTCGGAGGAGCTCCTCGATGTCCGGGAAGCCTTGGGCGGCGAGAATCTCGAACTCGTCGCCGTCGAGCTGCTGGATACTGGCACTCCGATTGGGAACGACCTTGCCCAGCTCCGACAAGATCAGGTCGAAGACCTCGGAGAGGCCTAGCATGCTGCCGAGCGACTCGGCTGCGGCGCGAAGCGTTTCGGCCTGCTCACGGGCGGCGCGCTCGGTCTCCAGCAACCGGGCATTCTCGATCGCCATCGCAGCCTGGGCGGCGAATGCCGTCGCGAGGTCCGCCAGCGCATCGTCGTAGAAGTCCGGCTCGAACTTGTCAATGCTGATGACGCCGATCACGCGGTCGCCGACGATCATCGGGACGCAGACCCATCCGCGAATGCGTCCGCCGCCGTGCTCCTCGCTCGCGAAGTGGGGGTGATGGGAGACGTCGGCGAAGACCTGTCGCCGCTTCGATCGCAAGACCTGGATCCCGGGGTTGGCCTCGTCGTCCAGGTCGAAGCCCACTCCGATCATCCCGCCCAGGTCGTCGAGGCCGCGCGCGCTCACGATCACCAGGCGGTCTCCTTGGATCACCTGGATGGAACAGCTGTCGTAGGGCACGACCTGCTGCAGCTCGTCGAGGATCGTCTCGAACGTGTCCTCGAGCCTCAGCGTCTTTCCGAGGACCTGCGTTACGGCCAGGAGTGTCTCGGCGTGCTCTCGTGAGCGCTGGAGCTCGGTGATGTCGTGGTAGATCGCGTAGAAGCCGACATGCTCGCCGTCGACGCGGAGCGGCACGAGCATCATCTGCACCTCGACCGTCTCCCCGTCCTTCCGTACGCGCTGAGTGATCCGGTCGGCGCGATCCTTCTCGAGCGCCTCGTAGGTGACGTGCCGGCCCTCTCCGCGGAGGTCCTCGTTGAGGACGAGGTCGTCGATCAGACGCCCGATCGCCTCCTGCGGCGAGTAGCCGAAGAGCTGCGCCGCCGCCGGGTTCCAGCCTGTCACCCGCTGGTCGGCATCCATGACGACGATTGCGACGGGGCTGATCTCGACGAGCGACTCGAGCTCGGCCAGGCGGCGGCGGGCCTCCGCGAGCTCGGACGAGTGGTCGCCTTCAGGAGTCATCGATCGACTTCCCGGCAGTCCAAGGCCGAGGCGCCGCGCAGGCGCCTCGACATTCCCTCCGTCGGGAAGCCGTCACGGCCGCAGTATCCTGCGCGACGGCGGGGCCGTCCAGGCTGACGCCGGCGGGCGCGGCCGGAGGCGAGCGAATCGAAGGCGTGAATTACCGCCGAGCGCGGCCCGTCGTTCACCCGAGGGGCATGTGGGCGTCGCGCCGGAGCGCCTCGTCGGGCGGCTCCGGATCGGGCTGCGGAGACGGGCTCGGGTCCGGGGAGGGCGCCGGGTCCGGGAGGTCCGGTGTCGGTGGTGGCTGCGGCATCTCCCCGATCATTTCCGCGTGATGCCCGTCGTGGCGCGCCGGGAAACCGTTTCGCGGCACGCGAGGGACAGGCGCCTCCGATGCCCGAGCGGACGGCAAGCGTTCGGTCGGTCGCAGGCTGACGATCCTCGAAGGCTCGACCTTCTGCATCTGCGACGACCGACGTGACGTACGTCGAGGTGGCTGAGTCGTCGGACGCAGCCCCGGCGTCCGGGGGCGTTCGGCCCGACGTGGTTTGGCCCTCCGTGCCTGGTGCCAGATGTTGGGCATGAACTCGGCGCCGACCTCGCTGTGGCGCGCGACGCCTTCGAGGGCCGGAGTGTCGAAACCCGGGGGCGTGGGTAGCGAGGGGCGTACTCGAACGAAGGAGGCGTGATGGACGACAAGCTCGAAGGCAAGAAGAAGCAGGCGGAGGGGAAGCTCCAGGAGGAGTGGGGCGAGGCGAAGGACAAGGCCGGCGATGCCTGGGAGGACGCGAAGGACGCGCTCGACGACCTTCGCGACGAAGACGAGGAGCGCGAGCCGACCCCGGGTCGCACGTCGTAGTCTCCTCCGCCTCACGAGCGCTGCGGGGCCGTCTCGACGGCCCCGCAGCCGTCTACGCGGCGTGCGCGCCGAGCGCCTCCTCGCGCGTCTCGCAGAGCCAGGCGAGGGACTGCAGCTCGAGGATCTCGAGCAGACGGCGGACCCGCCCGCCGTGCGGCGCGACGACGAATGCCCGCTTGCCCTGCCCGTTCAGCGATGCGAGCATGCGGAACAACCCGTGGACCCCGGCGCTGTCGACGAAGTCGACGCGCGTCAGGTCGACGACGACCGTGCGCGACGCGGAGCCTGCCTTGCCGACCTCGGCCTCCCAGTGCCAGACGGTCGAGAGGTCGAGCCCGCCGACGATCTCGACGAGCACGGGCCGGTTCACGCCCGCCGTCCGGTGAACCGCCACATCACGACCTCCGTCCCGGGCCGATCGCGGAGGATCGAGACGCGGTCCATGACCGCAGTCGCAAGGCGCAGCCCGAGGCCGCGGCCCGGACGCTCGGCGGCACGCTCGCGCCACGTGCCGGAGTCGTGGACTGCGATCCGCACGCCGTGCCTCGTCCGCGACGCGACGAGCGTCACGCCGTTCTGCGGCTCGACGGCGTGCTCGACCGCGTTCACGCACACTTCCCAGGCGGCGAGCACGACGTCCTCCGCGGCCTCCGTGTCGAGCCCGACGTCTGCGAGCCAGCGACGCAGTGCGACCCGCATCCCGACGAGCGTGTCCAGCCTGTCCTCGATGGCGTGCGAGAAGGTCGCCGTCTCCTGCATGTGTGGAGAGTTCCTCCGTCTCCCGGACCGCAAACCCCCGTCGACGCCGATTCGCGCTCGCGCTGTTTGACGAAGCGCCTCCTCGGGTATCACTGTGAGGCGCGGTGAGGGAAATCCTGTCGAGGATCGGGGGGCGCCAGCGGTCTGTCGGCCGTCGGGCGTATCTGTTCGGTCTCGTAGCGTTGAGCGTCGCCCTCGTCGTGACGGGGCTCCTCATGCCGCTCGCCGACGACGTGCTCTTTGCACCGCTCGTCGGCACGGTGGTCATCGTCTCGGTCTACTACGGTCTCGGCCCGGCGCTCCTCGCGACCGGCCTCGGCTGGCTCCTCGTGCTGCTCGCCTTCATCGAGCCGCGGTGGCGGCTCTGGCCCGACAGCCGTGCCGACGCGATCTCGTGGGGCGTCGGCCTCGCCGTGGCGCTCGCCCTGATCTGGGCGAGCTGGACGCTGCAGCGCCTCCGCGAGCAAGCGACGCGGCGCGCGACCGAGGCGGAGGAGACAAGCGCCGTCTCCCGCGAGCTCCACGAGCTCGCCGCGGCCCTCGCGTCGGCCGCGACCCCGTCAGAGGTCGCCGGGGCGCTGCTTTCGCGCGTACCCGACCTGCTGGGGTCGGTCGGAGGCTCCCTCGGCCTCGTCGAGGCGGACGAGCTGGTCATCGTCGACCCAGAAGGTCCGCAACCGGCGCTCGAGCCAGGCCTGCGCCTGCCGCTCACGACGACCGCGCCGATCACCGTCGCGGCGCGAACGGGAGCGCCTGCGCACGCGCTCTCCCGCGACGAGTTCGCCCGCGAGTTCCCGGACGGCGCACGCCTCGCGCCGTACGCGCAATCGGCACTCGCCGTGCCGATCCGCATCGAGGGCCGCGTCGCCGGCTCGATCGGCTTCCCGTTCACGCGTGTGAACGCGATCGACGAGAACATCCTGTCGCTCGCGCGGATCGCCGGCGAGCTCGGCGGTCAGGCACTCGAGCGCTCGCTCGCATACGAGCGTGAGCGCGCCGCCCGGGACGGGCTCGAGCGCATCACGGGGCTCGTGCCCCGCTTCGCCGACGCGCCGCAGGGGGAGCTCGCGGCCGCGATCTGCACCGAGGCGCGGGAGCTCTTCGAGGCGGACGTCGCCCAGCTGTGGAAAGTATCCGATCGCCGGCTCGAGGTGATCTGGCGAGACCCCCCGGACGAGCTCGCGCCCCCCGGTCACGTCGTCGAGCCGCGCGACTACCCGGGCATGCAGCGCTCGCTCGAACGGCTCGACACGACGTTTTTCCCCGACGCACGCGAGGTCGTCGTCGGCGACGCCCTCGAGCGCGTCATGGCCGAGGGCGTCCGCTCGGTGCTCCGCGTCCCGATCGTCGTCGCCGGCCGCGCCGAGGTGCTGCTCGCCTTGCGCTGGGCGCGGATCATCCCCGAGCCGAGTCCCGAGATGCTTGCGCTCGCGCGCCGCTTCGCCGACCACGCCGGGCTCGTGATCGAACAGGGCGAGCGCCGCCGGGCGGAGGAGATCGGCCAGATCGCGCGGGCTCGGGCCGAGCGTCTCGCCGGAGACCTGGCGCAGCTGCACTCGCTCGCGACGGCGCTCGGGGCGGCGTCGACAGCCGCGGAGGTCGCGTCGCTCGTGGCCGAGCGGGTGCTCGCGATGACCGGCGCCGCCGAGGCCGCCGTCTTCGACGTCGTGGGGGGTGGCGCGCTCGAGCTCCTCGCGTCGGTCTCGTCGGACGCGGCGCTCGCGCGCGCCGACGACGAGACCCCTGCCGGCACGACGCTCGCCGACGACGGCGAGGAAGTCGTGCCGGTCGCTCCCACATGGCCCGAGGACGCCAGCGGCTCGTCGGCCGCGATCCCGTTCCTCGTCGAGGGGATTCCGGTGGGCGTGCTGCGGATCCGGTTCCGGCCGGGCCACCGCCCCGACGACGGCACGCGCAGGCTGGTCGAGACGATCGCCGGTCAGGCGGCGCAGCCTCTCGAGCGGGCCCGACTCCACGAGAGCGAGCACGAGGCGAGACTCCAGGCGGAGATATCGGCGCGGAGGATGCGCCGGCTCCAGGCCCTGACGGCGGCATTCTCGGGAGCGCTCACGCCCGCCGAGGTCGCAGCGACGTTCCTCGACGAGACCGTCGGGGCGGTCGGCGCCGCGGCCGCGGCGCTCGCCGTGCTGGACGACGAGGGGCGAGAGCTCCAGGCCGTCCGCTCCCCGGAGTTCCCCGACGAGCTGCTCGGTCCCAACGGCACCGTTCCCGTGGGGTCGACCGGGCCTGCCGCCACGGCCGTCCGTGTCCAGGAGGCGGCCTACTACGACGACGTCGAGCTGCTTCTCGCCGACCATCCCGAGCTTCGGGGCGCGCTCGCGGACTCAGGGCTCCGCTCGTTCTCGTTCGTGCCGGTGACGGCGGGTGCGGCGCCGCTCGGCGTCGCGGTGCTCGCGTGGACGCAGCCGGGACGGCTCGTCGACGACGAACGGTCGTTCCTCGAGGCGGTGGCGGCACAGTGCGGCCTCGCGCTCGACCGTGCCCGTCGCTACGAGGGCGAGCGGGTCGTCGCCGAGACGCTCCAGCGCAGCGTGCTTCCCGAGACGGTCCCGTCGATGGAGGGCGTGCGCGTCGCCGCCCTGTACCTGCCGGGCTCGACGGCGGTCGACGTCGGCGGTGACTGGTTCGACACGCTGACGCTCGCGGACGGGCGGCTCGGCTTCGTCGTGGGCGACGTGGTGGGCAAGGGCGTCCAGGCGGCGGCGACGATGGCGCAGCTCCGAAACGGGATGCGAGCCCTCACCCTCGACGCGCTGACGCCTGCCGAGACGGTCACGAAGCTCAATCTCCTGCTCGAGAACTACATCGACGTCCCCTTCGCGACGCTCGCGTACCTCGCGCTCGACCCCGAGACGCATCAGGTGGCGATGACGTCCGCCGGGCACCCGCCGCCGCTCATCGTCTCGCCGGACGGAGAGACGTGGTTCCTCGAGGGGGACGGTGGCCTCCCGCTCGGCGTCACGACGGAGGTGTCCTACACGGAGCACACGGCGCAGCTTGCTCCGGGGACGATCGTCGTCCTGTACACCGACGGGCTCGTCGAGCGGCGCGGGCACTCGATCGACGAGGGCCTGACCCGCCTCGCCGAGGCCGCGTCCGCGGCCCCCCGGGAGCCCGACGCGTTCGTCGACGCCGTCATCGCGGAGCTGCTCGGCGGGGAAGCGCTCCAGGACGACGTCGCGCTGCTCGCGGTCGTCCTCGACCCGGCGCTCCTCGCTCCGCTCGAGCTGACGTTCCCTGCGGACTCCGACTCGCTGCCGCAGCTCCGGCGCGAGCTGGAGAGGTGGCTCGAATCGGCCGCCGTGCCGGAGGTCGATGCACGTGACATCCTCCTCGCGACATGGGAGGCAGGAGCCAACGCGATCGAGCACTCCGGAGCGGGCGACCACTCGGTCGTCCGGGTGGACGCGGCGCTGTCGGGCGATCGGGTCCGGATCGGCGTCGTCGATCTTGGCCGGTGGAAGGAACCCGAGGTGCGGGACGATCGCGGTCTCGGGCTGCGGCTGATCGAGGCGCTGATGACGAACGTCGACGTCCAGCGCACGCCTGGCGGGACCCGGGTCGTGATGGAGCGGCCCTTGACGCGCGAGCCCGCCCGAGGCCATGGAACGCATCCAGCTGAGGACTGACGAGGTCCGGGGCGTCCGGGTCGCCCGGCTCGAGGGAGAGCTCGACAAGCTCGCAGTCGAGACCGCGCGCGCCCGACTCGACCCTCTTGTCGCCGCCGGCAAGCTCATCGTCGACCTCGATGGCGTGACGTTCATCGACAGCGCCGGCCTGCACGCGCTGTTCGGGCTCTCGCGAATGGCGGCCCCGCAGGGCGGCGGGATAGCGCTCGTCGTGTCGGACAGCAGCCCGACGGCGCGCGTGATCGGGCTCGTCCACCTCGGCGACGTCGTTCCGGTGTGCGCGAGCGTCGAGGAGGCAGTCGCGGTCCTTCAGGTTTCGCGCAGCGAAGACGAGGGGTAAAGCCGGCTCGGAATCCCGGAGAGGACGTCGGAGAGGAGTCGGTCATGCCGCCACGTGGCGTGAAGAAGGGAACGAAGCGGGCGCGCCAGTACGAGCACATCAAGGACTCTCTCGAGGAGCGTGGCGTGTCGCGCGCAGAGGAGATCGCGGCGCGAACGGTCAACAAGGAGCGCGCGCGGTCGGGCGAGGCGCGAGAGTCGTCGCGGCTCTCCCGCGAGGACATGTCCTCGGGTCGCCGCGGCGGCATCCGGTCGCACCGGAAGGGCCCGCGCGGGCGCACGAAAGCACAGCTCTACGAGGAGGCCAAGGATTTCGGGATCGACGGCCGCTCGAAGATGAACAAGGCCGAGCTCCAGCGCGCCGTGTCGCGAAGGCGCCGCTGAGAGAAGCCGGCTCGCGTCTGGCGTTTGATCGCCGCGCGACGGGGTAGAACTACCCGCGCGTGAGCGGCATGACCGGACAGGACGGGATCAGCGACGCCGAGTTCGTCGTCGAGGTGGACGACATCGCCGATCGTGTCACGGTGATCGCCGTCCACGGCCAGGCTGACCTCCACACGGCGCCCGAGCTCCGCTCCGCGATCGGCGACGCGATCGACCGCGGCGCCGTCTCTCTCGTCGTCGACTTCAGCGAGGCGACGTTCATCGATTCGATGACGCTCGGCGTCCTGCTCGGTGCGGTCAAGCGCCTCCGGCCGTCCGGAGGGAGCCTGAGCGTCGTCTGCACCGACCCGCACATCCGCCGCATCTTCGAGATCACCCTGCTCGATCGCGTCTTCGCCCTGCACACCGACCGAGGCTCCGCCGTCGACGGAGCGGGCGGCGGGTGAGCGGCCCGGCGCCGACGGGGTCGTCCGACAGCATCGTCGTCGAGTTTCCCGCGACCGAGGGGTACCGAAGCGTCGGCCGACTCGTCCTCGGAGGCCTCGCGTCGCGCTTCGAGCTTCCCGTCGACCGCGTCGAGGACATGCTGCTCGCGATCGAGAGCCTGCTCCTGAACGGCGTCTCCGGGGAAACGGTGACGCTGGCGGTCGACGCGGGGGAGGAGGGGCTTCGCGTCCGCGTCGGCCCGTTCGCGAACGGGGGCGTCGCCGACCCCGCCGTCGCGCGGGTCGTCAGCCGTCTCGTCGACGAGGCGAGCGAGTTGCCGTCGGAGCGTGACGGCGAGACCTACGCCGAGCTGCTCGTGTCGGCGGCCCGCCACGGGCGGGGCGGATGACGACGGTGGCCGCGGACCCCGACTTCACGCGTCTCCTCGAGGCGCACCGCGCGGGCGACCCGAGCGCGCGCGACCAGATCGTCGATCGCTACATGCCGCTGGTCCGCAGCGTCGCGTCGCGCTACAGCGGGCGGGGCGAGCCGCTCGAGGACCTCGTCCAGGTCGGCGCGATCGGGCTCGTCCTCGCGATCGAGCGCTTCGACCTCGAGCGGGGGACGCAGTTCACGACGTACGCCGTGCCGACCATCGTCGGAGAGATCCAGCGTCACTTCCGCGACCGGGCCTGGGCCGTCCACGTGCCGCGGCGCATGAAGGAGCTCAGCCTGCGCCTGACCCGGACGGTGGAGTCGGCGACGGCCGATCTCGGCCGCGCTCCCACGATCTCCGAGCTCGCCGAGACGATGGGGATCGACGAGGACGAGGTCGTGGAGGCGCTCGAGACGTACCACGCCTACTCGACGCGCTCCCTCTCCCAGCCGCTGGGGGCGGGCGCAGACGACGAGACGATGGAGGACCTGCTCGGTGAGACCGAGCAGGGGTACGAGGAGGTCGAGTACGGCGTCCTCGTCGAGACCGGGCTCGAGGCGCTCGACACCAGAGAGCGCGCGATCGTCGAGATGCGGTTCTTCGAGGGACTGACGCAGTCGGAGATCGCCGCCCGGATCGGAATCTCGCAGATGCACGTCTCGCGTCTGCTGCGGCGAGCGCTCGTCACGATGCGCGGCCGGCTCGAGACGATCGCGGAGGACCAGCCGTGAGCACCGTCCGCCTCACGATGCCGGCGAAGGCTGAGTACCTCATCCTCGTCCGCCTTGCTCTCGCCGGGATCGCGCGGGAAGTGCCGATGAGCGAGTCCGTGCTCGCCGACCTCAAGCTCGCGGTGACCGAGGTGTGCGGGAACGCTGTTCGCCACGCCTACGGCGACGCGCAGGGCGATGTCCACGTCGTGTTCGACGTGAGCCCCGAGGCGATCGACGTGACGGTCGAGGACGACGGGCAGGGGATGCACCTCGAGGAGCTGCCGGACGCCATCCACGTCGGCGAGGAGCCCGTCGAGGCGGGCATGGGGCTCGCGATCATCCGCGCGGTCGTCGACGACCTCTCGGTCGACGGGAAGTCCGGCGCCGCCGGAACGGTCGTGCATCTCCGGAAGCGTCTGTCCGCCTGAACGGCAGGCCGGGCTCAGCCGGCCAGCGCGCTCTCGCGGCTCGGACGAATGTCGAGCGACCGCTCCAGCGTGGTCAGCTCGAAGATGCGCCGTGCTTCGGTCTCCGGGAGCACGACGCGAAGCTCGCCGCCCCCTTCGCGGACCCGCCGCAGGAGCCCGACGATCGTCCCCAGCGCGGTCGAGTCGAGAAACGTGACGTCGGTGAGGTCCAGGACGACGGCGCCGCCGTCGAGGTCGGCCGCCGCCTCGGCGAAGGCCGCTCGCAGCGCTGGTGCGTCGTAGGCGTCGAGCTCACCGGAGAGCGTCAGCGCGAGCCCGCCGGCGAACGACTCGACGTTGGGGCCGGTCGTGGACATTCCGCAGACATCATGCCGGGGGCGCCCCGTGGGCGCCCCCGGCTAGTTGTTCCTCGCGCGCCTAGCGCTCGACCAGGTGATCGCGGTCGCGCACCACCGTCTCGCGGTGGTACGTCCCGAATCCGCCCCAGCTCGACCAGAACACGACCGAGAGGATGGCGCCGACGATCCCCACGACCATCAGGATCACGCCGACCGTCTGGATGTCGACGCCGGAGACGTCCGCGCTCACCGCCCAGGTGAGGATCGCGCCGGCGGCGACGAGAAGCAGACTGAGAGCGATGCCCATGAAAGTCCTCCTCTACGTGAGAATTGCAGTGCCGCCCTTCGGGACTTGTTGACTGGCCCGAGGCCGACGAAACGGTGTTACCCGGTCTTCCGTCCGGCGTAACCCTGCCGCCGGGCCGCCGGCGCGAGGCGACGTTTGTGCCGCCGGCGCCTCGGGAACAGCGGAGGCATGGGGAGGCCGTTGATCTCGCGCCGGCGGCTCCCTCTCCACGGCGATGCCTCCGACCACGGATAGCCGATGGCGCGGCGCGGGGGGTGGCGGCGCAAGGGGACGAAGCGCTTTCGCTACGTCGACGCGCACGATCGGCCGATCACCGACGAGGAGGCGCTCGAGCGCATCGACCGCCTCGTCATCCCTCCGGCGTGGAAGGATGTCTGGATCTCGCCGAACCCGCGGGCGAAGCTCCAGGCGACCGGAGTCGACCGGGCCGGCAGGCGCCAGTACCTCTACCACCCGGCGTTCCGCGCAGCGCAGGAGGAGCGCAAGTACGACCGGCTCGTGATGTTCGGCGAGCGACTGCCGGAACTGCGCGAGACACTCGCCGCGCATCTGGCGCTCGGGCCGTACGAACGGGACTGGGCCTGCGCGCTTGCCGTCTCGCTCGTCAACCACGCGTGGTTCCGCGTCGGGTCCGAGCGGTATGCGCGCACGAGTCGGACATACGGCGTCACGACCCTGTCGAAGCGCCATGCGAGCGTCCGCGGGCGCCGCGTCGACTTCCGCTTCCGCTCGAAGCAGCGGCTCCTCGTCCGGCGGACGGTCGTCGACGCCGAGCTCGTGGATGCTGTCCGCGCCCTGCTCGACTATCCGGGCGGCCCCCGCCTCTTTCGGTTCGACCGCGACGGGACGCCGGCCAACCTCACCGGCGCGATCCTCAACGACTACATCGCCGCCCACCTCGCCGAGGGCTACACGGCGAAGGACTTCCGGACCTGGGGCGGCACGCTGGAGGCCGCGCTCGCGTTCGCCGAGCACGGGCCGCCGGTCTCGGCCGCCGACGAGCGCCGCACGATGGCGGCGGTCATGCGCCGGGTCGGCGCCGAGCTCGGCAATACCCCCGCGGTCGCGCGCGCGTCGTACGTCAGCCCGGCAGTCGTCGAGCAGTGGCGGGACGGCCGCACGCTCGAGGACTTCCGGGAGCGTCGCCTCCGCGTCGTCACGGTGCGTGGCCTCGAGAACGAGGAGGCGGCGTTGCTCAGCCTGCTCCGCTCGTGGCGGATCCGGCGCTCGCGGGCCGCGGCCTGACGCGGACCGTCACACCTCCACGACCGCGAAGTCCTCGCGCGTCACGTGGCGCGCGACGTTCCACACGGGAACCTCGCCGATGGAGCCGCGCGGCTGCCCGTGGTGGGCGTGGCCGTGGAACACCGCGTCCGGCCGGTGCGCGCCGATGGGCCCCGCGAGCCGGCCCGAGCCGAGGAACGCCCAGATGCCGGCCGGCTCGCCGGCAATGGTGTCGCTGATCGGCGCGTAGTGGAGCAGCACCACACGCCGGTGGCAGCCGGAGATCGCCTCGAGGCCCTGTTCCAGCGCTGCGACCTCGAGTGATGTCTCGGCGTAGACCTCGCGCAGGAGCGGCTCCCCGAAGTCCGGGATCTCCGCGCCGGGGAAGCCGCCGACGAAGCCCTTCGTGCCGACGACGCCGACCTCGATCCCGCCGAGCTCGAGGATGAGGTGGTCGCGCTCGAGGACGGTGACGCCCGCACCGCGCAAGGTCGCCGCGACCTCGTCCGCGCGGCCGGAGTGGTGATCGTGGTTCCCGAGGACGGCGACGACGGGCAACGGCGCAGCAGCCCGGCAGGCGTCCGCCAGGACGGACGCCTCGTCCGGCAAGCCGAAGGTCGTCAGGTCGCCCGCAAGGAGGACGAGCTCGGCGCGATCCGCGATCTCCACGAACGAGTCGGTGAGTCGTTCGCGGTGATCCTCTGACGCGTGGAGGTCGCCGGCCGCGGCGATTCGAAGCACCGGAGCCACGATGCGCGTGTACCCGCGGCGGGCGTCGCGGAATCGCGGCGGCGTTCGCGAGGCGGGAGGAGAGGTTCCGTGGCCCTGTGCGACGGGTAGGCCCGCCGCATGAGCTATGCGCCGTCCGAGTCGTTCCCCGAGCTCATCGAGACCATGAAGAGGGCCGCCGCCGCGTTCGACGCGGCGGGGGTGCCGGTGCTGCTCGGCGGCGGGCTCGCGGCGTGGGCGCGCGGCGGCCCGCCGACCGACCACGACGTGGACTTCTTCGTCCGCGAGGAGCACGCCGAGGCAGGCCTGGCGGCGCTCGAGGAGGCGGGCATGCGGCCGGAGCGTCCACCCGAGGGCTGGCTCCTCAAGGCCTGGGACGGCGACACGCTCGTCGACCTGATCTTCCGGCCGTCGGGTGGCGCCGTCGACGACGAGATGTTCGCGCGCGCAACGGACCTCGAGGTGATGGCCCGCACCCTCCCGGTGGCCTCGATCGACGACGTGCTCGCGACGAAGGTCCTCGCACTCAACGAGCAGACTCCGGACTTCCGCTCCGTTCTCGAGATCGCGCGGTCCCTCCGCGAGCAGGTCGACTGGGATCACCTCCGGTCGCGCGTCGACGACTCGCCGTTCGGCGCCGCGTTCATGACCCTCGTCGAGCGCCTGCGAATCGCGCCCGAGCCGGAGGTCGCGGCCGCCGCGGCGGCGGGTTAGCCGAGCTACGGCAACGCCCGCGTTTCGCGTTCGACGCGAGGCGGTACCCCCTGGGTATGAGCGCACAGGAACGGCCGCAGGGCGACGAGCGGCCAACGCTCGTCTTCTTCTCCAGCAGGCGCTCCGGGCCCGCACGACGCATGTCGAGCCTCGTCGCCTGGGTCCGGGTGACCGAGAAGGCCCGGCTGCGAGTGCTCGAGGTCGACGTCGACGACGACCGCCGTCTGATGCAGGCCCTCGGGGTGAGCACGGTGCCCGCGCTGGTCCTCGTTCAGGACAGCTCGGTCATCGGCCGTCTGGAGGGCCGCGCGACGGGCCGCCAGATCGAGCGCCTGATCCGGCCGCACGTCGCTCCGAAAGCCCCGCACTGACCTCGGCGGGTCGGAACAACCCCCGTCGCGCTCACGGCTCGTCGAAGAGCCAGTGCCCAGTGCAAGGAAGAGAGGCCGCGGGGCTCGGGCCCCGCGGCCTCTGCGGTCTTAGAGCAGCCAGATCAGCAGGATGATGACGACGATGACCGCAAGGGTTCCGGCACCGATGTACACGAAGTCACCTCTCGAGTTGGAGTTCGACTGGTCACACGCCGGAAGTACCCTTGGCGCACGGCCGGAAAACGCCCCTGCACGGCGTCGCATGCCCGCGGCCACGTAGTCTTCCGTCCATGGAGGATCGCGAACGGCGCATCGCCGAGAACGAGGCCTACTGGAGACAGCTCAATGAGCTGTCGCCGCCGGAGCCGGGAATGCTCAACTCGGTGTTCTGCGAGTGCGGTCGGCTCGAGTGCAGCGAGCGCGTGCCGATGACCGCGGCCGAGTACGACGCCGTCCGTTCTCGCGCCACGACCTTCGTCGTCGCGCCGGGGCACGAGCAGATCGACGTCGAGCACGTCGTCGAGGAGACCGGGCGGTTCCGGATCGTCGAAAAGGAAGGCGAGGCGGCCGAGGTCGCCATCCAGACCAATCCGACCTAGCCCGGCGCGGCTAGGCGAGCCACCAGGCGAGCAGTGCGAGCCCGGCGACGAGGGCGACGACGAGCCAGATCGTCGCGGCAACGCCGCCGAGGAGGACGAACGGCGTCCCCGACCAGCGTCCTCGGCGGACGACGTCCTCCATCGAGTCGTCCCGGGCCGGTGTGTCCTCGCCGACCGGCACGTCCAGCTTCACCCGTTCCTCTGATTCGATTCGATCGCTCATGCCGGCGGGCTACCCGGGGCGCGCCGAGCGCACACCTCACGACGCCGGCGGCCCCGGCGTCTACCGCGCCGTGCGAAGCTCCTCGACGCGCGTCTCCGCCTCGGCCACGCGCTTCTCGGCGGCGGCGAGCGCGTCCTGCGCGCGCTGTGCCTCGCGCTCCGCGGCCACCGCCGCGCGGCGCGCCTCACGAACCTCGTCGCGCGCCTTGCCAAGCGCCGTGCGTGCCGCGTCGAGCGCGGCCCGATCCACCTTCGGCTCTCTCGGCTTCGTCCTGGCCGCCTTCGGCCGCGATGGGCGCACCGCACCGGCCAGGACGTCGAACCCCGTCGTCTCTAGCCCGGTGCTCAGCTGCCCCGCCGCCAGCTCTTCCGGCTTCGCCGCCGCGGAGGCGCGGAGCGTCGTCGCGACCTCCTGGAGCACGGAATCGGTCGGCTTCCTACCCGCGTCGGTGAGGATCTGCCGCGCCGAGCGGAGCAGCGCGTCGACGCTCGCGCGGAATCCCGCGTCGCCGTCCCCGTCTCCGGCCTTGATCGCAGCGGCGCCGTGGAGAAGCGACTCGACCTCCGAGCGCCGCTCGCGCGCGAGTTGATTGACGACCCAGGCCGCGAGGGTCGGCTTCCGCAGGCCGGAGACCGCCTCCGCCTCGTCGCGTCGGCCCTCCTTCCGGAGGCTCCGCGCGAGCTCGTTCCGCGCGCCCGTGAACTCGTCGAGCGGAAGGGCGTACAGGGCGTCGATCTCGTCGTCAGAGGACATGGGACCCGAAAGGAAACCACGCCGCGTCCCGCTGAGCCCTCCTAGCGCCGTGACGGCCTGCGGCGGCTCGCCGCGCGACGCGTCGGCTTCCGGCGCGAGGACGCGCTCGTCGGGCGTCGGCGCTTCTTCGCCGCCTCCACGCTGGCGCGGAGGGCCTCGACCAGATCCTCGGGCGCCTCGGGCTCTGCCGCCTCCTCGACGGATACCTCCTTGCCCTTCCCCTTCGCCCTGATCACCGCGAGCAGCCGCTTCCGGTACGTGTCGTCGTATCGTTCCGGCTTCCACGTCGTCGTGAACCGGTCGATCAGATCGGCGGCCATTCCCAGCTCCTCCTTGCCGACCGTGACGTTCCGCGGCGCGATCTCGTCGATCGGGCGGATCTCGTCGGCGAAGTACATCTTCTCGAGCGTGATCACGCGCTCCCGCACGCGCAGGCAGCCGAGGTGCTCGCGGTTCCGCATCACGTAGCGGGCGACGGCTGCGAGCCCGGATTCCTCCATCGCCTTGCGGAGGAGCGCGTACACCTTCTCCGCGCCGTTCTCCGGCCCGAGGTAGTACGTGCGCTCGAAGAAGATCGGGTCGATGTCCTCGTACGGGACGAACGCCTCGATGTCGATCGCGCGGTAGCCCTCGACCTTCGCAGCGGCGAAGTCCTCGTCCGTCACGTACACGACCTTGCCCTTGCGGACCTCGTAGCCCTTCACGATCTCGTCGTCGGGCACGAGCTTCTCCTCGAGCTTGCAGTACTTCTGGTACCCGATCCTGCCGCCGTCCTTCTCGTGGACGAGCTCGAACTCGAGGTCGTTCGTGTCGATCGCCGAGTACATCCGCACGGGCACGTTGACCAGGCCGAACGACACAGCGCCGGTCCAGATCGCGCGTGGCATGGCACCTGTTTCCCCGGATCCGCCGCTCCGGAAACGCGCGTCGTTCCCCTAACCCGAAGAGGCGGTCTCGTCGTGCGGCGCGCCTACGGGTTTCGACTCCGGCGAGCCGCGCTGCCGGAGGTAGACGGTGAAGACGGCCATCGTCCCGACGGCGAGAAACTCCGACTGCCAGTTCTGGAGCGTGTTCTCCCAGAAGTCGGGGTCGAGGAGGTACCTCGCCCACGACACCGTCACCTCGTCGTGCGCCCGCTGCTCCTGGTTGAACGTGCGCCAGTTGTTGAGCGACTGCGCGAGCCAGGTGGCGAGGAAGATCCCGACCATGACCGCGAGCAGCGAGTTCTCGTAGAGACGCCGACGGAAGCCGTCGACTCGGGCCCAGCCGGGCGACCTCGCGCTCGCGTGGCGCCCGACCCGCTGCTTCTCGTCCGTCTCGAGCCCGACGTCCTCCTCTCGCTTCGACTCGTTCGACCCCTTCTGGACGAGCCAGATCGTCGCTCCGATGAAGAGAGAGAACTGCAGGAACTCCGACTGCCAGTTCTCCATCACCGCCCCCCAGAAGTCCGCTGACGCCACGTAGCCGAGCCAGGAGACCGTGGCGGCGCCGTGCTCCTGCTGCTCGGCGTTGTACGCGCGCTCCCCGGCGACCGACTGCGCCGCGAGTGTGCCGAGGAACAACGCGCCGAAGAAGAGCGCGAGCCCGTTCTCACGTGCGAACGTCCTCATCCGCCGAGGACGGCGACCGCAAGCGCAACCCCCACGCCCGCGACGATCGCGACCACGTAGAGCGTGAACATCGCTCTCACGCACCGATCCTTCCCCCGTCGAGCGCGGGGAAAACGCCGGAGGCCCGCCGTCAGGGTGCGATGGTGGCGGTTCTGACCTCGGGCGCCGCGGCGGCCGCCTCGACGAGCTTTCCGAGGTCACGCTCGCTCTGCTGGACGACCACCTCGAGCCGGCGGAGATCCTCCTCCTCCGCGATCTTCGCGGAGAGCATCTCCCCGCCGGCCGCCTCGAGCCGGGAGAGGACCGAGGAGACGGACCCGTCCGGCTCGAGCTCGAGCTCGAGGCGATGCGTCCGGCGGGCCCTGAGGCCGACGGCGTCGGCGAGCTTCCGGAGCGGCCAGAGGCTCAGCAGGACGATCGCCGTCGCGATGATGCCGAGCCAGTAGTCGCCGGCGGCGACGGAGACGCCGATCGCGGCGACGACCCAGAGCGACGCCGCGGTCGTGAGGCCCTTGATGTTCGTCCCGTGCTTGATGATCGTCCCGGCGCCGAGGAAGCCGATCCCGGTGACGACGTACGCGATCACGCGCGAAGGGTCGAGCACGATCCCGACCTGGTTCCCGAAGTCGAGCTCGGACCACGAGTAGTTCCCCACGATCACGAACAGCGCCGCGCCGAGGCCGACGAGCATGTGCGTGCGGAGACCGGCTTCCTGGTCGCGGAGCTCGCGCTCGAGGCCGACGATGCCTGCCAGGCAGGCGACGACGAGCAGTCGCGCGACACCTTCCCAGAGCGGCAGCTCGGGGCCCACGACGACCTATTATCGTGCGCGCGATGACAGGCCTGCAACGACGTCTGGCGGTCGCGCGCGGCGACGAGCCCGCGGATCTCGTCCTCAGAGGCGGGCGCGTCCTGTCGGTGTTCACGCGTGAGTGGCTCGAGGTCGACGTCGCCGTCGTCGACGGGATGATCGCCGGCCTCGGCTCCTACGAGGGGCGGGAGACGGTCGATGCGGACGGACGCTACGTCGTGCCCGGCTTCATCGACGCCCACATGCACCTCGAGTCCGTGAAGCTCCTCGTCGACGAGTTCGCCCGCCTCGTCCTCCCCCTCGGGACGACTGCGGTCGTCGCCGACCCGCACGAGATCGCCAACGTGCTCGGCACCGACGGCGTGCACTGGCTGCACGACGCCTCCGCCGGCCTGCAGCTCGAGGTGTTCTTCATGGCCCCGTCGTGCGTGCCCGCCTCGCGCTTCGAGTCGCCGCGCCGGCCGCTCGCGCCGGGCGACCTCGAGGCGCTGATGCGCCGCAACCGCGTTCTCGGGCTCGCCGAGATGATGAACTTCCCGGGCGTCATCGCCGGCGACTCGAGCGAGCTCGAGAAGCTCGCGCTCGAGGGCGCCGAGCACGTGGACGGCCATGCGCCGGGAGTCCTCGGCAACGGGCTGCAGGCGTACGCCGCGGCGGGCATCCGCTCCGACCACGAGATGCTCACCGTCGAGGAAGGGCGCGAGCGCCTGCGGGCCGGCGTCTGGCTGCTGATCCGCGAGGCGTCGATGGCGCGGAACCTCCGCGCGCTGCTGCCGCTCGTCGCGGAGTACGGCCCGGGCCGAATCGCGTTCTGCACGGACGACCGCGACCCCGAGGACATCGCGGACAACGGCCACGTGAACGGCATGGTGCGCGACGCGGTCGCCGCCGGGATCGACCCGGCCGACGCGATCCTCATGGCGTCGTTCCACCCGGCGCAGTGGCATCGCCTGTCGATGCACGGCGCGGTCGCGCCGGGCTACGTCGCCGACGTGCTCGTCCTGCCGGACCTCGAGCGCTTCGTCCCTGATCTCGTCCTGAAGCGCGGCCGGCCGATCGACGACGTGCCGCGCGCCGAGGTGCCCGACTGGGTGCGGCATACGGTGCGTGTGCAGCCGGTGACGGCGGCCGACTTCGCCATCCCGTGGGACGGCGCCGCGGCGCGTGCCATCGGGTTGATCGAGGACCAGGTCGTGACCCAGAGCCTGAAACGTGAGCCGCTCGTCGTCGACGGCCACGCCGTCTCCGACCCCGAGCGCGACCTCGTGAAGATCGCGGTCGTCGAACGGCACCTCGGAACGGGCCGGATGGGGCTCGCGTTCGTCGCCGGGTCGGCCCTCCGGCGCGGCGCCTTCGCGTCGACCGTCGCCCACGACGCGCACAACCTCGTCGTCGTCGGCGCGAACGACGACGACATGGCGTTCGCGGTGAACCGCCTAGCCGCGGTCGGCGGCGGCATCGTCGTCGTCGAAGGTGGACGGGTCGTGGCGGAATGCCCCTTGCCGGTCGCCGGGCTGCTCTCCGACCAGCCGCTCGACGTCGTCGTCGACCAGAGCCGCGCATGCAACGAGGCCGCGGCTGGCCTCGGCTGGAGCGGCGCGACCCCCTTCCTCACGCTGGCGTTCCTCGCGCTGTCGGTGATCCCGTCGCTCAAGCTGACCGATCGCGGTCTCGTCGACGTCGACCGCTTCGAGCTCGTCCCGCTTGCCGCGGAGGAGCAAGACGCGCTCCCCCGCGGCTAGGCCGGGCTACTTCAGGTTCTGCTGCTTCGCGATCGCGCCGGAGAGCAGGTCACCGGTCATGAACATGTGGTGGTACGCCTCGCGGTACTGCTCCGCCGCCTTGGCGTAGTTCCCGTTCGCGTACGCGTCGAGCTGGCCCTTCAGCTCGAGCACGTGGCCCAGGAGGTCGTTCTGCACGGCGAGCTTCGGAAGGCCCGTCGCTCCGGCCAGGAACGCGCCGTGACGCATCGTGTACGTCTTCAGGTTGGCGACCGCCCTGGCCTGGCCCGCCTTGTCCTTCTTGGCGAGTGCGACCGTATAGTCGACAAAGAACCCCACGTGGGCCCGCCACTGGAAAGGGCCGTCGAGGAACGTCTTCGCGGCCTTCGCCCCGTAGATCGAGCCGATCGCCTGCGACAGCTCGACGGAGTTCTCGTCGAGCGCCTTCGCGGCGGCCGGGAAGCTCTTGGAGCCGGTCACGCCGAGGTTCGTCGCGTTCATCGCGAGCACGGCGTGCTCGCCGAGCAGCCGGTTCAGCGTGTTCCGGAGGTCGGACTTCGTCAGCTTCGACGCGGTCGTCGCATGAGCGGCGTGCATGCCGCTGTCGCTCATCGACGAGCCGTTGCCCGCGGTCGCGGCGATGACGCCGACGCTCAGCGCGGCGGCCGCCGCGGACGCAATGGTGACCAGCATGGAACGGCGCATGGAGGCTCCCTTCGGTCGAGATCGCGCGTGATTCGCCCGTCGCGCGGCATCGGTTCGGTCGGGTCGAGATGGGAAGGGCGGCGACGCCGGTCACTCCCGGCGCTCGTCCGTCGGCTCGTGTCCGCGTGAGGGTCGTGGGGGCCGCCGTGTGCGGCCCCCACGACTCACTCTCGCGCGTACACGGCGATCGGGCCGTCGCGCGCCACGAGCCTCCAGCCCGTGCGGCGAAGCGCGGCCTCGGCGCGTGCGGGGCAGGAGGCGTCGAAGAAGCCGCTCTGGGCGTAGAGGCCGCGGTGCACGGCGACGTAACGGACGCCGAGGCCCGCCGGGATCGCCCCGCGCCCGCACGACAGCCCGCGGAGCTCGCGCGCGAGCCGGCTCGCAGGTCGGGGCGCGACCGTCGAGTACCCCTGCGGCCGCTCGCGCGGGCTCTGGCGCGCGTAGCCGAGGTACGCACTGCCGAAGTGGATGTCGGGGCGGAAGACGGGGAGCTCGAGCAGGCGCCCCGACCCGCGCATCGCCGCGTAGGCGGCGGTCGGCGTGTCGGCGGCGACCGCGCCGAACACCGGCACGCGAAGGTCGATCGCGAGAACGAGCAGGAGCCCGGCGAGAGCGAAAGGCGCGAGCCGCTCGTGCGTCGTGGATACGAGCCGCACGCGTGCCGCGTCGACCCCGAAGGCCGCGAGCGCGGCGATCGCAAGGCATGCGATCGGCATCACGCGCTCCGGGACGCGCGTCGCCTCCAGGCCGGGGACGAGGCGCCAGACCGTCTCGTAGCCGCGGAGATTCGCGCCGAGCGCGAGAAGGCACGGCACGAGCGCGGCGAGGCCGAGCACGAGCGCCAGCCCGCGGCGCCCGCGGATCGCGACGAGCCCGACGACGGCGAGGACAGGCGCCAGCCAGCCGATGAAGACGAGCTCCTCCACGCCCGATCCGACCGAACGGCGCACGAAGTCGGAGAGCTCCGCGGAGTACCGGTCGACCTGCGCGAACGACCGGCCCGTCCCGATCGAGCCCGAGATCGCCCAGCGGTCGACGGCCAGGCCGGCGACGAGCGCCGCCGCCGCCCCGGTGCCTGCCTTCCACCACTCGGCTCGCGGAAGCCGTGCCCACGCGTAGCCGAGCACGAGGGGGACGGCGCCGAGTGCGAGGTGGAGCTGCCCGGAGAGCGGCAGCGCCACGAGGCACGCCCCCGCGAGCACGAGGCGGCGTCGCTCGAGCGCGAGCAGGGTCGCAGGGAGGAGAAACGAGACGAGCCCCAGCAGGTGACCGGTGGACTGGCCGACGCGGTACGGCATCAGGCAGAAGACGAGGCCGCCCAGGAGCGCCGCCCCGCGCGAGAGCCCGAGCGCGCGCAGCCACCAGCACGCGAGGCCCCCTGCGGCGACGAACGTGAGGAGAACGAGCACGTCGTAGGCCCACACGTCGCCGAGCGCGGCACGAAGCGGCCAGTAGGGGAGCCCGAGCAGCCAGCCCTGGAGGTTCGGCGGGGCTTCGGCCTCCGGCCGGAACGAGTAGGGGTCGGTGAACGGCGAGCGGCCGTCGCCGAGCTGGTGGCCGACGAGCCAGAAGCTCCAGCCGAGCTGGAGGTGATCGCCCGCCGCCGCCTCACCGTGGCCCGCAGCGGGGCGCGCGAGGTAGTGGTCGTCGACGTGACGGATCGCCGGCCAGGTCGCCCAGAGCGCGCAGGCCGCGTAGAGCGCCAGCGCGACGAGGACAAAGGAGCGCCGACCAAGCATCGGGATGCCGACCGTATCGCCCGTCGCGGGCGGCGTCGCCCACCGCGGCCGGAACCGCCTGCGGCGCGACGGTGTATCAGGGGCACGCTCGCTCGAGGAGGTCACGCATGAAGCACCTGATCGCATTCGCCGCCGCGGCGGCCTGTGTTCTCGTCCTGTCCGGCCTCGCCGCAGGCAGGCGGCCCGACGCCCGGCATCGCGCAGAACGGCGCCGGCATCGCCGTCGCGGGCGGAGCGCGCCTCGTCGCGCGGCCCGCCGCCGGGACGACCGTCGTCCGGCTCGTCCGCGACGGCACGACGATCACGCAGCGCTCGCTCGCCGGCACGCTGGGGATTCCCCTCGTGACCTTCGGCGGGCTGGCGGACGGGACGTGGCAGGGCGGACGGAGGGCGCTGCTCGCCACGTCCCCCTACGACGACCAGACGAGGACGACGTTCGTGGTCCTCGACACGCGCACGCTCGAGCCGCTCCGGACGATCCGGCTGCGCGGCATGTTCGCGTACGACGCCGTCTCGTCCGACGGCCGCCGGCTCTTCGTCCTCCATTTCCCGAAGGGGGTCGACGGCGGCATCCACTACGTCGTCCGCTCGGTGGATCTCGACAGCGGCCGGCTCGAGCCCGGCGCGATCGTCGACAAGACCGAGCCCGGGGAGCGGATGGCGGGCATCCCGCTCGCGCGTGCCACGAGTGCCGACCGCGGCTGGGTCTACACGCTCTACAACGGCGGCACCTCGCATGCGTTCGTGCACGCGCTCGACACGAAGCACCGCACCGCGCGCTGCATCGACCTCCCGTGGCACGGGAAGGACCAGAACGGGCTCGAGCTCGCGCGGATGGCGCTGCGAGGCGGCACGCTCGTCCTCAGCCAGCCGCGGATCGGCGTGCTCGCGTCAGTCGACCTCCGCTCGTTCGCGGTCGACGTCACGCGCGCGCCCGTCGGGTCGCGCGCATAGCGCAGGGAGAGCGGATCAGGGTCGCGGCGCTTCGCTCAGGAGGCGCCGCGGCCCTCGGTCGCGTCCGCGATCGCTCGTGCGACCTCGACGATGTCGCGGTTCGCGTTGAAGATCCGGAGCTGCCGCTCGGCGGAGTTGCCGCGCGAGAGGAGCGCCTCGATCCCCTCGAGCTCGCGCTCCGAGCCCAGCTCGCGCGCATGCGGCTCGAGCTCGCGGAGCGTCCGCCGGACGAGCTTCGCGACCGGGATGCGGTTCCGTCGACCCGTTGCGAGGTCCATGACCGGCGCGTCGAGCCCGTAGCGCGCGGCGAGCCACTTGTTCTCGGTCGTGAGGATCCGGTGGTACGTCGGGATCTCCTCGCCCGCGTCGTACCGGTCGGAGAGCGCCTTGACGACGGCCTGGCAGTAGGCCGCGATGGCGACGGCGTCCTCGAGGCGTGTTACCGCGTCGCAGATCCGGACCTCGATCGTGCCCCACTTCGGATGCGGCCGGATGTCCCACCAGATGTGGGTGTAGTCCGCGATGCACCCGGTGCGCTCGAGCTGGCCGACGACCCCCGCGTAGTCGTCGTAGTCCCGGAACCGCGGCGGCGGGCCGGACCGTGGGAAGGCCGAGAAGACGATCTGCCGGCTCGACGCGAGCCCCGTCGGCTCGCCCCGCCAGAAGGGGGAGCTCGCGGAGAGCGCGAGGAGCGGCGAGAGGTGCGGCAGGAGCCCGTTCACGACCTGGATCGCCTTGTCGGGATCGTCGACCGCCACGTGGATGTGCATCCCGAAGATCAGCTCGCGCCGCGCGACGTACTGGAGCTGGTCGATGAGCGCGTGGTAGCGGTCCTTGGCCGTGATGCGCTGCCGCTCGAAGAGGCTGAACGGGTGCGTCCCGGCCGAGCCGACGCGCAGGCCCTGGCCGTCCGCGACGTCGCGGACATAGCCCCGCAGCGTCGTCAGCTCCCGCATCACGTCGGCCGCCGTCCGGCACACCGGCGTCGCGATCTCGAGCACCGACTGCATCAGCTCCGAGTTGATCCGGTCCGCGAGCTCGTCGCCCTGGACGGCGTCGAGGACGGTATCGATGTGTTGGACGAGGTCGAGGCTCTCCGGGTCGAGGAGCATGTACTCCTCCTCGACGCCGAGCGTGAACGGGTCGCTCGTCGCCGAAGCGATGGTCGAGCACGCTCGCGGCGGGCGCGCCGGCGATGCCGGTGATCGAGGCGGGGATCGACCTGCTTCACGGGAGAACCGCCTCGGCCTCGATCTCGACCTTCCACGCAGGGTCGAGCAGCGCCGCCACGACGCACGTCGCGGCCGGCCGGGTCTCGCGAAAGACGTCGCCGTGCGCCCGGGCGACCTCCTCCCAGTGCTCGCGCGCCGTCACGTAGATGTTCGTGCGCACCACGTGCTCGAGCCCGGAGCCTGCGCGGTCGAGCGCCTCGCCGATGATCCGCAGGCAGAGCGCGGCCTGCTCGTACGCCTCCTCGGGCACCGGCGAGCCGTCGGGCGGGATCGGCGCCGTGCCGGCGACGTGGACACGGTCGCCGGCGACGACGGCGCGAGAGAAGCCGGCGACACCCTCGTACGGCGAATGGCCGCTGATCAGCCTGTGCTCCATCAGGGGGGACGTAGTATCGCGCCCCGTGCAGGCGCTGCACCAGATCGACGCCTGGGACGTCCCGTTCGCCGCCGCGGGCGTCACGCGCGCCGGAGGCATCGTCGACACCCGCGGGGAGACGACCGGTGCCGTGCGCCTCGCGTCGGTCTCGAAGCCGATCGCCGCGCTCGCGACGCTCGTCGCGGCCGAGGAGGGGGTCGTCGACCTCGACGAGCCGGCGGGGCCGGCGGGCGCAACGGTCCGTCACCTCCTCGCGCACGCCTCCGGCCTGCCGTTCGAGGGCGAGACGCCGATCGCGCCGCCCGGGCGGAGGCGGATCTACTCGAACGAGGGCTTCCGCGTGCTCGGCGAGCACGTCGCCGCTGAAGCCGAGATGACGTTCGCGGACTATGTCCGGGCGGCGGTCGTCGAGCCGCTCGGGCTCTCGCTCGATCCGAGCGGCCATCCGGGCGCCGGGATGCACGGCTCGCTCGACGACGTTCTCGCGATCGGCCGCGAGCTCCTCGCGCCGCGCCTCGTCGCGCCCGAGACGCACGACGAGATGACGACCGATCCAGTTCGCCGGCCTCGACGGCGTGCTGCCCGACTACGGCCGCTTCAGCCCGCTCGACTGGGGCCTCGGCGTCGAGCTGAAAGGGGAGAAGGCGGGTCACTGGTCGGGCGACCGTACGTCCCCGCGCACCTTCGGCCACTTCGGCGGCAGCGGGACGTTCGTCTGGGTCGACCCCCAGCTCGGCGTCGCGTGCGCCGTCGTGACGACCCGCGACTTCGGCGAATGGGCGAAGGAGGCGTGGCCGCGCCTCTCCGACGCGGTCGTCGCGGAGCTCTCCGGCTAGGGCTCGTCGTCCGCGAACAGGGGGCGCAGCAGCTCGTCGAACGTCGCGCGGTCGCAGCTCGCGACGACGCAGGGGGTCATCGTCGTGACCGTCGCCGTCCGCGGGACGCCCATCGCGAGCGCGACCTCGCCGAACCAGTCTCCGGGCCGGATCATGCCGCGAGGCCCGCGCGTCTGCTGCGTCACGCCGGCGAGCCCGGTGAGGAGCACGTAGAACCGGTCTCCTTCCTCGCCCTCCGAGACGATCGTCCGCCCGGGCGCGATCTCCTCCCGCTTCATCCGCTCCGCGAGCCGCGCGAGCGTCTGACCCGGGAGGGACGAAAGGAGTCCCACGCGCGAGAGCTCGGTCACGGACGCCGGGACGTGGCGCGGGCTCACACGGATAACGGTAGCCAGCATCGCCATCCGCGGGGACCGACACGAAAGCCCGGCGGGGGCCGGGCTTTCGTCGGGAAAGGAGGGGACGAGGGAAGCTAGGCGGCGGTCAGGCCGAGCGATCGCTCGATCGCGCCCTTCGGCTGTGCGCCGATCACTGCAGCCGACGGCTCTCCGTCCTTGAAGAGGATCATCGTCGGGATCGAAGCGACGCCGTAGCGCTGCGAGAGCTCCTGCTGCTGGTCGATGTTCACCTTCACGAGCTTGAGCTCGTTCTCGCGCTCCGCCGCGATGCGGTCGAGGACGGGTGCCACCGCGTGGCACGGGCCGCACCACTCGGCCCAGAAGTCCACGAGGACGGGCCTGTCGGAGTTGATGACCTCCTGCTCGAAGGTCTCGGTCGTTACGTCGAGTGCCATTGGTCCTTCCGTTTCGTTTTGCCGAGATCGTTCTCGTACCCGTTCAAACGTCGAAGTACGCCAACTCCTTCCCGCGATCGGGGAGTTCCTAGAATCGACGGCATGTTCTCACCCCTCCCGGACAAGCCGGATCACGACGCGCTCGAGCAGGAGGTTCTCGGGCTCTGGGAGCGCGAGGCGACCTTCGCCCGCCTCCGCGAGCAGAATGCCGCCGGTCCGCGGTTCAGCTTCGTCGACGGCCCGGTCACGGCGAACCGGATGGTGCTCGGCGTCCACACCGCCTGGGGGCGCACGCTGAAGGACGTCTTCCAGCGGTACAAGGCGCTCCGGGGGTACCACCAGCGGTACCAGAACGGCTTCGACTGCCAGGGACTCTGGATCGAGGTGGGCGTCGAGCGTCAGCTCGGGCTCAACTCGAAGCGCGAGATCGAGGAGTACGGCCTCGCGGAGTTCGCGAGGCGGTGCCGCGACGTGGTCGTGCGGTCGTCGGAGGCGCTGACGGAGGGCTCGATACGCCTCGGTCAGTGGATGGACTGGGGTCGCGACTACTTCACGTTCAGCGACACGAACATCGAGTACATCTGGCGGTTTCTGAAGCTCGTGCACGAGCGCAAATGGCTCTACCTCGGGCACCGCTCGACCGAGTGGTGCCCGCGCTGCGGTACGTCGCTCTCGCAGCACGAGCTCACCCAGGCCGGGGTCTACCAAGAGCGGAGCGACCCATCGCTGTACGTCCGCTTCCCGCTGCTCGAGCGACCCGGCGAGTCGCTCGTCGTCTGGACGACGACACCGTGGACGCTGCCCGCGAACGTCGCGGCCGCCGTCAAGCCCGACGCCGAGTACGGGCGGCGCGAGAACGGCGAGTGGGTCGCCGTCGCGCGCTATCCCGGGGAATCGCTCACAGGCATCCTCCTCGGCTCGGAGCTGGTCGGGCTCCGATACCGGGGACCGTTCGACGACCTCGGCCCCGGGAGCGAGGTCGACCATCGGGTGATCCCGTGGGACGAGGTCTCGCTGGAGGAGGGCACCGGAATCGTCCACATCGCTCCGGGCGCCGGGCAGGAGGACTTCGAGCTCGGGCGGATCCACGACCTCCCCGTGCTCTCGCCCGTCGACGAGGCCGGCCGCTTCTACGACGAGTACGGCTGGCTGCACGGCCTGCCGACGAGCGAGGCTGCCGACCAGATCGTCGGACAGCTCGCCGAGAAGGGAATCCTCGTCGAGGCCGGCGCCTATCTCCACCGCTATCCGCATTGCTGGCGCTGCGACACACCGCTCATCTGGCGCGTGACCGACGACTGGTTGATCGCGGTCGACGAGGTCCGCCAACCGCTGCTCGACGCCAACGCCACCGTCGAGTGGACACCGGCGTACATGGGCAAGCGCATGGACGACTGGCTCCGCAACATGGGCGACTGGAACATCTCGCGCCGGCGGTACTACGGGCTGCCGCTGCCGTTCTACCCGTGCGCGTGCGGACACCTGAACGTGATCGGATCGCGGGCGGAGCTCGAGGAACGGGCCCTCGGCGGTCTCGAGCAGCTCGAGGAGCTGCGCCGGCCCTGGATCGACGCTGTGCCGATCCGGTGTGCGGAGTGCGGAGAGCGCGTCGAGCGGATCGCGGAGGTCGGCGACGTCTGGCTGGACGCCGGGATCGTTCCCTTCTCGACGCTGGGGTGGCAGAGCCCCGACTACGAGGCCGAGGGGTACGCGACCGGCGCGGCGAAGGGGCTGACACGGGCCGACCTTCCCGACCACGAGTACTGGGAGGCCTGGTTTCCTGCGGACTGGGTCTCCGAGATGCGCGAGCAGATCCGGCTCTGGTTCTACTCGCAGCTCTTCATGTCGGTGGCGCTCACCGGCCGATCGCCGTTCCGCAAGGTGCTCGGCTACGAGAAGATGCTCGACGAGAACGGCCGCGAGATGCACAGCTCGTGGGGGAACACGATCGACGCGCCGGACGCGTTCGCGCGCATGGGCGCCGACGTGATGCGCTGGCAGTTCTGCTCTCAGCCGCCCGACCGGAACCTCCTCTTCGGCTTCGGCCCGGCGCACGAGATCCAGCGGCGGCTCCTGACGGTCTGGAACTCGGCGACATTCCTCGTCCAGTATGCGAACGTCGAGAGCTTCACGCCGCGGTACGGCGACCTCGAGCGCGGCCCGGGCGGGGAGCTCAAGCCGCTCGACACCTGGCTCGTCGAGCGCACTCGGGCGCTGGTCCGCGAGGCGACCGCGGGCTACGAGCGCTGGCTGACGGTCGACGTCATCAGGGCCTTCGAGGCGTACGTCGACGACGTCTCGAACTGGTACATCCGCAGGTCGCGCCGCCGCTTCTGGGACGGCGACGAGACCGCGCTCCGCGTGCTCTGGCACGCGCTCGTCCAGGCGCTCCGCGTGATCGCTCCCGTGATGCCGTTCCTCTCCGAACACCTCTGGCAGGTGCTCGTCCGGCAGCCGTGCGGCGACGCACCATCGAGCGTCCATCTCGCCGGCTGGCCGGAGGAGCTGGAGCCGGACGACGCCCTCCTGGCGGAGATCGGCGACGTGCGACGCGTCGTCGGGCTCGGGCACCAGGCGCGCCAGGCGGCCGGGTGCAAGGTGCAGCAGCCCCTCCGCACGCTCGTCGTCGAGGGGGCCGCGCTCGCCGCCCGCCACGCGGACGAGATCCGCGACGAGCTCCGGGTCAAGAACGTCCTCTTCGATGCGGTCGACGCCGAGCTCGTCGTGAAGCCGAACCTCCCCGTTCTCGGGCCGCGGCTCGGCGCCGAGCTCGGCGAGGTCCGGGCAGCGCTCCGAGCGGGCGAGTTCGAGGACCTCGGAGGCGGCCGCTTCCGGGTCGCGACACACGAGCTCGGGCCGGACGAGGTGCTCGTCGAGCGGGCGGCGAAGGAGGGCTGGGCCGTCGCCGCGGAGGACGGTGTGACGGTCGCGCTCGACACGCACGTCGACGACGAGCTCGACCGCGAGCGCCGCGTCTACGAGCTGATCCGGCGAGTCAACCAGCTGCGGAAGGACTCCGGGCTCGCGCTCTCGGATCGGATCGCGCTGACGATCCCCGCGCGAGACGCGGACCTCCTCGAGCACACGGACTGGATCAAGGCCGAGACGCTCGCGGTCTCCGTGGAGGCCGACGGCGGCGACGTGCCCGCGATCGCCAGGAGGTGACGGCCGCAGACACGGACGCCGGTGACCTGCCGGGAGGGTCGGGACGCCGACCAGCTGGTGGATCGCCGCAGCGTCGGCGGTCGTCCGTCGCCGGGACGACGAGCGTGAGCGGCACGCCTACTCCGTGCGTGCGTCGGCCAGCGCGAGCTCGCGGCGGAGCTCGACCGGGAGCCGGAAGGTCACGTCCTCGTCGACCATCCGGTACGGCTCGATTCGCTCGATTCCGCGGGCGCGGAACCAGTCGCAGACCCGCGTCACGAGGCGCTCGGGCGCGGAGGCGCCGGACGTGATCCCGACGGTCTCGACGCCGTCGAGCCACGTCTCGTCGATCTCCGTCTCGTCGTCGATGAGGTACGCCGGGACCGACGCGGCCCGGGCGACGTCGACGAGCCGGTTCGAGTTGGAGGAGTTGCGCGACCCGATCACGAGCAGCAGCTCGATCTCGGCGAGCATGTCCTTGACCGCCCACTGCCGGTTGGAGGTCGCGTAGCAGATGTCCTCCTTCTTCGGCCCGACGATCGCGGGGAAGCGGCGTCGGAGCGTCGCGATGATCTCGCCGGTCTCGTCCACGGAGAGCGTCGTCTGCGTCACGTACGCGACCGGGACGTCGGGGTCGAGATGGAGCGCCTCCGCCTCGGCGACGTCCTGGACGAGGATCGTCGAGTCGGGCGCCTCGCCCATCGTCCCGACGACCTCCTCGTGCCCGGCGTGCCCGATGAGCAGCACCGTGTAGCCGTTCGCGGCGTACCGCTTCGCCTGGACGTGCACCTTCGTGACGAGGGGACAGGTCGCGTCGATCACGTCGTGGCCGAGCGTGCTCGAGTTCTCGTGGACAGACGGCGCAACGCCGTGCGCGGAGTAGACGACCGTCGCCCCGGCCGGGACGTCGCGCTCGTCCTCGACGAAGATCGCGCCCCGCGCCTCGAGGTCGCGAACGACGTGGATGTTGTGGACGATCTGCTTGCGCACGTACACCGGCGCGCCGTAGTGCTCGAGCGCCTTCTCCACCGTCTCGACGGCGCGCTCGACGCCCGCGCAGTAGCCGCGGGGCGAGGCGAGAAGGACGCGCTGGACGCTCACGATCGCAAGGGTACTGTCGCGGGCGTCAGCGGGACGTCTGCGCGAGGACGATCCCGACGAGGACGACCGCGCCGCCGAGCAGCTGGGCGCTCGTGAGGGTCTCGCCGAGCCAGACCCAGGCGACGAGCGCGCCGAGCACGACCTCGATCATGGCCACGATCGAGACACGCGTCGCCGGGAGATGCCGGAGCGCCGAGAGCGACAGCACGAAGGGGAAGACCGTCCCCGGAATGACGACCCACAGGCAGAGGAGCCAGACCGGGGCGCTGACCGACTCGAGCTCGCCCTGGAGGGACACCGTCTCGCCGAGCTCCTCGAAGGGGAAGCTCCACCACGGCTGGAGCACCGCCCAGAAGATCGCCGCGACACCGAGCGAGAGACAGGTCAGCGACAACGCGTCGCGACGCGCGGTCGCGTGCTCGCCCGCGAGGAAGTACGTCGCGAGCGCGCCGGCCGCGACGACCCCGGCGACCACGCCGATCGTGTCGAGCCGGACGTCCTCCCACACCTCGGCGACGAGGCAGAGGCCTGCCAGCGCGAGCGCGAGCGCGGCCCAGACCCGCCGCCGGACCGGCTCGTGCCACACGAGTCGCGCCCAGAGCGCGACGAGCACCGGTGCGGTGAACTCGAGAAGGAGCCCGATCCCGATCGGGAGCCGCTCGATCGCGACGAAGTAGAGCCACTGGACGAGCGCGAACCCGACGATGCCGTAGAACACGAGGAGACCGATCTCGTCGCGCGCAACCCGCAGGCGGCCCGGTGCCGTGAGCGCGACGAAGACGGCAAGGCAGAGGAACGCGCCCGTCGCGCGGAGCTCCGTGAGGCGCAGGCTTGGCATGTCCGTTCCCGTGAGGACGACCTTCGAGACGGTGCCGTTGACGGCGAAGAGCATCGCCGCCGCGGTGACCATCGCGTAGCCGAGTCGCGGATGCGGTCCGGCGGATCCGCGCTCGCCGTGGAGGACGATCTCCGTCATCGCGCGAGGCTAGCCCGGGTCATGGTCGTCGTGGCGCAGGTAATCGATGATCGATCAAACCGGCGGGCGGTGCTGTACGCTCGCGCCGTGCGCGTGGCGCTCTTCGTCACCTGCCTGGCGGACACGCTGCAACCGTCCGTCGGCCGCGCGACCGTCGCGGTTCTCGAGCGGCTCGGGCTGGAGGTCGTCTTTCCCCGGGGCCAGACCTGCTGCGGCCAGCTCCACCTCAACGCCGGCTACGCGGATATCGCTCGGGCGCTCGGTCGGCGATTCGTCGAGGTCTTCGCGGGGTTCGACGCGGTCGTCGCGCCGTCCGGCTCGTGCGTCGCCCACGTCCGCGCCCACGCCGGCGCCGACGGGGCCGATCCCGAGGACGTGGCGGGTCGCACCTGGGAGCTGTCGCAGTTCCTCGTGGACCGTCTCGGCGTCGTCGACGTCGGGTCGGGGTACGACGGCTCGCTGACGTATCACCCGACCTGTCACTCGCTCCGATCGCTCCGGCTCGACGGCCAGCCGGAGTCCCTCCTCCGGGCCGTGAGCGGCCTCGAGCTCCGTCCGCTCGCGGACGCGACCGAGTGCTGCGGGTTCGGCGGGCTCTTCGCCGTCCGGAACGCCGACGTGTCCACCGCCATGCTCACCGACAAGCTCCGGTGCGTCGAGCACACCGGCGCCGGGGCCGTCTGCGCCTGCGACGCCTCCTGCCTCCTGCACATCGGCGGCGGGCTCGAGCGGCGGGGCTCGTCCGTCCGCGCCGTCCATCTCGCCGAGGTGCTCGCGTCGTGAGCAGCGCAGCCGCACGGCGGGATGCGCCGCGGCTCCCGTTCGAGCGTGCCGCGGTGCCTGCGCTCCAGGACGAGCAGACGCGGGCGAACGTCCACCGCGCGACGACGACGATTCGCGCGCGCCGTGCCGCTGTCGTCGGCGAGACGCCCGACTGGGCCGAGCTCCGCGCCGCGGGCGCGGCGATCCGGGAGCGGGCGGTGCTCCGCCTCGACGAGCTGCTCGTTCGGCTCGAGGCGGCCGTCACCGCAGCGGGCGGTGTCGTCCACTGGGCGCGTGACGCGACCGAGGCGAACGCGGTAGTCGTCGACCTCGTCGAGCGGACGGGCTCGCGCGAGGTCGTCAAGGTCAAGTCGCTGACGACCGACGAGCTCGGTCTCAACGACGCCCTGCTCGAGAGCGGGATCGAGCCGATCGAGACCGACCTCGCCGAGCGGATCGTCCAGCTCGCGGGCGAGCGCCCGTCCCATCTGCTCGTCCCGTCGCTGCACCGCGGCCGGCCGGAGATCGCCGAGCTCCTCCGCGAGGCGCTCGACGAGCCCGGGCTCGCGGACGATCCCGAGTCGCTGCTCGCCGCCGCGCGCCGCCATCTCCGGGACGCGTTCCTGCGAGCACGCGTCGCCGTCTCGGGCGCGAACTTCGCCGTCGCCGAAACGGGCACCATCGCCGTCGTCGAGTCCGAGGGCAACGGCCGGATGTGCACCACGCTCCCCGAGACGCTCGTCACGGTGATGGGCGTCGAGAAGGTCGTCGAGGAGTGGCGCGACCTCGGCGTGCTCATGCAGCTCCTCCCGCGCTCCGCCACGGGGGAGCGGATGAACCCCTACACCTCGCTCTGGACCGGCGTCGCCGCGACCGACGGGCCGTCGTCGTTCCACCTCGTGCTCGTCGACGCGGGCCGGACCCGGGCGCTCGCGGATCCCGAGGGACGGCCGGCCCTCAGGTGCATCCGCTGCTCGGCGTGCGTCAACGTCTGCCCGGTCTACCGGCAGACCGGCGGCCATGCCTATGACACGGTCTATGCCGGGCCGATCGGGGCGATCCTGCAGCCGCTGCTCTCCGGCGAGCGGGGCACCTCCGCGTCGCTGCCGTACGCCTCCACGCTCTGCGGCGCCTGCGCCGACGTCTGCCCGGTCGGGATCGACATCCCGCGGATCCTCGTCCACGAGCGGGCGAAGGTCGTGCGGCGCGCGCGGCCGGGCATCGAGGGGCGGGCGCTCCGCGCGCTCGGTCGCTCGTTCTCGACCACCGAGCGGTACGAGCGCGCGCAGCGGACGGCCCGCGCGTTGCAGCGGCCCCTCGTCAAAGACGGTCGGCTCCGTTGGTTCCCCGGGCCGATGGCGGGCTGGGGCCGGTCGCGCACGCTCCCGGGCGTCGCGCCGCAGACCTTCCGCGAGTGGTGGGAGGAACGTGAGCGAGGCACGTGACGCCGTGCTCGGGCGGATCCGGGAGGCGCTCACCGACGGCGCGGTCGCACCGGACGTCCCCCACGACTACGTCGTGCGCGGCAGCCGCCCGGCCGACGAGGTCGTCGCGCTGTTCGTCGACCGGGTCGAGGAGGCCGGAGGCGTCGTCGTCACCGCCGACGCCACGCCGGCGGCCGTCGCCTCGACCCTCGAGGAGCACGGCGCGTCGCGTGTCGTGGTCGCTCCGGACCTCGAGCCCGACCTCCGGCCCGGCGGCGTCGAGCTCGTCGAGGACCACGGCCTGACGCCGGCCGAGCTCGATGCGCTCGACGGCGCGGTGACGACATGCGCCGTCGCCTGTGCGGACACCGGGACGATCGCGCTCGACGGCGGGCCGGGCCAGGGGCGCCGCGCGATCACGCTCGTGCCGGACCTCCACGTGTGCATCGTCCGCCGCGGCCAGGTCGTCGAGACGGTGCCCGAGCTGTTCGAGCGCCTCGCGCCGTCGGCCCGCGAGGGTCGTCCGATCGTCCTCGTCTCGGGCCCTTCCGCGACCTCGGACATCGGGTTCGAGCGGGTCGAGGGCGTCCACGGGCCGCGCCGCCTCGTCATCGTGCTCGCGCCGTAGGCGACCGTAGACTGTCTCCGCACGGGGTGTAGCTCAGCCTGGTAGAGCGCCCGCTTTGGGAGCGGGAGGTCGCCGGTTCAGATCCGGCCACCCCGATCTTGCTCGCCAAGCCGGATTCGGCGAAGCCGAATCCGGCGGCTTGATCCCCGCCTGCGGCGGGGCATATCCCTGAAGGCGACCGCTGTCGCGGTCGCAAACTGACCTTGCCTGCCGGACAGGATTCGGCGGCTTGGTCCCCGCCTGCGGCGGGGCAGATCCCTGAAGGCGCCCGCTGTCGCGGTCGCAAACTGCCGCGTTTGCGAGGGTGTCGGCGGATACGGGGACTACCGTTCTCGCGATGCTGGCTCGTCTCGCCGCGATCCTCGTGCTCCTCGCAGTCGTGGCGTCGGGCGCGGCGGCTGCTCCGGGGCCGTCGTTCAGTGGCTCGGCGAGCCCGCTTCCAGCAGCACTTCGGGCCACGATGACCGGCGTCTCGTGGCGGCCGGGGTGTCCGGTCCCGCTCTCCGATCTCCGTCTCGTCCGCGCGCGGCACTGGGGCTTCGACGGCCACGTGCACAGCGGGCGGATCGTCGTCCATCGCGACGTCGCCGCGAACGTGCTCGCGGTCTTCCGGCGCCTGTACGGGGCCCGTTTTCCGATCCGGCGGATGGTCCCCGTCGACGCCTACGGCGCGAGCGACTTCCGGTCGATCGAGGCCGACAACACGTCCGCCTTCAACTGTCGGACCGTCGACGGCAGGTCGCGCTGGTCGGAGCACGCGTACGGCCGCGCGATCGACCTCAACCCGATCGAGAACCCGTACGTCGGCTCGAGCGGCACGACCTCCCACCGGGCGAGCACGCCGTACCTGCGACGGAGCCCGTACCGGCCCGGGATGGCCGTCGAGGGCGGCACCGTGGTCAGCGCGTTCGACGCGATCGCCTGGGGCTGGGGCGGCCGCTGGTCGGGGCCGAAGGACTACCAGCACTTCTCCGCGAGCGGCCGGTGACCGGGGCGTTCGCCCTCGCCGCCGGCGGCGTGCTCCTCGCGGCCGGGTCGCTCCGCGTCGCCGCGCAGCTCGCGCCGCGGTCGACGGCCTCGTTCCTGCTCGGGGCGTACGTCGTGGCGTGGGCACAGCTCGTTGCCGTGCTCTGGGTGCTGTCGCTCTTCGGCTGGGTGACGCGGTGGGCGCTCCTTGCCGGCCTCGCCCTCGTGTGCGTCGCGATCCTCGTCGACCGCCGCGGGTGGAAGGACGTCGTCGCCAGACTCCGCGACGGCGCCTCCGCGCTCAGGCGCGCGCTCGACGAGCCGCTCTGCGCGGTGCTCGGCGTCGCCGTCCTCGTCGCGTTCGGCTACGCCCTCGCGCTCGGCCTCGCGACGCCCCAGAACGACTTCGACACGGTCTTCGACCACCTCTGGCGCGCCGCCCTCTGGCGCGAGAACCAGGCGGTCGGGTACCCGGCCTGTGACTGCGCGCCCTACGTCAACGCCTACCCGCCGCACGGGGAGATGGGCGTGCTCGCGACGATGGTGCTCGGCGGCTCGGACCGCTTCGCGGCTCTCGTCCAGGCGGCCGCCTTCGTTGCGCTCGCGGTCGGCGTCGTCGGCGTGGCGCGCGGGCTGGGCCTCGCGCGCCGCGAGGCGCTCCTCGGCGCCCTGCTGGTCGCGACGCTGCCCGTGATCGCGCTGCAGGCGTCGACGGCGCAGAACGACCTCGTCGTCGCGTCTTTCCTCGTCGCGGCGGCCGCCTTCCTGCTGGACACGGGCCGGGGGGCGCCCTGGCTCGCCGGCGGCGCCACGGCGCTCGCGATCGGGACGAAGGTCTCGGCGGTCTTCGGGCTGCCCTTACTCGTCGTCGTCGCTCTGGCCGCCGCTCCGAGCCGCCGCGGGCAGCGGCTGGCAAGCGTCCTCGTCGGCGGCGCCGTCGGCGCGTACTGGTACGTCGTGAACTGGGCGGAGGGCGGGAGCTGGGACGCGGGGTTCCCCTACGAGGCCGTCGACCGGGGCGTCGCCGACACGGTCGCCCGAGCGCTTCGCTCGGCGATCCAGCTGATCGAGCTTCCCGGGGCCGGCGGCCGCGACCGGTGGCTCTACCTCGTGGCCGCGGCGATCCTGTTCGTCGGGCTCGCGGTCGCCTACCGCCGCCGGAGCGCCGTCGCTGCCGTCGGCTCCGCGGCTGCGGCAGCGCTCGTCGCCGTCCTGCCCGTCCTGACGCCCGACGTCCGGCGCTACGCCGACCAGGCATACCTCGAGCTCTGGCGTGCCGTCGGCCGGGACGACCTCGCGGTCGACGTCGGGCGGGACATCACGCGCTCCGCCTCGAACGTCACGTGGTACGGGCCGCTCGGCGCGCTCCTCATCGTCGCCGGGATCGTCCTCGCCGTGATCGCGGCACGTCGCGGGATTGTCCCCTGGCTCGGCGCGCTCCTCGCACTCGCTCCCGTCTACTGGCTCGTCGTGATGTCGGCCGCCCTCTTCTACCAGGACGCCGCCGGGCGGTTCCTGATGGCCCCCGTGGCGCTCGCGGGCTCGATGTGGGGGATCGTCGGGCGCCGGCGGGCGATCGCATGGGGTCTGACGGGAATCGCGGTGACGGCGCTCGCCCTGGCCCTGCTGAACGACACGAAGCGCCCGTCCGGGCTGGCCCTGCTGGAGCGCCCTTCCCCGCCGAGCTACTGGACGGCGCCGCGTTGGCGGGCCGTTGGAGGCGAGGTGCACGTCCCCGCCCTGATCCGGTTCGTCGACGAGCGGGTGCCGGACGACGCCCGCGTCGCGCTCGCGATCACCGCGAGCGACCCGGGGTACGTGCTCCTCGGGCACGGGCTCCGGCCGTTCTCGCTGCTCGCGGCGGGCGCGAGGGACGCGCCCGGGGCGAGCTGGGCGTTCGTGAGCCCGGGCGCCCGCGGGACCGCCGCGCCGCGGCTCTGCGGCGCCTGGGAGCGTCAGGGGGAGTCGCCCGGCGGCTGGAACGCATATCGCCGCGTCCGGCCGCGCTGCTGAGCGGAGAGCGGGTGGAGGGAATCGAACCCTCATAACTAGCTTGGAAGGCTAGGGCTCTACCATTGAGCTACACCCGCGAACGCGAGGAAGGGTAACCCGCGGTTCGCGTACCGTGCCCGCGTGAGCCCGGCGGACTGGTCGTGGAACGGCGAGGCTCTCGTCGCTCTCGGCCTCGCAGCGGGCTACCTCGTGGGCACGAGGGACGCGCGCGGCGGATGGCGCGCCGCGAGCTTCCTGAGCGGCTGCGCCCTGCTCCTCGTCGCGCTCGTCACGCCGCTCGACACTCTCGCCCGCGGGTACCTCGTCTGGGGCCATCTGCTCCAGAACGTCGTCCTCGCCGAGTGGGCACCACTCCTGCTCGTCCTCGGCCTTCCGCGATCGCTCGCCGCTCGGATCGCCGGCCTCGGCGTTGTCCGCGCGCTCACGCACCCCTTCGTCGCGCTCCCGCTCTGGGTCGGCGCCTATGCCCTCTGGCACGTGCCGGCTCTCTACGACTCCGCCCTGCGGCATCCGCACACGCTGCTCGCGCTCGAGCACGCGACCTACCTCGCGACGGGGCTCCTCTTCTGGTGGTGCGTGTGGCAGGACGAGCCGCACCGCCTCGCCTCGGGCGCGCGCGCCGCGTACGCCTTCGCCGCCTTCGTCCTCTCGGCGCCCCTGGGACTCGTGCTCGCCCTCGTGCCGCGGCCGCTCTACGACTTCTACGCCGGCGCCCCCGAGCGCGTGTGGGGGCTCTCCCGTCTGACCGACCAGCAGCTCGGCGGGATGACGATGGCCGCCGAGCAGTCCGTCGTCTTCTTCGCCGTCTTCGCGTACTGGTTCCTGCGCTTCCTCTCCGAGCAGGAGCGGCTCGAGGAGGACGCAACCTGAGCGAGGCCCATCCGTACCGCGAGCTGCTCGGCCTGCCCCATGCGAAGGGCCTCGTCGGCTGGTCCGTCCTCGGCCGGCTGCCCGTCGGGATGACGTCGCTCGCGCTGCTCTTCCTCGTCCGGGGCGAGGGGGAGAGCTACGGCGCGGCCGGGCTCGTCGTGGCCGTGTACGCCGTCGCGCTCGGGATCGGCGCACCGATCGGCGGGCGCCAGGTCGATCGCTACGGCCCGACCGTCGTGCTCCAGATCCGCGTCGTCCTCTTCGTGGCGTTCCTCGCCGCCGTGATCGTGCTCGCGGTCGCCGGTGCGGGCATTGCCGCAATCGCCGGCGCGGCCGCGCTCGCGGGCCTGTCCATGCCGCCGCTCTCGTCCACCGTCCGGATCGTCTGGCCCCGGCTCGCCCGTGACGAGCTGCGCTCGACGGCGTACGCGCTCGAGGCCGCGCTGCAGGAGGTCCACTTCGTCGGCGGCCCGCTCGTCGCGGCCGCGCTCGCCGCGATCGAGCCCGTCGCAGCACTGGCGGGCGCCGGGGTCGCGAGCCTCATCGGGACGACGATGGTCGCCCGGCTCCCGCCCGTTCGCGAGACGCCGCCCTCGCGCGCCGTCGGCGCCGGTCTCCTGGGCGCGCTCGGCTCTGCCGGTGTGCGCACGGTCGTCTCCTACGCCACGATCGTCGGCTTCGCGTTCGGAGCGGTCGAGCTGGCGATGCCGGCCCTCGCGGAGGAGCACGGCGCGCGGGAGCTCGGCGGCGTCGCGCTGGCGTGCTTCGCGGCGGGAAGCCTCGTCGGCGGCCTGCTCGCAGGGCTGCGGCCGGGCCGGAGCGACCTGCGGCGCTTCATCGCCGGCGCGTTCGTGCTCTCGGGCGCGATGCTCACGCTCCAGCTCGCCGTCTCGATCCCGACGCTCTGCCTCCTCGCGTTCGTCGCCGGGCTGCCGATCGCGCCGACGATCGGCGCGCTCTACACCCTGATCGACCGCACCGCACGGACGGGCACGGTCGCCGAGGCGTTCGCGTGGTTCGGGACCGCTGTATCGGTCGGTATCGCGGCCGGGTCGGCCGTCGGCGGGGCGCTCGTCGACGAACGCGGCGTCCGCTGGTCGTTCGGGCTGGGGGCCATGGTGGCGCTCGTCGGCGCGGTGCTCGGCTGGGCGCGCCGGGGCACGCTGCGCAGTCCGGCGGCTAGCGAATCCAGGTGATGCCGTACCGCTCCGACGCGCGTGCGTATGCCTCGGGCCCGATCGTGCCGTCGCGCTCGGCTTCGGAGAGCTCGCGGAAGAACCCCTCGAAGCCCGCAGGCGAGACGAGCGTCAGGAAGCGGCCCGTCCGCGGAACGACCCGCCGGTGCGAATGCGGGACGCCTCGCGGCGCGAACACGACCGCGCCCGGGCCGACGTCGAACGCGGTGCCCCCGACGGTGAACTCGTGCTCGCCCTCCAGCACGATGAACAGCTCGTCCTCGTTCGCGTGGACGTGTAGCGGCGTGTCGAGCGGCGCGATCTCCTCCACGATGGAGAACGACCCGCCGGTCGTCTCCGCCGACGCCTTGACGAGAAACTCTGCCTCGCTGAAGCGGAGCGGCTCGCCGTCGTCACCGGCGAGGGCGAACCCGTGCGGCGG
>CAWCRC010000018.1:0-113737 GCA_963797805.1 uncultured Actinomycetes bacterium | reverse complement strand
GCCTGACGCTACAGGGCGGCTTCGGTGGGGTTCTCGCGGAGCCTGTAGAACGGGACGGGCTCCGGCGGCAGCGGCGTGTTGCCGAGGATCAGGTCGGCGGCCTTCTCGGCCACCATCGTCACCGGCGCGTAGAGGTTCGCATTCGTGATGAACGGGAACACCGACGCGTCGACCACCCGGAGCCCGTCGACGCCGCGGACGCCCATCGTCGCCGGGTCGACGACCGCGGCTCGTCCGTTCCCATCCTGCACTGCACGACGGATGCAGCGCCGTCTCGGCGTCCTTGCGACCCAGTCCAGGATCTGCTCGTCCGTCTCCACCTCCGGGCCCGGCGAGACCTCGCCACCGTCGAACACGGCCGAACGCGGGCTGACCGAGGATGTCGCGCGCCGACGCGGATCGCCTCGACCCACTCGCGCCGATCCTGGTCGGTCGACAGGTAGTTGAAGCGGAGGGCGGGCTTGACGTGTCGGATCGCCGCGTCGTGATCTTCACCGACCCGCGCGCGTCGGAGTTCATCGGGCCGATGTGCACCTGGTAGCCGTGACCCCCCTCCGGTTGCGTGCCGTCGTAGCGGATCGCGAGCGGCAGGAAATGGAACATCAGGTTCGGGTAGCCGACCGTCGTCGTTCGAGCGGCAGAACGCCGCCCGCCTCGAAGTGGTTGGTCGCGCCAGGCCCGCTGCGCATGAACAGCCAGCGGAAGCCGATCTCCGGTTTGCGGTACTTCTTGAGCGCGGGCTGCATCGAGACCGGCTGCTCGCACGCGTGCTGGACGTACACCTCGAGGTGGTCCTGGAGGTTCTCGCCGACACCGGGGAGCTCGTGGACGACGTGCGACACCGAGCGGCCCAGGTGCGCCGGCGCGCCGATACCGGAGAGCTGAAGGAGCTGCGGGCGAGTTGATCGCGCCGCCGCAGAGGATCACCTCGGCCGCGCGCGACGAGCGACGTCGCTTGCCCTTCGCGTACTCGACCCCGACCGCGCGGGTCCCCTCGAACAGCACCTTCGTCGCGAGCGCGTGCGCGGACGACATCGAGGTTCGGCCGCTTCATCGCGGGCCGCAGGTACCCGTGAGCGGCGGTCAGCCGGCGGCCCTGGTGGATGTTCCGGTCGAACATCCCGAAGCCCTCCTGCCGGTACCCGTTGACGTCGCTCGTCGAGCGGGTACCCCGCCTGCCGTCGCCGCCTCGAACCAGGCGTCGAAGAGCGGCTGTCCGCGGGCCCGCGCTCCAGGATGAGCGGCCCGCTGCCGCCGCGCCACGCGTCGGCACCCGCGAGGCAGGTCTCCATCCGCTTGAAGTAGGGCAGGCACTGCGCGTACCCCCAGCTCTCGAGCCCGGGATCCGACGCCCACTTCTCGAGGTCGAGCGGGTTGCCGCGCTGGAAGATCATCCCGTTGATCGCGCTCGAGCCGCCGAACAGCTTGCCGCGCGCGTGGTAGACGCGCCGGCCGTTCATCTGCGGCTCCGGCTCGGACTCGTACATCCAGTCGTAGCGCTTGTTGCCGATCGGGAACGACAGCGCCGCCGGCATGTGGACGTAGACGTCCAACCGGTAGTCGGGGCGCCCCGCCTCGAGCACGAGCACCCGGTGACGAGTCGGCGCTCAGCCGGTTGGCGAGCACGCAGCCCGCCGCGCCGGCGCCGACGATCACGTAGTCGTACGCTCTCGCCGCTGCGGCCCTCGCCGCCGGACGATAAAGCCGGCAGCCGGTTGCTTTCCTGTTGAAATCGTCCCGTGCGGTGTAGGGTCGCGCCGCTTCCGCGCGTGTGCGGACAACGAGGGAGGTCGATGGCTGAAGTCGCGGTTGACGAACGCCGCCTGCTGAAGACCATGCGCTGGTAGGACGGGGTCGTCATCGGCCTCGCGAACCCGGGCTTCCTGCTCGTGGGTCTGGCCTTCTCCATCGTTTCCCTCGGCGGCCGGTGGCCGACCACCTCTGGTTCATCTCGGCGCTCGTGGGTGCGCTGCAGGCGTACGTCTACGCCGAGCCGGCGGCGATGTTCCCGGACAAGCCGGGTGGTCTCTCCGTCTACGCCCGCGAGGGCTGGCGCAAGTACTTCTCGCTCGCAGGCCCGATCGCCGTCTTCGGCTACTGGTTCGCCTGGTCGAGCGTGCTCGCCGTGTACGGCGGCCTCATCGGCCCGCTCCTCATCGGTCGAGTTCGCCGACGCCGACAGCCGCCGGGCGACCGACTCGTGGGATCCAGGCGGGCTCTCGGCGTTCGGCTGGCCGCGAAGTCATCGGCATCGCTCGCATCCTCTCCTGCTACGTCTTCAACATCCGCGGGATGCGCCCGGCCGTGTGGTTCTCAGCTACGTCGTCGGCGCGATGATGGTCATCCCCGTCGTCGTGCTCGCCGTCGGCCCGCTCCTCACCGGCGACGTCTCGAACCACGCGGTCGACTCGAACTTCGTCGCCGAGTCGGTCGAGGCCTTCGGCGACGCCCGACCACGTTCAACGAGTTCGGGCTGATCATGGTCTGGCTGTACATCCTCGGCTGGTCGACGTACGGCCCGGAGGCGGCGGCGACCTTCGCGCCCGAGTACATGGACACGAAGAACGACACCCGCAAGGCCATCGCCGTCGACCGGCGGGATCAACGTGTTGCTGCGCGCTCCTGCTGCCGATCGCCGTGCTCGGCACGATCGGCTACGACGTGATCGTCGGCGACCTCTCCGGCATCGTCTACCTGATCGACGTGATGCACGAGATCGTCGGCGACGCGCTCGGCACGATGCTCCTGTGCCTGTGCGCCGGCCTGCTGCTGTCCATGAACACGGCGACGATGGACGGCTCGCGCGCGCTCTACGCCCTCTCCGAGGAGGGGATGACGCTCAAGCAGCTCGGGGTGCTGAACAAGCACCACGTGCCGGCGCGCGCGATGACGCTCGACGTGCTGCTGAACATCTTCCTGATCTTCGCCTTCCCGGCATCTTCTTCATCCTCGCGGCAGGCAACCTCGGGTACATGCTCTCGCACGTGCTCGCGCTCACGGGCTTGCTGCTCTTCGCCGGACCGGCCGAACTGGCCGCGACCGATCAGGCTCGGCGGGGTCTGGATGTGCGCTCGCAGGCTTGTTCGGCGCGTTGAACCTGCTGTTCATCATCTTCGGCGTCGTGTTCCTCAAGTACACGGGCTACGCGTTCGACCCGGCGGACACGGAGTTCACCGACCCGACGGCCTGGGTGCCGCGGATCATCATCGTCGGCGTGCTCGCCCTCGTGGCCGGCATCGTCGGGCTACGTCGTCGCCCAGTACCAGCACGGCAAGAAGTTCGGCTGGACGGACCCGAGCGACGAGCCGCCGTCGCAGGAGGCCCTCGACGGGGTGACGACCGTGCCGGCAACCCCGCTCAGGCCTGACGACCATCGCGGGGTTGTAGGGGCGGGCGCATGCCCGCCCCTACAATTGCCCCGTGGCTGACATCCCGATCACGCTGCGGTGCGAGTGCGGCCAGACCCACTCGGTGAAGCTCGGCGACACGGTCGACTGCGCCTGCGGCCGCATGTACGACACGCGCGAGCTCGAGCAGACCCGCCTTGTCGGCGTCCGCCACTCACAGGCCAAGATGCGCATCTACATCACGTTCGGCATCCTCTTGATCGTCGGCGTGGCTTCGTCACGTTCGGCTCTGGGGGATGAAGGGGATCGCGATCGGGATCCCGGCCAGGGGTCTGTTCTGGTTCCGCCTCCTCGGGCCGATCTGCGCAGGCGCGTGTTCTACGGCGCCGGGGAACTGCCGACCTGGCAGCTCGCGGCGTCGCAAGGCAGAGCCGGAGCCGTGAGCGCGGGCGCCGTCGTCGCGGGCGCCGGGCGGCGCTGCCGCCGCGCGACACCCGCCCGGTGATGCTGCTGACCTGAACGTGCCGTTCGACAGGGCGCGTCACGGTGGCCGTCGAGGCCGCCGGTGAGGCCGGCTCCGAGCTCTACCTCTGTGACGCGATCCCGCTCGGCTTCTCGACCTACGTCGACCAGATGGCCCGCCGGTTTGCGGAGCACGACAACCGCCGCGACATGGACGGCGTGGCGCGTGAGGCTCGCGCACACGGCATCCGCACGACGCAGATGGTGTTCCACAACCCGAAACCGATCGCGGCTGCGCTCAAGGTGTGCCGCGAGGAGCGATCGGGTTGCTCGTGCTATTCGGAGCCGACGGCGGCGGTTCGGTCGCTGGTCGTACAGGCGCCCGTGCGGCGGCTGCGGCGCGACGCGAGCTGCCTGCTCTGGGTTGCGGATTAGTACCGCGCCGCCTACGACGAGCGCGTCAGGGCGGCCGCGACGACGCAGTCGAGCCAACGCTCGAACAGCGAGCGGCCGGCAGCGCGCATCTCGTCGGCGTGCACGGCGATCCCACGGAGGAAGTCGCCGGCCCCCTCAGGACCGAGGGTCCCATTGAGCGACTCTGCGTACTCGGGCACCTGAGCCCACTCCTCCGCCATCTCGTGGGAGATCTCGAGGTGGAACTGGACGCCGTACGCGCGCTGGTAGCGGAACGCCTGATTGGCGTAGGCCGGCGAGCCGGCGAGCCGGACTGCGCCCCTCCGGGAGGTCGAAGGTGTCGCCGTGCCACTGCAGCGTCACCAGCCCGTCCGGCACGTTCGCGAACACGGGGTCCGCGCGCCCATCCGCTGTGATCTCGACCGGGAGCAGCCCCACCTCGGGCTCTGGCCCCCGGTAGACGTGCGCCCCGAGGCTCGCGGCCAGCAACTGCACGCCGAGACACACACCCCAGAAGGGCATCCCCGACCTTGCGGCGGCCGCGATCAGGCGCTTCTCTTCCGTCAGCCAGGGAAGCTCGGCGTCGTCGGTGGCGGACATCGGCCCACCCATGGCGATGATCGCGTCGAAGCCTCTCCAGTCGGGGAGAGCCTCGCCCTCGTCCAGCTCGACCCGGTGCACCCGTGCGCCCCGCTCGACGAGCACGTCCTCGAACACCCCCGGAGGCTCGCAGGCGATGTGCTGGAGGACGAGCACGTCCATTGCGGCATCTTAGGGTCTGGCCTTCTGGCCAGACCCGCTTGTGGTCGGGCCAATGCGGGTCAGACCTGAAGGTCTGACCCGGTGTCCATGCCCCGCGGGGCAGTGGGCGTCGTTGGTGACTGTCACCGCGAGGCGGTGACAGTCACCCGCTTCTTCCGGCGGACGAACACCGGTGACAGTCACCTTGGTGACAGTCACCGCGTGGGATGCGAGTCGATGATCGAGTGCGTCCGCCGCACCTCGCGCAACGTCAAGCGCTGGCAGTCGGGCGAGATGGCGCTGCGCTGAACCGCCACCGGCATGCTCGAAGCCGAACGCCAGTTCCGCCGGATCATCGGCTACCGCGACCTCGCCCGGCTCGCCGTCGCGATCGAGCGCGACCTCACCCGCCCAACTATCCCCACCCCGACCAAGGAGGCTGTTAGGCTCATCCGGGACTGACCGTCATCAGAGCCCAAACGCCGCCAAGAAGTTCGATGGCGAAGGGGACATCTTCGAGGAGGGAGCATGCCCGCGACGGACCAGCAGCAGCCTTCACGCGCCGTCCTTAGTGAAGTCTCGATCCGTCCCCTGCAAGAGGGCGACCTGGACGCCGCCGACCGCGTGATGCGAATGGCCTTCGGCACCTTCCTTGGTGTTCCGGACCCGATGATGGTGTTCGGCGACGCGGAATACGTCCGGTCGCGCTTCGCCGCCGAGCCGAGCTGGGCTTTCGCGGCGGAGCTCGACGGTGAGGTGGTTGGCTCGAACTTCGCGACGAGGTGGGGGAGCTTCGGGTTCTTCGGGCCGTTAACCGTCCGGGTCGACTTCTGGGATCGGGGGATCGCCGGCCGATTGATGGAGCCGATCATGGATCTGTTTGATCAATGGCAGGTGCGCCAGGCTGGCCTATACACCTTCCCGCATAGTCCGAAGCACATCGGCCTCTACCAGAGGTTCGGCTTCTGGCCGCAGCACCTGACGCCACTGATGGAGAAGCAGGTCGCACCGACGACCGGCAGGCGCGAGTACTCGACGTACTCCGAGGTCTCCGATGATGAGCGAAGCACCATCCTGAGTGACTGTCACGACGTGACGGATGCCATCTTCGAGGGGCTCGATGTAGGGCACGAGATTCGCGCGACCGCGGCGCAGGCGCTCGGCGACACCGTGCTTCTCCACGACGACTCCGAACTCGTCGGGTATGCCGTTTGCCACTGCGGCGCCGGCGAGGCGGGGAGCGGTACATGCTTTGTCAAGTTTGCCGCGGTGCGCCCAGGGCTGAAGGCGGGCGATCTCTTCGAGCGGTTGCTGGACGCTTGTGAGGCGCTGGCAGGCGAGCGCGGCCTCCAGCGGATGGTGGCCGGCGTCAACGTTGCCCGCCACGACGCTTACCGCAGGCTGCTTGCGCGCGGCTACCGCGTCTTCACCGAGGGCGTAATCATGCAGAGGCCGAACGAGCCGGGCTACTGCCGACCGGACGTTTACGTGATCGACGACCTCCGCTGACAACCCGGCGCTTCGGCTGAAAACGCCCCGACCACCGAGGGGCCTCACCGTCTCGCCCGCTGACCGTTACACCCGGACCGCCGTTACAAGTTCCACGGCGAACGGGACATCCTCGGTGACAGTCACCGCATGAGATGGAGCGAGCGGCGGAGGAAGTGGGCGTGGGTGCACCGCGAGGCGGTGACAGTCACCGGTTTGCCCCGGCGGGCGAACACCGGTGACAGTCACCCTTGGTGACTGTCACCTCAGTGCCCGGCCGGGCGCTCCCAGCCCTCGAGCACGGGCGGCTTCCAGTCGGTGCCGACCGTCCTCGAGTCGGCGACCCAGGAGCCGAGCTCGGGCTGGGGGAACTTGCAGTGGATCTCCTTCAGCTGGATCCCGTACGAGTTGCCCGACGTGAGGTGCGTCATCAGCACCTTCCGCGCGAGCTCGTCCTCGCGGCCCGCGGGGATCGGGAAGTAGATCTTCAGGAACGAGTTCGAGTACCGGTCGAAGACCGCGGGCACGCCGTCCTCCTCGAGCAGGGTGACGTCCTCGAGCCAGTTGATGTCCTCGCCCGGCGTCAGCGCCGTCGAGGTCGACGTCCTCGACGAGCGCGATGTCCTCCTGGTACGGGAACCGCTTGCCCGCGAGGTACTCGGCGTCGATCGACTTGACCTTCTCCGGCTCGGAGTAGGCGAGCTCGTGGCCGCTCATTCGACCGCCTCGAGCTTCGCGACCTCGGCGGTCTGGCCGGCGACGAGCTCCTCCTCCGCCTTGATCGCGAGCAGGCGCTTGACCTCGCCGAGGATCTCGCGCTCGGTCTGGCCCACGGTGTAGGTCGTCCCGGCGAGCGGCACCCGCGCCATCGCCGAGGCCTCCATCGTCAGCGCGGCGAGGTCCTCCGGCTCGAGCGAGTGGACGTTCGTCTTGCCGCACGCGCGCGCGAGCATCTGGAGCTCCATCGTGAGCGCCGTGAGGAAGTTGTAGACCCGCTCCGACGCCTCCTCGACGACGAGGCGTTTGCGCAGCTCGGGATCCTGGGTCGCGACGCCGACCGGGCAGCGGCCGGTGTGACAGTGGTAGCACTGGCCGGCGGGAACGCCGACCGAGCCCTCGTAGTCCGTGACGCCGGGGATCTCCTTGTTGCAGTTGAGCGCCATCAGCGCCGAGTGACCGATCGCGACCGCCTTCGCGCCGAGCGCGAGGCACTTCGCGACATCGCCGCCGTTCCGGATCCCACCCGCGACGACGAGGTCGATCTCGTCGGCGAGGCCGACGTCCTCGAGCGCGCGGCGCGCCTCGGGGATCGCGGCCATCAGCGGGATGCCTGTCTCCTCCGTTGCGACGTGCGGTCCCGCTCCCGTGCCGCCCTCGGCGCCGTCGAGGTAGATGATGTCCGGCCCGCACTTGGCGGCCATGCGCACGTCGTCGTACACGCGCGAGGCGCCGAGCTTGAGCTGGATCGGCACCTGGTAGTCCGTCGCCTCGCGGATCTCCTGGATCTTCAGCGACAGGTCGTCCGGCCCGAGCCAGTCGGGGTGGCGGGCGGGGGAGCGCTGGTCGATCCCCGCGGGCAGCGAGCGCATCTCCGCGACCTGCTCGGTCACCTTCTGGCCCATCAGGTGGCCGCCGAGGCCGACCTTGCAGCCCTGGCCGATGAAGAACTCCACGGCGTCGGCGAGCATCAGGTGGTGCGGGTTGAACCCGTACCGGCTCTGGATGCACTGGTAGTACCACTTGGTCGAGTAGTCGCGCTCCGGCGGGATCATCCCGCCCTCCCCCGAGCACGTCGCCGTGCCGGCCATCGAGGCGCCCTTCGCGAGCGCCATCTTCGCCTCGAGCGAGAGAGCGCCGAAGCTCATCCCCGTGATGTAGATCGGGATGTCGAGCTCGATCGGCTTCTTCGCGAAGCGTGCGCCGAGGACGGTCGTCGTGTCGCACTTCTCCCGGTAGCCCTCGATGACGAAGCGCGTGAGGGTGCCGGGGAGGAAGACGAGCTCGTCCCAGTGCGGGATCTTCTTGAAGATCGAGAATCCCCGCATGCGGTAGCGGCCGAGCCCGGCCTTCATGTGGATGTCGTTGACGACCTCGGGCGTGAAGATCCGGCTCCGCCCGAGGACCTCGCGTGTGCCCGGCGCGTCGTCGGCCATCAAATCACCAGCTTCTTTTCCGAAGGCTCGAGCGAGTCGTAGTTGTAGAGGACCTTCCCGCACACGAACTTCTGGAGCTCGGGCGGCGAGCCGAGGCCGTGGATCCGGAACTTCCGCTCGATGAACTCCGTGTCGGCGTCTGTCCACTCGCCGGGGACGCAGTCGATCCCCAGCGACTTCACGGTGCCGCCGACGTAGATCGTCCCGTCGTACATCGAGTCCCCGAGGCCGGGGCCGACGTTGCCGAGGAAGATCTGGCGGCCGCGCTGCATCATGAAGCCGTTCATCGAGCCGGCGTCGCCGCAGACGATGATCGTGCCGCCCTTCTGGTCGATCCCCGTGCGCGCACCGACGCGGCCCTTGACGACGAGGTCGCCGCCGCGCATCGCAGCGCCGGTGAGTGAGCCGGCGTTGGAGTCGACCACGACGACCCCGCTCATCATGTTCTCGCAGGAGGACCAGCCGACGCGGCCCTTGATGTGGATCTCCGGACCGTCGATCAGGCCGCAGCCGAAGTAGCCGAGGCTGCCCTCGAACGTGATCCGGCAGCGGGCGAGGATCCCGACCCCGAGCGAGTGCCGCCCCTCGGGGTTCTGGACGACGACGTCCGTGACGCCCTCCTCGTAGATCAGCCGGCGAAGCTCGAGGTTGATCAGGCGGGTCGTCATGTCCTTCGCGTCGAACGTCGCGACGCCCGCGTCGTCGATCGTCGCGGTGCCGGGCGCCTCCGCATCGGGCTCGGCGAGCCCACGCGCGTCGTAGGAGATGCCGCTCATCGCTTCCAGACGAGCACTTCGCGCTCGAACGGGTCGTACGTCTCGATCTCGTGGTCGACGATCTGGCGGATCGCGATCTCCTCGGAGGCGACCGCGGTCAGGTCGTCCGACTCGTAGAGGACGAGGGGCTTCGCGGCGAGCTCGTCCTTGGCGACGCCGAGCGCGTCGTCGGTGACGGCGATGTATGTGAACACGCCGTCGAGCTCGTCGAGCGAGCGGTGCATCGCCTCCTCGAGCGTGTCGCCGTCGCCCATCCGCTGCGCGAGGTACACAGCGATGATCTCGGAGTCGCACTCGGACATGAACCGGTGGCCGGAGCGCTCGAGGCGCCGGCGCCACATGAAGTAGTTCGTCAGCTGCCCGTTGTGCACGACCGCGACGTCCGAGAACGGATAGGCCCAGTACGGGTGCGCGCCCGCGATGTCCACCTCGGACTCCGTCGCCATCCGGACGTGGCCGATCGCGTGCGTCCCCGTGAACGAGTCGAGACCGTACTGGCCGCCCACGGTCTCGGCGTCGCCGAGGTCCTTGACGATCTCGAGCGAGCGACCGAGGGAGAGCACCTCGGCCTCGGGGATGTCCTCGACGAGGTCGGCCAGCAGCTTCAGGTCGCCCTCGTAGTCGAACGAGACCCGAAACGCGTACGGCGTCTCCTCCTCGACCTCGTGCACGCTCGCTCCGAGGCGCGCAAGCCGGGTCTCGACCTCGCGACGGTGCAGCCGCAGCCGCTCCGTGAAGCCGAAGTCGCGCGGCGTGTTCGCGTCCGCGAGCTTGTAGCGCATGACGAGCGAGCCGTTCTCGGGCGTGCTGTAGAGCGCGTAGCCGGTCGAGTCCGGGCCGCGGTGCTTCATCGACTGGAGCATCCGCGTCATCTCGGCCCCGACGGGATGCGTCCCGTCCTTGTAGATGATCCCCGCAATACCGCACACGCGCGCTCAAGCCCCTCCGACGGTCATGGCAGCACGTCCAGGTACTCCTCGACGTCCCAGTCGCTGACGGTGGCGCAGTACCGCTCCCACTCGTCGCGCTTGTAGTGCATGAAGACACGATAGAGATCGCCCGGCATCGCGCCGCGGATCACGTCGTCGGCCTCGAGCGCGTCCAGCGCGTCACCGAATGTCATCGGGATCTTCTTGACCTCCTTGCCCGCGGACATCGCCTCGTAGATGTTCCGCTCCTCCGGCTCGCCCGGGTCGAGCTTGCGCTCGATGCCGTCCGCCATCGCGGCGATCAGCACCGCCATCGAGAGGTACGGGTTGACCGCGGAGTCGACCGAGCGGTACTCGAAGCGGCCCGGTGCGGAGACCCGGAGCGCGGTCGTGCGGTTCTGGTAGCCCCAGTCCGCGAAGACGGGCGCCCAGAAGCCCGTGTCCCAGAGCCGCCGGTACGAGTTCACGGTCGACGCCGTCACGGCGGTCAGCGCGCCGAGGTGCTCGAGGATCCCGCCGATCGCGTGGAGCCCGGTCTGGCTCGGCCTCTGGCGGTCGTCGGTGTCCGGGTCGAAGGCGTTCCGGTCGCCCTCCCACAGCGAGATGTTGTGGTGGCACCCATTGGCGGAGACGCCCATGAACGGCTTCGGCATGAAGCACGGGAAGGCGCCGAGCTCGCGGCCGACCTGGCGGCAGATCTGGCGGTACGTCGAGAGGTTGTCCGCAGTTCTCTCTGCCCGGTCGAAGTTGAAGTTGAGCTCGATCTGTCCGGGGGCGTCCTCGTGGTCGCCCTGGATCATGTCCAGGCCCATCGCCTGGCCGTACTCGATCACCTTGTGGATGATCGGCTGGAGCTCGGAGAACTGGTCGATGTGGTAGCAGTACGGCTTCGTCACGCCCTTCACGTCGGGTGTGCCGTCCTCCTTCAGCTTCAGCCACATCATCTCGGGCTCGGTGCCGGCCCGGAGGTGGAGCCCCGTCTCCGCCTCGAAGTCGGCCTGCATGCGCTTGAGGTTCGCGCGGCTGTCCGACGTCAGCCAGGCGCCGGGTTCATCGCGCTCCTCGCGGTTCCGGAAGCACTGGCACCACACGCGGGCGACCTTCGCGTCCCAGGGAAGCGGCATGAACGTCTCCGGCTCGGGGATGCCGACGAGCTCCGCGGCCTCCGGCCCGTAGCCGATGTAGTCGCCGTGGCGGTCGACGAAGAGATTCGCTGTCGCGCCGTAGACGAGCTGGAACCCCTTCTCGGCGATCGTCTCCCAGTGGTTCGCCGGGACGCCCTTGCCCATGATGCGGCCGGTCACCGACGGGAACTGGAAGTAGATGTAGGAGATCCCCTCGCGGTCTATCCGCTCGCGGACTTGACGGACTGCGTCCTCGCGCCCTTCGGCCGAGACGAACGCTTCGAGATCGGTCGCCACCACGGCCTCCTCGTCGACTGGTCGCTTTCGGTGCGTCCGTCCACGCTGTGCGCGGACGCACGCCCATCCCGGCCTCCCGGGCTCGAGCGCAAGTATCTACGCGCCGAGCGGGAAACGTGTCAAGCAACGTTGCCGTGGGCGAAATGCTCTCCCTCGTACGGCACGGACGGCGAGCGGGACGCGACCGACCCCGGTGGTACCGTCGATCGCGTGAGGCAGTACCTCGATCTCCTGTCGCGGGTCCTCGAGGAGGGGGCGAAAAAGGAGGACCGGACGGGCACCGGCACGCTCAGTCTCTTCGGCGCGCAGATGCGTTTCGACCTCGCCGAGGGCTTCCCGCTCGTGACCACGAAGAAGGTCCACGTCCGCTCCGTGGTCGGCGAGCTCCTGTGGTTCGTCCGTGGCGATGCGAACGTCCGCTGGCTGCAGGAGCACGGCATCACGATCTGGGACGAGTGGGCGGACGAGAACGGCGACCTCGGGCCGGTCTACGGACGCCAGTGGCGCTCGTGGCCCGCGCCCGACGGGCGGACGATCGACCAGCTCGCGGGCGTGATCGAGGGCATCCGCCGCGATCCGGACTCGCGCCGCCATGTCGTGAGCGCCTGGAACGTCGCCGACCTGCCCGCGATGGCGCTCGCGCCGTGCCACGCGCTGTTCCAGTTCTACGTCGCCGAGGGGCGGCTCTCGTGCCAGCTGTACCAGCGCTCGGCCGACCTCTTCCTCGGCGTGCCGTTCAACATCGCGTCGTACGCTCTGCTCACGCACATGGTCGCGCAGGTCACCGACCTCGAGCCGGGCGACTTCGTGCACACGCTCGGGGACGCGCACCTCTATCTCAACCACGTCGACCAGGCGCGGGAGCAGCTCACGCGCGAGCCGCGGGCGCTGCCGTCGCTCGAGCTCGACCCGGCCTGCCGCTCGATCGACGAGTTCACGTTCGACGCGATCACGGTCGTCGGTTACGACCCGCACCCCGCGATCCGAGCGCCGATCGCGGTCTAGGAGGGGTTTGGCGAAACGGACGCCATGTTCCCAGGGGAGCGCCGGATCGTCGTGATGCGCCGTCCTCGGTCGCGTCCATATCTCCGGATATGGACGCTCCCTGCGTCCTTGCCTCACGACGACCGGCGGCACCCTGGAAACGGGGACCATCTCGCCAAACCCTCCTCGTGACGGTCACGATCGTCGCCGCCGTCGCGCGCAACGGCGTGATCGGCGTCGACGGCGGCCTCCCGTGGCACCTGCCCGACGAGCTCGCGCTGTTCAAGGAGCTGACCATGGGCCACGTGCTCGTGATGGGGCGCCGCACGTACGAGTCGGTGGGCCGCCCGCTGCCCGGGCGCACGACCGTCGTCGTGACCCGGCAGCCCGACTGGCACGGCGCCGAGGGCGTCCTTCGCGCGGGGAGCGTGGCCGCGGCGCTCGACCTGGGCGCCACCGTCGACGACGAGGTCTTCGTGGTCGGCGGCGCGCAGGTCTACGCGGAGGCGCTGCCGCTGGCCGACCGTCTCGCGCTCACGTTCGTCGACGCCGAGCCTGAGGGTGACACGCGCTTCCCGGAGGTCGACTGGTCGCGGTGGCGCGAAACGGCCCGGCTCGCGGGCAAGGGCTGGACGCGCCTCATGTACGACCGGGGGGTAGGGTCCGAGGCATGAGCGAGGTAGGGGAGGTCCTCACGCAGGCGCAGAAGGAGGCGCTCGAGACCGAGCTCGCGGAGCTCGAGGGGCCGCGCCGGGCGGCGGCGATCGAGGCGATCGCGACGGCGCGCTCGTTCGGCGACCTCTCCGAGAACTTCGAATACCACGCGGCGAAGAACGACCAGGGGCTGCTGGAGGCCCGGATCGCGAAGCTCAGGGAGCGGCTGCGGACGGCGGTCGTGGTCGAGCACGACACGGACGACCACGTCGGCCCGGGCTCGATCGTCGAGCTGCACGACGAGGACGGCGAGCCGTTGGAGGTCACGATCTCCGCGGTCGGCGGCGTCTCGTCCGACTCGCCGCTCGGGCGCGCGCTGATGGGCGCCGTGGTGGGCGACGTTGTCGACGTCGAGGCGCCCCGCGGCGCGTGGAAGGCTCGCGTCGTCGCGATCCGGCGCGCGTAACGCCCACTTCCCGTCACGCTGAGGCGGCTCGCCGGGCCGTAGGCGCGAAAAAGCCGCAATTTGCGGAAATGGAGCACGTGACAACCTTGCGCTTGCCGAGTGGCCGGCCCTAGATTCTCGCCATCTGAGCCGGCGGGCCTTCGGGTTTGCCGGCTCAGTGTTTTTCTGTGGGCTCGCTCTCGCCGGAGGGCGAGCCTCGACCGAGTGATGTTCGCTCCTCGGTCGACGCCGTAGACCGATACTCTTCTCGATGCTCCGACGAGAGGGGGACTCCGTGGAGAGAAGCACATCGAGGAGGCGTGCTCGGATGGCCGCGACGGCAGCTCTCGTCGCGCTGGCCGCCTTCGGAGTTGCGGGAGGCACCGGTCTCGCCGGCAGTCTCGCGAAGCCGAGCACCGTCACCACGCCGGGCGCAACGGCACAGGACGCCGGCGCCGGCAAGGCGACGATCTGTCACAAGCAGAAGGTGACGATCCGCGTCTCGGTGAGCGCAGTCCCGGCGCACCTCGCGCACGGCGACGTGTCCGGACAGTGCGCAGCAACTGCCGGGGCGAACGCCTCAGAGGCAGACAAGTCGGCCAGGAAGGCCGAGAAGGCCGCTGCGAAGGCGAGGGCCAAGGCGGCGAAGGCCAAGGCCGGCACGAAGCAGGCCGGCGACGACGAGGCCGAGGACGAGAGCGACGACGACTGATCGCGGGCGGGTGCCGGGCCACGAGGCCCGGCACCCGGTCAGGTCGTCAGGACGCGCTCGTCGCCGCCCTTCGGGACGACGACCCAGCCGTCGAAGTCCGTGAGTCGATACGGCGCGTTCAACGGCACCGTCACCTCGTCGTCGGCGATCGCGAAGAAGCCGCACGAGGCGGCCAGCTCGCCGTCGCGGGTGAGCCAGAGCTCGTAGCTCCCCGCGGGAAGCCCGGAGACGTTGAGCTCCATCGGCCAGTTACCCGCGTCGTCCTTGGCGAAGAGCGCGAGCTCGGCCGTCGCTCCGCCCGTGCCGCTCATCGCGAGCGTCTCGACGGGCTGCGGATCGGGCCCGCCCGCTACGAGGTACCCGGCCCAGAAGATGGCGAGCGCGGCGATCGCCGCAACGGCGATCGCCGTGTAGCGGAACCGGCGCGGCATCGGGATGACGCGCGCGGACGGCGGCTTCGGCGCATGCGCGAGCGACGGCGGCAGCTCGGCCGGCGGCCCGGCCTCGAGGAGCATCGCGTGGACGCGCTCGAGCTGCTCGCGCTCGGACGGCTCGAGGTCGTCGCCGACGAGATCCTTGAGATCGGGTTGCTCGCGGTGCTCGCTCATCGAAGGTCGTCTCCCAACTCCTCGGCGAGGCGGCGCAGGGCCGACCGGGTGCGGGTCTTGACCGTGCCCAGCGGGATGCTCAGGTACGTGGCGATCTCGCTCTGCGACAGGCCGCTCCAGTACGCCAGCTCCACGAGCGAGCGCTCCTGCTCCGGCAGTTCCTCGAGCGCGCGGTGGACGCGCCACGAGACCCATCCGTGCTCCGCGGACTCGTCCGGCCCCGGCCCCGGCGCGGCCATGTCCGGCGCCTCGTCCACCGGCGGCTCCCGGCGCCTGCGAAGGCCGTCGACGATCGCGTTGCGGGCGACGGTGTAGAGCCAGGACGTCGCCTCTCCTCGCGCGGGGTCGAACCGCGACGCCGAGCGCCAGATGCTCGTGAAGGTGTCCTGGGTCGCATCCTCGGCGCGTCCGCGGTCGCCGATCCGCCGCAACGCGATGCCGAGCACCGAGCGCGCGTACCGGCGGTGGAGCTCCTCGAACGCCGGCTGGTCGCCAGCGGCGACCTGCGCGAGCAACTCTGCGTCGGTTCGTCTGTCGGTTGCCACGCGGCGGATGCTCTCGTTTACCCGAGGAGAGGGCAAGTTGATCCTGGCCGCGACCGCCGCGTTCACATCCGGGTTACGGATGGTGACGCCGGACGGATTCGCTCCGCGGGCGGGCGACGCGGACGCCGCCCGCCCGGAGGCGGCACGATCAGGATCGCGCGGCGTCGAACTTCGCCCCGACGGCGGTCCAGTCGACCACGTTCCACCAGGCGGCCAGGTAGTCCGGGCGACGGTTCTGGTAATTGAGGTAGTAGGCGTGCTCCCAGACGTCGACCCCGAGGATCGGCGTCTTGCCCTCCATCACGGGCGAGTCCTGGTTCGGGGTGGAGAGCACCGCGAGCCCGGTCCCGTCCCACGCGAGCCAGCTCCAGCCGGAGCCGAAGCGCTTCACGCCGGCGTCGTTCACCTGGGACTTCAGGTCGTCCACCGAGCCGAAAGTGTCGGCGATCGCCGCGGCGAGGTCGCCCGTCGGCTCACCGCCGCCGTCCGGTCCCATGATCTCCCAGAAGAGGGTGTGATTCGCGTGGCCGCCGCCGTTGTTCCGTACGGCTGCGCGCTTGTCCTCGGGGATGATCTCGAGGTTCGCGATGACGGCGTCGATGGGCCGGTCCATCCACTCCGTGCCCTCGAGCGCCGCGTTGAGGTTCGTGACGTAGGCGGCGTGGTGCTTGTCGTGGTGGATCTCCATGGTGCGCGCGTCGATGTGCGGCTCGAGCGCGTCGAACGGGTACGCGAGGTCGGGGACGGAGTACGCCATCGGTTTTTCTCCTTCGTTCGTTTCGGACGACCCAAGGATATGCTCCGGCCGGTCCCGTCCCGCTGCACCGAGGAGCACCATGCCGACGTTCGAGGAGATCTCGCCCCGCCCGCTCGACCCCAGGCTCCTGCAGCTGTCGGGCATCTCCCGCGCGTCAGTCGAGGCGCACTACCGCCTCTACCAGGGCTACGTCGGGAAGCGGAACGAGATCCTCGCGGCACTCGAGAGCGTCGACCTCGAGAAGGCCAACCAGGTGTACTCGGAGGTTCGCGCGCTGAAGGTCGACCTGTCGTTCGCGATCGGCGGGATCAAGAACCACGAGCTCTACTTCGCCCATCTCGGCGGACAGGGGGGCGATCCCGACGGCGCGTTCCGGGCGCTCGTCGAGCGCGACTTCGGGTCGGTAGAGGCGTGGCGGAAGGACCTCAAGGCGACGGGAATCGCCGGGCGTGGCTGGGCGTGGACGGCGTACGACTGGGATGAGCGGCGGCTGTTCAACTACGTCGGCGACGCGCAGAACACGTTCCCCGTGTGGAACGCGACGCCGCTCGTCGCGCTCGACGTCTACGAGCACGCGTACTTCCTCGACTACCAGACGGACCGGGCCTCGTACATCGACGCGTTCCTCGAGAACCTCGACTGGGACGTGGTCAACGGCTGGATCTCGACGTACGGCATCGTCGCCGCCTGATCCGGCGCTCCGCCGGCCCGAGGCGGGCGTAGGCGTAGGCTTGCCGCAGTGACGGACGTGCTGATCGTCGCCGGCGGCTACCTCCTCGGCTCCGTCCCGTTCGGCTTCGTACTGCCCCGGCTCGTCCGCGGCGAGGACATCCGGCGGCTCGGGAGCGGGAACGTCGGCGCATCGAACGTCTGGCGCGTCTACGGCCCGTGGCTCGGCGTGCCCGTCGCCCTGCTCGACGTCGCGAAGGGCTTCGTGCCCGCCGCGCTCGGCCTCTGGCTCGGCGGGGACTGGGTCGGCGTGCTCGCGGGCGCGGCCGCGATGGTGGGGCACGCGCGCCCGGTGTTCCTCGGCTTCTCGAAGGGGGGCAAGATGGTCGCGACCGCCGGCGGAGTCGCCTTCGCCCTGGCGCCCCTCGCAGCGACCTGCTGCCTCGTCCTCTGGGTCGTCTCGTTCGCGGCGTTCCGCTACGCGTCCGTCTCGTCGATGATCGCCGCGATCGCGCTGCCCGTGCTCTGCTACGCCTTCGGCGCGTCGTGGCCCATCGTGGCGTTCACGTCCGTCGCCGCGGTGGGCGTCCTCGCCCTGCACCGGCAGAACATCCGGCGCCTCCTCGCCGGTACCGAGCCCCGGTTCACGCGCGCCGCGGCGCGGTGACGTTGACATCGTGGCGGGTGCTCACGAAGATCCGGCCGGGGACGGTCGTCAGGAGGAGGGGGTCGCCGTGATGCGGGTCACGTTGCGCGCCGTTGCCGTGCTCATCGCGACGGGCGCGCTCGTCGCAGCGTTCGCCTCGGCCGCCCACGCGGCGCCGTGGTGCGGGAGCCCGACGGTCGAGGATCGCGCTGCGATCGCGACCGGCCGGTCGATCCGTGTGCTGTACGTCATCCCGTCCGACGGAGCAGACCGGACCGCCGAGCTGTCGCCCCGCATCAGCGCGGACGTCGATGAGATCACCGCCTGGTGGCGCTCCCAGGATCCCGAGCGCGAGCCGCGGTTCGACCGCGCCGCGTTCCCGTGCGGTCAGCAGGCGGACATCATGACGCTACGACTGTCCGACAGCGCGGCGACGATCAGGCCCGCCAACGTGCGCTTCCAGCGGATCGCGAGCGCAGCCGAGGCATCCGGGAGCGCGTACGCGAAGCAGCTCGTCTACTACGACGGCCCGACCGACGACGACCAGGTCTGCGGCCAGGGCGGTGGGGGCGCAGACGGGTCGGGCGTCGCCATGGTGTATCTCGCGAACTGCACGGATATTCCGACGGCGGCGGTCGCGGCTCACGAGCTCCTTCACGCCTTCGGCGCGCTCGCCTCGAACGGGCCGCCCCACGCCTGCCCGGACACGCGCGACCACCCCTGCGACAGCGAGGCGGACATCCTCTACCCGTACGCCGGGACGTCGCCGCTCACGTTGCTCGTCCTCGACGTCGGGCGGAACGACTACTACGGCCACTCGGGCGCCTGGCTCGACGTCCAGGACTCGACGGTGGTTGCGGCTCGTCAACCACCAGGTCGCCTTCGCGCTCGGCATCACCGGGCGCGGCTCGGTCGAGAGCGACCTGCCGGGGATCGACTGCGCGGCGAGCTGCACCACCGAGTGGGACGCGGGGACGACCGTCTCGCTCGAGGCGCTTCCCGCGGCGGGGCAGCGGTTCGTCCGCTGGTCGGGAGCGTGCCGCGGCTCGCTCGCCTGCGACGTGGCGCTCTCGGCGGCGGCGTCGGTGGGCGTGCTGTTCGCGCCGGAGCGCTTCGGGATCGTCGTCTCCGTCAGCGGGAAGGGCGAGGTCGCCGGCGCCGGCGCCGCCTGCCGCATCGGGCGCTGCGCGCGTCAGGCGACGTCGTACCTGCCCCTGCGACTGCGGGCGACGGCGGCGAAGGGCTGGAGGTTCGCCGGCTGGACCGGGGCGTGCCGCGGGCGCGCGGCCGTCTGCACGGTGCCGATGACGAAGGCGACGTCGGTCGGCGGCCGCTTCGTCAGGAGCTGACGGGCGCGAGCCACGCCGCGAGCGTCGTCTGCAAGCCCGCAGGGCCGCCCGTGAGCTCGGCGCGGAGCTCCCCGATCGTGCCGAACCGTTCGGCGACGACGTCGTGGTCGTGGATCGTCTCGAGGTTGCGCTGGCGCGAGAGCACGAAGTCCCCGTCCCCGAGCGAGGGATACGCGTCGAGGAGGGCTTTGAGCGCGACACGCACCGAGTCCTCGACGAAGCGCGGCCGCCGATGGGCGTGCTCGACGACGAACAGCTCGTCGGGGCGCTTGAGAAGCTCGTACACCGGCGCGCTCATCGACTGCTCGACGATCCCGACGAGCTCCTCCGCGTCCAGCTCCTCCGACGTGCCGACGAGCAGTGTCCCGCGCCCGCGCTGGTTGTGTGTCGCGATCGGAACGAGCTCGAGGATCCGCTCGATCTCGTCCCCGTCGTAGCCGGCGTCGCCGAGGCGCTCGGCGGCCCGCCCCCGGACGAGGTCCTGCGCGCACGGACAGGCGTTGATCCCCGTCGCCTCGACGCCGACGACACGACGCGAGCGGGCGCCGTTCGCGGCCGCCATGCCGATGAGCGAGATCATCTCCTGCGTCACGAGGTCGGTGACCGGCGTCCGCCGCCGGAGCGGCCAGCGCGCGACGATCCGCACCTCGGCCCGGAGCGCGCCCTGGCGCTCGACGATCTGCGACGCGATCCGGTCTGCGAGGACCTCGACGAGGAGCCCTTCGCCGAAGACGGCCTCGTCGATCGACTCGTCGAAGAGCTCCGGGAAGCGCGACATGTGGACGCCCTTCTGACCCCGGGCGAGGTCGACGGTGCAGTCGATCTCCGCCGCCATGAGGATCTCCTGCTCACCGCGCCTGATCCGGATCGCCTTCTGCACGCCCGAGACGCCGGCGCGCGAGAGGGCGATCTCGACGGGCGGCGCGGACGCCTGCATGTCGCCGACGAGCGGCAGGTCGCTCATCCGAGCCAAACTACATGGTTCCTTGCTGCGCGAAACGGGATTCCGCTGGCGCGGAATCCCGTCGCCGATCCCCGCCTTCGGCGGGCACATCCCTGAAGGCGCCCGCTTCGCGGTCGCGGTCTTCCGTCACCGAAGGAGCCGCGACAGCCGCCGGTCCTTGAGGATCCGCCCGCCGGTCTGGCACGCCGGGCAGTACGTGATCGTGTGCTCCTCGAAGTCGACACGGCGGAGCTCCTCCCCGCAGCGCGGGCACGGGTCGCCGAAGTGGCCGTGGATCCGATACACCTGCTGGTCGCCCTTGCCGGCAAGCCGGAGCTCGAGCGCACGCGAGAGGTCCTCGTGGATCGCGGTCGCGAGCCTCTCCACCTCGTCGTCGGCAAGGTCCGTGGACAGGCGGAAAGGCGAGAGCCGCGCCTCCCAGAGGATCTCGTTCGCATGCGCGCGGCCGATCCCCGCGAGCGCGCGCTGGTCGCGAAGGAGCGGATGGAGCTGCCGTCGCTCTCGCCGGAGGATCTCGCCGAGCGCCGCGCCGTCGACCTCGAGCGCGTCGGGCCCGAGATGGGAGAGCTCCTCGTCGAGCTGCGCGGGCGTCACGAGCCAGACCCCGGCCCGCTTCTTCTTTCCCCCCTCCGTCAGCAGCAGCTCGCCGCCGTCGTCGAAGCGCACCTGGAACATCGGCTTCGCGGGGCCCTTCTTGCCGGCCGGGAGGTAGCGCAGGCGGCCGGCGCTCATCAGGTGCACGCGGAGGACGAGCTCGCCGTCCTCGGTGGGGAAGAGGAGGTTCTTTCCGCGGCGGACGCTCCCGGCCAGCCGGCGGCCGACGAGCGCGCTCGGCGGCGGATCGAACGTCTTCAGCGTCGCGATGTGACCGGGTCTCGCCGTCTCGACCGGCGCGCGGGACACGAGCGGATCGAGCTCTCGCACCCACGCCTCGACCTCCGGCAGCTCGGGCATACGTCAAGCGTAGGCGAGGCGTGTGCCGCTCGGTGTACGCGGTGGAAGCCTGCTCGAGGTCAGGCGACCTTGACAACGGGATCCGAGGGGCGGAGCCTCGTCGGGAGGACGACATGGAGACTGCTTCCGTGCCGCAGGCTCTCTGGCGCGACGCTCTGTCGATCGACGACGCGAAGTGAGCGCCTGGGAGGACGCTGGATCGGGTACGCCTCGCGTGTGATCGAGCGTGGCCGCCGTCACGGGTCGGGCGACCTGCTCTGGCAGCTGGCCGTCGTCGGTGGTCTCGTCATCGGGGCGATCACGGTCACCGCCGCGGCCGGGCCGGGGCTCGCGCGCGACCTCCGTGAAACGCTGCTCTGGCTCACGCCGCGGCGCGCGTCGTTGTTCGCGCTTGGACTGGTCGCCGTCGCCGCGGTGGTTTCGAGAGCCCGGCGGCCGAACCGTGAGACCGTTGCGAGCTCGGCGCCCAAGGGCCTCCCCGTCGTCGCGTTGCTCGGCCTCGTCGTGGTCGCCGCCGCCACGTTCCGACTCCTGCTCGTGCGGGCTGCGACCGAGCCGCGGTTCTTCGGCGACGAGCTCGCCTATACGGACCTTGCCAAGTCGTGGGCGCTCGACGGCCGACCGCTCCTGCGTGGCGAGACCGAGCTTGCGCGCAGCCTGCTCTATCCGCTGCTCATCAGCCCGCTCCACCTGCTCGCGGACGACGGTGTCCGGGCGTACGAGGCGACGAAGGCGGTCAACGCCGTCGTCGTCGCCCTGTCGGGGATCCCCGCCTACCTGCTCGCCCGCCGGGTCGCGACGCCTGGGCTTGCGCTCGTCGTCGCCGCGCTCGTCGCCTTTGCACCGTGGACGGCATACGCGTCCCTCGTGTTGACGGAGCCGTTCTTCCTTCCGGCGTTCACGACGTTCGTCCTGCTGCTGGCCCGGATGCTCGAGCGGCCGACGTTGCTCAGACAGGCGGTCGTCCTCACGGCGCTCGCGGTGTTGATCGGAATCCGGCCGCAGGCGGTCTTCCTGGCGGGCGCCCTCGTCGCCTCCATCCTCGTCCAGGTGCTTCGTGGGCCACGCGTCGGCTCGGTGCTGAGGCGATACGCCCCGGTTCTCGTCGGCCTTGGCGCCGCGACCGCCGGCATGGTGGTCCTGTTCGTCGCGGGGAAGGGGCTGGGGCGCGCCGCGCGACCCGCGGCCGAGGGCATCCGGGACCCGGTCGGGCTCGTGTCGTGGACGCTCTGGAATCTCGCCGTCTACGAGCTGGCGCTCGGGGTCGTGGCCCTGGTTGTCTTCCCATTCGCGCTCGGTCGTCTCCTTCGCTCCTCGCGGGAAGGTGAGCGCGCGACGGGAAATGCGCTGCTGACGTGCTCGATCGCGCTCGGTCTCTCCACCGTCGCAGTCTCGGCGTCGCCCTCGGGACTCGACATCCTGCACGAGCGATACCTGTTCGCCGTCACTCCGCTCGTTCTCGTCGGCCTCGCGTACTGGGTCCGGACCGGCGCCGCGATGTCACTCGGCTGGAGAGGGGTTGCGGCGGCCGTCGCCGTCGCGGTCGCCGCGACCCTGCCGGCAGACCAGATCGCGCGGGCGAACAACGTCGAGAGCCCGACCGCAACGTGGGTCGCCGAGCTCCATCGGACGGTCCCGGACGTGCCGACGAGAGGACTGCTCGTCGGGCTCGCAGTGATCGGCGGGGTCGTGCTCGTCGGCTTCCGGGGGCGGGTCGCGCCGTTCGCAGCGGTCGCCGTCGCCTTCACGGCGCTCGTGTGCGGGCTCGACTACTCCGGAGCGATCGCCCCGGGTCAGAATCGACCGCTCGCCTGGGTCGACCGGGCGCTGCCGACGCGTGCGCGAGCCTCGCTGATCTATCTCGGGTACCAGCGCCCGGATCAGCCGTGCGCCGACGGCGTCGAGTACGAGCAACAGGGCCTGACGGTCCTGACCGAATTCCTCAACTCCAGCGTCGATCGCGTGTACCGCCTCGGGTCGGCGAGCATCGGGCGCGACAACCTCCCTTCGCCGTCGCTGACCGTCGCGGACGGCGGCGTCGTGCACGAGGGCGAGCGGCCTTTCGCGCCTCGCTACGTGGTGCTCGACTCGCGACAGCCGGTCGTCGGACGGCAACTCGCGCAGTTCGACCTCGCCACCGTCGGCACGCAGTACCAGGAGGGCTCGTCGTTGACGCTCTGGCACGTCGAGCGACCGCTCCGGTTCCTTCGGCACGCACAGCCTCTCCCACCGCGCGCGGACGGGAGGGAGTGCTGACGTCGCGCTCCGGCGGTCGTCTCTCGCCGCTAGGCTCGGGCGCCGTGGAGCCGATCGTCGTCGAGGTCACGCGTGGGTCGGTCGTCGAGGCGCGCCACGTCGTCCACGCGGTCGCGGTGCGCGACGGCCGCGTCGAGCTGGCGGCGGGCGATCCCGGGCTCGTGACCTTCATGCGCTCGTCCGCGAAGCCGATCCAGGCACTCCCGGTCCTGCGGGCGCGGCCCGAGCTCGACGACGAGCAGGTGGTGCTCCTCTGCGCCTCGCACGCGGCCACCGCGGACCAGCTCGCCGTCGTCCGCCGGATCCTCGACCACGCGCCCGCCCAGGCGGACGACCTCCACTGCACGGCCGGAACGGCCCAGGTCGAGCACATGTGCTCCGGCAAGCATGCGGGCTTCCTCACGCTCTGCAGGACGGAGGGCTGGCCGGTCGAGGGCTACCGGCGGGCCGATCACCCGTGTCAGCGGGCGATGCTGAACGAGCTTGCGGCCGCGGCCGAGGTCGAGCCCGGCGCGATCGCGGTCGGCGGCGACGGATGCGGCGTGCCGACCTTCGCGCTCACACTCGAGCGCGCGGCGCATGCGTTCGCACGGCTTCCCTCGCTGGAGGGCGGTGACCGGGTCGTGCGGGCGATTCGGGCTCACCCGGAGCTGCTGACCGGCCCGGACGCCGCAGACGCGCTGCTCCCCGTGGCCCTGGACGGATGGGTGGGGAAGGGCGGCGCCGAAGGGCTGTTCTGCGCCGTGTCGGGAGAGGGCCTCGGTGTCGCGCTCAAGGTCGCCGACGGAGAGTTCCGCGCGGTCGTGACGGCGCTCCACACGGTGCTCGACCGGCTCGGAATCGGTCATCCGGAGATCGAGGGCGGGGCGGTGCGGAATGCTCACGGCGAGACCGTCGGGCGCTTCCGGCTCGCCTCGTCCTAGCATCTGGAACAGGGACGGAAAATAATCGAGGATCGACTATCCAGTCCCTTCCCAAACCCCAACGGCGTGTATACGATGCGCCGCCTAGAAGGGTCTGAGCCGGGGCGAAGAAGGCCCGGCTCTTCGCGTTCGAGGGTCTGTCTCCGTCAACCGCCAGGCTGAAAGAGAGGTCCATGCTCTCCGTCGATATCGCCCTTCCGGACGTAGACGAGCTGCACAAGCTCGTCGAGCAGGGGCAGGAGAAGGGATTCCTGACGTACGACGAGATCACGAAGTCCCTGGAGGACGTCGATCTCACGAAAGACCAGCTGGAGGAGTTCACGACGTACCTCATCGACCACTCGATCGAGCTGGTCGAAGGGGAGCAGCACAAGACGCTGCCGCACGAGCAGCCGATCGTCCCGCCCGAGGAGGCGGCCGCACCGAAGCTCGACCTGACCGTCGAGCCGTCCCTCGACTCGTTGCGCCTCTACCTCCGGGAGATCGGCAAGGTGCCGCTCCTCACGGCGGATCAGGAGGTGTCGCTCGCGAAGCGGATCGAGCGGGGCGACATGCTGGCGAAGCAGCACATGATCGAGGCGAACCTGCGGCTCGTCGTCTCGATCGCCAAGGGGTACCTGGGTAGGGGTCTCTCGTTCCTCGACCTCATCCAGGAGGGTTCACTCGGCCTGATCCGGGCCGTCGAGAAGTTCGACTATCGCAAGGGGTTCAAGTTCTCGACCTACGCGACCTGGTGGATCCGCCAGGCCGTGACGCGGGCGATCGCCGACAAGGCGCGGACGATCCGGATCCCGGTCCACATGGTCGAGAAGCTCAACAAGGTCGTCCACATCGAGCGCCAGCTCGTCCAGCGTCTCGGCCGTGAGCCGAAGCCCGAGGAGATCGCGGAGGAGCTCGAGATGTCGACCGAGGAGGTGCGCGACATCCTGCGGATGGCGCAGCTCCCGGTGTCGCTCGAGAAGCCGATCGGCGAGGAGGAGGACTCCTCGCTCGGCGACTTCGTCCCGGACGACCAGGCCGAGTCCCCGTTCGACAAGGCGTCGCTCTCGCTCCGTCGCGAGGACATCGAGGCGGCGCTGGGGTCGCTGCCCGAGCGCGACCGCAAGGTGATCGAGCTGCGGTTCGGGCTCCTCGGCGAGGCGCCCTGCACGCTCGAGGAGGTTGGTCGCGCGTTCGGGGTCACCCGCGAGCGGATCCGCCAGATCGAGAACAACACGCTGAAGCGCCTCGAGACGCTTCCCGAGGCGCAGCCGCTCCGCGATTGCGTCTAGAGGGGGTGGGGGAACCCATGGTTCCCCCACGAGCCCCCTCCTTCTGCGCGATGCACGGGCTCGGCCTGAGTGGGCCTCCCGGCCGGCAAAGCCGGCCTCCGGCCGCGACTGTGCCGGCACAGTCAACGAAGATCGTTCTAGCGGCCGGGTCGTGTCGGCCAACCGAACGTGCTCAGGCGGCGAGGTGGCCGGCCTCGCCGAGGGCGGCGAGCGCGGCCTCGCGGACGTCCGACCCGAGCTGGGTGACGTCGGCGTCGAGCGGCGCCGAGGCGCTGACCGTCAGCGTCACGACGTTGCCGGTGACGTCCGCGACGAGCACCTTCGTCCCGTGGCGGTGAAGGCCATCGAGCGCGTCGACTGCGCGGACGACGGTTGCGCGGGCGTCGCCGAGCGGTGCGCCGAGACGCACGGGGACGTTCGCGGTCACGATCCGGCGCGGGTCTCGGATCGTCCGGTTGACGATCGCCGAGTTGGTGAGCTGCGTGTTCGGGACGTACACCCGCCGCTCGTCGTCCGTGACGAGGACGGTGTAGATCATGTTGATCTCCTCGACGAAGCCCGTGTTGTCGTTGATGCTCACGCGGTCACCGATCCGCACGGGCTGGGTGAAGGCGACGAGCACGCCGGCGCCGAGGTTCCCGAGCGGGGTGCTCAGGGCCAGGCCGGCGACGACGGCGAGCACCGCGCTCGACGCAAGCAGTGCCCGGGCGATCTCCTCGGTCTGCGGCCAGATCGACAGGACGCTCCAGGCGCCGATCGTCGCCACGATCACGAACGCCAGGCGGCTGAGGAAGCTGAAGGTCGTCCGTCGGCGTGCGACGACCGCAGGGTCCGTGTCGCCGAGCCGACGCTCCCACGTGTCGTAGGCGCGTCGGAGCAACCAGCGCACGAGGCCGAGCACGGCGAGCCAGACGGCCGCCGTGACGAGCGCGCGCACCCACAGTTCGTCCATCTCCGGACGAGTTCGGCGCGGCCGCGCTCGTGCCTCTACACGGTCACATCGTGGGCTCCCGTACCGGCTCGCGCTCGAGCTGGAACGCTCCGTGGAGGGCGCGGACGGCCTCGGGGATCCGGTCCCGCGCGATCATGCAGGAGATCTTGATCGGCGATGTCGAGATCATCTCGAGGTTGATCCCGAGCTCCGCCAGTGTGCGGAACATCGTCGCCGCCACGCCTGGATGCGAGCGCATGCCGGCGCCGATGAGCGACACCTTGCCGAGCTGCTCGTTCATCTCGACCTCGTAGGCGCCGAGCTCGCGCTGGGTCGACTCGATCGCCGTGCGCGTCGCGGTCACGTCCTCGGTCGGCACGGAGAACGACATCTCCGCCCGTCCGTGGACGACGTTCTGGATGATCGTGTCGACGTTGACGTGCGCCGCGGCGGCCGCGTCGAAGATCATCGCCGCGACCCCGGGGCGGTCCGGGATGCCGGTGAGCGTGAACACGACGTCCGTCTCGGAGTACGTCACCGCCGAGACGATCGGCTGCTCCATTCCCTCTACGTCCTGCACCCAGGTTCCCTCCTCGTCGGAGAACGTCGAGCGCGCGTGGATGCGCACCCCGTGGTTGCGTGCGAGCTCGACCGAGCGGAGCATCAACACCTTGGCGCCCGAGGCGGCCATCTCGAGCATCTCGTCGTACGAGACGACCGCGAGCTTGCGCGCGTCCGGGACGATCCGCGGGTCGGCCGTGTACACGCCGGCGACGTCGGAGTAGATCTCGCACGCGCCGCCGAGCGCCGCCGCCAGCGCGACCGCCGTCGCATCCGTCCCGCCCCGGCCGAGCGTCGTGATCTCCATCGTGTCGCGCGAGAACCCCTGGAAGCCTGCGACGAGGACGATCTTCCCCTCCTCGAGCGAGCTCCGGATCCGGTCGCCGCGAATCTCGCGGATCTTCGCCTTCCCGTGCGCCGAGTCGGTGACGATCCCCGCCTGAGAGCCCGTGTACGAGACGGCCTCCTCGCCGAGGTCGTGGATCGCCATCGCGACGAGCGCGCACGCGATCCGCTCGCCGGTCGAGAGGAGCATGTCCAGCTCTCGGGGGCTCGGGGCGGGCGAGACCTCCCGGGCGAGCGCGATCAGGGAGTCGGTCGACTTCCCCATCGCCGAGACCGTGCCGACGACGTTCAGGCCGCGCCGCTTCGCCTCGACGAACCGCGTCGCGACGTGCCGCACCTTCTCCGCGTCGGCCACGGAGGAGCCGCCGAACTTCATGACGATCGTGTCGACTCCCGGCTCGGCCACCCCGGCAGTGTAGGACGGGAGGTCGCGCGGCCTACGGGACGAGACCGGGCCTGCGATAGGGCTGGAGGCCAGGCGGCACGGGGATCCCCGGCCGGAGCGTCGGCGTCCGGCACGGGCTCGAGGGCCTGCATCACGAGGGGCAGGTGCCCGGCCCAGACGTCGAGGTCGGCGTCGGGCGTGTCGCCGTCCTCGGGCCCGCCGGTGCGGATCTTCGCGGACGCCTCGTCGAGCGGCAGCGAGAGGATCGAGGTCGCCTTGAGCTCCTTCGCCGTCGGCTGCCTCGCCTCGAGCCAGCGGCCGGGAAGGAGCTTCTCCGTGAACGCCTCGAGGGCGACGGCCTTCTCGTCGGGAGCGGCCACCGGGGTCGCCGTGCCGAGGACGACCACCGAGCGGTAGTTCATCGAGTGCTCGAACACCGAGCGCGCGAGCACGATCCCGTCGAGCATCGTCACCGTGAGGCAGGCGGGGATCCCGGTCGCGAGCGCGCGCAGCGTTCGGCTTGCGGCGGAGCCGTGGACGTACACGCAGTCGCCGACGCGCGCGTGGAGCGTCGGGATCACGAAGGGCTGGCCGTCGTGGACGAACCCGAGGTGTGCGACGAGCGCCGCGTCGAGCACCTCGTCGATCGCCGCTCGGTCGTAGGCGCTCCGCTCGGGCAGCCTGCGCACCCGGGTGCGGGTCGACGGAGCGGGATGAGCGCGTCTCGAGGCCACGGTGGCAGCGTAGTCGTGGGCCCCGCTCGCGCCCTGCGACTGGCCGCGATCGGGCGCAGCCGCTACAACCGTGGCGTGAGCGCGACCAACTGGCTCGACACGATCGGGCGCATCTTCAGCGCGATCCCGGATCTCGCGACTCCGCGCGAGGTCCAGTCGGCGCTGCGGGAGATCCTCGACGACCCCGGTCTCGCGCTCTACTGGTGGGACTGGGAGCGCCGACGCTACGTCGACGTCGACGGGCACGTGTCCGAGCCGGCGCCGGTGCCGGGCGGCATGGTCACGCCGATCGAGTACCCGACGCGGAAGATCGGCGCGATCCTCCACCGCCGCCGCCTGGTCGAGTCGCCGGAGTTCCTCGGCTCGTTCGTCCCGATGATCCGCATCGCGATGGAGCGCGATCGCCTGCATCGCGACCTCGTCGCGAAGCTCGAACAGCTCCAGGCGTCGCGGCTCCGGATCGTGCGGGCCGCCGACGAGGAGCGGCGCCGCCTCGAGCGCAACCTGCACGACGGCGCCCAGCAGCGGCTCACGGCATCGCTCATTCCCCTCCGGATGCTCGCTCAGAGGATCGGAGGTGACCCGGACCTCGCGCCGCTGGCCGACGGCGCGCTCTGCGAGCTCGAGGGGGCGATCGACGACCTCCGCGAGCTCGCCCGCGGCCTGCACCCGCCGCTCCTCGCGCGCGAGGGGCTCGAGGCTGCGCTCCGGGCGGGCGCCGGGCGCTCGGCGATCCCGGTCGAGCTCGACCTGCGGCTCCCGTCGCGGCTGCCGGAGGCGGTCGAGATCGCGGCCTACTACGTCTGCGCCGAGGCGGCGACGAACACGATCAAGCACGCGCAGGCCTCGCAGGTCTGGCTCAGCGTCGTCCACGAGGACGGGACGCTCACCGTCGTCGTCCGCGATGACGGCGTCGGGGGCGCGTGCGTCGAGTGCGGCGAGGAGCTGGCGACCGGGCTCGGCGGCCTCAAGGACCGCGTGGAGGCGCTCGGCGGCGTCCTCGACGTCGACAGCCCGGAGGGAGCCGGCACGCTCCTCAAGGCGACGTTCCCGCTGCCGCGCGTGGCGGCGCCGGTTGGCGCCTGACCCGTCGCGACTCGCGTTCACAGCTCCATCACAGGCCTCGCGTAGCCTGCCGCGATGCGTCGCACGCCCGTCCGGCTCGCGCTCATGCTCGCGTGCGTCGTCACCTGCCTCGCGCTTCCGTCGATCGGGTCGGCAGCGACTGCAGCCCCGGTACGGGACGTTCCGTCGCTCGATCCGGTGCGGACGGATGCCCTGTGGCGGACGCTGACGAGCCGGCGGATCGAGTTCCGCCCGCTCGAGGCACAGCAGTGCCGGCCGCTCCGGGCGGTCTTCTACGCCCCGGGCGACTGGCTCCGGCTCGCGACGACGCTCGCTGCGAAGGCGTCGCCGTGCGCGCAGTACTACATCTCCGTCCCGCCCGTCGTTGCCGACAAGACGCGGCAGCGCCCCGGGCAGGCCGAGCGGATCCGCGCGCTCGGGCCTGCATTCCACGCGATGGCGGAGATCCACCTGACGTCCTGGCAGAAGTGGGTCGCCGGCAACGGCGCGACCTGGTACCAGGCGGGCGTCGAGGCGCGGCGCAAGATGGCCGCCGCGGGATTCGACGTCGCCCGTGGGGACACCTGGGCGCTCAACGAGGTCACGTCGGCGATGCGGCGGAACGATGGGAACCAGCGCGCGAACCTCCGCGAGTTCCTGCGCGGGCTCTTCGACGCTGCCGGTGAGGGACCCCCGACGCGCGGGGTCGTGTTCGTCGTCGGCATCGGACAGCGGGTGGCGGAGGTCGCGACCTACAAGGCGCGGATGCAGGAGTGGCTCCAGGACGCCGCGTTCTGGTCGGACGTCAACGCCTACGTCAGCGACTGGTCGCAGGAGGTGTATGGGGACGTCCGCGGGTACGCTGCCCCCGGCGCGTCGACGGCGGGACGGCGTGACGCGCTCGTCGAGTACCTGCGTCACGCGGACCTCCTCGCCGGGGCGGGCGGGTCGGTGTCCGGGACGGCGAACGCGTTCTTCGAGAGCGTCTCGAGCCCGCTGGCCAACGCGGCCTGGCAGTGGGACTTCGGCTTCGGGTACACGCTCGTCGACCCCGACCTGATGCGCCATTTCGTCTCGGCGCAGGTCTACGCCCTCCGCAACCAGAGTGCCCGCTCGGCGGGCGCGAGCGATCACTGGGGGTTTGCGTGGGCGCCGCGCAACGCGAGCTCGCTTCCCGCGACCGAATGGGCCGCGCTGACCGGAAGCGTCCTCGACCGGCTCGCGACGGCGATTCGCGACTCGGCGACCGAGACCCCGGCTGATCCCGGGGTGCGCGCCTGCGGGACGAGCCAGAGCACCTGGTGCGCGGGCGACCTCGACGGGGCCCGGCTGCCCGTTACGTGGCGCGCGTTTCGCACGTGGTCGCCGACCACGATCGCGTTCCTCGGCGCGCCGCCCTCGGTCGTCGCCGGAACGGTCTCGGCGCCGATCACCGTCCAGGCCCAGGTCGCGGGCGTGGCTGCGCGGCCCGCGGCCGCCGTCCCGACGACGTTCGCCTCGTCCTCACCGACGGGGACGTTCTCCACGAGCGCGACGGGGCCGTTCACGCCCACGCTGACCGTCACGCTTCCTGCAGGGACGTTCGCGACTGCCCAGGTCTACTACCAGGACACGAGCACCGGGATCGTCACGATCACGGCGTCCGGGCCGGGCGTCACGGCCGGGACGCGCAGCGTCGCGGTGACAGGCGCGGCGCCGGTCTCGATCCGCCTCGACCTGCCGTCGGCGACGGTCACGACGGGTGGCACTGCGACGTTCAACGTCATCGGGCTCGACCAGCTCGGCAACGAGTTCCCGGTCGGCGCGACCTGGGTCCTCACGCCGGGCACGCTCGGCACCGTGACCCCGGTCGGGCCGACCGTCACGTTCACCGCGGGCCGCGTCCCGGGCGACGGTCAGCTCACCGCGACTGTAGCCGGGGCGAGCGGGACGCTGACCGCGTCCGCCGCGATCACCGTCACGCCCCCTCCGCCGATCCGCGTGGCGGCCGTGCGCTACGGCGTCGCGAACCGCCGCATCCACGTGTACGTCACCGTGGTCGATGCCGGCGGCCGTCGTCTGGACGACGTCGGCGGTGACCGTCGCGCTGTACCGCGAGGGGAAGGTCTACGCGCGCGCGGCTGGCAATACGGTGCGCGGGGTCATGACATTCGACCGGCCCGCGTCGACCGGCGCGTACCGGACGACGGTGACGCGCGTTGTCGCGACGGGCTTCACCTGGGACCGCGCGACCCCGGCGAACGGCTTCACGAAGAAGCCGAAGCCGAAGCCGCGCTAGCCTTCGGCCCGTCTGTCAGACACGGGAAAGGGGAGAATCGTGACGCGAGCCCTCATCGCCGTCGTCGTGCTGGCCCTGGTCGGCGCGTCCGCGGCGCTCGCAACGAAACCGGGCTCCGGCTCGGCCAACGGCCAGGCGCGGGTGTTCGTCCCGAACCCGGTCCAGGACCTCGGCAATCAGGACCTGACCGACCAGAAGGACGCCGACCAGGCCGCCCTCCGGGACGCCTATCGCACCGTCCGGTTGACGAACCTCGACGGCTCCGGCTTCCTCCGCGGAGCCTGGGCGGAGATCATCGGCGAGACGGGGAATCCCGCGTACTCGCCGACGAACACGTTCCTGTTCAACCGCAGCCAGGACGAGTTCGAGCAGGTGATGGCGTACTACTGGATCACCGAGGCGCAGAAGTACATCCAGTCGCTCGGCTTCCGCACCGGCGGCCCGCTGCCGCCCGTGAACGAGGAGCCCCAGCGGCTGCGCATCAACCAGTGGGGCGTCGACAACTCGTTCGCGACCGACAAGAAGGACGAGATCCGCCTCGGCAAGGGCGGCGTCGACGACGCCGAGGACGGCGAGGTGATCCTCCACGAGTACGGCCACGCGATCCACTACGCGCAGGACTTCGACTTCGACGGCGCGGACGCGGGGGCGATCAGCGAGGGGTTCGGGGACTACTGGGCGGTCACGGTGTCGCAGCACGTCCGTGCGCAGCTCGGCCTCCCTGCCTCGTCCGACCCGGCCTGCGTCGCGGACTGGGACGCGACGTCGTACGACCCGACGGCGCCGCACTGCCTGCGTCGTCTCGACTCGAACCTCATGTACCCGGACGACCTCGTCGGCGAGGTCCACGCCGACGGGCGCATCTGGTCGCGGGCGCTCTGGGAGGTGCGCACGGCAATCGGGAGCATGCGCGCCGACACGGCGATCCTGAAGGGTCAGTTCGGCTTCGACGGCGAGACGATGACCGACCTCGCCGAGGCCATCGTCGTCGCGGCCGGCGTCCTCTACGACGCGGGCGTGGCCGCCAAGGTCGAGGAGGCGTTCGCCTCGCGCGGGATTCTCTGACCCATCTGCGCAGCTGCCCTCCCGGGCCGCTGCGCAGCCCACTTCAGTTGTGGAAGAATCGAGACGGCGACGGCGTCTGGTGAAGATGCCGACGGGCTTGGCCCGCGGCGCGTCCGTCGGCTACGCCAGCGGCACTGTTCGACACCGAGGAGGACCTAGATGACGCTCACGATCGGCGACACGGCACCCGACTTCCAGGCGGAGACGACGGAAGGCCCGATCTCGTTCCACGACTGGATCGGCGACTCGTGGGCCGTGCTGTTCTCGCACCCGAAGGACTTCACGCCGGTATGCACGACCGAGCTCGGCTACATGGCGAAGATCCAACCGGACTTCGACCGCCGCAACGTGAAGATCATCGGGCTCTCCGTCGACACGACCGGCGATCACGAAGGTTGGTCGCGCGACATCGAGGAGACGCAGGGCCAGGCGCCCAAGTACCCGATCATCGCGGACGCGGACTTCGCCATCTCGAAGATGTACGGGATGCTCGGCGCCGACGTCTCCGGCGATCCCGCCGACCGCACGGCCGCCGACAACCAGACGGTCCGCAACGTCTTCGTGATCGGCCCCGACAAGAAGGTGAAGCTCGTCCTCATCTACCCGATGACGACCGGGCGCAACTTCGACGAGGTGCTGCGCGTGATCGACTCGCTGCAGTTGACCGCGAAGCATCGCGTGTCGACACCGGTCAACTGGAAGCAGGGAGAAGACGTGATCATCGCCGGCTCCGTCTCGAACGACGAGGCGAAGGAGATCTGGCCGGACGGCTGGACCGAGCCGAAGCCGTACATCCGGATCGTCCCGCAGCCGCACTGAATTCTCCGCTAGCGCGGGATTCCGCAGAAGCGGAATCCCGCCCGCGGGGATCCCCGCCTGCGGCGGGGCACATCCCTGAAGGCGTCGCCTTCGGCGCCGCAACTACGTGGCAGTCCGTGAAGCGATTCTCCGCTAGCGCGGGATTCCGCAGAAGCGGAATCCCGCCCGCGGGGATCCCCGCCTGCGGCGGGGCACATCCCTGAAGGCGTCGCCTTCGGCGCCGCAACTACCTGGCCGTCCGTGAAGCGCCAACTGCATCCCCTCCTCGCAGGCGCGCCCCGCGAACCGATCCGCGGGTCGGCTCGTACCTCTAGAGGTCAGCACCACCGACCGACGGGAGGACGATGTCCAGCCTGCTTCGACACCCACGGGGGCTCCCGATCGCGGCGGCCGCCGCAATCGCTCTCGGTCTGCTCGCGATCACCGCTGCCGCCGATGCACGCGGCCAGGCGACCACGATCGGCCTGATCGCAACCATGAATGCCCCTTCCGAAGTCCCCGCTCCGGCCGGAGACACCACCGCCGCGCGCGGAACGTTCACCGCGACGGCAACCCAGTCCGGCGCCGGCGCGTCGCTCCAGTGGCAGTTGACGTTCGTCGGCCTGACCGGGCCCGGCACGGCCGCGCACATCCACGTCGCGGCCCGCGGCGTGCCCGGGCCCGTCGTCGTCCCGCTGTGCGGCCCCTGCACGAGTCCGGCGACCGGCACGGCGACCATCGATGCGACGGTCCTGGCGGCGCTCGAGTCCGGCGGCGCCTACGTGAACGTCCACACGGACACGAACCGCGGCGGCGAGATCCGCGGCCAGGTCGGCGTCGCCGCGCCGTTGCGCTCGACGCTCAGGCCGGGGCAGGAGGTCCCGAAGCCGAAGGGGAACGTCCGGCGCGCCACCGGCTCCTTCGTCGCCGCAGTGACCAAGGAGGGGACCACGGGATCCCTCACCTGGCGGCTCAACTACTCCCGGCTGAGTGGGCGCGCCGTCGCCGCCCACATCCACATCGGCCGGACGGGACGGGCCGGCCCCGTCTCGGTTCCGCTCTGCGGCCCCTGTCGAAACGGCCAGAGCGGGACCGCCGTGATCAACGCGGCAACGCTCGCCGCCCTCGAGGCCGGTCGTGCGTACGTGAACATCCACACCCCGAAGAACCCCGCCGGCGAGATCCGCGGCCAGCTTCCGGCTGCCGCGTTCCGGATCACGTCGTAGTCGGCCGCCGGCGGATCGGGCGCCCGGATCCCAGGCCGGGCGCCCGATTCGGGCGGTTGCGGGAGATCGCGGCGAAAGTACGGTCTTCCGCCCCCTTCTCGACTTCCCCTCCCGCGTACGATGGTCCGCGGATGCAGGGTTCGTCCGCCGTCAAGCCCGGAATCGCCGAGCTCGAGGAGCAGTTCGAGCTCGTCCGTCGCGAGCTGATCGCGCACTGCTACCGCATGCTCGCGTCGCCGTTCGAGGCGGAGGATGCGGTCCAGGAGACGTTCATCCGCGCCTGGAAGGGGATCGAGCGCTTCGAGGGACGCGCGGCCCTCCGATCGTGGCTCTACCGGATCGCGACGAACGTGTGCCTCGACATGCTGTCGAGCCGCGAGCGGCGCGCACGGCCGATGGATCTCGGCCCGTCGCGCGAGCCGATCATCGAGAACCTGAGCTCGCTGCCCGAGGTGACGTGGATCCAGCCTGCGCCGGACGGCCTCGTCCTCCCCGAGGGCGACCCGGCCGAGGTCGCGGTGGCGCGGGAGTCGATCCGGCTCGCGTTCGTCGCTGCGCTCCAGCACCTCCCGCCGCGGCAGCGCGCCGTGCTGCTCCTCTGCGAGGTGCTGCGCTGGCAGGCGAGCGAGGTCGCCGAGCTGCTCGAGACGAGCGTCGCCTCCGTCAACAGCGCGCTCCAGCGCGCCCGCGCGACGCTCGCCGACCGGGATCTCGACGGCGGCCGCCCGGTCGACGCGCTCGAGGAGTCGGATCGCGAGCTCCTGAGCCGGTACGTCGACGCGTTCCAGCGGTACGACATCGACGCGCTCACGTCTCTCATCCAGGAGGACGCGACGCAGTCGATGCCGCCGTACGACCTCTGGCTCTCGGGACGGGACGACATCTTCAGCTGGTGGTTCGGCCCGGGCATCGGGTGCGCGGGCTCGCGCGTGATCCCCACCGTCGCGGCCAACGGCTCGCCCGCGTTCGGGCAGTACAAGCCGGCCGAGGGCGGCGGCTACGAGCCGTGGGCGCTCCAGGTCGTCGAGATCGCCGACGGGAAGATCGCCGAGCTGACGTTCTTCCTCGAGACCGAGACGCTGTTCCCGCTCTTCGGGCTGCCGCCGCGGATCGACGCCTGAGCCCGGAGCGCCCCGCTACTCCGGCAGGACCGCCGTGAGGCCCATGAACGCGACGAGCCCGCGGAGGTCGTCCGACGCGTGCCGGAGCCGGACGGTGCAGCCCCGGCGCTTCGCCCCGAGCTGCAGGCGCGCCAGAGCGTCGACCGTCACCGCGTCCGGGTCGATCCCGCGCACGTCGCAGAGCGCAAGCCGAGCGGCGCTCCGGTCGAGCAGCGCGCACACGCGAGCGCAGAGCCCGGGGAGGTCCTCCCTCCGGATCGGGCCCCAGATGGCGAACGTGATCGTCCGCGGTTCGGTGAGTGACATCGACGGATAGACGGCGCCGGAGCGCCGGATTCATCGGCCGTGGTTCGGTCAACCGCACCATCGGAGGGCTGTCGACCCCACTGCGGAGCGCGTTTCGCCGCCTGCAGCCTGGAAGCAGGCCCGCCACCGATGAGTTCCGGCGGCTCGTGACGTCCAAGCGACGAACCGACTGCGAAGGCACCGAAAGGACTCCTCGATGACCATCACCGACACCCGCACCCGTTGGCTCGCACTCCTCGTCCTCTGCCTCGGCGACCTGATGATCGTCCTCGACGGGACGATCGTGAACGTCGCGCTCCCGTCGATCCGCGACGACCTCGGCTTCTCGCAGGAGTCGCTCGCGTGGGTCGTGAACGCCTACCTGCTCACATTCGGGGGCTTCCTGCTCCTCGGCGGTCGCCTCGGTGACCTGTTCGGCCACCGGCGCCTGTTCCTCAGCGGGATCACGCTCTTCACGCTGGCGTCGCTCGCGTGCGGGCTCTCGACCTCGCAGGAGCAGCTCGTCGCGGCGCGGGCGGTCCAGGGGGTCGGCGGCGCCGTCGTCTCCGCGGTCGCGCTGTCGCTGATCATGACCCTCTTCGTCGAGCCCGCCGAGCGCGCGAAGGCGATGGGCGTCTTCGGCTTCGTCCTCTCGGGCGGCGGCACCGCCGGCGTCCTGCTCGGCGGCGTCATCACCGACCTTCTCTCCTGGCACTGGATCTTCCTCGTCAACCTCCCGGTCGGAGCGGCCGTCTTCGCGCTGACGCTCGTGCTGCTCCCGGGCGGCCGCGGGCACGCGACCGGTCGGGTCGACATCGCCGGCGCGCTCACCGTGACCGCCGCGCTGATGCTGGCGGTGTACGCGATCGTCAACGGCAACGAGGAGGGCTGGACGTCGCTTCAGACGCTCGGCCTGCTGGGTGTCTCGGCCGTGCTGCTCGTCGTGTTCCTCGTGCTCGAGTCGCGCATGTCGTCGCCGCTCATGCCGCTCGGCATCTTCCGGAACCGCAACGTCTCGACGGCGAACGTCGTCGGCGTCCTGATGGCGGCCGGCATGTTCGCGTACTTCTTCATGTCGGCGCTGTACCTGCAGGAGGTGCTCGAGTACACGCCGCTCGAGGTCGGCCTCGCGTACCTGCCGTCGATGGTGGTCTGGGGCGGCTCCTCGCTGCTCCTTTCCGACCGGCTCGTGATGCGCTTCGGGATCAAGCCGCCCCTCATCGCCGGTCTCTCGCTCATGGCGATCGGCCTGCTGCTTCTCGTCCGCACGCCGGTCGACGGCAACTTCCTCGTCGACGTGCTCCCGGCGACGCTCGCCGTCGGCCTGGGGGCCGGGATCGGCTTCAACCCGATCCTGCTGGCCGCGATGAGCGGTGTCGCGCCGACCGAGGCGGGCCTCGCCTCCGGTGTCGTCAACACGGCGTTCATGATGGGCGGCGCACTCGGGCTCGCAGTCCTCGCCAGCCTCGCCGCGTCGCGGACGGACAGCCTCGAGGCGTCGGGCGAGAGCGCGATCGAGGCGCTGAACGGCGGCTACCACGTGGCGTACATCGTCGGAGTCGTGTTCGTGATCGCGTCCGCGGTGGTGGCGGCGCTGCTCCTCCGGCCCGAGACCGCAGCGGCGCCGCACGCGCACGGCGAGCCCGTGCGCGAGCCTGCGGCCGAGGGCGCCTGAGCGAAGGGAGAGACCGGTGAGAAAGCTCGTGGAATCGACGTTCGTGACCCTCGACGGCTCGATCTCGGAGCCGCAGACGTGGAGCCCGCCCTACTGGGACGAGGAGCACACCGACTACGCGACCAAGCTGCTCCTCGCCGCGGACGCGCTCCTGCTCGGCCGCGCGACGTACGAGGTGTTCGCCGAGGCGTGGCCGGCCCGGAGCGGCGGTGCGTACACCGACCGCATCAACGAGATGCCGAAGTACGTCGCGTCGCGAACGCTCCGCGAGACGACGTGGAACGCGACCGTCCTCGACGGCGACGCCGCCGAGGCGGTCGCGGCCCTGAAGCAGGAGGACGGCGGCGACCTGCTCAAGTACGGGACCGGTGAGCTCGACCGGGCGCTGCTCGAGAACAAGCTCGTCGACGAGTTCCACTTCTGGGTGTTCCCCGTGCTCGCGGGCGGCGGTAAGCGGCTCATCGAAGGCATCGACACGACGCACCTCGAGCTCGTCGACTCCACCCGGTTCCGGAGTGGGATCGTCGTCAACACCTACGTCCCGGCGTAGCCGGCGCCGGCTACCCGTCCGCGACGAGGGCGCGCAGGCTCTCGTGCTCCTCGCGGCAGGCGGGGCAGCCGTCGAGGTGCGCCCGCAGGCCGGGGATCGCGGCATCCGGGTCGGCGCCGGCGAGCTCGAGCTCCACGTAGCGGTCGAGCTCCTCGAAGCAGGTCTCGCAGCCGACCTCGGGGCCGGCCGGGCCGAGAAGCCGGCCGAGCAACTGCTCCGCGTCGTGTCGTTCCATCAGTGATCCTCCAGGTCGTCGAGCGCGTAGCCGCACTCCTCGAGGTGTCGGCGCAGCTTGCGCCGTGCGTCGTGCAGGGTCTTGTAGAGGGCGCCGCGGGTCGTCTCGAGGTGGTCCGCGAGGACGTCGATCGGCACGCCCTCGACCGCGAGCGCGAGCAGGACGCGCCGCTGGTGCGGTGTGAGGACGTCGCCGATCGCCTGCTGGACCTCCCGGAGGAGCTCGTTCTGCTCCGCCTCGGCATGCGGCTCGAGCCCGGCGCTCGCGAAGAGATCCCAGGTCTCCGGCTCGAGTGGGGTCTCCCGCCCCTGCCACGCCCGCTTGCGAAGCTTGACCGCCGCCTCGAGCAGGCCGAACTTGTAGACCCAGGTCGTGAACCGGCTCGCGCCCCGGAAGTCGTCGAGCCGACGCAACACGCTCATCAGCGCGTCGTCGGCCGCCTGAAAGGCGATGTCGTCGAGGTCGGCGCCCCTGAGGTGCGGCAGCGTCGGGCGTCGGCGCGCGATCTCGAAGCGCGCGGCCCGGAGCAGGAGCGCGTGGAGCCGCACGATGGCTTCGTCCCGGGTCGAGCCGTCGGAGCGAAGGTCGCGGAGCCAGGCCTGCGACTCCTCGTCGAGGTGAGCCACCCCGAGCGAGGGCGGGACGTGCTGCTCCATGTCGTCGACGGGTTTCGTGAGGGGAACAGTAACCGCGCTCACGCCGCGTCCCCGAGCTCGAGCGGAGCCATGATGCGGACGGCGAGCTCGGGAGGACAACCCCTCGCCGTGAGCTCGATCAGCGCGTGCAGGTCGTAACGCGGATCCCTCGCCAGGCCTGTGGCCAGCGGCAGGTGGAAGCCGGCCCGGACGAGGCGCTCTCGCCGCCACGAGACGGTCTCGTCGGGGCCCCGCTCGCTCTGCATTTCCGTCCGCATACCCATTAGCTGCAGGACCGGGGGAATCTCTTACCCCTCTCGTGCGCGTCGCCCCGAGGCGATTGCGGTCGCCCCGGGGCGGGTGGCACGGGTGCCGGCGCGTGTCGGCTAGCTGAAGCGAGCCGGGAACTGCGCGACGAGGCCGTCCGAGAGCATGTCGGCCATGTTCCGGATCTGCCTCTCGACGCGGTCGTAGATCCGGACGTCGTCCGCCCAGCGTCCCTGGAGGCGGGCAACGACCTCGTCGGTCGTCAGGAGAAGATGGGCGCGCATCATCGCCTTCGTCTCTACGGGCTTCCAGGAGCGCCTGTTCGCGCTCGAGAGGAGCGCCGCGATGCGGTCGGCGTTGTCGTTCCAGCGTTTCTGTTGCGCGACGGTCCCCGCCTCGTCGCCCTTCCTCGCGGCGGCGATCAGGTCGGCGGCGATCGCGATGTGCTCACGCAGGAGTGTCGTCAGCTGGTTTCCCGCGGCGGCGCCGTAGAACGGCTTGATCGCGTTGCCGATGTCGCTCTGGTTCCGGAGCAGCCGCGCGACCGTGGCCTGGGTGTCGGGGGCGTCGGTCGTCAGGCTGACGATCGCGAGTCGCGTCCACTCCGTGTGCTCGTGCCAGAGGCGTCGCATCTCGAGTCGGAGGGCGAGTTGCTTCGCCGAGACGATGGTAGACGTGGTGGAGCTCATCGGCGAGCTCATCTGGTGCGTTGCGTCGCCGTGCGCCGAGGCGTCGTGGCCGCCGGAGACGGCCAGCGCCACCAGCGCGGCGAACACTGCGATCAGCGTCGTCAGCGCCAGGGGGATCGGGCGGTACGCGTGCGTCTTCACGTGAGGAGTCCTCTCGGTCGTGGGCTCGGCGTGAGCCCGGGGCGGGATCGTCGAACGAGGTGGGCGGCGGCGAGCAGGCCGACGGCCTCGACGGCCTTCGTCACGAGGGCGAGGCGGTCGAGCGACTCGGGCTCGGGGTGGAGCACCGGCAGGCCGGTGGTGATCGCGAGCGCGTAGCTCGCGATCAGGCCGGTCAGCACGACGCCCGCGGTGGCGAGAGCGGCCGTGCTCTGCGGTCGCGTGGTCAGCACCACCGCGAGCGCTGCGAGGAGCACCGCCGCCCCGAGGAAGCCGAGCCCTGCTCCCGCTCCCTCGGAAAGATGGTCGGGCGTCAGCGCGGCGTGGATCCCGGCGCTGATCGCGCAGGTGACCACGACCGCGTCGCGCTCGACCCCGTCGAGGCGGTTCACCGGACGATCACCTCGCCGTCCATGGGGCCGTTCGCGACGGGCGCGACCGGGAAGAACCCGATCGGCAGCTCGTTGATCCAGCGAAACCCCCAGGGCATTTGGCCTCTCCTCATCTCGGTGTCGAGGAGTGAGTGCCGGCGGGGCCGCCGGGCTTACGTATCGGGCTTCGTTGGGTCTGGCAGGGCGCTACGAGCCGAGGCCGACGACGATCTCTCGCTCACCGCCCCGCCAGCGCACGTGGAGCGACTCGGCCATCCGCGTGAGCAGCGAGACGAGGCGTGGGTTGTCGCCGCACACCGTCGCGACGAACGTCGTGATCCCGGCGGCGCGCGCGTCGGCGGCGAGCTCGCGGGCGAGCACGGAGCCGACACCGCACCCCTGGTACTCGTCGGCGACTTCGAAGGCGATCTCCGCCGCGGTTCCGTCGCGGACGAGGCGGGCAATCCCGACCGGCCGAGGGTCGCCCGCTGCGTAGCCGACGAGCACGTGGTGATGCGCGTCGACCCGCGCGAGCCGCGCGAGCTCGGCTTCGCCGAGGCGCGGCTTCGCACCGCAGAATCGCCGCTCGCGCGAGCGAGAGCCAAGGCGCTCGAACAGCGTCGACACGGTGTCCGTGTCGCCGTCTCGAAGCACGCGGATGGTGATGCCGTCGACGTAGCGGGATTGCATGACGGGATCATCGACCGCGGTGCATGCCACCGCTTCCCCGTATCGGGCCATCCTGTTGACATGGCCCGATCCGGCCATCACACTGACCGGGTGATGGAGCAGGCGATCCAGTTCACCGAGCTGGACGGGCGCCGCATCGCGTACGCGACCGTCGGCGACGGGCCTCCGCTCGTCTTCGGCGGCAGGTGGGTCACGCACCTCGAGGAGGAATGGGACGACTCGCGGGCGCGGGTGCTCTTCGAGGACCTCGCCCGGACGCACCGCGTGGTCCGGTACGACCGGCTCGGCGCAGGGCTCTCCGACCGTGCGCTCGACCGTCGGCCGACGCTCGAGTCGGAGACGCGGATGCTCGCGGCGGTCGTCGAGGCGAGCACGGACGAGCCGGTGACGCTGTTCGCGTGCTCCTGCGCCGGGCTCGCGTCCGCGGGGTACGCCAGCACCGCCCCGCAGCGCGTTCGCAAGGTCGTCTTCTTCGGCGGCTACGTCGCCCGCAAGGACATCCCCGAGGCGACGCGACGGTCGCTCGTCGACTTCGTCCGCACGAACTGGCACCTCGCGGCGCAGATGCTGGCCGGGCTGCTGATGCCGCACGGGAGCGGCGACGAGATCGCCGCGCTCTCGCGCTACCAGCGTCATTCGGCCGAGGCGGACATCGCCGCCGCCTATCTCGAGCTCGACCTGACGTCCGACTCCCGGGCGCTCCTCCCGGGGCTGACGATGCCGGCGCTGGTGCTGCACCGGCGGGGCGACCGCACCGTGCCGATCGGGCACGGTCGCGAGCTCGCGTCGCTTCTGCCGAACGCGCGCTTCGTGACGCTCGCGGGCGACTCGCATCTTCCGCATGTCGACGACCAGCGCGATCTCCAGCGCGCTCTGGCGGGCTTCCTCGACGACGCGGGTCCCGCGGAGGCGAACGGGGACTCACCGCTCTCGCGGCGTGAGACGGACGTGCTCAGGCTCGTGGCTTCCGGTCACTCGAACCGCGAGATCGCCTCGTCGCTCGTCCTCAGCGAGCACACCGTGCACCGGCACGTTGCGAACATCCTGCGGAAGCTCGGTCAGTCGTCCCGCGCCGCGGCCGCCGCGCAGGCGACGCGTGCAGGGTTCATCTAGCGAACGGCGTCGCTCGCGACGCGGATGCCGAGCGCGACGAGGACGACGCCCGTCGCGGCGTCGAGGATCCGGCGCACGGCGCCGCCGAGCAGCTCGCGGAGCCGGTGCACGACGACGGCGTAGAGCGAGAGCCACGCGAGCGTCATCGTGCTGAAGAGGAAGCCGAGGGTGAGAAAGGCCGCGAACGTCCCGTGCCCCTGCGGGGCGAACTGCGGGAGCAGGCTCGCGAAGAACAGCGCGATTTTCGGGTTTCCGAGGTTGCTGACGACCCCCTGGCGCAGGGCTCGTCGCGGCGTCGTCGGCGCTCCGCTGCGCGGCGTCCTGGGCGCCCGCCCGCGGGCCGCCGCGACGAGCGACTGCCCGCCCAGGAACACGAGGTACGCGGCGCCGGCGAGCCGAAGCGTCCGGAACGCCGGCTCGGAGGCGCTGAGCAGCGCGACGACGCCGACACTCGCGGCGACGGTCCAGATGGAAAGCCCGAGCGCGACGCCGCCGGCCGTCGCGACGCCGCACCTGCGTCCGCCCGAGAGCGTGTTCCGGATCGTGAGCGCCGTGTCCTGGCCGGGCGTGCAGATGACGACGGCCGAGACGGCGACGAAGGCGAGGAGGCTTCCCAGCACGGACGAAGTATCGCGCGGCGCCTGTCGATCGCGACGGTCGCCGTTCGTCATACGGGCGTAGGGTGACGACGAACGGAAGGAGAGCGACATGGCAGGAAAGCCCGTCCACGTGGAGATTCCCGCGGGTGACACGGCGAAGGCCCAGGATTTCTGGGGCTCGCTGTTCGGGTGGCAGTTCCAGGCGTTCGAGGGCTCGCCGAACGAGTACCTCATGACCCAGTTCAGCGAGAGCACCGGCGGTGCGCTCTTCAAGGACGACGGCTCGGCGAAGGGGATGCGCGTCTACTTCGACGTCGAGGACATCAAGGCCGGCGCCGCGCGCGTGCGCGAGCTCGGCGGCGACGCGGGCGACGCGATGCCGGTGCCCGGCATGGGCTGGTTCGCCTACTGCAGCGACCCGTCGGGCAACGACTTCGGTCTCTGGCAGAACGACCCCGGCGCCTCGATGTAGCGCATTCCGGTGCGCGGGAGCGGCATCTCGCCGCCCCGCGCGCCGGGCTCATGGATCGTCCGCGAGCTCCTCGAAGTCGATCGACCAGCGGCGCGAGTGGATGCCGAGCACGACGGCGCGCGTCACGGACCTGCGGCCGAATCGCTCGCGCACCTCGTCGAGGGCGCGGTCGAGCGCCATGTCCGCGTGGTCGAAGGGGAGCACCAGCTGCAGCGGCACGTCGTCGTCGAGGTTCGCGACGGTGACGCCGATGAGCGTCAGGCCGCGCTCCGCGATCAACGGCCGGGCCGCGTTGACGAGGTCCTGCATCGCGGCGAGGATCGTCCCGGTGTGCGCCGTCGGGCGCCGCAACGTTCGCGACCGTGTGGCCCGGGTGAAGTCGTCGAACCGCAGTCGCAGCACGACGGTGCGGCCGACCCGGTTCGCCCGGCGCAGCCGACGGGCGACGCCGTCGACGAGGGCGACGACGATCGCGTCGATCTCCTCCGGCGGGCGCTCGCCGCGGCCGAGCGCGCACTGCGATCCGATCGAGCGCCGTCGGCGCCGCCGGACGACCGGCCGTGGATCGCGGTTGTGGGCGAGCGCATGCAGCTGCCGGCCCGACGCGCGGCCGAGCATCCAGACGAGGGCCGCCTCGGGGATGCCTGCGACCTGGCCGACCGTCGTGATCCCGCGGCGGCGGAGCTTCTCGGCCGTGACCGGCCCGACGCCCCAGAGGCGCTCGACCGGAAGCGGATGGAGGAACTCGAGCTCTGCGTCGGTGGGAACGACGAGGAGGCCGTCCGGCTTCGCGACAGCGCTCGCCACCTTCGCAAGGAACTTGGTGCGCGCCACGCCGACCGTGATCGGCAGACCGACCTCTTCGAGGACGGTCCGACGAACGCGGACGGCGATCTCGTCGGGCGTTCCCCAGATCCGCTCGAGGCCGCGGACGTCGAGGAACGCCTCGTCGATCGAGATCCCTTCGACGACGGGGCAGAGGTCGTCGAAGACGCGGAACACAGCCTTGCTGGCGTCGACGTACGCGCGGAACCGGGGCGGGACGACGACCGCGTGCGGGCAGAGCCGCCGGGCGCGTCGCTCGCCCATCGCGGTCCGGATCCCGAACGCCTTCGCCTCGTAGCTCGCGGCGAGTACTACGCCACCGCCGACGATGACCGGCTTCCCCCTGAGGCGCGGGTCGTCCCGCTGCTCGACCGACGCGTAGAAGGAGTCCAGGTCGGCGTGCAGGATCGACACGAACACATGTTCGCATACGACCGCTGGTGAGGCGAAACGGCCTCGTCAGGCCGGCGCGACCGACCGGATTTTCGCGACCGCCCGGGCCGCCTGCCCATAGTCGACTACCGTCCGCGGCGTGGCGCCCGACCTGTTCGACCTCACCGGACGTCGTGCGCTCGTGACCGGCGGAGGACGCGGTCTCGGGCGTGGGATGGCCGAGGCGCTCGTCGAGGCGGGCGCGACGGTGGTGCTGCTGGGGCGCTTCGAGCAGGTGGATGACGCGGCGCGCGAGCTTGGCGGCGTTGCGGTCCGCGCCGACCTGGCCAATGCGGGGGAGCGGGAAGCCGCGTCCCCCGAGCGGAACGCCGAGATCCTCGCCCGCCCTCCCGCCGGTCGCTGGGGCGAGCCGGCCGACCTCGCGGGGGCGATCGTCCTCGCGTCGGCCGCCTCGGACTACGTCCACGGCATCGTCCTGCCCGTCGACGGAGGCTGGCTGGCGCGGTGACACGCCCTCCCGTCCTGACCGTCGGCGAGACGATGGCGCTGCTCGACCCGCACGGCGTGGGCGTGCCCGAGCCCGGAACGGCGTTCACCCTCCGCTTCGCGGGGGCGGAGTCGAACTTCGCCGTCGCGCTCGCGCGGCTCGGCGTCCCGGTGGCCTGGGTCTCGCGACTCGGACGCGACGTTTTCGGCGACATGATCGAGCACGGCCTCCGCGCGGAGGGCGTCGACGTGCGCCACGTCGTGCGCGACGACGCGCGCACCGGGCTCTTCGTGAAGTGGCGCTCGGGGGAGGAGCGGGGCGTCGCGTACTACCGCGCGGGCTCGGCGGCATCCCGCCTCAGCCCCATCGACGTGCCCGAAGAGGCGCTCGACGGGGTCCGCCTCGTCCACCTCACCGGGATCACGATGGCGATCTCGGAGTCGGGCCGCGCCCTCGTCGTCGACCTCGCCCGACGCGCGAAGGAGGCGGGCGCCACGGTCCTGTTCGACCCGAACTTCCGCCCCGCACTTCCCGACACGGCCGCCGCGGCGGCTGAACGGCAGCGTGACGTGCTCCCGTACGTCGACTGGTACCTGACCGGCGAGGACGAGGCCACACGCCTGTGGGGCGACGAGGAGATCCCGACGCGCGTCGTCCTCCGCGTCGGCGCGCGCGGTGCGATCGTCGACGGCGTCCGGGTCCCGTGCGCGCGCGAGGTGTCGATCGTCGACGAGATCGGTGCCGGGGACGCGTTCGCGGCGGGGTTCGCCTACGGGCTGCTCGAGGGCTGGGAGCCGGGCGCGTGCGCGCACGCGGGCAACGTGCTCGCCGCGCACGCGCTCGAGGGGACAGGTGACTGGGAGACGCTGCCCCGGCTCGCCGACGTCGCCGACGCCCTCGCTCGACCGCCGGCGCGGTGACAGGCGGCAGAATGCCGTCGTGACGAGCCTCCGCGATGTCGCGCCCGGCCTCTGGATCTGGAGCACCGGCCACCCCGACTGGAGCCCGGGCTCGCGTGGTCGGAGGAGGTGACCTCGACGTGCGTCGAGAGCGGCGGCGAGGTCATCGTCCTCGATCCGCTCGCCCCGCCGGCCGACGCGACGGACGTCTGGGAGCGGCTCGACGCGCACCCGCCCACGACCGTCGTGATTACCGCGCGGCCTTCGAGCGGGCGCTCGCGCTGCCGCCCTACGTCGAGTGAGCTCTCAGGTCAGGACCTCCGGCGCCGTCCGCTCACCGCCGACATCGCCCGTGTTCGGCGTTCCGAGCGGCTCGATCAGCAGGACGTGCGCCTCTTCGTCCGCCTTCGGGCAGTGCTCGACGCCGCGCGGCACGACGAACAGCTCGCCCGGGCCGAGCTCCACGTCACGATCTCGCAGCTGAATCGTCAGTCGCCCCGCGAGGACGAGGAAGAAGTCGTCCGTGTCGGGATGGGTGTGCCAGACGAACTCGCCCTTCACCTTGACGAGCTGGAGCTTGTAGTCGTTGAGCTGCCCGACGATCCGCGGCGCGAAGTGCTCGTCGAACGTCGCGAGCTTCGCCGTCAGGTCGACCTTCTCGTGCATCGTCACCTCGTCTGGGCGCGCCAATGAGATCGGCGCCGCTCTGCAGTCCAACCCTCCGAGACACCCGACCGTAGCCGTCCACCAAGGAGCCCGTTGATGCGGAAGCTGATCGTCACCCCGGACCACCTCGAGACGAAGACCATCCTGAGCCTCGTGGACACGACCGTGTTCGAGAACGGCGTGGCCGTCTCGATGTACCGGCCGCCTGAGCCCCGAAAGGTGGGGGTCGTGAATGGGGGAGACCCCCGATGCCCCCGTGGTCGCCCCGCGCGATCGTGGCGGCATGACAACCACACAGCACCTCTCCATCGCCGCCGGCCTGCGGGCGGGCGGCTTCGTCGGTCGGATCGTCGAGTCCACGGACACCGAGTACGAGGGCGCCCGGATGGGCTGGAACGGCGCGATCGACCGATTCCCGGCTGCGGTCGCGTTCGCGACCGACGCCGAGGACGTGGCGGCCGCGATCCGCTTCGCACGGGCCGATGGGCTCCCGTTCACGGTCCGGGCCGGCGCGCACTCCGTCTCGGGCCGGTCGGTCCGTGACGGCGCGCTCTGCATCGACCTGCGGGCGCTGAACCACGTCGAGGTCGATCACGACACGGCGACCGTCCGGGTAGGCGGCGGCGCGCTCCTCGGCGAGCTCGATGCGGCGACCCAGGAGCACGGACTCGCCGTCCCGGCCGGCCAGGTCTCGCACACCGGAGTCGGCGGGCTGACGCTGGGCGGGGGGATCGGTTGGCTCATGCGCGCTCACGGGCTCACGATCGACTCGCTGCGCGCGGTCGAAGTCGTCCTCGCCGATGGCTCGCAGGTCCGGGCGCGCGCCGACGAGCATCCGGACCTGTTCTGGGCGCTACGCGGCGGCGGGGGAGACTTCGGCGTCGTCACGCAGTTCGAGTTCCAGGCGCACCGCATCGGCCCGATGGTGCTCGCGGGAGTGCTCGTCTACCCGTGGGAGCGTGCGAAGGAGGCGTTCCGCGCGAGCCGCGACCTGATGGCCGCAGGCGCCCCCGAGGAGCTCACGCTCTTCGACGTGCTCCTCACCGCGCCGCCGGCCGAGCCCTTCCCGCCCGAGCTCCAGGGGCGGAAGGTCGCGGTCATCGGCGTCGCGTGGTGCGGAGACCACGAGGAGGGCGAGTCCGTCCTCGCCCCGCTCCGGGCGGCGTGCCCGCCCGCGCTCGATCTCGTCGGGCCGATGCCGTACGTCGCCCTCCAGTCGATGCTCGATACGACGGCGCCGCACGGCTGGCAGTTCTACGACCGCCTCCACTACCTCCCGGAGGTGAGCGACGCGTTCATCGACGCGGTGGTAGAAGGGTTCGACAGCGTCCCGACCCCGCAGGCCCACGTCGTCACGTCATGGCTCGGCGGCGCGATCGATCGCGTCGCTCCCGGGGAGACGGCGTTCGGGCACCGCGGCGCGAAGGCGCTCACCTGGATCATCGGCTGCTCCGTCGAGCCCCCGGTCGACCCCGTGCGCGACTGGGTGCGCCGGCTCTGGGACGAGACGGCCGGCTTCGCGACCGGCGGGGTCTACGTCAACGCGCTCGACTCCGACCGGTCGGTCCGCGACGCCTATGCGGCCGACGTCTGGGATCGGCTCGTCGCGGTCAAGCGTCGCTACGACCCGGACGGCTGCTTCTCCGGGAACGGCATCGGCCGAGGGTGACCGCCGGGCTGGGCGGGCTTCGCGCCCGCGACAGCGGGCGCCTTCAGGGGTGTGCCCCGCCGTAGGTGGGGCCGCGGCAGGGATCCGCTCCTGCGATCCCTGCCTTGCGGGCAACTAGGAGATCCCTTCCCGAACGGCGTGCGCGGCCGCCTCGGCGCGGCTGCGCACGCCGAGCTTGGCGAGCACCCGTCCGACGTGGTGCTCCGCCGTCTTCGGGGCGATGACGAGCCGCTCCGCGATCTCCGCGTTCGACAGCCCCGCCGCGACGAGACCGAGCACCTCGCGCTCCCGCGCCGTGAGCTCGTCACGCTCGCCGCGGGTCGCCGTCCGGCCCGCGACGCCGAACTCGCGGAGCAGGGCAGCCGCGCGGTCGGCGTCCGGACGGGCGCCGAGCAACTCGAAGCCGTCCCGCGCGGCGCGCGCGGTCGACGGCGCGAGCGGCGAGCCCGCCGCAGCCTGGACGCGCGCGAGAGCGAGGCGCGCTCGACCCGCCTCGAGCGGGAGCTGCAAGGCCGAGAAGCGGTCGACGGCGTCCTCGAGCGCGCTCGCCGCTGGGGCGATGTCGTTGCGCGCCGCGGCCGCACGGCCGTCGAGGAACGTCGCCTCGGCGTCGAGGTCGGCCCGCCCCGTCGCGGTCGCCACGACGCGCAGCCTCTCCGCTGCCGCGGCCGCGCCGTCGAGGTCGCCCGCCGCGAGCGCCACCGCTCCGCGGAGGACGAGGAGCCCGGCCTCGTCGGCGTCGGGTCGACGGTCCAGCAGCGCCGTCGCGTAGGCGAGGTCGCCGCGCTCGATCGACAGCTCGACGAGCGGCGGGACGGCGGCGGCCATGTCGTCGAGCCCGTCGAGCAGGGTCGCCGCGTCTTCGAACCGCCCCTGCCGGAGACGCAGCCCGGCGAGCACGGCGAGCGGCAGCGCCCGGCCGCCCTTCTTCGTCGGGTTCGGTTGACGGCGGAGCGCCTCATCGAGGACGGCGTCAGCGCGCTCCCAGTCCCCGGCGCGCACGAGGACGCCGCCGTAGATCCCGCGGCACCAGGACTGGACGGGCGTGAAGCGACGGCGCTCCGCGAAGTCGACCACCGCCTCGCACCACTGCGCGGCGCGATCGAGGTCCGCGAGGCTGTCGCAGACGACGAGCGTCGTGCAGCAGGCGTCGCTGCAGGCGAGCGGGTCGCTCGTCTCGCCGCCGAGTGCCACGGTCATCGCCTCGTCGAGGTGCCCCACACCCTCCTCGACCCGGCCCTGGCGCACCACCGCCCGCCCGAGCTGCGCGAGCGCCATGCACTCGACGTCGGCATCGCCGATCGCATGGGCCACTTCGAGCGCGAGATGGGCGTGACGCTCCGATTCGGTCGGATCCGCCGCGCTCTTCGCCTCCTCGATCTCGAGCCAGCCGAGCTCCGTGCAAGGCCCGGTGTCGGCGAGCAGGCGGCGGGCGCGCGCCAGCCAGCCGGCGGCGGTCGCGTGCTGGCCGTCGATGCGGTGCTCTCCGGCCAGATAGGTCGCGAGCATGCCCGCGCGCCGCGCGTCGCCGCGGCGCTGGTACTCGGCGTACGCCTCGCGGCGGCGATCCATCGCCTCGTCCCGCTGACCGAGCCACCAGAGCGACTGACCGAGGCCGTCGAGCGCATCCGGGTCGCCGGGATCCTCCTCGAGCGCCAGTCGTGAACGCGTCCCGGGCGACCGCCCAGTCGGCCCGCGCGAAGAGCTCCCAGGCGGCCTCCGTTCCCATCGCGCGGACACTATCCTCGCCGTCGTGTGCCGCCTTCTCGTCGCCGTCGTGCTCGGTTGTGCGCTCCTTTCGTCGGGCGCCGCCGCCCGGAGCGGCGAGCTCGCCCCGGCGCCCCGCGAGCCGCTCCGGGTGCTCTTCGTCGGGAACAGCCTCACCGCGACGAACGACCTCCCGGCGACCGTCGCCGCCCTCGCCCGTCGTACCGGCCGCCGGCCGGTCGAGTACGCGACCGTCGCGCCCGGCGGCGTCAACCTCGAGGACCACTGGAACTTCACCGGCGCGCGCGACGTGCTTCTCGCCCGGCCGTGGGATGTCGTGGTGCTCCAGCAGGGGCCGTCCTCGTTGCCCGAGAGCCAGGAGAACCTGCGGACGTGGGCGACGACGTGGGCCGACCTCGCCCGTGAGCACGGGATCCGGCCGGCGCTCCTCACGGTCTGGCCGGAGACCGAGCGCTCCTATGCGTTCTCCGCCGTCGTCCAGTCGTACCGCGCCGCCTCCGTCGCCGCGCGCGCGACACTGCTCCCCGCCGGCCCCGCCTGGCTCGCGGCCTGGCGACGGTCGCCGAAGCTGCGGCTGTACGGGCCCGACGGCTTCCACCCGAGCGTCCTCGGGACGACGCTCGCCGCGCTCGTCGTCTACGCGAGGCTCACCGGGACGCCGGCGAGCGCCGTCCCGCTGCCGTACCGCGCGCCGACGGCCCGGATCCTTCGGCGGGCCGCGGCCGACGCGCTCCGCTGAGCGTGTCGCGGCGCGTACCGTGCTGGGCGAAGATCACCGGTGGAGAGCGGCTGCGAAGGAGGGTGGAGAACGCATGCAGATCGGGAAGGCCGGAGCGCCGGTCAGCCACATCGCCCAGGGCTACCCGGACCGGATCGAGGTGCGGGGACGGGACCTCACCGGCGACCTGATGGGCCGGCTGAGCTTCACCGAGTACTTCCACCTCCTGCTCACGGGCCGCGAGCCCACGGAGGAGCAGCGGTACTTCCTCGACCTCCTGCTCGTCGCGATCGCGGAGCACGGGCTGATGCCGACGAACGTCGCCGCGCGGATGACCTTCGCGGCGGATCCGGGCTCGCTGCAGGGCGCGGTCGCGGCGGGGATCCTCGGCTGCGGGCCGGTGGTGCTCGGCACGGCGGAGGAGTGCGCGCGGCTGCTCGAGGCCGGGCAGGCGCAGGTCGCCGGCGGCCGGAGTCCCGAGGCGGTTGCCGCCGACGTCGCCCGCGGTATCCGCGCGGGCGGCGGCAAGGTGCCGGGGTTCGGCCACCCGCTCCACCGGCCGCTCGACCCGCGCGCCGAGCGCATCCTCGAGCTCGCGGACGCACGCGGCGTGAGCGCGGAGCACGTCCTCCTGGCGCGGGCGTTCCGCGACGGCGTGGGGGATGCGTGGGGCAAGCCGCTGACGATGAACGTCTCGCTTCCGATCGCGGCCGTGCTCCTCGACCTCGGCTTCCCGTCCTCGGTGGTGAAGGCGATCCCGATCCTCGCGCGGACGGCCGGGCTCCTCGCCCATCTCGCCGAGGAACAGCAGGAGCCGATCGGCTTCCTCATGGCGGGACGGGCCGAGGAGGCGATCGAATACGTCCCGACCGACGGCCCCTGATGCTCGAGCCGGCGGTCGAGGCCCGTCCGTGGGCCGAGCAGCTCGAGCTCGACGACGCCGCGTACCGGGAGCAGCTCGACTACCTCTTCGGGCGCTCCACGTTCTACCGCGCGAAGCTGACCGCGGCCGGCGTCGGCTCGGCGCGCGAGGCCGGAGGCCTGGACGCGCTCGCGCAGCTACCGCTCACGGAGAAGCGCGAGCTCCGCGAGACCGTCACTGCGGAGCAGCCGGTCGGGACGCACCTCTGCGCGGAGCCGGGCGAGATCGTCCGCATCTACTCGACGAGCGGTACGACGGGGGCGCCGAGCTACGTGCCGCTGACCGCCGGCGATCTCGACAACTGGATCATCGGCTCGGCTCGCAGCTACGCCGCGTCGGGCGTCATCCGGGGGCAGCGGATCGTCTCGACCTACAACGCGGGGCCGTTCGTCGCGGGCGCGGCGCTCGCATCGTTCGACCGCATCGGCCTCTGCCACGTGCCGGTCGGCACCGGGAACACCGAGCGCCTCGTCAAGGCGATCGCGCTCCTCCGCCCGGGGGCCGCGGTCCTCACGCCGTCGTACGCGGCGCATCTCCTCGAGTGGTCGACGGAGCGCGGCGTCGATCTCCGCGGCTCGAGCGTCGAGCGCGTCCTCGTCGCGGGCGAGCCCGGCGGGGGTGAGCCCGCGTTCCGCGCGAAGCTGGAGGAGGGATGGGGAGCGAGGGTCACCGAGGCGATGGGGATCGGCGACATCGGCGTCTCGCTCTGGGGCGAGTGCGAGGAACAGGACGGGATGCACCTCGGGGCGCGCGACTTCGTCCACGCGGAGCTGATCGATCCCGAGACGGGCGCCGCCCACGCGCTCGACGACGGCGCAACCGGCGAGCTGGTCCTGACGCATCTCCGTCACCGCGCCGCGCCGCTCCTCCGCTTCCGCACACGCGACCACGTGGAAGTGCGGACGGGTCCGTGCGCCTGCGGGCGGACGAGCCCACGGGTGCGCTGCTTCGGGCGCACGGACGACATGCTGATCGTGCGCGGCGTCAACGTCTTCCCATCGGCCGTGCGGGAGGTCGTGGCCGGCTTCGCGCCGCGGGTCAGCGGGCGCATCCTCGTCGTGCCCGGGTCGCCCGGCGTCAAGCAGGAGCCGCCGTTGCCCGTCCAGGTCGAGCTGGCGCACGGCGCCACGGCTGACGACGCCCTCGCCGAGGTGATCCGTGCGAGACTCCGCGACGTGCTCGTCGTCCAGACCCGTGTCGACCTCGTCCCGTGGGGCAGCCTGGCGCGCAGCGAGTACAAGTCGACGCTCGTGAAGAGATGAGGACCGGCTGATGCGCAAGCTTCAGACGCAGGGCGTCCACCACATCACGCTCGTCGGCGCCGACCGCCGAACGTCGATCGACTTCTGGGAGGGCCTGCTCGGGATGCCGTTCGTGTTCGAGCAGCCGAACCTCGACAACGAGGCGGAGAGCCACCTCTACTTCGACCCCGGCGACGGACGGCTGATCACCGTCTTCACGAACGAGGGCCGGAAGCCCGACCCGAGCCTCGTCTCGAAGGAGCCGGGCAACGTCCAGCACCTCGCGTTCGCGCTGTCGAAGGCGACCTTCGACCAGGCCGTCGAGCGGCTCGACGAGCGCGGCGTCCGCCACTCGGGTGTGAAGGACCGGGGCTTCATGGACTCGATCTACTTCGACGACCCGCTCGGCCTCCTCATCGAGCTCGCCTCGTACCGGTTCGAGCCGCCGGTCGGGTACACCCACGCCGACGTCCTGCTGGAGGCCCACCACCTTCGCGTCGAACGCGGCGACTACAACATCGACCAGCGCCATCTCACCGACGCGATCGAGTCCCTCGTCCTGCGCTCCCGCGGCTCGCTCTCGGACGACCGCGCTCCGAAGGACCCCTACCGCTGATCCGGAGGATCACATGCCCACGAACACGCTGAGCATCCTCAAGCCGAGCGTCAACAACCTGACCACCAGGATCTTCGTCCGCGCCGCCGGCCTCGAGTTCGACGAGATCGACGTGTGGGGGAAGAAGTCGGAGCCCGGGTTCATGGCCAAGGACCCGGCGGCCCTCACGCCGCTTCTCGAAGAGGAAGGCCTGCCTCGGGGAGCGCTCTGGGAGAGCTGCGCGATCATGCAGTACCTGTGCAACAAGCACGGTCTCGACCGCTTCTATCCGACCGACCCGGGGCAGCGGGCGATGGTGGACAGCGCGATGTTCTACCTCACCGGCACCCTCTATCCGCTGCTCACGCGCGCGACGTATCCGGCCCTCGGCTTCCCCCAGTACGCCGGCGAGGTCGGCACGTCCGAGGCCGACGACGAGCTGAAGGCCAAGGCGCAGAAGGACGCCGAGGCGGCGCTCGCCGGGCCGCTCGAGGTCTACCACGACTTCTTCCTCTCCGGGCGGACGTTCATCGGCGGCGACACGCCGTCGATCGCCGACATCCGCCTCGCCGCGTCGCTCGAGTTCCTGCGCGTGATCGACTACCCGTTCCCCGCCTGGGCCGAGGAGTACATGACGGCGATGGAGGAGGCGCTCGGCGAGGCATACACCGAGCCGGCGGCGGACGTCCGCGGCTACATCGACTACGTCAGGTCACAGAGCTGAGCGACCCGTGATCCGGGTCTGCGTCGCCGGGATCACCGGTTGGACGGGGACCGCCGTCGGGGCGGCGGTCGAGGAGGCCGACGACCTCGAGCTCGTCGCCGGCGTCTCCCGGTCCGACCCCGACCGCTTCTCGTCCGTCGTCGAGGCGCTCGACGCGGTGCCCGCGGACGTCCTCGTCGACTACACGCACACGACGGCCGTCCGGGCGAACGTCCACGCGGCGATCGAGCGCGGCGTCGGCGTCGTGGTCGGCTCGAGCGGGCTCACGGCTGCGGACTACGCGGAGATCGACGAACGGGCGCGCGCGCAGGGCGTCGGCGTGGTCGCGGCCGGCAACTTCTCGGTGATGGCGGCGCTGCTCCTCCGCTTCGCCGTCGAGGCAGCGGCGCACCTCGACGCGTGGGAGGTGATCGACTGGGCGAGCGCGACCAAGCCCGACGCCCCGAGCGGCACGGCCCGCGAGCTCGCGGAGCGGCTCGACGAGGTGCGGCGCCCGGTCGTTCCTGTGCCGCCCGGGTCGGTGCACGGCAATCCGGAGGCTCGCGGCGCGACGATCGGGGGAACGCAGGTGCACTCGGTGCGCCTTCCGAGCTTCGTCGTGTCGACGCAGGTCGTCTTCGCCGGGACGGGCGAGCGGCTCACGCTCCGCCACGACGCGGGCGACACCCCGGCGCCGTACGTCGCGGGGACGCTCCTGGCGATCCGCGCCGTCCCCGGGCTCGTGGGGCTGACGCGCGGGCTCGACCGGCTGCTGCCGGGCTAGGCCGAGACGCCGGTCGGGCCCTCGGTCGCCACGAGCAGGACGCGGCTGTCGGCGCCGAGCCCGACGAATGCGCGCAGATGGGCGCACTCGCTGTCGGTCATCAGCGCGCGGAGCCCCGCCAGAGGCGCCGCTCCGGACTCGCCGATCGAGAGCCCGGCGTCCGCCAGCTCCGCGACCGCGGCCGCGACCTCGGCGTCGGTGACGGTGACCGTGCCGTGGACGCCGTCGCGGAGGACGGGCCACGCCGCGGCGGACACCTCCGAGCAGTCGAGCCCCGCCATCGTCGTGCCCGGCGTCTGAACGCTCGTCGGCGCGCCCGCGGCCAGCGACGCGGTGAGGCAGGCGGCCGTGGACGGCTCGACGCCGATCATCGCGGCACGCGTCGACGCCGCGAACCGGGCGCCCGCCGCACCGAGCGAGCCGACTCCGATCGGGACGAGGAGGACGTCGAACGCGCCCTGCACGCGAGCCTCGTCGAAAAGCGTGGCGTAGCCGTCGATCACCCAGCGGGCGGTGTCCGCGCTGCCGACGTCGGCGATCTCCGCGACACCGTCGGCCGCCCCGTCGGCGGCGGCCGCAGCGACGGCGTCCTCGTAGCTCCCGTCGACGACCACGACCTCGGCACCCTCGCCGCGGATCGCGGCACGGCGCGCCTCCAGCGAGCGGGCGGGGAGGTACACGCGGCAGCGAAGGCCGCGCATCGCGGCGACCCGCGCGACGGCGCGGCCGTGGTTCCCCGCACTGGCGGCGACCAGCGTGTGCACGTCCGGCCGCCCCGCGAGCAGACGCTCCACGGCCCAGGAGGCGCCGAGCACCTTGAAGGCCGGCAGGCCGAGGCGGTCGGACTCGTCCTTCACGCCAACCATGTGCAGACCAAGCTCCACCGCGACCCGGTCGAGGCGATGGACAGGGGTCGGGCGGTACCCGGGAAGCGTCTCATGGAACGCCGCGGCGTCGTCCGACGGCGGCGAGACCGCCTCCGGGCGCAGATCGCGGTTGACGAGCGCTCTCATGCGCAGAACAGCCGCGCGAGCTCGACGAGCACCCGCGTGACGTCCACCGTGTCGGAGAGGCCAACCCATTCCTCGCGCTCGTGCGCGCCGGCGCCTCCCGGTCCGAACATGACGGTCGGGATCCCGGCGGCCGCGATGAACGCGGCGTCGGCCCAGTAGCTGGCGCCCTCGATCGTCGGCGGCGCGCCGAGCGTCGCCTCGACGGCGTCGGAGGCGAGCGAGACGACCTCGGCGTCACGCGGGATTTCGAAGGGCTCGCGGACGAGCAGCGTCCGCTGCGCCGCGACGAGGGCTTCGTCGTCCGCGCGACATGCCGCGAGGAGATCCTCCAGCTCCGCCTCGACGTCACGCGCGCTCTCGCCCGGCAGCGTGCGGCGCTCGATGCCGACGACGCACCGCGCCGGATAGGTCGAGAGCTCGCCGCCGCCCTCGATGAGCGACGCATGCACCGAGGGCCGCCCGAGCAGCGCGTGGCTCCGCTCGTGGAGCCTCGAGTCGAGGACGCCGAGCGCGGTCAGGATCGGCCCGGTCTTGACGATCGCGTCGACCCCGAGGTGCGGCCGCGACCCATGCGCCGCTCGCCCATGCACCTCGACCTCGGACCAGACGAAGCCCCGGTGCGCGATCACCAGCGCCATCTCGGTCGGCTCCGTGACGACTGCGGCGTCGGCGCTCACGACCTCGAGCACGTCCTGGACGCCGACGCTCGCGTGCTCCTCGTCTGCGACTGCGGCGACGACGACGTCCCCGGCGAGGCCGAGCGACGCCGCCTCGCGGCAGGCGAGCAGCGCCGCGGCGAGACCCGCCTTCATGTCGTACGCCCCGCGTCCATGGAGACGGTCGCCGTCGCGGCGCGGAACGTGCGGATCCGTCATCCCCTCGACGCCCACAGTGTCGAGGTGGCCGCAGAGGAGCAGCGTCCGCCCGCCGCCGCGTCCGGGCGCGCGGACGATCACACTCGGCCGTCCCGGGTTCGACTCGACGACCTCGGTCGCCAGGCCCGCATCCGTCGCCCACGCCCGGACGAAGGCGGCGATCTCGGCTTCGCCCGCGCCGCCGGGCACGAGCGGCGGGGTTGACCGAGTCGATCGCGACGAGGCGGGCGAGCAGGTCGACGACGTCGTCGAGCACGGGCTTCATCCTGCACGGCCCGGGCACGGCGATGTCCGCAGACGAGTCGGGCCGACCACGGCGTCTCACGCGCGAGACTCTGTTCTCGTCCACGAATCCGGAAGGAGCCATGTCCATGGCCACATCGCTCGTCACGGGCGTCGACTTCGTCGTCGTCCCCACGAAGGACTTCGACGCCTCCGTCGCGTTCTACGGCACGGTCCTCGGGCTGCCGTGCACCTCCCGGTACGGCCAGATGCCCGGCGCGGAGTTCGAGACCGGCACCCTGACCCTCGCCGTCATGGCGACCGAGGCGTTCGGCATGGGCTTCAGCCCGAACCGCAACCCGATCGCCCTGCACGTCGAGGACTACGACGCGGCGCGGGCCGAGCTCGAGTCCCGCGGGGTGACCTTCACGAGCGACACGATCGACAGCGGCGTCTGCCTGATGGCGTCGTTCGACGACCCGGCCGGCAACGTCCTCATGATCCACCACCGGTATGCGCCACGCCCCGAGGCGGCGTAGGCGGCTCAGCTCTGCGGTGCCGCGTTCTCGAGCGTCTCGTCGCCGTGCGCCTGGAGCAGGACGACGATCGCGATCACGAGGTAGCCGATCGCCGCGACGTGCGGCAGCACGAGCGCGAGGAGGATCACGAGCGCGTAGAAGCCGATGCTCGGCGTCGTCCGGCGCAGCACCGTCTCGACCTCCTCCTGGCTCACGTCCGGCTTGAGGAGGTCGCGGTCGCGCGCGGCGGTCGCCCAGAGCGCTCCCATGAGCACGGAGATGACGAGCAGCGAGAGGCCGTAGAACGTGGCGGCGGCCCGCTCCGCGTCGACGCTGCGAATCGCCTCGGCGATGAGCCGCGTCGGGAAGGGCAGGAACGAGACCGCCATGAGCAGCAGCAGGTTGAGGGTCATCAGCCGCCGGTCGACGAACTGGACGCGCGCAAAGATCCCGTGGTGGGTCAGCCAGATGCCGCCGATCGTGAGAAAGCTGGTGGCGTAGGCGAGGTAAGCGGGCCACTCGCCGGCGATCGCCGCCCACAGGTCGTGGAACTCGGTCGCGGGAATCGAGAGGTCGAGCACGAGGAGCGTGATGGCGATCGCGAACACGCCGTCGCTGAACGCCTCCGTACGACCGGTCGACCAGCGGTCGTTCATCGGCGCGCCCTTCGACGGGCGACCGCCGGCTCCTCGGTCTAGCATGGTCGACAGGCGCGAGAGGGCGCCGCCGGGTTCGCGGACAGGACCGAGTCCACCTCTGCAGGCCGAGTCGAACCATCGTGACGATCTCCTCCGGCCCCGCACGCGAGCCCGTGGCCCTCGAAGGGAGACGTCATGCCTGATCTGCCCGCCCGCCCCGATCTCGTGCAGCTGCGCCACCAGGCGAAGGACCTGCTCCACGCCGCCCGCGTCGGCAACGCCGCCGCCCTCGAGCGCGTCCACGTCGTTTCCGAGCGCGTCTCGCTCGCGTCGGCCCAGCTGGCGCTCGCCCGCGAGTACGGCTTCGCGAGCTGGGCGAAGCTCAAGACCGAGGTCGTCCGCCGTCAGATCCTCGACGACCGCGACGTCGACCGGCTCGTCGCTCTGCTCGCCGCCGAGCCCGAGCTCGCCACCGCGACCATGGAGCACTGGTGCGACCACCCGAAGGGGGCCTCGCCGCTCGGGTACGTCGCGATGCTCCGCTACGACACGTCGCGGGATGCCTGGCGCGACGTGCCGGGAACCGAGGCGGTCGTGAAGGTGCTGCTCTCCGGCGGCGCTCTCGTCGACGGGGACCCTGGCGAGCTCGAGACGCCGCTCATCACGGCGGCGAGCTACGGCGACGCCGGGGTTGCGCGCGCCCTGATCGAGGCGGGCGCCGACATCGAGGCGACCGCGTCGCCCGACTCGGGCGGCGTACCCGGCGGGAACGCCCTGCTCCACGCGGCCGTGTTCGGTATGACCGACGTCGTCGACGTCCTCGTCGCCGCCGGCGCGCGCATCGAGAGCATCGAGGTCGCCGCCGCCGCGGGCGACGTGACCGGCTGGCTCGACGGCGCGGCGCCGGACGCCCGGATCCGGGCGCTCGTCATGGCGACTGACCACCAGCGCCTCGAGGTCATCGACCGGCTCGTCGCGGACGGGGTCCCCGTCGACGGTGTCGACCCGGTCTGGGGCGGGCATCCGCTCCGCACTGCCGCGACCAACGGCCGGCCGGCGAGCGCCGGGCGGCTGCTCGCGCGCGGCGCCGACCCCGACCTTCGCGACGACGAGGGTTGCACGCCGCTCGACCTCTGCCGCGCGCGACGGCCGTCGGGCAACGCGCCCGCGTTCGACGAGGTCGAGGCGATCCTGGCGCCGCGCACCTCGTCGGTCCCGCGCACGGCCGGGTCGAAGGTGCGATCGAGCACGCGCACACCCGAGGGCGAGACGGTCACGTTCGAGATCCATGGATCGGACCTTCCGGGGCGGAGCTGTGGGCCGGGCCTGCGCGGACAGATGTACGACAACGTCCACGTCGGGCTCTGGACTCGCTCCGGCCCCGTCGAGCTCGTCCCGGGCGACGCTCCGGTTGCACGGTGGCGATTCGACGCGGCGGTGCGGCACGACGAGGACGGGCTCGACGTGCGCGGGCAACACCTCGCCGGGCGCAGGGGCGAGCGCTCGCTCGGCCTCGTCTGGGGCGAGCTCGCCGACGACGACTCCTTCGAGGTCTTCCGGGCCGCCAAGCTCCGCCTCTCCGATCTCGACCCCGCCCTCGTGTCGCGCGCGCTCGAGACCGGCGAGCGCCTCGTCTGCCGGCTCGGTCTCACCGACGACCAGGGCCACCCGCGTTGCGCGAGCGTGCGCCCACCGGACATCGCCTGGTCGCTCGCCGGGCCCGAGGACTGAGCGCGCTCGCGTATCCTCGCCGCCGGTGGCCGGTCCCGACGACGTCGCTGGGAGCGGAGTGACGACGAGGGCGCGTCGTTCGCGCTCTCCTGGCGGATCGACTACCGGAGGGGCTAGCCGCTGCCGTCGGGCCCGCTGAGCCACACGGGCGCCGCGAGCGAGAGGCCGAGCCCGTCGAGTGCGCTCGCGGGGTTCCCGCGGACGATCGTCAGCCACCCGCGGGGGTCGAAGAGCACGCCGTACTCGCCCGCCGCGAAGTCGGCGTACGTGCTGCCGCGCTTCGCCTCGACCGCGCCGGACACCGCCTCGACGCGCAGCGTCGCCGCGGCGTCCAGGCCGGCCGCTGCGAGGTCGGCCGGCCGGACGTTCAGCTGGACGTTCCCGAAGCGATTGAAGTCGATGACCTCGCAGGAGATCCTGCCCGGCTCGACCTCGGGCTCGGCGAGCGTCACGACACTGAGCGTGCCCCCGTCGAGCGCCTCGCCGAGCCGCCCGATCGGTATCCCCGCTGCCAGGTGCGCGGCCGCGGGGCAGAACGTGTCGGGCGCGCGGAACGACTCCGCGTGGGTCGGGCGGATCACGTCCTCCGAAGTGATCTCGACGGCCGCCGTCACGCCGCCGGCCGCCTCCCAGGCGAGCGACAGGAGCCCGTTGTCGGGGCCGACGAGCATGCGTCCGCTCGCGGTCTCGATCGCGACCTCGCGGTCCTTGCCGACGTTCGGCTCGACCACGGCCAGGACCACAGCGTTTTCGGGGATGTACGGCATCGAGTCGGCGAGCAGGAGTGCGCCCGACGCGACCTCCAGCGGGCGGATGAGATGCGAGAGGTCGATGATCGGGCTTTCGGGCGAGATCCCGCTCATGACGGCGTGGCAGAGGCCGACCCACTCGTTGCCGAGCCCGAAGTCGGAGACGAAGACGATCGGTCGCGCCATGGGCGTTAGCATGCTTCGGCCCGCGGGCCGATGCAACACGCATCCGGTGCGATGAGTTCTGCGCCCCGCCGGGGTCCAACCCTCGACACAACTCGAGGAGGCTGTAGACATGGGGAAGGTTCGGTTCACGCAGACGATGTCGCTCGACGGCTACACCGCCGGGCCCGAGCAGACCCGCGAGGAGCCGCTCGGGAAGGATGGCGAGGACCTGCACGAGTGGGTGTTCGCGACGCGGACGTTCCGGCAGATGGGCGGCAACGAGGGGGGCGACACGGGGCTCGACGACGAGCGCATGCGCCGGTGGAACGAGAACATCGGCGCGCACATCATGGGCCGCAACATGTTCGGCCCGGTGCGCGGTGACTGGGGTAACGAGGACTGGCGCGGCTGGTGGGGCGACGACCCCCCGTACCACGCGCCCGTGTTCGTCCTCACGCATCACGCCCGGGAGCCGGTCGAGATGGAGGGCGGCACGACCTTCCACTTCGTCACCGACGGGATCGAGGCCGCGCTCGCCCGGGCGAAGGAGGCCGCGGGGGAGAAGGACGTCGCGATCGCCGGCGGCGCCTCCACGGCGCAGCAGTACCTCCGCGCCGGCCTCGTCGACGAGATGGAGCTCCACGTGGTGCCGCTCCTGCTCGGCGCCGGCGAGCGGCTCTTCGAGAACCTCGACGGCGGCCCTGTCGGCTTCGAGTGCGTCGAGCTCGTCAGCTCTCCGGCCGTGGCGCACTACAGCTACGTCCGGAAGGACGCCTAGTCCGGGAAGCGTCGCCCGTCGAGCCAGATCGTCCACGGCTCGATCGAGTCGATCCGCAGGATGCCGTCCCGATGCCACGGATCCGTGGCAAGACGCGCCTCGATCTCCTGCGGGTCGGCGGCCTCGACGACGAGGAGGACACGGTCGGCGTCGCCGATCGGGCCGCCGAGGACGACGAAGCCGTCGTCCACGAGCGCGTCCATGAAGGTGGCATGCTCGTCCCAGCCGGCCTGCTCCCGGCGCCCTCGCGACGGATCCCATGCAGGCCCGTTGACGTTCGTCACCGCGAAGACGGGCACGGGTCGAGCGTAGCTCGCCGCCCATTCGGATAGCCGCGGTGCGCGATGCCCGGGTGCGTCATGATTGAATCGCTGGCGACGATCGGGGCGAGGAGGTGGGCATGGCGGCGACGCGCCGGAACGACAGGCGGCTGTCCGACGAGCAGCTCGGTGAGCTGATCACGCTGCTCAAGGACGTGGACACCGTCGAGCTGAAGCTGACGGTGCCGCAGGCGGACCAGCGCGCAGTCGTCACCGGGCTCCAGGTCGATCCCCTGGAGGCGCAGATCCGGCAGGTGTTCTTCTTCGACACGCCGGATCTCGCATTGAACAAGGCGGGCGTCGTCCTTCGCGCGCGCCGCGTCCAGCAGAAGGGCGACGACTCGGTCGTGAAGCTCCGGCCGGTCGTCCCGTCCAACCTCTCCGAGGTCATCCGCCGGTCGCCGGGCTTCGGCGTCGAGGTCGACGCGATGCCCGGCGGCTTCGTCTGCTCCGCCTCGATGAAGGGGGCGCCGACCGGAGTCCGCGAGGCGTCGTTCGGGCAGCGCCCGCTCCGGAAGCTCTTCTCGAAGGAGCAACGCGAGTTCTACGCCGCGCACGCGCCCGAGGGCATCGCGATCGACGACCTGTCGATCCTCGGCCCCATCTTCGTCCTCAAGCTGAAGCTCGTGCCGAAGGCGTTCGGCCGCAAGCTGGTCGGCGAGATGTGGCTGTACCCCGACGGGTCGCGCCTCCTCGAGCTCTCGACGAAGTGCGCTCCGAGCGAGGCGTTCCAGGTCGCCGCCGAGTCGCGGGCGTTCCTCGCGCAGAAGGGGCTCGACCTCGGCGGCGAGCAGGAGACGAAGACCAAGAAGGCACTCGACTTCTTCTCGAAGGCGCTCAAGACAAACGACAGCGTCGCCGCAGAAGCCTGACGGCCCATCCCCGGGTCGATTCCGGCTGCTGATCGAGTCGACCAGGGATCCTGATCGCACAGCCTGGTCCGCTTGGCCTAGCGTTGGAGGATGCGAGGCTCGATGACCGGGCGCGGCTGGGTCCTGTTCGCCGCGATGTGCGTCATCTGGGGGATCCCATACCTGCTCATCAAGGTCGCGGTCGACGACGTGAGCCCGGCGATGCTCGTGCTCGCGCGCACGGGGATCGCGTCGCTGCTCCTGCTGCCGATCGCCGCGGCGCGGAACGAGCTCCGCCCCCTCCTCGCGCACTGGCGGCCGCTGCTCGCGTTCGCGGGGATCGAGATCGCGCTCCCCTGGGTGCTCCTCGGTTCGGCCGAGACGCGCATCTCGAGCTCGCTCACCGCGCTCCTCATCGCCGCGGTGCCGCTCGTCGGCACCGGGATCGCCCTCGTGACGGTGCCGCGCGAGCGCCTGACCCTCGACCGGGGCGCGGGCCTCGTCCTCGGGATGGCGGGCGTCGCGTCGATCGTCGGCCTCGGGATCGAGGGGGCGAGCCCGGTCGCGATCGTCCAGGTCCTGCTCGTCGCGGTCTGCTACGCCGTCGGCCCCGTGATCCTGCAGCGCTGGCTCGCCGACCTCCCGCCGCTCGGCGTGATCGCGGCGTCGCTCGGCGTCAGCGCGCTCGTCTATCTCCCGATCACCGCGCTGGCCGGGCCGGGACGCGCACCGTCGTTCGACGCGCTCGTCTCGATCGTCGTGCTCGCGGTGGTCTGCACGGCGATCGCGTTCCTCGTCTTCTTCGCCCTGATCACGGAGATCGGCCCCGTGCGCGCGACGGTGATCACGTACGTGAACCCGGCCGTTGCCGCGGTGCTCGGCGTCGTCGTGCTCGACGAGGCGTTCACCGTCGGGATGGCGGTCGGCTTCGTGCTCGTCCTCGCGGGCTCGGTCCTCGCGACGCGACCCGGAAGGGCGCGCGAGGTGGGCCGTCCGACGGTGCTCGAGCCGGCGTCGACCGACCGCTGACTCAGCTCGGCGGGAGCTCCGCGAGCCGCCGCTCGAGGAAGCGTCGCTCGGCGTCGGCGTGGACGAGCTCCAGCGCCCGGCTGTAGGCGGCCCGCGCGTCGTCGGGCCGGTCGAGCCGGCGCAGGAGCTCGGCGCGCGTCGCGTGGAGGTAGTGGTAGCGCTCGAGCTCGAGCCGGTCGACGAGCGCCAGCGCGCCTTCCGGGTCGCCCGCCTCGGCGATCGCCGCCGCGCGATTCAGCTCGACGACCGCCGAGCCGGTGCGGCGGGCGAGCTCGCCGTAGAGCGCCGCGATCTGCGGCCAGTCCTGCGGATCGTCGACGTGCAACGCGGCGATCGCGGCCTGGAGGACGTACGTGTCGCGGCCCCCGAGCGCGACGGCACGATCGAGGATCGCGCGCCCCTCGGCGATCTGGCCGAGATCCCAGAGCGAGCGGTCCTGCTCGTGGAGCAGGACGATCGCGCCGTCGGCGAACCGCGCGTCGCGACGCGCGTCGTTCAGAAGCATCAGCGCGATGAGGCCGTGCACCTCGGGCTCGTCTGGCATCAGCTGGGCGAGCGCGCGGCCGAGCCGGATCGCCTGCGCGGCGAGGTCGCCCCGGCCGCCGTACCCCTCGTTGAAGATCAGGTAGACGACCGCGAGCACGGCGGCAAGGCGGTCGGGCAAGAGGTGCGGCGGCGGGACCCGGAACGGGATCCCCGCGGCTCTGATCTTCGTCTTCGCGCGCACGAGCCGCTTCGCCATCGTCTCGTCCGGGACGAGGAACGCGCGCGCAATCTCCTCGGTCGTGAGACCTCCCAGCGTCCGGAGCGTCAGCGCGACCTGCGCGTCGAGCGCCAGGGACGGATGACAGCAGGTGAAGATCAGCTCGAGCCGCTCGTCCGGGATCGTCGTGTCGTCCACCTCGTCCTCCGTCGCCTCCGGCACGTCGAGGAGGCGGGTCTTGGCGGCGAGCACGCGCTCGCGCCGGATGCGGTCGATCGCCCGGTTCCGGGCCGTGGTCACGAGCCAGGCGCGCGGATTGTCGGGCGCGCCGGTCGCCGGCCACCGCTCCGTGGCAATCGCGAAGGCCTCCTGGGCGGCTTCCTCGGCGAGGTCGAAGTCGCCGAGGAAGCCGATCAGGGCGGCGAGGACGCGTCCCCACTCGTCGCGAAAGACCTGGTCGAGGCCGGTCACTAGCCCTTGAGCGGGCGGACCTCGATGGCGCCCCCGAGGCGCGCCGCGGGGATCCGCGAGGCCAGCTCGATCGCGGCATCGAGATCGTCGGCCTCGAAGAAGAGGTATCCGCCGAGCGCCTCCTTGACCGAGACGAACGGCCCGTCGGTGGTGAGCGTCCTTCCGTCCTGCACGCGGACCGTCGTGGCCGTCTCGGGTCCTTCCATCCACACGCCCTGCGTGACACCAGGTGTCTCGTTGAGCGTCTGATAGTCGGCGTAGACCGCCTGTTGCTCCTCGGCGGACATGCCGTCCCATGCGTCGGTTCCGGGCGTCGGCGTGTCCCCGTGCTGGATCAGGAGCATGTATTTCATGACGTCCTCCTCGTGTCGGATACCTGGTTCTCCTTCGAGACGAACGGCGCGACCACGAGAGGACACCTCCTGCGACGCTCTCGCCTCAGCGCTCACGGACGTCGCGGTGGAGGACCGGCTTGAGGTCGACGATCGGCGTGCCGTCGATCGCCTCGAGGGCGCTCACCCGTAGGCGCAGCCCATCGACGGCCAGGATCGAGACGCGGTGCAGGCCGATCGGGTTCGGCCGGTCGGGGGAGCGCGTCGCGAAGACGCCCTGTTCCGGGCGCGATGCATCGCCCCGCGGATGCACGCGGAGCACCTCCCGGCTCGCGCGGTCGAGCCACGTGAGCAGCACGACCTCGTCGCCAGGCTCGAGCCCGTCGAGGGCTCCGCGCACGCACGGCTCGAAGAGGAGCCACGCGTCCGGCGCGCCCTCGTCGCCCTGCCTCGGCGCGTCGCCGAGGTCCCGAAGCGGCGACTCGACGACTCCGATCGGCCTGACCTCGAAGCTCTCCGCGCTCATCCGCTCAAACTCTCCTGAGCCTCCCGTCGCCCGGCGACCGCCGGGGAGGCGGCGCGCGTCGATCGATCGGCAGCATGCCCGTCATCACATCCTCTCGTCGTGGACCGGTGCCTGGAAGACGAACGGCGTCCGGGGGAGAGGACAGCGCTCAGCGCCGGAGCGCGGCGGCGGCGTCGCGGATCGCGGACAGGAGCGCCTTGATCGACGGTCGCTCCGCGTCCGCTGACCGCGTCGCCGCGAAGATCGTCCGGTGGACGGCCCCGTCCGCGAACGAGCGCACCGCTACGCCGGACCGGGCGTCCGGGCGCACGAGCCGGGGGAGCATCGTGACGGCCTGGCCCGCGGCGACGAGGGCGAGGCTCGTGACGCTGTCGTTCGTGCGGTGCCGAATGTCCGGCTCGAACCCACCGAGCTCGCGGCATGTGCGGACGATGAGCTCCTCCCAGCCCGACCGGGTCTCGCGATGGCCCGTCGTCCAGGGTGCTTCGGCGAGCTCGGACAGCGGCACCTCGCGCGTGTGTCGCCGCGCCGCGGGGTGTCGGGACGGCAGGACGAGGAAGACGGGATCGACGAGCAGGTCCTCCCGGTCGATGCCGTCCGTTCGCGGAAGCGGCTGGTGCTGCCACTCGTCGCCGACCACGAGGTCGACCTCGCCGAGCGGAAGGGTGGGCAGCGCCTGCTCCGGCTCCGCCTCGACGAGCTCGCACCGCAGGTCGGGAGCATCACGGCCGAGCGATCGCATCGCAGGCACGACGAGGTGGAACGCCGCCGACTGGAACGACGCGATCCGCGCCCGCCCCGCGACCTTCCCGGACGCCGAAGCGAGGTCGGCCTCGGCGAGCTCGACGCGGTCGAGGAGCGCCTGCGGCGTGACCGGCGAGGACGAGGCCGGCGTCCGTCAGGCGCACGCCGCGTCCGGCGCGCTCGCGGAGCGGGACGCCGGCCTCCCGCTCGAGCACGGCGAGCTGCTGGGAGACGGCGGACGGGGTGTACTGCAGCGCGTCCGCCACGGCGGCGATCGTTCCGCGCTCGCCGAGCTCGCGGAGCAGGCGCAGTCGGTGGAGGTCGAGCATTCGGAAGCAATGCTACCGATTGATCGTCATATATCGGCATTGATGCTACCGCTTGGATACGCCAGGCTCGGAGCATGCCTCGCGCCGGAGTCTTCCTCTGCCTCGCCTCCGCCGCCGCTTTCGGCGCGATGGGCATCTTCGGCAAGCTCGCGTACGGCGATGGCGCCACGGTCGGGACGCTCCTCGCCTGCCGCTTCGTCCTGGCCGCGATGCTCTTCTGGCTCGTGCTCCTCGCGACCGGCGCGGCGCGTGGTCTCCGCACCGTGCCCCGGCGCGACGTCGGCATCGCGCTCGCGCTGGGCGCCGTCGGCTACGGGGCGCAGGCGGGGGCCTACTTTGCCGCGCTCGATCGGATCGACGCCTCCCTGCTCGGGCTTCTCGTCTACACGTTCCCGGTCATCGTCACGGTTGCGGCGATCGCGCTCGGCCGGGAACGGGGAACGCCACGCACCGCCGTGTCGCTCATCCTCGCCTCGGGTGGGCTCGTCCTCGTCCTCGCGGGCGCGGCGACCGGCGGTGTCGACGCTGTCGGCGCGTTGCTCGGGCTCGGCGCCGCCGTCGTCTACAGCACGTACATCCTCAGCTCCGAGGGCGTCGCCTCGCGCCTCGGCCCGCTGGCGCTCGGCGCGCTCGTCTGCACCGGCGCCGCGACGACGCTGACGATCGCGTCGCTCGCTGCGGGCGACCTCCATCCGGGCGACGTCGGCCTCGCGGGCGTCGGCTGGCTCGCCTGCCTCGCCGCGGTGTCGACGGTCGGCGCAATCGCGCTGTTCTTCGCCGGGCTGCGGCGGGTCGGACCCTCGGCGGCGTCGATCCTCTCGACGCTCGAGCCGGTCGTCACGGTCGCGCTCGCCTTCGTCGTGTTCGGCGAGTCGCTCGGGCCGGCGCAGCTCCTCGGCGGCGCGCTCGTCCTGGCGGCGGTCGTCGCCGTCCGCGCGCCCGCCCGCATCGCCGTCGCACGGCCGAGGCTGGAGGTGCAGGACGCCGGTTTGCCCGCAGACCCCACCGGGTATCGCTGACTACTTTCAGGCCTCCGTCGCCTCCCGGATGTCGTTCCGGGGGCCTCTCGTTCGTCATCATCGAGAGGTCACGAGAGGAGAAGAGCACATGAGCGACACGACGCCCGCACAGGCCCACGATCGTGCGAAGGTGGTACGCACTCGCGCTGCTCTGCGTGGTGCAGTTCATGGTCGTTCTCGACATCGCGATCGTGAACGTCGCGCTGCCGTCGATCCAGGCCGACCTCCACTTCTCGGAGGAGAACCTGCAGTGGGTGATCAGCGCCTACTCGCTCGTCTTCGGGGGGTTCCTCCTGCTCGGCGGGCGCCTGGCCGACATCCTCGGTCGGCGCGGCGTCTTCATGGCGGGGCTCGTCGTCTTCTCCGTCGGCTCTCTTCTCTGCGGCCTCGCCTGGAGCGACACGGCGCTCATCGCCGCCCGGGCGCTGCAGGGCCTCGGCGCCGCGACGATCACGCCGTCGGCGCTCTCGATCCTGACGACGACGTTCCACGAAGGGCGCGACCGCAACATCGCGCTCGGCGCGTGGGGCGCGGTCGGCGGCGTCGGCGCCGCCGCGGGCGTCCTGATGGGTGGGATCCTGACCGACCTCCTCTCCTGGGAGTGGATCTTCTTCGTGAACGTGCCGGTCGGTGTCGCGGCGCTCGCGCTCGCCCCTGTCCTCCTGACCGAGAGCCGCGACGCGCACGGCCAGAGCCATGACGTGCCCGGCGCGGTGCTCATCACGTCGTCGCTCGTCCTGCTCGTGCTCGGGATCACGCAGGGCCGACAGTGGGAATGGCTGTCGGCCAAGACGCTCGGCGTCTTCGCCGCGTCGCTCGTGCTGTTCGTGGCCTTCGTGCTCTGGGAGCGGCGCGAGTCCGAGCCACTCGTCCCGTTCTCGATCTTCCGGCTCAAGACGCTGACGGCGGCGAACGTCGCAATGTTCATCATGGGCACGGCGATGTTCTCGATGTTCCTGATGCTCACGCTCTACATGCAGCAGGTGCTCGGGATGACGGCCCTGAAGACGGGCGTCGGTTACCTCGCGGTGGCGGGCACGGCGGTGATCTGGGCGAACGTCGCCGCGCAGGTCGTGAACCGGATCGGCGTCAAGCCGGCGCTGATCTTCGGGATGAGCATGCTCACCCTCGGGCTTCTGCTGTTCACGCAGGTCTCCGCCGACGGCTCCTACTGGGCGGATCTCTTCCCGGGCTTCCTCGTCCTCGGGGTCGCGATCCCGTTCGCGTTCGTGCCGCTCACGATCGCGGCGCTGGCCGGGACGAAGCCGCAGGAAGCCGGGCTCGCCTCGGGGCTCATCAACACGTCGCAGCAGATCGGCGGCGCGGTCGGCATCGCGCTGCTCTCGACGATCGCCTTCTCGACGAGCGACGACAAGATCGCGGGTGGCACCGCGGTTCCGGTGGCGCTGACGGACGGGTTCGTGAACGCGTTCTGGGCGGGTGCCGTGATCGCGTTCGCCGGTGTCCTCGTCTCGATCTTCATGGTGCGCGGGCGCGACCTCCGTCCCCAGGAGCAGCCGGTGGCCGAGCCTGTCCTCGAGGGCTCGTAGGAGGCGGGCCCCGCCGGTCAGACGTCGCGCGCGCGGAGGAGCGCGTAGCCGAAAGCGAGCGCCCCGAGCGACCAGGCGAAGGCGACTCCGAGTCCCTGCCACGGGCCGACCGGCATGCCCAGGCGTCCGTCGAAAGGAGCGAGCATTCGGTCGGTCGACGACTGGATCGCCATCCCGGCGAGCGGAGTGAGCTGCGCGATACGGATCGCGATCCGCTCGGGGAAGGCGCCCAGGAACAGGAACGGGAGGAACAGCAGTCCGGCCGCCGTCGCGATCGTCGCGCCCGAGTGACGGAGGATCGTCCCCAGCCCGAGCGCGAGGAGCGCGTACGCGGTGAGCAGGAGGCCCGTCCCGACGATCGCCCGGATCGCGACGGGGTCGGTGAGCGAGACGGGTGGGTAGGCAGGGGCGACGTAGCCGCCGTCGTGGAGCAGCGGCTGGGCGATCGCGAAGGAGACGGCGGAGCTCGCGACGCCGAGCGGGAGTACCACGCCGGTCAGGATCAGCGCTTTCGCGGCGAGGACGCGGAGCCGTCCCTGTGTCGCGGTCAGGGTCGTCCGGAGCATCTTCGTCGCGTACTCGCCGGTGATGAGCGATGCACCGACCACGACGACCGCGAGCTGTGCGAAGACGATGCCCGCGAGGCCCATCTGGACGACGTCGTCGTCCCCGCCGAACTGGGCGTTCGTCTCGCTCTCGGAGGCGAACCACGCCGTCATCCCGGCCATCAGCACCGCGGTCGTCACGAGCGCGACGAGCGCCCCGCGTTGGGTGCGGAGCTTTGTCCACTCCGAACGGAGGGTCGCGGTCACGAGTCGCCCCGCTCTGCGGCCGCGAGCGGCCGCCCCGTGTGCTCGCCCGCGCCGCGCGTGAGACGGAAGTACGCCTCCTCGAGGGTCGGGCGGGCCGTCTCGAGCCCGTCGAGCGGCACGCCGTGGGACGCGAGCACCGTTGCGACGTCTGCCGCGCGCATGCCCTCGACCGCGACGCGCTCCCGCCCGTCCGAGCTCACCGTGGCGCCGGCGTTCGCGAGGACGGTCATCGCCGCTGTCGCATCGGGCGTGCGGAGCTCGACCGAGCCGTCCGACGCATCCGCGAGCAACTCGGCCACCGACACGTCGGCGAGGAGACGCCCGCGCCCGATCACGATCAGGTGGTCGGCGGTGCCCTCGAGCTCGCTCATCAGGTGGCTGGACACGAACACGGTGCGCCCCTCGGCGGCGAACGCGCGCAGCAGCTCGCGCATCCACTGGATCCCCTCCGGGTCGAGGCCGATCGTCGGCTCGTCGAGCAGCAGGATCGGCGGGTCGCCGAGGAGCGCCGCGGCGACGCCGAGGCGCTGTCGCATGCCGAGCGAGAGCGCCTTCGCCCTGCGGCCCCGGACCCCCGAGAGTCCGACGAGCTCGAGCACCCCGTCCGCCCGATCGGGTGGTATCCCGTTGCTTCGGGCGAGCCAGACGAGGTGGTTCCGCGCCGAGCGGCTCGGATGGAGCGCCCCTGCGTCGAGCAGCGCCCCGACCGCCGTCAGCGGCCGCGGGATCGTCCGGTACGGGCGGCCGTCGACGAGCGCCTCGCCGGAGTCGGCGCGTGCCAGGCCGAGCACCAGCTGCATCGTGGTCGTCTTGCCCGCGCCGTTCGGCCCGACGAACCCCGTGATCAGGCCCGGACGCACGGAGATCGACAGGTCGTCGACGGCGACCGTCCGACCGTAGCGCTTCGTGAGCCCGTGGGTCTCGATCGTCGCGGTCATGGCCCCGACGGTACGACGGTCGTCCTCGGAGCGCGTCGCGCACGAGCGGTGTCTTGCGCGCGGCACGGAACGGTGACCCACGGCATGGGCCTCACCCGCCCGGGGGAGAGGGAAGATCGCATCCGCGCGGGAGGCGGCGCCTGCCGGACGCGGCGACAATGCCCGCATGGAGCTCGCCCGAGACGGCCAGCGCGCGGTCGTCGTCGCCCGGCGCCTGTTCGCCGGCCGCGACGGACGCATCGCCCTGACGCTCGTCCTCGCCGTCGTCGCGGCGGCGGAGGCGAGCCTCTACACGCCCAACGGGTACGAGGAGTTCCCGTTCGGCCCGCAGGGCGACCCGACGCTTGCGGTCTTCCTGAACGTCTTCGCGGTGGCGTCGCTCCTCGTCGTCTCGCGGTTCCCGCTCCTCGCCGCGGCGTGGTCGTCGTTCTTCGTGCTCGTCGTCCTCGCGTCGCCCGAGGCGTCGCTGACGCTCACCGCCCTCGGTGTGACGCTCTACTGCATCGGGAACCTCGTGGTCCAGCGCGGCCTCGTCTTCGGCGCCGTCCTGACGCTGCCGTTCCTCCTCAACGCGATCACGCCGTTCGACAGCGGGCACGCGCGCCTCGGGAGCGTCGTGCCGTTCCTGCTCGTCGCCGCGGCAGTGATCGTGGGCGAGTCGACGCGGCGCCGTACCGAGATCCTCGCCGCCCTCGGAGCGACGCAGGAGGCGATGGCGGTGAGCGAGCGCGAGCAGACCGCGATGGAGGAGCGCGCCCGCATCGCGCGCGAGCTCCACGACATCGTCGCCCACCATCTCTCCGTGATCGCGGTGCAGAGCGAGACGGCGCGGCTGACGTCGCCGAGGCTGTCGGCCGACGCGCGGCGGCGCTTCGAGGCGATCGGCGAGACCGCGCGGGCCGCGCTCACCGAGACCCGCCGCCTGCTCGGCGTCCTCCGCGAGGACGTCGTCGGCGCGCCCGACCGCGCGCCCCAGCCGGGCCTCGACGAGCTCCCCGAGCTCATCGACACCGCGCGCGACGCGGGCGCGACGATCCGGCTGATCATGCAGGGCAAAGTCCTCGCGCTCCCGGCCGGCACCGACCTCGCCGCCTACCGGATCGTGCAGGAGGCCCTCACGAACGCCCGTCGGCATGCGCCCGGGGCCGACGTCGACGTCGAGCTCTCGTACGGCGACGACCTGCTCCTCATTCGCGTCAGGGACCACGGCCCGGGCCCGGGGGACGGGGAGCTCGCGTCGGGCCACGGCCTCGTCGGGATGCGCGACCGCGCGACGATCGCCGGCGGCACGTTCTCGTGCGGCGCGGCCGAGGGCGGCGGCTTCGTCGTCGAGGTGACCCTGCCGACGGGTGCGCCGTCGTGATCCGGGCGCTCGTCGCCGACGACCAGGAGATCGTCCGGGAGGGCTTCTCCGCGTTGCTCGCGACCCAGCCGGACATCGACGTCGTCGCGGCCGCCGCGGACGGCGCGGAAGCGGTCCGACTCAGCCGCGAGCACGCGCCGGACGTCGTGCTGATGGACGTCCGCATGCCCGTGATGGACGGGATCGAGGCGACCCGCCAGCTGTGCGTCGGCGACGAGGAGCCCGCACCGCGGATCCTCATCCTCACGACGTTCGACCTCGACGAGTACGTCTACGAGGCGCTGCAGGCGGGCGCCAGCGGCTTCCTGCTCAAGGACGTCCGCGCCGAGGCGCTCTTCGACGCCGTCCGGGTCGTCGCCGCGGGCGACGCGCTCCTCGCGCCCACGATCACGAGGCGCCTGATCGCCGAGTTCGCGCGGCTCCGCCCGCGACGCGAGCTCCGGCCCGACGAGCTGTCTGCCCTCACGCCGCGCGAGAAGGAGATCCTCGGCCTCCTCGCCGAGGGCCTGTCGAACCACGAGATCGCGGAGCGCCTCGTCCTGAGCGACGAGACCGTGAAGACCCACGTCAGCCACGTGCTCCGGAAGCTCGGCCTCCGCGACCGGGCGCAAGCGGTCGTCGTCGCGTACGAGACGGGGCTCGTCGTGCCGCGGGCCTGAGCTACAGGACCTTGTAGAAGACGGTCGTCGCGCGGAGGCCGCCGCGCGGCTGGATCGAGAAGCCCGGGATCTCGCCGACCCGCGTCCAGCCCATCCGCGCGTACAGGCGCTCGGCGTCGCTCCCCGTGTTCGTGTCGAGGACGAGGAGCGTCTTGCCGCACTCGCGCCCCGTCTCCTCCGCCGCCTCGAGCAGCGCGGCCCCGAGCCCGCGGCGGCGGGCGCGCCGGTGCACGAGCATCTTCGAGAGGTCGGCCCGGTGCGGCTGGTTCTCGGGTTGCTCGAGGACGAGCTGCACGGTGCCGACGATGCCGTCCTCGTCCTCGGCGACGAGCAGGGCGCGCCTTCCCGCCTCGACGTCCTCGGCGACGTCACGCCAGAACGCCTGAGCGCGGACCGGCTCGAGGGGGTGGAGGAAGCTGACGCCTGCGTCGCTGTCGATGGCGTCGATCAGCACGTCGGCGAGGGCGACGATCTGCTCGTCGCCGACCGTCTCGAGTCGTCGGATCGCGATGCCGGTCATCTCGTCGCTCGAATCTACGGGTTGAACGCGAGGAAGACGAAGGCGCCGAAGAGCACGAGGTGGACGCCGCCCTCCTGGACCGTGGCGCGGCCGGGCAGCACCGTGAGCGCGCCGACCGCCGCCGTGATCGCGAGGAGCACCATCTGCGTCGCGCCGAGCCCGAGCACGAGCGGCCCGTCGAGCCAGATCGACGCGACCGCGATCGCGGGGATCGTGAGCCCGATGCTCGCGATCGCAGAGCCGAGCGCGAGGTTGAAGCTCGTCTGGACGTGCCCGCGGTGCGCGCTCCGCACGGCGGCGAGCGCCTCCGGGAGCAGGACGAGCAGGGCGATCGCGACCCCGACGGCCGACAGCGGCGCGCCGATCGCCTCGACCGCGTCCTCGATCGTGGGCGACTCGACCTTGGCGAGGCCGACGACGGCGACGACGACGGCGACGGACGACGACGTCCATCGCATCAGCAGTCGCGCGACGGTCAGGCCCACATTCATAGCCTGACCGGCCGCGAACTTGACATATTCCTATATTGGAATATGATGCGAGCATGGCCCGAGCAGCGACGACGGCAGACGCGTTCAACGCGGTGGCAGAGCCCCGCCGGCGGCAGATCCTCGACGCCCTCGCGGGCGGCGAGCGGCCGGTGAACGACCTTGTTCGCGCGCTCGGGCTGGCCCAGCCGCAGGTGTCGAAGCACCTGCGCGTGCTCCGCGAAGTGGGGGCGGTCGACGTGCGCGAAGACGGACGGCAACGGCTGTACCGGCTCAACGGCCAGGCGCTCAAGCCCATCCACGATTGGGTGAAGGCCTACGAGCGCGCCTGGGCAGACCGGTTGGACGAGCTCGACGCCGTGGTGCAAGAGCTCAAGAGCGAGGAGGAAGGACATGGCAGTGACGAATAGCCAGACGGCGAAGCTGACGCTCCCGACGGACGAGCAGATCGTCATCACGCGGGACTTCGACGCGCCGAGGCACCTCGTGTACCAGGCGTACACGAGGCCCGACCTGGTCAAGCGCTGGTTCCACGCGAAGCGCGGCACGGTGACCGTCGCGGACATCGACCTGCGTGTCGGCGGCACGTGGCGGTACGCGATGGTGACGGACTCCGGCGAGGAGGTTGCGTTCCACGGCGAGTACCGCGAGCTCGTCCCCGACGAGCGGATCGTCACCACCGAGGTCTACGAGGGAGCGCCCGAGCCCTACCCCGGCGACGAGGTCGTGAACACCGTCACCCTGGAGGAGGTCGACGGGCGGACGAGGTGGACGCTCGTGATCCAGTGCCCGAGCCGCGAGGTGCGGGACGCGATCATCGACTCGGGGATGGAGGCGGGCCTGCAGGACGCGCTGGACCTCCTCGAGGAGCTGGCCAGCTCACTCCGCTGAGGTTGGCGCGGTGGCCGCCGGGCGACCGGCCCGGCGGCCGTCCCCGCCCGAGCGCCGCCGGGCGGATAGCGGGCGGGAAACGCCCTATTTGGCCTCTACCGTCGGGAGGTACACGACGACGGGAGGGCACACGATGGGGGCGAGGGACTTCGACTTCCTGCACGGAGCGTGGAACACACGGCAGCGCCGGCTCCGCACGTGGCTGGCCGGATCGGACGAGTGGGACGAGTTCGAGGCGAGGGTCGTCTCCGAGTCGATGCTCGAGGGGCTCGGGACCGTCGAGGAGCTCCGCACCGACCACGACGGCGGCTTCGTCGGCATGACCTTCAGGTTCTACGATCCCGCGACCGACAAGTGGGCGATCTACTGGGCGTCGACCCGCCGGCCGACGCTCGAGCTGGATCCGCCCGTGATCGGCTCGTTCTCGGGCGGCGTCGGGACGTTCGAGTGCGACGACACCCACGACGGGCGACCCGTTCGCGTCCGCTACCGGTGGACGAACGTCGACACGCAGACGCCCCACTGGGAGCAGGCGTTCTCCGAGGACGGCGGCAAGACGTGGGAGACGAACTGGACCGCGGAGTTCACGCGCGCTGCTTGACACGCTGGGCGGCGGGGCCGGGATGCCTCAGACGTGCGCGAGCAGCCCGCCGAGCGGTCGCGGCACCCGTGCGAGGTCGAGTGCGTCCGCGAGCAGCGTGGCGGTCCGGATGCTCCGGCCGCTGTGCGTCTTGACGAACCGCCGGAGCTGCTCGTCGACGGGACGTCCGCGCCACGCCGGCTGCCGCTGGAACGTGCGGAACGACTCGAGCTCTCCCTCCGCCGCGATGACCTCCTCCACGGCGTCCACACCGGCGGCGCGAATGAGCTCGTCCTCGAGGTCCTCGACGCACACGTAGAAGCCGAGCCGCTCCATGTCGGCGCGCGCGAGGTCGGTGCCGAGGCCGGCGCGCTCGAGCGCGCGACCGAAGACCGCCTCCTCGCCTGCGTCGACGAGGCCGGCGAGCCGCAGGTCCAGGCCGTGTGGGCCGTACCGGTCGAGGAAGGCGGCGATCGCCTGCGCGCCGCCCATCGGCACGACCGCGACGCCCTCCTCCGGAAGGCTCCGGCCCAGGCGCCGTGCGAGCGCTTCGACCGCGCGCTGGTCGCTGACTCCTTCGACGAGGACGACGGTCGAAGGCCCGGACGGCACGGTCACGAGCTCCGCCGGGACCGTCGGGGGCTCACGCGCTAGACGGCGACGCCGGCGTGCTCGAGCAGGCCACGATACGCGGCGTACGCGTAGGGATGCTCGAAGACCTCGAGCGCCTCGTGCGCGTCGACGACGAGCTCGAAGGACTCTCCGCTCTCGTCGACGACGGTGACGGCGAGCGAGTCGTCGTCGGGGTACCACACGAGGTACACGTCGATTCCCTGGTTCGCGCGATGTGCCAGCTCGCGGCGGCTCATTGAGGTTGCGTGGAACATGGCTGCAGCCTCGCACCACCCTGTCTGTCGCGCGCTTCGGCCTGCACGTGTTTTCGGGGTGCGGCTGGCCCCACTCCCGGCGAGCGCCCGGCAATGCGACGATCCCGCCGGTGGCACCGGGTGCGAGCGGGTACGAGGGCTTCTTCGGCGAGGACGTCGCCGCGTCGTACGACGCCGGCGCCGTCGAGATGTTCGACCCGGCCGTCATCGGCCCGGTCGTCGACGTGCTGGCCCGCCTCGCCGGGGCGGGCCGGACGCTCGAGCTCGCGATCGGCACCGGCCGCATCGCGTTGCCGCTCGCGGCGCGCGGCGTCCCGGTCGCCGGAATCGACGACTCCGAGGCGATGGTGGCGCGGCTCCGAGCGAAGCCGGGCGGCGAGGAGATCGAGGTTGCGATCGGCGACTTCGCAACGACCCGCGTGCCGGGCGAGTTCGCGGTCGTCTACCTGGTCTTCAACACGATCTTCAACCTCGTGACCCAGGATGCGCAGGTCGCGTGCTTCGAGAACGCCGCGGCGCACCTCGAGCCGGGCGGGCGCTTCGTCGTCGAGACACACGTCCCGGAGCTGCAGCGCCTTCTGCCGGGCCAGACGATCCTCCCGTTCCGGGCGGATCCGGGCGGGCTCTCGTTCGACGTCTACGACGTCGTCACGCAGCGGTTCAGCTCCCAGCACTTCCGCTTCTCCGAGCAGGGCGTCCGGGCGACGCCGGTCGAGTTCCGCTACGCCTGGCCCGCCGAGCTCGACCTGATGGCGCGTATCGCCGGGCTCTCGCTCGAGGGACGCTTCGGCGGTTGGCAGGGCCAGCCGTTCACGGGCCTCAGCCGGTCGCACGTCTCGGTGTACGCGAAGCCCTGAGCAGGATGGCGGCCGCCGCTACCGGCTCGCCTGCTCGACCCAGTCGACGAGCGTGAAGCGATCGGTCGCCGGGCGCTCGCCTCCGAGCCAGGACGGAAACCAGGCGTTCACGTACAGGTACATCGCCGATCTGGTGACGCCCTTCGACCAGCTCTGCATCAGCACCCCGTCGACGAGGAACCGCACGGATGACGTGTCGTACTCGATCGCATACGCGTGGAAGTCCGCGGTCGCGTCGAAGGGGAGCAGCTTCGTGACGGTGTTCGTCTGCGCGCCCCCGGCGTAGGTCGTGAACATCACGCGCCGGGTCGTGTCGTTGAAGATCTCGATGTCGAGCTCCGAGACGTAGTCGGGCGCCTTGTAGAGGAAGAAGGCGGTGAGCGAGCTCGGCGCGTTCGCGACCTTCATCCGGGCGCGGAACGCGCCGAACCGGTAGAGGCTCGTCGTGCGCACCTCGCCGCCGTCGAGCCGGCCGGCCGGCAGCTTGACGCCGAGCATGCCGCCCGTCACCGCGACGTTGGCGGCGTCGACGGCGCCGTGACCGAACGGCCGCGTGATCGAGACCCACCGCTGCGCATCGAGCGTCGCGAAGTCGTCGCGGAACCCGTCCGTGCGGGCCGCGGCGGCAACGGACACCATGAACGCGCCCATCACGACGGACGCCACGACCGCGGATCGCCGCACGCGGTGCACGGCGCGAGTCTCGCACGTGGGCCGACTCCTGCCTAGCGGCCGGAGCGACCGGGTCGGTCGGGCACGATGCGCTCGTGCACCTCGACCCCCAGATCGGCGTCGTCGCGCTCGTCCTTCTCGTCGCCGTCGCGGCGTTGCTCGCGGTCGCGCCGATGCTGCGCATCCCGTACCCGATCCTGCTCGTCCTCGGCGGCCTCGTGATCGGGCTCGTGCCGGAGATGCCCGAGTTCGAGCTCCAGCCGGAGCTCGTCTTCTTCGGAGTGCTGCCGGTCCTGCTCTACGGCGCCGCGTTCTTCACCTCGCTCCGGGATCTCCGCGTGGCCGCGAAGCCCATCGGCCTGCTCGCCATCGGGCTGGTGCTGATGACGACCGTGGGGGTCGCCGTCGTCGCGCACGCGTTCATCGGCGGCCTCTCGTGGGCGAGCGCCTTCGTCCTCGGCGCCATCGTCTCCCCGACCGATCCGCTCGCGGCGACGTCGATCGCGCGCCGCCTCGGGGTCCCGCGGAAGCTCGTGACGATCGTCGAGGGCGAGAGCCTCGTCAATGACGGCAGCGGCCTCGTCCTCTATCGCGTCGCGGTCGCCGCGGTCCTCACCGGCTCGTTCTCGCTGCTGGACACGGGCGGCCTGTTCATCGTCGTGGCGGGGGGCGGCGTCGCCTTCGGCCTCGGCGTCGGCTGGCTCGTCCGCCAGGTGCGCCGCCGGCTCGACAACCCGCCGGCCGAGATCACGATCTCGCTCCTCACGGGGTACCTCGCCTTCATCCCGGCCGATCTCCTCGGCCTCTCGGCCGTCCTCGCAACCGTGACGGCCGGTGTCTACCTCGGCTGGCACACGCCGGAGCTGACGAGCGCGCAGGTCCGGCTCCAGGCGCTCGCCGTCTGGGAGATCGTGCAGTACCTCCTCAACGCGCTCCTGTTCGTCCTCGTCGGGCTGCAGCTCCCGGTGGTCGTCGAGTCGCTCGACGACGTCCCCGTCCCTCGGCTCCTCGGTTACGCGGCGCTCGTGAGCCTGACCGTGATCCTGCTGCGGTTCGCGTGGGTGTTCGTCGTGCATTACGCACCGAAGCGGTTCGTCGGCCGGATGTCCGACTGGCGAGGCGCCGTCTTCCTCTCATGGGCCGGGATGCGCGGCGCGGTCTCCCTCGCGGCGGCGCTCGCACTGCCGTTCGAGACCGACGCCGGCGACCCGTTCCCCGGCCGCGAGCTCGTCGTCTTCCTGACGTTCATGGTCATCCTCGCCACGCTCGTCGGGCAGGGCCTGACGCTGCCGCTCGTCATCCGGTGGCTCGGGCTCGAGGACGACGGGCTCGAGGAGCGCGAGGACGCGAAGGCGCGCATCCACGCGGCGGAGGCGGCGCTGGTGCGCCTCGAGGAGCTTCTCGACGAGGACTGGGTGCGCGAGGACACGGCGGAGCGCGTCCGCGGCGCCTACAACTTCCGGACGACGCGCTTCCGCGCCCGCCTCGACGACGCGGACGACGGCGCAGTCGAGAGCCGCTCGCAGGACTACCAGCGCCTGCGGCGCGAGCTGCTCGAGGCCGAGCGCGAGGCGCTCGTCGAGCTCCGCCGGGCGGGGGCGATCAGCAATGACGTCTGGATCCGGGTCGGGCGGGACCTCGACCTCGAGGACCAGCGACTCGACATCTGACGCCACCACCGATGAGTTCCGCGGTCCCGCGTCGTCCTAGCGATCGACAACCGATCGAGAGGAGCTTCTCCGTGGCCGGACACGATTCGGACATCGGTGCGTGGCCGAGGGGCATCGCAGCGGTAACGCTGTTCGTCGAGGACCTCGACGCGGCGAAGACGTTCTACCGGGAGGCCTTCGGTCTTCCCGTCTCGTACGAGGACGACAACTCGGCCGTCTTCACCTTCGGTGAGACGATGATCAACCTGCTGAAGGTCGAGGCCGCACGCGAGCTGATCGAGCCCGCTGAGGTCGGTGGCCGCGACGCCGGCTCGCGCTTCCAGTTCACGATCCCGGTCGACGACGTCGATGCGACGTGCTCGGAGCTGGCAGCGCGCGGGGTCGAGCTCCTGAACGGCCCGATGGACCGGCCGTGGGGGATCCGGACCGCCAGCTTCCGCGATCCGGGAGGGCACATCTGGGAGATCGCGACGTAACCCTCGCCGCCGCGCGCTAGTTCGTTTCGACGACCCGCTTCAGCTCGCCGAGCATCTTCTCCCAGTTGGCCCGGGAGTGCTCGGCCTCCTCGTCGCTCTTGTTGTTGTCCTGGCTCAGCGAGAGGTGCGTCTGCGAGCCGTGCCGCTCGAGCTCGTAGACGAGGGTGTGGTAGTTCGCGGGCACGTCGTCCGCGCCGCTCATCGGGCTGAAGTGCGTCAACGTCAGGCGGCGCCCGGGGTCGACCTCGACGATCTCGCCCTTGTCCTCATAGGCCTTCCCCTGGTACTCGCCCTTCCAGGTGATCGGGCTGCCCTCGACCCAGTCGCTCTCGACCCGGGAGCCGAACATGTACTTCTCGATCTGCTGGGGATCCGTCAGCGCGTTCCAGACGTCCTTCGGCGTTGCGTCGATGTCGATCTCGGCGGTGGCGATGCGACCCGTCATGACCGAGCCTCCTTCCGGCGTTACCTGTCGAACCCGGGATACCCGTCGCCCGAGCGGGCAAACGCCGCTCAGCGCGGTCGGGCGATCCGGAGGCGTGCGCGGATGGCATTGCGTGCCTGGTCGAGCGTGGCGGGGTCGCCGTGGAGCAGGAACGCGGTGTTCCCCATGAGGAGGAACGCGTCGAGCTCGAATGCCAGCTGGGAGGCATCCTCGCCGGCGTCGAGCTCGCCCCGCTCCTGCGCCTGCGTCCCCAGCTCCTCCAGGAGCTCGAGCCAGCCCTTCGAGTACGACGCGATCACCTCCTTGACGGGGCCGGGGTGCGTGTCGAACTCGGCCGCGGCCGAGGCGAAGAAGCAGCCGCCGGGGAAGACGCGCCGCTCGAGGTGCTCCAGGAACGCCTCGCAGAGCGCCTCGAGCCGTGCGAGCGGGGACTCGACGGACTCCGTCGGGCCGACGACCTGCGCCTGGAAGATCTCCGACGCTGTCTCGATCGTGGCGAGCTGGAGCTCCTCTTTCGAGCCGAAGTGCGCGTAGAGGCCGCTCTTGCTCATGCCGATCTGCTCGGCCAGCCGTCCGATCGAGAGGCCTTCGAGCCCCTCCACGGTGGCGAGCCGGGCGGCCGCGTTCAGGATCGTCGCGCGGCTGCGGAGGCCGTCCTCACGCGGCTTGCGTGGTCGCGTCTCCTGCGTCGTCGAGCTCATCACTTGACAAGTTAGCACGATCGTTCGTAATATCAATCGGAAGAACGACCGATCGTGCTAACTAAATCCTGAAGGAGAGCTCATGGCCACCAACGTCACACTGCGAACTCGTCTCGCCGACGGGCCCACGCCACTCGTCGAGGGCGACGTCCTCACCGAGGAGCACGCCGACTACGAGTCGGCGCGCCTCCTCTGGAACGGGATGATCGACAAGCGCCCCGCCGCCATCGTGCGCTGCCTGGGTCCGGAAGACGTCGCTGCCACGGTGCGCTTCGCCGCCGAGCACGACCTGCCGCTCTCCGTCCGCGGGGGCGGCCACAACGTCGCGGGCACGGCCCTCGTCGACGACGGCATCGTGATCGACCTGTCGCACATGCGCGGCGTCCGCGTCGACGCGTCGGCCCGGACCGTCCACGTCCAGGGCGGTGCAACCTGGGCGGACGTCGACGGCGTCACGGCGCCGCTCGGGCTCGCGGCGCCAGGAGGCGTCGTGTCGGAGACGGGCGTCGCCGGGCTCGCCCTGAGCGGCGGCGTCTCGCACCAACGCCGGCGCGACGGGATGACCGTGGACAACCTCGTCTCGGCGCAGGTCGTCCTCGCCGACGGCCGCATCGTCCGGGCGAGCGACGACGAGCACTCCGACCTCTACTGGGCACTGCGGGGCGGCGGCGGCAACTTCGGCGTCGTCACGTCCTTCGAGCTCCGCCTCCACGACCTCGGGCCCGAGGTGTTCGCCGTGAACGTCGCGTATCCGCTCGACGACGCCGTCCGCGTTCTCACAGCGTGGCGCGATGCCGTCGCAGACGCGCCGGACGAGCTGTCCACCGCCGGGTTCATCTGGTCGCTGCCGGACGTCGAGGAGCTGGCGGAGGAGCTGCGCGGGCTGCCCTACGTCGGGATCGTCGGCATGTGGGCGGGCGACCCGGACGAGGGCGAGCGCGCGACGCAGGCGCTGCGCGAGATCGCGACGCCGATCGTCGACATGAGCGGGAGGGTGGACTACCTCGAGTTCCAGGGCGCCCTCGACGCGTTCTTCCCCGCCGGGCAGCGGCGCTACTGGAAGGCGCTCTACCTGGACGGCCTCACGGACGCGGCCGTCGATGCGACGGTCGGATGGTCGAACCGCCGGCCGTCGAACGACACGCTCGTCATCATCCGCCACTGCGGCGGGGCGATGTCCCGTGTCGCCGCCGAGGAGACCGCGTTCGGCGATCGCAGCTCGGAGTGGATGCTGAGCATCGACTCGACGTGGATCGACCCGGCGGATGACGAGCGGAACGTCGCCTACACCCGCGCGTTCTGGGCCGCGGTGCTGCCGTTTTCGGACGGGAAGACGTACTTCAACTTCCCGGGCCTGCTCGAGGAGGGCGACGCCGCCGTCCGCGCGAGCTACGGCTCGAACCACGCACGGCTGGCGCGCATCAAGGCGATGTACGACCCCGAGAACCGGTTCCGGCTGAACCAGAACATCCGGCCGGCGCTCGAGATCCTGCCCGAGCCAGGCGAGCTCGCGGCGTGAGCGCCGAGTACACGGGAGCGCCCGCCTCGCGCGGGCGGGCGCTCCCGGCGGCCCAAGACCTGGGGCCGGTCGTGCCGGGGAGCGGCGTGGCGAGCGACCTGCTTTGACCAGCCCCTGCCCGGCACGTATCGTCGTGACCGGAGCCGCGATGTCCGTTTTCGATGACGTGTACCGGCGCTCGCTCGAGCAGCGAGAGGAGTTCTGGGCCGAGGCGGCCGGGGCGATCGACTGGGCCGAGCCGTGGGCGAAGGTGCTCGACGGCTCGCGGGCGCCTTTCTACCGCTGGTTCGCGGGCGCCCGGTTGAACACCTGCTTCAACGCCCTCGACCGTCACGTCGACCGTGGTCGCGCCGACCAGCTCGCGCTCGTCTACGACTCGCCGGTGACGGGCACGACGAAGACGTTCACGTACCGGGAGCTCCGCGACCTCGTCGCGCGGGCGGCCGGTGCGCTTCGCGCCGCGGGCGTCGAACGCGGCGACCGGGTGATCGTCTACATGCCGATGGTCCCTGAGGCGGTCGTGGCGATGCTCGCGTGCGCACGCATCGGGGCGGTGCACTCCGTCGTCTTCGGCGGCTTCGCCGCGAACGAGCTGGCGAGCCGCATCGAGGACGCGCGGCCGAAGGTCGTCGTCACCGCGTCCTGTGGGATCGAGGTGGGGCGGATCGTCGCCTACAAGCCGCTGCTCGACGCCGCGATCGACTTGGTCGAGGCGAAGCCCGGGCGCTGCATCGTCGTGCAGCGCCCAGAGCAGGAGTGCGAGCTCCATCCGGGACGCGACCTCTCGTGGGAGGACGCGCTCGCGGGCGCCGAGCCCGCCGCGTGTGTCCCCGTCGAGGCAACCGACCCGCTCTACATCCTCTACACGTCGGGCACGACGGGTCAGCCGAAGGGGATCGTGCGCGACAACGGCGGCCACGCCGTCGCGCTCGAGTGGTCGATGACGCATATCTACGACGTCGCGCCGGGCGAGGTCTACTGGGCGGCGTCCGATGTGGGCTGGGTCGTCGGGCACTCGTACATCGTCTACGCGCCGCTCCTCCACGGGTGCACGACGGTGCTCTACGAGGGGAAGCCCGTCGGGACGCCCGACGCGGGCGCGTTCTGGCGGGTGATCGCGGAGCACGGGGTCTCGACGCTGTTCACCGCCCCGACCGCGTTCCGGGCGATCCGCCAGCAGGACCCGGAGGGCGAGCACATCGGCCGCCACGACCTCTCCGGCTTCCGCGCGCTGTTCCTCGCCGGCGAGCGGTGCGACCCGGCGACCCTCGAGTGGGCCGAGCGGAAGCTCGGCGTGCCGGTGATCGACCACTGGTGGCAGACCGAGACGGGGTGGGCGATCGCGGCGAACTGCCTCGGCATCGAGCGCCTCCCAGTCGTTCCCGGGTCGCCGACCCGCGCTGTGCCCGGCTGGGAGCTGCGCGTGCTCGACAGCGACGGCGCCGAGCAGCCGGCCGGCGAGACGGGCGCGCTCGCGGTGAGGCTGCCGATGCCGCCGGGCGCGTCGCCCACGCTGTGGAACGCGGACGAGCGATTCCGCGAGACGTACCTCGACCCGTTCCCGGGCCACTACCTGACCGCCGACGCCGGCTACGTCGACGAGGACGGCTACGTCTTCGTGATGGCGCGCACGGACGACATCATCAACGTCGCCGGTCACCGCCTCTCGACTGGTGCGATCGAGGAGGTGCTGGCAGCCCACGCGGACGTCGCCGAGTGCGCCGTCGTCGGCGTCGCGGACGAGCTGAAGGGCCAGCTCCCGCTCGGGCTCGTCATCCTGAAGGCGGGTGTCGAGCGGCCGCACGACGAGATCTCGCGGGAGGCGGTCCAACTGGTGCGCGACCGGATCGGGCCTGTGGCCTCGTTCAAGACGTGTGTCGTCGTGGAGCGGCTGCCGAAGACCCGCTCCGGCAAGATCCTGCGCGGGACGATGCGCCGCATCGCCGACGACCGCGAGTACGCCGTCCCGGCGACGATCGACGACCCCGCGATCCTCGACGAGATCACGACCGCCCTCGAAGCAGTCGGGTACGGGGCCGCCCTCGCTCGCCCGACCGCCTGAGCCGCACTACCATCCTCTGCCGTGGCCTACGACGAGCATCTCGCCGAGCGGATCCGCGAGCTCCTCGCTGGTGAGGCGGGCGTGACGGAGCAGAAGATGTTCGGCGGGCTCGGGTTCCTGATCGGTGGGAACATGGCCGTCGGGGTCAGCGGGCAGGGAGGCATCCTCGTCCGCGTGGATCCGGCGGAGTCCGACGCGCTCGTCGCGAGCACGGACGCATACCCGATGGAGATGCGCGGCCGCTCGATGACGGGCTGGCTCCGTGTCGATCCCGAGCACGTCGGAACGGCGAAGCAGCTCGAGCCGTGGGTCGCGCGCGGCGCCGCGTACGCCCGGGCGCTGCCGCCGAAGAAGACGTAGGGCGGCTACCCGAGCAGGACCGGTGCCAGGCGCCGAAGCGTCTCTCGCCCGAACGGGTCGTCGTCCTCGAGCGCATGGACGGCCACCTGCGTCGCCCCGGCATCGAGGTGCGCCGCGACGCGCCCACGGATCGCCTCGTCGTCACCGGCGGCGATGAGCGCGTCGACGAGGGCGTCCGAGCCGCCGTCGTCGAAGTCCGCGTCGGTGAACCCGAGCCAGCGGAGGTTGTCGAGGTAGTTCGGGGTGTCGAGGTACCAGCCGATCGCCGCCCGCGCCCGTCGGCGCGCCTCCGCCGGGTCGTCGGCGAGCACGACCTTCTGCTCGGCGACGAGGAGCGCGCCGGGGCCGAGGATCTCTCGCGCGCGGCGCGTGTGCTCGACGGGGACGAGATACGTGTGGGCGCCGAGCGCCTTCTCCGCGGCGAGACGGAGCATCGGCGGGCGCAAGGCGGCGATCACGCGGGGCACCGGTGGGCGCGTCACGCCGCGGCCGTCCGGGCTGACGAACGGGTCGGCGTCCAGCGCCTCGAGGTAGGCGCGCATGGTCGCCACCGGCCTCGAATACGTGTGACCGCGAGGGTCGACCTGGCGCGGATGGCTGACGCCGAGCCCGAGCAGGAACCGGTCCTCGAACGCGTCGGAGAGGACGCGTGCCGCATTCGCCGCCGTGACGGCGTCCCGTCCCCAGATGTTCGCGATGCCGGACGCGACGCGGATCCGCTCCGTCGCCCCGAGCAGGACGGCGGCGTTCGTGAACGACTCGCGCGTCCCGAGGCCCTCGGAGTACCAGAGGGTGTCGTAGCCGAGCCGCTCCATCTCGCGCGCGGCGGGACGCGCATCCGCCGCCGGCGTCACGGCGAACGCGCCGCTCCAGACGCCGATGCTCCCGAGCACCATGCGCCGACGATAGTCCGGCTCGCGCGCGAGCCGCTCCCACTACCGTTCCCGGCGTGAAGATCGCCGTCGTCGGAGCCGGTGCGATGGGGTCGGTGTACGCCGGGATCCTGGGCGATGCCGGAAACGACGTCTGGGCGATCGACGTCTGGCCCGAGCACGTCGAGGCGATTCGCGCCCGTGGGCTGACGGTCGAGGGGGCGAGCGGAAACCGCACCGTGCGGATCCACGCGACGTCCGACCCGACCGAGGCAGGGGTGTGCGACCTCGTCGTGATCGCGACGAAGGCGCTCCACGTCGAGGCCGCGGCTCGTGCCGCGAAGCCGTTGATCGGGCCGGAGACCGTCGTGCTGCCGATCCAGAACGGCCTCGGCAGCGCCGAGCGGATCGCCGCGATCCTCGGCGAGGACCAGGTCGCGATCGGGGTCGTGGGCGGGTTCGGCGCCTCGGTCGTCGGGCCGGGGCATGTCCACCACAACGGCTGGGAGCTCGTCCGGCTCGGCGAGCGCCGCGGGCCCGCGACGCCGCGGATCCAGCGCATCGCGGAGGTCTGGGAGGCCGCGGGGTTCCGCGTCCAGACCTACGACGACGTCGACCAGCTCGTCTGGGAGAAACTCATCTGCAACGTGTGCTTCAGCGGGACGTGTGCGGTCCTGGAGCGGACGATCGGCGAGGTGATCGCCGACCCGTCGGCCTGGCACGTCGCCTCGAGCTGCGCGGTCGAGGCGTACGAGGTCGCCCGCGCACGCGGGATCGCCGTCGATATCGACGATCCTGTTGCGTACGTGCGGGCGTTCGGCGAGAAGATCGCGGGTGCGCGCCCGTCGATGCTCCTCGACGTCATGGCCGGACGCCCCTGCGAGATCGACGTCATCAACGGCGCCATCCCGCCTGCGGCGCGCGAGGCCGGCATCACCGCGCCCGTGAACGAGGTCGTGACCGCACTGGTACGTGCCAAGTGCGCGGCCGTGGAGGCGGGGCCGGAGCCCCGCCTCCCGACCTGATCAGCTCGGCCGGTAGCTCAGGTAGAGGACGCCGTTCTCATACGACTCGCTCGCCTCGAGCGCAAACGTCCTCGGCGCGGCGCCGTCGGGGAAGAGCCGAGGCCCCTCGCCCCGCGTCAGCGGGTACACGAACAGGTGCAGCCCGTCGATCAGTCCATCGTCGAGCAGCGCCCGCACGAGCGTTCCGCTGCCCGACATGTAGATATCGCCGTCGACCTCGTCCTTCAGTCGCCGGATCCGGTCGGCGTCGTACGCGCCGATGATCTCGGAGTTGCGCCACCTTCCCTCGGTGAGCGTCCCGGACACGACGTACTTCGTCGTGTCGTTGAAGAACGGCGCCCCGGGATCGTCCTCGACCGTCCGCGTCGACCATGCCGGCTCGAACATCTCGTACGTCACCCGGCCGAGCAGGATCCCGTTCGCCCGCTCCGTGACGGCGCCGATGGCCTCGCCCATCCTCGGGTGGAAGCCGTAATCGAAGGTCCAGACCGGCGCGTCGATGACGCCGTCGAGGCTCATGAACTCGTGCACGTGGATCTCACCCATGTCTCGTCCCTCCGTGTCGCTGTGTGCCTGTTGGACGACGGCGTCGCGAAGGAATCATCGCCCTTCGAGCCGGGTGGTCGGTCGGCTCGACGGGCTAGGCCGGAACGCCGTCCTCGCGCTTCCCTGACCGCGGATCGACATGGGCCGCGTCGCCGACCCGGAGCACGACGTTGCCCGTCTTCTGCCCGGACTCCACGTAGCGGGTCGCCTCGACGACGTCTTCGAGGTCGTACGTCCGGTCGATCACCGGCCGGTAGCTCCCCGTGTCGACCAGCTCCTTCACGAGCACGAGGTCCGCCTTGCGGTAGCGGCCGATCCCGAGGGTCGCGCGCTTGCTCCCGAGCACGCGCGTCACGAGCGAGAGGAACGGCACGTGATAGAGGAACCCGAGATCCATCGTGACGTAGATGCCGCCCGGGCCCAGCGAGCCGCGGCAGCGCCGGAACGAGTGCTTGCCGACCGCGTCGAAGATCACGTCGTACGTCTTGCCGTTCCTCGTGAAGTCCTCACCCAGGCGGTCGACCACCTCCGACGCGCCGAGCGATCGCACGAGCTCGACGTCCTTCGTATCGCATACCGCCGTCACGTCGGCGGCGCCGAAGTGGTGGAGCAGCAGCTGGACGGCGGCCGTCCCGACCGAGCCCGCGGCGCCGTACACGAGGACCGTCTTGCCCTGCAGCGGCTCCGCCGGTCGCAGGCAGCTGATCGCGAGCAACGAGCCGTCGGGAATCGCGGCCGCGTCCTCGTAGGTGAGTCCATCCGGTTTGGGCGCGACGACCCCACTCTCGCGGACGGTCACGTACTCCGCGCCGGCCCCCGCCTGGACGCCGAAGACGTCGTCGCCGACCCGAAGCTCGGTCACGGCCGAGCCGACCTCTTCCACGCGGCCGGCGAACTCCGAGCCGAAGCCCGTCCGCCTCGGGCGGCGGATGCCCGTGAACACGCGGGCGAACCTGTACTCCTCGCTGCGCACGCCCATGGCGTCGCCGCGTGTGACCGTCGAGGCATGGACACGGACGAGCACGTCGTCGTCTGCCGGCACCGGCCGCTCGACATCCCCCACGCGGAGCACGTCCGGCGGCCCGTACCGATCGTGGACGACTGCTCTCATCGCGTCGCGTCCTCCCGTCGGTTGCGCTGGATCGGAGCGCCGTGCTTCCACGCGCGGCCGGCCCGGTAGAGCTCCGCCGGCCTGCCGCCGCCCGGTCCGGGGCGGACAGTCCGGCCGGTCGGGATCACCCATCCGTCCTCGCCGACGAGGCTTCGGCGGAAGTTCGCGGCGTCGAGCTGCACGCCCCAGATCGCCTCGTAGACCGCGCGGAGCTCGCCCATGGTGAAGGTCGTGCCGACGAAGGCGGTCGCGATACCCGAGAGCTCGAGCTCGACCCGGACGCGCTCCACCGCGTCGCGGACGATCCCGAGGTGGTCGAAGGCGAGCTCGAGCCGCTCCTCGAGGATGTCCGGGACGGGGACGAGCTCCGCGTCCGCCGCGTCCGTGCCGGCGGTGATCGCGCCGACGTCGCGATGGACGGCGAGGTACCCGACCGTGACGACGTTCATGCGCGGGTCGCGCCCCGGGTCACCGTAGGCGCCGAACTGGGTCAGCAGGCTCGGGACGTCGACGCCGGTCTCCTCGGCGAGCTCGCGCCGTGCCGCCTCGTCGAGCGTCTCGTCGGGTCGCTTGAACCCACCCGGCGTCGCCCACATGCCGGCGAACGGCTCCTGCCCACGCCGGACAAGGAGAGCGTGGAGCACCCCCGCGACCATGGTCAGGATGACGATGTCGACGGTGACGGCAAAGGCGGGGAAGGTGCCGGGGTCGTAGCCGGGCGGGACGTTCGCGTCAGGCGTTCTGGTCGCTATGACTCTTACTCTTGCACGAATGTCTTGGTCGTGTAAAGCAAAACTCGGTCACGTGCGCGCACGCGAGTCCGACATCAAGACGGGCGAGCGGCTCCGGTGCGACTGGCACGATCTCCGAGGTGACCAGCCGCGCCGGAGGTCATGCGGCTGGGCTCATTCGGCCCAAGGAGGTGCTTGGCAATGGCTGAGAGGAAGCCCAAGGGATTCACGGACGAGGAACGCGCCGCGGTGAAGGAGCGCGCCCGGGAACTGAAGGCGGAGGGACGCCGCGGCAAGAGCAAGGCGGACGGCGAGAGCGACTTGCTCGCGAAGATCGCCGAGATGCCGGAACCGGACCGCGGGATGGCCGAGCGCCTCCATGCGCTCATCACGGCAAGCGCGCCGGGCCTCTCGCCGAAGACCTGGTACGGCATGCCCGCCTATGCCAAGGACGGCAAGGTCGTGTGCTTCTTCCAGAGCGCGGCGAAGTTCAAGTCGAGATACGCGACGCTCGGCTTCAACGACACGGCGAGCCTCGACGACGGCGCCATGTGGCCGACCTCCTTCGCGCTGAAGGAGTTGACTGCCGCCGAAGAGGCACGGATCGGCGCGCTGGTGAAGAAAGCCGTGCGCTGAGGACGGAGCTCGCCACTCGGCCCGCCGCAATGGTTCTCGAGGCCCGGAGGCGGCGGATTGTGGCGCCGCCTCGACGGGCCTCAAGATGCTTTTCACCAGGCCGTCAGTTGCCCGATGTCCTCTCCCGCGGCGAGCGGTCGACGGACGGAAGCTACGCCGACGGGCCGGCCGGGTGGGTTCCGAGTTCGAGCTTGATGCCAACACGCTGCGCCGGCTGTGCACGGCCAGCCGCACGGCATGGAGCAGACGTTCTCGACCGCGAGTTCTGGCTCTCCGCCCGGCGTAGGGCGTCCATGAAGCCCTCTGACGGACTCGAACCGTCGACCCCCTCCTTACCATGGAGGCTTGAGAGCGCCAGCCCGCGCCAGGTGACACCAGAAAAGGCTTGAATCTGTCGCGCCACGCCACCGGACATCCCCTCATACCAGCGCAGAGGTTGACTATCGGTTGACCAGTCCGTCGCCAGTGCTGACTACGCACTGCCCCGAGAGCAGGACACGACGCCGGAGCGTCTCGCGAGGGTGGGTGGGAGTAGCAGCAGCCGACAGCGGAACGGCACAGCTTGTCAGCTCCGTCGCGACAGTTGACACAACGCGTCCATGGGTCAAGAATCGCCTCGGCCTATTCCGGAGAAGGGGGTCGACGTGTCCTGGAACCTCAAGGGCAGCTACTTCGAGACTTGCTCCTGCGATCTCATGTGCCCGTGCAACTTCTCGTTCGACCACGGTGCGACGTACGACTACTGCCGCGTCACGCTCGTGTTCAACGTCGCAGAGGGCGACGTTGAGGGAACGGATGTCGGCGGACGTACGGTCGCCGTCATCGCCGACACGCCCAAGGTAATGACGGAAGGCAACTGGCGTCTCGGCATGTTCGTCGACGATGATGCGACCGACGATCAGGTCGAGAAGTTGAGCGCCGTCTTCGGCGGGCAGAAGGGCGGGCCAATGGCAGGGTTGGCCCCGCTGATCGGCGAGGTGCTCGGCGTCGAGCGTGCTCCGATCGAAGTTGTCGAGGAAGGACTTCGCCACAGCGTGCGGATCGGAGATGCGATCGACTTCGAGGTCGAGGACATCGTGCCGTTCGGTATCGAGACTGGGGAGCCCGCTCGCCTGGTCGGCGTGTTCCACCCCGTCGGCTCAGAGTTGACCGCTGCCGAAGCGACGCGGTCACAGATAAGCGCCTTCGGCATCGAGTACGAGGGAAAGACGGGGCTGTCGGCACCCTTCTCGTGGGCCGCTTGAGCGCTTGATCGCGTCGATCCACGAACGCGCTCCCGGCGCCGGGGGGCTCGCGCCCGCTCTTGCGGCGTCCCGGACGCGCCTCGGGCTGATCGGGCTTCTCTTTGCTCTCGCCGTAGTCGGCTGGTTGTGGACGGCGGACGAGATGCAGGGCATGGACGGTGGGCCGTGGACGGAACTCGGAACGCTCGGATGGTTCGTGGGCGTCTGGATCGTGATGATGGCGGCGATGATGTTTCCGTCGGTCGCCCCGACGGTCGCCCTCTACTCGAGCATGACGAAGAGTCGCTCGCCGGTCGCACCGCTCCTTTTCACGTCCGGGTACCTCGCGACTTGGACGAGCATCGGAGTGCTCGCTTTCGCGGTTGCGAGCGTAGGCGACCGCATCTCGGGCGACGTGCTGGCATGGGATCGTGCCGGGCGCTGGATAGCGGGAGGAACCTTGATCGTCGCGGCCATCTACGAGCTGACGCCGCTCAAGGACGTGTGTCTTGGGAAGTGCCGAAGCCCGCTCGGGTTCTTGCTCGGCGCCTGGCGCAGCGGGCGTTTAGGGGCGCTCCAGATGGGAGCGAGGCACGGAGCGTGGTGCATCGGCTGTTGCTGGGCACTAATGGCATCTCTCTTCGCGCTGGGGGTCATGAGCCTCGCCTGGATGGCGGTTGTCGCAGGGCTCATCGCGTTCGAGAAGCTGATTCCGTCCCGTCGTGCCGCGACCTTTGGGACGGCGACGGTTCTGTTCGTGCTCGGCGTACTCCTACTCGCCGCTCCCGACACGATTCCCGCACTCACCATTCCACAGAGCGGCTCGATGTCTCAGATGGACCGAGATGAGCCCTTAGCGGGCCAGGTTGACTAGCGCGTCTCCGCGACCCGACGACCGAGTCCCCGCGAGGGGGCAGGGCACGAAGTCGTACCTGCTGTCACGGGGCCGAGTCGCCTCAGCCGATCAAGATGGACGCGGCGCTGGCAATGATTGACACATCTGGCACAAGGGCGTAGCGTCGTTCGTTCAGCGGGTCGAGTCGCGCCCATACGCCCTCCTGAGGCAGCCAGCCACCGTTGTGTAGTGGGCCTTTGCGACGCCAAGCCCTCTTTCCTCGCTGCAGCAGTGGCCCTGCTCCAACCGGAGCGGAGAATCAGGCAAAGGGGGAAGCAGATGGACAGCAAGGCCGTGATCAACCGGAGAACGGCGATCGGCGCGGCGCTCGTTGCGGCGACCCCGCTGCTCCTCCCAGGGCGGGTACGGGCGCAAGGGACGGCCGCGCCCGCCGATACCTTCGTGATCCTGCTGAAGGGGCTGTATCAGCCCGTGGTTCACGGGCCGAACCTCGGCCTGTCCGCGGTGGACCTGAGCGATGGCTCGTACTCGAAAACGAAGATCTACCCGGTCAGCGGCACTCCGGGCAACAAGGACCCGAACAAGGCGATCGGCGACTTCTACGTGCAGTTCGCCGGGACGTTGTGCGCCTACCACATCCCCGGAGGCTCATTTGCGATGCGGTTCACAGGGAACAATGCCGTCCTCGTTCCCGACGGACAGGGTGGGAACTTCCTGCGAGGAACGTTCGACCTCACGATCCTGGAGGCGACAGGGATCTACGCGCCCTTCGTTGGCGGTCACAACCTCATGGTGGACAACCTGCACCTCCTCGCCTCAGGCGCCGCCGATGAGTACTGCTTCTGCAACATCAGCCATCCATGAGGCAACAGTCGTGACCTGACCCAATGGGAAGGCCCGCTCCGGCGGGTCTTCCTCTGTACGGGACAGGGACGCGCTCTTCGCTGCCCCCGCCGACGCTACGTGTCCCGCAACCAGTGCGGGGCGGAGACCGCGCACGGCCGACGTCCGGTGAGCCGAACGCCGCTCAGGCGCCTCGTCGGAACGCGATGATGCCGGTTGGGATCTGCCGCTGGTAGTCCGGCCGGTTGAGGGACGTCCGCGCCAGTTGACGTTCGCGCTGGAGTCGATGTCCATGCCCAGCGCCTCGACGAAGCCGAGCCCGATCAGCGCCTGCGCGAACTGGCGGGCGGAGGTACCGGCGCCGCCGATGACGACGAGCGCCGTCTGCCCGTTTCGCAGCCGCCCGACCGCTGTGCGATGGTAGGCGTGGTCGCGTTGATACGGCTCCAGCGTCGTCAGGTCGCCGACGTGGCCGTCGTCGACGTAGACGGGCTTGCCGGAGATCGCCTCGCGTACCCCCTCTTGGACGAGATCGGCGTCCTTCACGTTCCCGGCGACGATGTCGACGCTGCCGTCGGCGCCGAACGCGGCGGCGCCGCGGTTGGTGCCGCCGAGGAAGCTGCGGCCCTTGTGGATCAGCAAGTTGCCGGACGGGACGTTGCGGGCCAGCAGGAAGAAGTCGCCGTTGAGGCCGGCGACTGCGCCGCGCCCGGCGTTGGCGCGGATGTACCCGCCCACGGTCCCGCTGCGCCCCGGGCCGCCGCCCAGCCAGACGGCTTCGAGCCGCACCCCCCGACCGGGGACGATGCGGACGATGTGAACCGGCCGGGGGCCGGCGCCGGTGGCAATCGTCCGCGTGCTCGTGGTGACCGCGGGAACCGCCGCTGCCGTCGTGGACGTCACGGCCGCGCCGAGCGCCGGAATCGCAACGGCGAGTGCCAATGCCGACATCACCCGCCTGGCCACTTGCATCACCCCCACCGCCTTCCCGGCCCGCCGCTGGGCCGCGTGTGGCGCGATCATATCGCCCGGGGCGATCCCACCTCATACCGGCGACTTGGCTCTGACCCTTGCCGGTGCCTCCCTCTTCGATCTGTGTCGACCCATCCGCTGACCAAGGGCGCGGCGACCTGCTCGGCGATTCAACCGGCCCGCTCCCGGCGGGTGCCACGAGGAGCTCCCGGGTCCTCGCTACGGCCGAGGGTAGCGCGATTGCAGCCTAGAAGTGACTTGTGTACGTCATTGCCAACCGCGAACGCGCCCTGCCTGTTCGATCCAAGTGCGTATCACGGGCGCCTGCGCCTCCTCGAGGGCCGTCAACTTCACGTAGCGACTCCGGTCGATGGTTCCGAGCGGCGGCAGCGGGTCGAAGTCCGCGCCGCCGAAGAAGACGACATTCACGGAGACGTCGTAGGCGACCATCTCGATCATCCATCCGAGGTCTGGCAACCCGTAGTACGCCTTCTTCCACTTGATGGCGTACTGAAGGCCGGGGATCGTCTCGCGGATCAATTCGTCCAGCCGGTGGACGATGGGATGCAGGCGGGGCATCACGCTCTGGATCATCCAGTCCTCGATCTCGGCGTGGCTATCCGTCGGCACCGGCGGCCTTCGGGCCGTGCTTGACCCCCGTGTCTTCCCCTTCGATTTCATGCCCTCCCCTATTTTCCAGGTTCCGGCGAGGACGACACGGCACTGGCCGGGCGGGCGGTCAAAACCACCGCCCTTGAGAGGGTCTACGCGCAATGGCAGCCTCAGCCCCCTCCGGGGTTCCCGCGCTGGGGGTGGGGAGGGTCTTCCCACCCGCAGGCGCGGTGCCGTGGAGCTCGTACGAATCGAGCACGAACACCGCCAACCGACGGAGCTCGACGAGGTCACCCTCTGACACGGCCGTGAGCGGCCGATCGTCCGAGCAATTCGCGATGGGGAGGGAGGCTACTCGACTAGGCCCGCGACACCTGTAAGAGTCTCGTCACGACGCTCGTGCAATCGTACGACGGTCCGGTTGATCCCCCGACGTTGCCGAAGATCACAGCGGATAACCATCGTGGTCAAAAAGGCGTTGTCACTCTCGCAATCGCTCTGGTGCTCACCGCTGTCTTCGCTTTGTGTCTGGTAAGCGCGCTACAGCTCCTCGAGCCCCGCGACATGCCGTTCGGAGTGACCGGGTCGTCTCCGGTGGTGAGCGCTGTCCAAAAAGAGGCCCCCGATGCCCTTGATCTAATCGACTATTCCAGCGAATCAGACCTGATCCAAGCCGCCGAGCAGGGCGACATCTATGGCTAAAGGCGGAAAAGGCCCATACGGGGTCTGAACACTCCTGCAAAGGAGTGTGACCGCAAGGCCCGCGAGAAGATCCAGGCGCTCAGGGCGCGGCTGCGCAACCCGCCGAGCGCCGACGCGCCCGAACTCATCGGCGCGGTCATGATGCAACCCGCGCTGCTGGAGGCGCTCGAACACAAGCTGCGCGACGACGGCACCGGCAAGTTCACCGCCGGCCCCCTGCTCGAACCGCCGGAGCTTGGCGTGCTCGCCACCTGTCTCCACCTCTTGCGCGAGCTTGGCTCGGTTGAGATCAGCGGCATGGCCACCACTGCCCGCTGGCCCAGACGCGAGCCACCGCTTGTCCCGGTCGACGGGCTACGCGACGCGCTGGGCCAACTGCGACAGCAGGGCTGGCTCGCGTTCACCGTGGAAGGCGACATTGCGCGCGTCGGATACGGCGACCGGATCCGCCAGCTCGCCGCAGCCTGGGGTGTTGACTTGGCGGACGCTACGTAGCTAACGCTGGCGCGCATTCCTCCAGCGCCGTGTGTGGCGATACTGCGCGCCGAGACACGAATAGGATGCCCCGGTGACCGCCGCGCTCGTCGGGCTGATCTGCGTCGCGACGTCCGGCGTCATCCTGGTCACCCTGCATTTCCTGCCGACCGGGTTGGACCCGATCCGGTACGCGGTCAGCGACTACGGCTGGACCGCATACCACCTCGGCTACCGCACGATGGCCGTGCTGCAAGGGCTCGGGGCGATCCTCATCGCGGTCGGACTCGGACAAGAGACCGACGTGCAGTCCCTCGGCTGGCTCTACGTCTACGGTGTCGTCCGGGTCCTCATCTCCGGGTTCATGACCGATCGCGAGCCGGAGAGCGCTCGCACGCTCACACGTACCGGTCGCATCCACATGCTGCTCGCGGGCACGGCCTTCGCGTCGATCGCCGTGGCCGCGTCACACCTCGACTGGACGGGCAAGCCCGCTGTTCTCGGCCCTCTCGGATGGATCGTGACGGCGACCGCGATCGCGACCGGCGCCGCGCTCGTCATCACCCCGATCCGACGTGTCGCGCTCGGGCTGATCGAACGGGCGCACTACGCCGCGGCGATCGTGTGGCTGATCGCGGTCGCGGCGTCGGTCGTCTGAGGTCGAGGAGTCGGTCGCGGAGTTGCGGATCAGGCTGGGTGAGCGGGCGCGGAAGTTGACCGCGGCCGCGACCTAGCTCTGGTCGAGCGCCCTGTTGTCGGGCAATGCTGGACGTTCGCGCACAAGCAGCAGGATGCCGCTGAGAAGCAGCGCAATCGCTGCGGCAACAAGGACGAACACCCCCCAGGCGTACTCGACCTGGATCGCTCCACCGACGTCGACGCCGTTGGCCGTGTAGTTCGACTCCTCGCCGGAATTGCAAGGAGCGTGTACCCCGTCGCGAACAGCGCAACCGCCCCGCCTGCCAGGGCGACCACGCCCTGACGAGCGAACACCCCAGCTCCGCCTATCAGTCCTGCTCCCGCGGCGATCCAGCCGACCGGGAGATCGAGCACGTCGGTTCCGATCTCCTGGCCGTTTGCGGTCAGTGCCGACAACCTTCGGCGGGTCGGCAGCATGGGTAGCTGCTACTGACCGGCGGTACGGCTACGGATGTCTGTGTCCGGCCGGATCGTCGTCTATGTCACCGCGCCGCGATCGTTCCGCTGGGCCGTGATCCCCTAACGTGGTTTTCTAGCGCCGTCGATGAACCTGAGGTCACGTCGTGACTGCTGCCGATTACCCCTTTGAGGACTCGCTCATGAGCCTCGTGTACCTTGCGGCGTTCTTGGGCCTCACTTCGCGCCGACGATCGTGGCCCACGAGCGCAAGGTGACGAACCTCGGCTCGATCGCGGTCATCAACGTTTTCCTGGGCTGGACCCTCGTCGGGTGGGTGGTCGCTTTGGCGATGGCGGTCAGGTCACTCCCACCCGGGCATCTCGACGAGGCTGCGAGGTCCGCCGGCACCCGAGCCTGCCCGAACTGCGCTCGCCTGATGAATCGCGACGCAACCGTCTGCCCGCACTGCCGTTCCGTATCCCAGCCGTGGATTCACCATGCTGGCTTCTGGTGGTTCAAGCCCCAAACCACCGATCGCTGACAGTGGCTGGACGAGAAAGCGAACATCTTTCGCTGGTACCCGGAAGGGACGCCGAGCGATCCGTCGGCGACGACAGATCAAACCCCGAGTCGTGCGCTTGACCCCGCCGTCATCGCACCACCAGGGCCTGAGCCCTCGATCGCGATCGAACGGCAGGGCGCAAGTCTGTTGGCCCCACCGAGCGCGGAACTAGAACGGCTCGCCGATCTGCATGCTCGCGGCGTTCTGACCGACGAGGAGTTCCAGCAGGCCAAGCAACAGGTTCTGCGGAACTAGGCCCGCGAGTCGAGGCCACTAAACCGTCGAGCCGCTGCTCAGGCGTTTGGTCACCTCCGCGCCGGATAGGAATAGGGTCCGGAAGGGAAGGTCTGCGGATCAGGGGGTGTATCAGCATGAAGGTTCGTTTGGTACTGACGTTCGCACTAGCGGTTCTGGTGTCTGCCGTCGTTGGGCTCGTGTCGCCTGGTGGGTCAAGCGGTCAAGGCTCGCCGTACGACTCTGTGAGTGGAGCGGTGAAGGTGACGTTTCCCAATTTCCCGCCAGGTCAGAGCACGACTGAGCAGCTCATTGTCACTGCCCAGGACGGGCCCGAAGGCGTTCACGGGTCAATCGAGTTCCAGTCTCCTCTGGATGACGTTGGCGTGAGAAAGGCCGATGTCACCTGTATGAGAGTGGTCGCTAACGAGGCACTGGTCGGTGGAACTTTCAGGGAGCCCTTCATCTACGGCGGGCAGCCTGGATTCCCCGCATCTCGCCTCTTGTACATCGTGGTGCAACTTCGCGACAACGGCTCGCCAGGTCACAGCGTTCCGGATGAGGTGCATCCGGTCGTGTTTGACGACCGGCCGAGGCAGCCGAACTTCTCTCCCTGCAACATCCCTCCACAAGTGTGGTATCCGGTTGATCAAGGCAACTTCATCGTTCACGACGCTGCTTCTTAGACCATTCGAGTTTGAAGCCGAGAGGAGGCACTCCGGAGAGCGCCTCCTCAACGCAGCCACGCCAACACCAGCGCCGGCGATACCCGCCAGCGCCGCTAATGGTCGCCCGGCAAGCGCCCAAGCGTGACACGACGGGCGTTGCCGGACTAGTGGCCGAGGCGGACCTCTCCGGACGGCCGTCGCGCAGTGCGGGCAGCCGCGCAAGGAGGTGAGGAGTCCACTGCGGGATACTTCGAGCGGGTCTTGCGGGTTACCACGGGGGGTACCACGAGGCGGGCGATCCGGGCGTTTCCGGTCACGTCCGCACACGCGCCTGAACAGCCCTCGAAGCCCGTATTCATGCGCGAACCCGCATGGCAGCGGGGTTTGCGGCACTTCCACGATGTACAGCCTCAAGGCCCATACGGGATTCGAACGCGGCCCAACCTGATCCTGCCTCCTCGCGCCCAGCCCTAGCAACGGCACTCGAGCAACCCTGCCATGAATGAGTCGGCTCCGAATCCTGTAATTGATGTATGCAGGCCGCGGGTTTGCACCGCCTGCCCGACTCGGTCCTCAGCCGGTCCGCGCGAGTGATCTCTCAAGCCGGTCGAGCGTTTCCGTCCAGCCGCCTTTATGCAGCTCGTACCGGGCGTCGGTCTTGAACGGGCTCTGGTCGAGGGAAAGCTTCGTGTTCTCGCCGACCCGCTCGAAGGTCAGCGTGACGACTGTCTCCTGGTCGTCGGGGTCGGGCTCCTCCCACACGAAGGTGTACACGAGCCTCCGGGGACGCTCGACCTCGCGAAACTCGCCGAGGAGGTGGAACGCATCACCGTCCGGCGGCCGCATGGTGATTCGATACCGCCCTCCCTTGCGTACGTCGAGTTGCATGCTCGGCGCCGTGAAGCCGGCGGGACCCCACCACTCTGCGAGCCTCTCCGCTTCGACGCAGGCCGCAAACACGCGCTCAGGAGAGGCAGCCAGCGTCCGTTCCAGGTGCAGCGTCCTTCCGGATTGCGGCTGGTTCACCCCCACGGCAGGAATCATGCGTTCTCGCTCCGAACCTTGAATGCCGATTTGTGCAGGCTGCGGGTTCGCGCCCCGAGGAGCACCCGCTCCCTCTGCGCTAGCACCGGAGTTTTCTCGGACTCAGAGCGCGCCTCTCTGCGACCGATGCACGTCACGAGCACGGGAAGCCAGAAGTGGAGCGGCGGTGCGCCGCACATCGCGGTTGTGGTCGAGGCGGTCGGCTAGGGTTTGAGCCGTCTGGTACGACGACCCGCCCATCGGCACCGTCGTCCTCGATTCCGAGCGCGTCATTTATCTCGGAAACGGCGACTGGCAGCCGCCGGTGGATCATGAACCGTACACATCGGTAGGCGGCACGAGATTCTTGTCGTAACCAGGCACACCGATTCGTCCTAGGGGCAAGTAGATAAAGAGCCACGCGACCGCCCCGACGTCATCGAGGCCCTTGATCCGGCCGAGGTTGAGGTCTCCGCGTGAGCTATGTGACCTTGGGTTTGCGCCCTCGGCGTGCGACTACGCGACCACCCAGTGTCTCTGCCTCTGCGTCGGTGACGTCAAGCTCGCGTGCACCCCTGCGGGCGTCCGCAAACGTAATTCGAACGGTTGCGCCTCTTCCCTCAGGGATCTCTTCACCCGACATGTCGGACACTCGAATCGTCTTCTTGGCCACAGGAATGCTCCTTCTGTTTCGGGCGAGTATCTACCACTGACCACAGGATGACCACGGGCACACCTTGAGTCACACGAGCGCTGGCGCACTCCGGGTTGCGGGCCATCAGCATTTCCGACCACCTGCTCTCCTCAGAGGCGTACCAGACGCAAGGTTTGTCGGTGCGGGTCCCGCCACGTGTGGAGCCCGCAAGGCGCTTCTCCGGGATATCACCATGCCCCGACGCGAGGCCGGCCGGTCGTGCCGTCGCGGGCGGAAGCCGATACCCACCACCTAGCTGCCTTCCCTCGACCACCGGCATCTTCGTGACGTTCAGCGGAGGAGAGAGGCGTCCGACGGCGCGCGCAGGAAGTACCCCGCCCCCTCCGCGGTAGCAGCGGGGTTTTCTCAGGCTCAGAGCGCGCCTCTGCAACCGATGCAGAAGGTCACGAGCACGGGAACGCCAGCTGACGGGATCTCGAGCGATCCTGCAGTCCCCGAGGAGTGCCGGCGCGCACCCACACGTCAGGGCGGTAGCGGAATGCCTCGTCGACCTAGGCGATGGCGGGGGCGTTCGGCGTCTAGATCGAATGACCCCAGGAAGGGATGGGACAAGGCCGGACCTTCGGCCAGCCAGGGCTCTACGGAAATGGGGTTACCCTGCCACGGTTGACTACAGGCGGGGGTTGGACGCCCAACTCCAAGTGAGGGGGACTGAAATGGGGATGGTTCGGGGTCTTGCGCTCGTTGGAGCGCTTGCTCGGGCGATGGCGACCGACGCGCGATTCAGGGCGTGAATCACGTGGTGCAGAACGCAGCCGAGCCCCTCTTCGACAACGTCGCAGAGCCGCAGGACGAACCCGAGACCGGGGAGGCCGTCCAGGATCCGCTGAAGCTGTACGTCCGGGCCATCGGCGACGGCAGGCTGCTGACGCCGGTCGAAGAGCGCGAGCTCGCCCGGCGGAAGGACGAGGGGGACGAGCTCGCCAAGCAGAAGCTGATCGAGTCGAACGTGCGGCTCGTGATGTCGATCACGCGGAACTACACGCGCGCCGACGTGCCTCTCCTCGACCTGATCCAGGAGGGCAATCTCGGGCTGATCCGCGCCGTCGAGAAGTTCGACTGGACGATGGGCTACAAGCTCTCGACCTATGCGACCTGGTGGATCCGGCAGGGAGTGCAGCGAGCGCTCGCCGAGCAGAGTCGGACTATCCGGCTGCCCGTCCACATCGCCGACCAGGTCCGGAGGATCCAGCGTGCCAGGCGTGCGCTTGGTCAGCAGCTCAACCGCGACCCCTCGATCGACGAGATCGCCGTGGAGACCGAGCTCGCGCCGCTTCGCGTGCAGGAGCTACTCGACCTGGTGCAGGAGCACGTCAGCCTCGAGACGCCCGTCGGCGACGGAGAGAGCGTGATGAGCGACCTCATCGAGGACAAGTCGGCGATCGAGCCCGAGGCCGAGACGGCGCTCCGGCTCCGCTCGACGGAGCTCGCCCGAGCGCTAGCCCAGCTCAAGCCCCGGCTCCAGCGCGTCCTCGTGCTCCGCTTCGGGCTCGACGGCTCGTCGGGGCGGACGCTCGAGCAGGTCGGCGTCGAGCTTGGGATCACGCGGGAGCGCGTGCGGCAACTCGAGACCCACGCATTGCGGGAGCTGCGCCAGATCGCGCCGGCGCTCGAGCTGTATCTCCGCGCGTAGCGGGTCGGACGACCCATCTGGTGGAGCCAGCAGGCGTTCAGATCGCGATCGCGGCGCATCCGGCCTTTTCGGGCGATCGGACGGATATCCGGAGACGACTGCGTCTCCTGAGGGCGGTTCTTCAAGGACGGTTGGCGTGGCGCGCTGGACACGAGCCATCGCGCCCGTAATGAAATCGTTCGGAACCACAACCATGGCGGCGGTCCGGGCGAATCCGCTTCGATGGAGAAGCGCACAAGTCCCGAACGTGGTGAGATCGTCTATCTGGCGGCGGAGGTCCAGGTCGGGGGGCATATCCACGAGATTGGAACACGTGCGGAAGTTCGCGCCGCGTTCGATTCGCGCGTCGAAGTCGACGTCGATGGCACGGGGGAGACAACGTGCTGCCCAACCCACTATCTCGTCCGCGCCCGCGAGCGCCGAACGCGGACACGGGTACCCGTCGGTCTACAAAATCAGCAGGCGGCGTGATCAGGTCGACTGTTATCGACGGCGTACGCACGCGCAGCCCTCCCCTGATCGGGCCACGGGTCGGGCGTCATCGGACTGCGTTACGCCCCGATGCCAGCCCCTGCAGCCCGGGAAAGAACGTCCTCGACAACTACCGCTTCGTTTCGCCCGTCGCGGGCCATACGCGGAACATGAAGCCGGCGCCGGTGATGCCGCCACGTCGCGTTGTTTCGTGGCTGTTCCAGCGATGCTCATGCGGGTGAGGTATCGCGAGTGATGCGGTCGACGCGAGGCTACGCGAGTCCGTCAGGGAGGGCACGCTCGCCGTGCGTGAGATGATCCCGCCCGACGGCCGGTGAAGCCGACGCTAGACCTCACCCAGCGCAGGGACGCCAGGCATATGAGCGAATCGGTCGGTGATCTCGGTCCAGAGAACGGGTCGAGTCGCTCAAGGAACTCCGTGAGCCGCGTCTCCTCGGCGTCCCAGGCGTCCGGTGCTGGCACGGGCAGCGGCCGCCGGATCCTGACTAGAACCTGCCTGCCGTTCACGGCGCGATGAACGCGAGCGGCAGACCCTTAAACAAAAAGTCCCCGATTAGCGGGGCCTTTCGTAGTGGGAATGAGGAAGCCCTCTGACGGACTCGAACCGTCGACCCCCTCCTTACCATGGAGGTGCTCTACCAACTGAGCTAAGAGGGCGCTCGGGCGGAGTCTAGCCGCCGTCCACGGCTCAGAACCCGAGCCCGAGTCGCAGCTCCGACTCGGCTCCGCGGGCGACGTCCCGCGTCCCGATGACCCCCACGGGACGCTCGCCGTCGACGACGGCGAGGTGGTGGACTCCGTGCTCGGTCATCAGGGCGGCTGCGGCTTCGAGCGACGTCGTCGCCGTGACGGCGATCGGCTCTGCCGTCATCCACGGCCGGACGCGGGCCTCGCTCGAGTGGACGCGGCTGGCGAGCGCCTGGAGCAGGTCCTGCGTCGTGAGGATCCCGACGAGGCGGCCGTACTCGGCGACCAGCGCCGAGCTCGCGCCGAGCTGAACCATTCGCTCCGCGACCTCTCCGAGCGTGTCCTCGGGCGCGACCAGAAGTGTCTCCGCCATCACGTCACCGACGCGCTTGATCGCCGCGTCGTGGAGCGAGTCGTCGACGGCGGCCGCGATGAGGCGATCGCGTCGGGTCGTGTCCTCCGCGTTCAGCTCGACCTGCACGTCGATTCCGGCGGCCGGCGGGCTCGCGGCCGGAATGCCCGTGAGCCCCGCGAGGAACGGTGACAGGTGACGACCGACGATCTTTGCCGGCGGCCACCAGAGGGGCTCCGCGCTGACCCACCCCTCGGCGGTTCCTTCGAGCTCTGAGTGGAGGAACCGCGGCTCGGCCCCCGTGAGGAGCAGGCCTCGAAGTACGGGGCTGAAGGGCCGGGGCGTGAGTGCGACGCCCGCGTCGGCTGCGATCGCCTCCGCCGCGGCCTCGGCCTGCTGCGCCGCGATCCCGCCCTGCTTCACCGCAAACGTCGTGATGTCGCCGGCCGCGTATACGTCCTCCAGGCCGGTGACGCGCCCGTGCGCGTCCACGGGGACGAATCCTTCGAACGTCTGCGGGATGCCGGCGATCCGCGCGCCTTCCAGGCGTGGGAGCGCCACCACGCGGTCCGCGGTGACGATCTCGTCGCCGACGAGCAGCAGCTCGCCGGGACGGGCCTCCGCCGCGTACGCGCCGGTGTGCAGCCCGATCCCGCGGCGCGCGAGCATCGCTGCGATCGCGTCGCTCGCCTGCCGGCCGAACAGCTGGAGCGGTGCGGTTTCGGGGGTGACGATCGCGAGCCGCACGCCGGCGATCTCGCGCTCTGCGACCCACGCGGCCGTCATGAGCGCGAGCTCGTACACGGGAAGGCTCCAGACGGCGCCGGTCGGGACGGCGAAGACGACGTGTCGCACCGAGCCGGACTCGATCTCGCCCAGGAGCTCGGTGACGAGGTGCGTGTCCGCAGGCCCGCGGAACGTGATCGCGTCGCGGACGCCCGCGGTGGGCCTCGCGCCCGTGGCGACGAGGAGCGTCGAGTAGGGCACGGGCCCTCCGGGCGAGGTGTAGGCGAGGTGTCGTGCGGCGTCCACCGACACGAGCTCGCCGAGCGTGAAGGTTGCGCCCATCTGCTGCGAGACGTCACCGAGGTCGAAGTGCCGGACGTCGCCGAGACCGAACGGCTCTGCGACCGCGAGCGGCCGGTACCAGAACTGCGGCTCGGGCGCGAGCAACTCGACATGCACCTGGCCCTCGGTGAGCGCCCGGAGTGCGAGCGTCGCCTCGAGCGCGGCAACGCCACCGCCCGCGACCAAGACCTGCCGAACCTCGCCTGCCATCGTCATCGTCCTCCGGTCGTGTTGTGGGTCAGTGCACGACGAGCACGTCGCAGTGGGCCTTCCGTCCGACCGCGCCGCTCACGCTGGGCGCGAGCAGGCGGGAGAGCCATCCGAGCTCACGCGTCCCGACGACGATCAGGTCGGCGCCGCGCTGCTCGGCCAGCTCCGCGATCTCGGACCCGGGATTGCCCATCCCGACGACGGAGTCGGCGTAGATGCCCCGACCGGCGAGGTACTGCGTCGCATGCGCGAGCTCCTCGCGGTGCTCCGAAGGCGGGTCGACCGGGTCGATCGGGCCGACGCCGCGTCCCACGAGCACCGGCGCGATGCTCGTCACCGTAAGCGTGGCCCCGAACGCGTCGGCGAGGTCGGCCGCCTTGGCGAGGGCGCGCTTCGCCGGTTCGGTGTCGTCGTATCCCACGACGATGCTGCTGAAGGTCTTGGTCGCCATCGCTCCTCCCTTCGCTCGCTTCGAGGCAAGCGTCGCGGCCCGGGCTAGCGACGGCGTCGGTGAGTCGCCGGAACGTCGTGCGGCGAACTACGGAGTGGAGACGTCGCGACGACGGGCTCGGCCCGGAGCGTGCCGAGCCGAGCCCGCCGGTCGGTCAGGCCTTCTCGATGCCCACCGCGTTGTACGGCGTCGTGGGCGTGGGAGGCGTCGTGAAGCGTGCATTCGGGAGGTAGAGCATGTTCCCGAACGCCGCAACGGTCGTCGGGATGTCGAAGCGGGGATCTGTCAGGAACCCGGTGAGCTCGCCCTCCGTTCCGGCCTTGTTCAGCTCGACGACGGCGACGCGATTCAACGCGTTCTGGACGGCGTACAGCGTGCGCCCGACGACCAGAAGGCCGTCGCCGTTCGAGAGCAACGTTGCTCCGAGGTCGACCGTGGTCGCCTCACCGGTAGAGGGATCGACCCGGAACAGCAGGCCTGTGCTCGACTGGACGACGAGCAGCGCGTCGCCGTCCGGCGTGCGCGCGATGCCGTTCAGGTTGAACCCCGGCTGGTGCACGTAGTCGCCGCCGAGCGGGACCACCTCAACGTCGCCCGGATCCGCGAGACTGCCCGCACGCCCGAGCGGCACCTTGTAGAGGACGGGCTGCATCGAGTCGGTGAACCACGCGGCGTCCGGCGTGAGGACGACGTCGTTGACGAACGACGGTCCCATCGTGAACTGGTAGCTCACGAGGATCTCGCCCGTGTCGGTGTCGACGACGCGTCCGTTGCCTGCCGTGCCGCCGGCGACGAAGAGCCGAGAGCGGTGGTCGACCTTCATGCCCACCGACGGTGTGCCGGGACCCTGGCTGATGACTGCGCCCACGCCGGTCACGAGGTTCACGCGGAAGATGTCGCCGTCCGCTCGCGAGCCGAAGAACGCCCACGGCCCGGCGCCGATGGCGATGCCCTCCGGCAGGAACCCGTTCGGCAAGGCGAACTCGGTCGGGAAGGCCGCCGAACCCTTGGCGGCTGTTGCGTGTTTGCCGGCGGCCGTCGAGGCGGCCCCGGCCGGCATGGCGACGACGATCGCCGCGATCACTGCCAGCCCTACGGCCAGCGCGATCGTTACTCGGAGACGTCGATACGTCATGGGCTCTCTCCCTTCGCCCCCCGGGTCGAGTGGTCTCCACCGCTGCCTACCCATTGCAGTACGGGCCAATCACAGGGTCGGATGCGACCGCGTGCGTCGGAGGGTGAGGATCTCGATGGGGCCAGCAACCTCCTCTCGCGCGGCTCAGAGCGAGATAGTGAGGCTCTCGATGTCGCTCGGGTAGTCCGTGAGGATCTCGATGCCGTCGGGCGTCACCGCGACGGTGTCCGAGTGCCGGAACCCGCCGATCGTGGCGTCATAGACGCCCGGCTCGATCGTGAACACCATGCCGGGCTCGATCGTCGTGGTGTCGCCCAGGTCGAGGAAGGGCGCCTCGTGGTTCCGCAGGCCGATCGCGTGCCCGGCGTGCTGCCGCCAGTTCGAGAGCAGCCCGTTGTCCTCGAAGTAGCGCATCACCGCGCCGTCGACGTCCGCGCAGGTCACGCCGGGACGGAGGGCCGCGAACGCGGCCTGCTGCGCGGCAACGGTGTGGCCGAAGAGCCGGCGGATCTCGTCCGACGGCGGCCCGACCACCATCGCGCGCTCCAGCTCGGCGTGGTACCCGCAGACGGGTGCGCTCGTCTCGGTGACGAGCACGTCGCCCGGGCGGAACTCGATGTTGTGCGCGATGGCGTGCGCCCACGAGCTCCGTAGCCCGATCTGGCCGCGGTAGCCGGCCTGGACGCCGTCCGCGGACGCCAGCTGGCCCTCGTAGCCCGCGCCGACCGCCGCGAGGAAGGCGAGCGTCGCCTCGTGCCCGGCGCGGAGGCTCGCCTCCGCCTCGGTCGCGCCCGGCCGCGAGTACTCCTGCAGGAGGCGGTGCGCGTGCTCGCACCAGTGGGCGCTCTGGCGGATCAGGGCGATCTCCGCCTCGCTCTTCCGGGCGATCATCTGCTCGATCGGCGCCGCCAGCGACGTCACCGAGGCGTTCATCACCGAGCTCAACGCCGGTCCCTGGTAGCCGAGGATCCCCGGGTACCCGTCCTGGTCGGCGCCGATCCGCCCGCCGATGCCGAGGTCGTCGAGCACGCGGCTGAGGATCCGCATCGGGTGCTCCGTCCCGGGGTACTCGGGGTACGACTCGACCCTGGCGAAGGACGTCTCGGCCCGGACCCGCTCGACCTCGAAGTGGGGGACGAACACCGCCATCTCGCCTCTCGCGCTCTGGGTGAAGACGACGGGGCGCTCGGTCGACAGGAACCAGAACCCGGTGAAGTAGCGGATGTAGTGCTCGTCGAAGAGGACGTAGCCGCTCAGCTCGTCGGCGCGGACGAGCTCGAGCAGCCGCTCACGGCGCCCCTCGTGCTCGGTTGCCGGGAGCCCGGCGACCGGGTTGGCCGCGTCGGTTGCCATGGGTTTACCGGCCGAGCTCCGCGTCGACCTCGCGCGCGATTCGCTCGACGAGCTCGCGCGCCTTGGCCTCCTCCGGCGTCTCGTTCGGGTCGACCGCGGCCTCCGTCTCGTCCGACGACTTGGCGGTGCCCTCGCCGAGCGCAGGCGCGACGCGCTGGCCGGAGGCGATGAGCAACCGCCCGGCCTCGGCGGCGTCGATCGCCCCGCGCTCGAACCGGTCGACGATCGCCCGCTCCTCCGGCGAGAGCAGATCCGTCTTCTTCCCGACCCCGAATCTCATGCACCGAGCCTAACCAGGAATGCAGACGAGTGACCAGTGTCACGGCCGTGGAGGCCGAACGCCGGCTCAGCCGGCCGGGAGGCCAAGCGACGGTCAGTCCGTGCGTAGCGCTGAAGGAGGGGGACGCGGGGGAACCATGGGTTCCCCCGCCCATGTGCAGGGGAGAGGATTCGAACCTCTGAAGGCTGAGCCAGCGGGTTTACAGCCCGCCCCCTTTGGCCACTCGGGAACCCCTGCGGGGGACAGCGATTGTAGCCGTGCCGTCGACGGCGACATGCGAAAGTAGCCGGCGATGCGCGCCTCGCGATCCTCGACCGCAGGCGTCGCCGTGTCGCTCGCACTTCTCGTCGCGTTGCCGCTGGTCGTCGCGCACGTGGCGGGCGCGGCGGGGCCCGCGACGACGGGCCCGCGGCCCGCGATCGCGGTCGTGGGTCCCGACGGTGCAGCCGCGATGCTCCCGGACGGGAGCGGGCGCTCGGCGGTGCCGTGGCTCCTGCCCGGGGACACCGGTCTCGCCGTGTCGCCCTCCGGTCGAAGGCTCGCGTTCTCGAGTGCCCGAACCGGCAACCGCGAGATCTACGCCGTCGACATCGCGAGCGGCGAGATCGACCGCCTGACCTGGACACCGCGCCGCGAGGACGTCGAGCCCGCCTGGTCGCCGGACGGCTCGCAGGTCGTCTGGGCGAGCGGGACGGAGTCGGATCACGACCTCCAGGCGATCCGGATCGACCGTACCGGCTTCCGCCGACTGACGAACGGGCCCGCCGACGATCGCGAGCCCGCCTGGTCGCCGGACGGCCGGATGGTCGCCTTTGCATCGAACGAGCAGGGCGCATTCGACCTCTTCCTCGTCCCTCGGCGCGGCGGGGCGAGAAGTCTGCTGCTCGACGCGTCCGGTGAGGCGCGCGCACCGGATTGGCACCCCTCGGGCACGCGCGTCGCGTACACCGGCATCGTCGGCGCGAACGCGGACGTCTGGGTGGCGGCGCTCGACGGGACCTCGCAAAGGCTGATCGCCTCGGTCGCGTACGACGGGAGGCCCGACTGGTCGCCAGACGGACTGTCCGTCGGCTTTCTGCGCGGTCGCGGGACGCTGCGACCGTGGCTCGCCCGCGCGAGCGGACGCGCCGCCGTCCCCATCGAGCGAGACCGACGCGGCGTGCAGGAGCTGGTCTGGGCGCGCCTCGACGCCTCCGTCGCACCGGCCCGGAGCGCGCTGCTCCCCGATCTCGACCAGCGGACCCCGAGCGATCTGGTCGTGCGGGCGACCGGTCGCGGCAGGCACGTGCTCGGCTTCACGTCGGCGACGGACAACCTCGGTCACGGGCCCGTCTGGCTGCGCGCTCGGCGGAGGACCGCTCGCGAGCCGATGATGGTGCAGCAACTCGTCCGGCGGGAGACCGGAGGCATCGACACGCTCCCCGGCGTCGGCGTGCTCCGCTACGAGCTCCACCCGCCGCACCGCCACTGGCACCTCGACGACTTCGTGCGCTACGAGCTTCGGAGCCTCGACGGGACGGTCGTCGTGCGCGACCGCAAGTCGGGCTTCTGCCTCGTCGACCGCTGGGGTTACGCGCGGCGGCTCCGCGGTCTCGAGCGGGTCGCCCCGCGCTTCGTCGGCGACTGCGCCACGCTGCAGCCCGACGCGCTCCGCGTCGAGGAGGGCTCCTCGGTGGGCTACACGGATCGGTACCCGGCGTTCTTCCACGGTCAGGATCTCGAGCTGACCGGGCTGCCGGCCGGCCGGTACCTGCTCGTGCAGACCGCGAACCCCGAGCGCCGGCTGCGGGAGCTCGACTACGCGAACAACGCCGCGTCTGCGCTCCTCCGCCTCTCGTGGCCGTCGGGGCGACGGTCGGCGCCTCGGGTCCAGATGCTGCGGCGGTGCGGCGCGAGCGCGGTGTGCCCTCCGCGGAGCGGCGCCTGACGTCCGCGCGGACGAGGCGCGTACGATCCAGCGCGTGGAGCGCGTCGACGTCCTCGTCGTCGGTGCCGGCCCGGCCGGCGCCTCGACGGCGATCCATCTCGCGCGCTCCGGCGCGGACGTCCTCGTCGCCGAGAAGGCGCGCTTCCCGCGCGACAAGCCCTGCGGCGGCGGGTTGACGGGCCGCGCGCTGAAGCGGATCCCGGTGGATCCGTCGGCGGTCGTCGAGCGCGACGTCGACCGGTTCGAGCTTCGGCTCCGCTACGGGTCGTCGTTCGCGCGGAGCCATGACGAGCCGCTGATCCGGATGACGCAGCGACGGCGTCTCGACACCTTCCTCGCCGAGCAGGCCGCCGACGCGGGGGCCGAGGTTCGCGAGGGCGCGCGCGTCGAGCGCCTCGAGAGCGACGAGAAGGGCGTAACGGCCCTCGTCGACGGGACGCCGGTCCGCGCGGACGTCGTCGTCGGCGCGGACGGTGCGAACGGGGTCGTCGCTCGGTCGTTCGGCCTCGGCGATGACATCGTCCGCGGTGTCGCGATCGAGGGGAACATCCCGCTCGACGCGCTCGAGAGCGATCTCTCGCGCACGGCGGTCATCGAGCTCGCAGTCGTGCCGGGCGGATACGGCTGGGTGTTCCCGAAGGGCGACCATGCCAACCTCGGCGTCGGCGGGTGGGGCAGCGAGGGGCCTGCGCTGCGCGACCACCTCGCACGGCTCTCCTGCGAGCACGGCGTGGATCCGGGCGACCTCACCGACGTTCGCGGGCATCGACTTCCCATGCGGCGGCTCGGCACGCCGCCCAGCACCGGCCGCGTCCTCCTCGTCGGGGACGCGGCGGGGCTCGTCGACCCGCTCTCGGGGGACGGCATGTACGAGGCGTTCGTCTCGGCACAGCTCGCTGCCGACGCGATCGTCGCGGGCGACCTCGAGGGCTACGCGACGGCGCTGTCCGGAGCGCTCGACCGTCACGCGGCCGCGTCGTGGGCGGCGAAGCGCGCGTTCGACCGCCACCCGCGCGCGGTGTTCGCGGCGGCACGGGCGCCCGGCGTCTTCAGGGTCATCGCGGGACTCCTCTGCGGCGATGTCGCGCATCCCGCCGACGCGCGCGGCGTCGCGCGTGGCCCGCTGAAGCTCATCGAGCGGCTCGCCGGCTGAGTGCCGCTACTCCTCCGCCAGCGCCTCGGCGAGCAGCGATGTCGCGTAGACCCGCCACGCGAGGTCGGCGTCGGCCAGGAGCAACCGGAGCGACTCGCGGGCGCCGCGGAGCCCGGCGACATCGTCGCGGAGATGTTCGAGACCGCGTCCGAGCATGGCGCGGCGCTCCGGCGAGTCGAGGTCGTCGGCGAGCGCCGTCGCCGCACGGCCGAACGGGTCGAGCGTGCGGTGGGGGTCGCCGCCCGAGGCGAGCAGGAGCTCAGCGCGACGCACCGCGCCGTTGAGCTCGTCCTCGTCGAGCGGCACGTCGCGCCCGGCGAAGAAGCAGAGCATCGTCCACTGCTCCGTCGGCTCGGCGCGCTCGAGCGCCCTCACCCAGTCGCGGATCGTCTCCCGCGCCACGCGCCTGTTCTAGCGCAGTCGCCCATCGCATGCCCGGCTGTTCGGATTTCGTTCGCATCTCGGGGACCCGATCAAGCGCGGCCGCGCGACGTCCGATACGACAAGAGATGACGCGCCCGCGCTCCCTTCGACTCTGCCTCGTCGTCCTCGCGATGCTGGTGCTGCCGGCCACCGCCGTCGCATCCGGACCCGTCGAGGATCTCGCACCGAGCACGCCCACGGGCAAGAGCTGGGCCGCGCCGCAGATCGCGTCCGTCGTCCTCGCGGGCGTGATGGGACCTGATGTCGCGTCCTTTCGGCCGGACGACGCGCTGACGCGAGAGGAGCTGCACGAGGCGATCCTCGCGCTCGGCAAGCCGCACACGCCGCCGACCGATCCCGGGCGGCTCGTGACGATGCGGGAGCTCGACGCGCAGCTCGTCGCCGCCGCGGGACTGCTTCCCTCGGCCCGTTCGATTCGCCTCACGGCCCGCGACGCCGGGCTCGAGCCGACCGACATGATCGGCACGGAGACCGTCGCGCGGCTGCTGGGGCTTCGCGTGAATCACCCCGTCGGCAGCGAGAGCCTCGAGCGCTCCCCGAAGGAACCGGCCTCGCGTGCCGAGGCCGCGTACTCGCTCTCCAAGCTTCGCCTGCTCGACCCCGGCCGGATCGCGGCGGTTCACGAGGCGGTGGCGACCTTCGCCGTCCCGGCTCTCGGGTCGTGGGAGCGGCAGGTCGTCTCACGGGCGCTCCGCTTCGTCGGCTGGCCCTACGTCTTCGCGGGTACGTCGGAGAAGACGCAGCAGCTCTGGAGCGGAAGCGCGCCCGGGAACGTCATCACCGTCCCCGGCGGGTTCGACTGCTCCGGGCTGGTCTGGCGCATCTTCAAGACGCAGCCCTTCGACGGCGCACCACTCCTTTCCAGCGTCCTCAAGGGGCGGACGACGTACGCGATGAGCGGCGAGGTCGGGTCGGCCTTCCGGATCGACCCGATGCAGCTCCTGCCCGGCGACGTGCTGTTCTTCGGCACACGCGGGCCGAAGTCGAAGCCGTCGGAGATCGGCCACTCGGGCATCTACGTCGGCAACGGCTGGTTCGTCCACTCGTCGAGTGGCGGCGTCACGCTCCAGCCGCTCCAGGGCTGGTACGCGACGAAGCTCGCGTGGGCCCGCCGGCCACTTGCCGAGGCGGGCCTCGCGGTCTGACGAGGTTCGGCCGGCCTCTACCGGGGTAGGCTCCGGCCGTGCGCTGGAAGAGGGTTCAGGGCCAGGGGGATATGGAGGACCGGCGCGGGCAGGGCGGCTTCGGCGGCGGCGGCATCCCCATCCCGATCGGCACCGGGGCGGGCGGGCTCGGCGTGATCCTCGCCGTCGTGCTGGCGCTCATCTTCGGGGGCGACATCCTCGGCGGGGGTGACGGCGGCGGCGGCCTCTCGCCGGGAAGCGGGCTTCAGCCCGCGCCGCCGGCCCAGCAGGGCTCGACGCCCGAGAAGGGCGAGGACACGCTGTTCGAGTTCACGAAATTCGTGAGCAAGGACGCGCAGGACACGTGGACGAAGATCTTCGCAAACGCCGACCGGCAGTACGCGCGCGCGCCCGTCGTCGCGTTCACGAGCGGGACACAGACCGGCTGCGGGCCGGCCTCGTCGGCGACCGGCCCCTTCTACTGCCCGGCGGACAACAAGGTGTACCTCGACCTGTCCTTCTACCAGGAGCTTTCGCGGCGCTTCGGCGCCCCCGGCGACTTTGCGTGGGCCTACGTGGTCGCGCATGAGATCGGGCACCACGTGCAGACGGTGCTCGGGACCGAGGGGAACGTCCGCCGGCAGCAGCACGACGATCCGGAGAACGCGAACCTCTGGCTCGTGCGGCTCGAGCTCAGGCAGACTGCTTCGCGGGG
>CAWCRC010000017.1:0-44549 GCA_963797805.1 uncultured Actinomycetes bacterium | reverse complement strand
GAGGTGCTCTACCAACTGAGCTAAGAGGGCGCTCGGGCGGAGTCTAGCCGCCGTCCACGGCTCAGAACCCGAGCCCGAGTCGCAGCTCCGACTCGGCTCCGCGGGCAACTTCCCGCGTCCCGATGACCCCCACGGGACGTTCGCCGTCGACGACGGCGAGGTGGTGGACACCGTGCTCGGTCATCAGGGCGGCTGCCGCTTCGAGCGACGTCGTCGTCGTGACGGCGATCGGCTCGCCGTCATCCACGGCCGGACGCGCGCCTCGCTCGAGTCGACGCGGCTGCGCGAGCGCCCGGAGCAGGTCCTGCGTCGTGAGGATCCCGACGAGGCGGCCGTACTCGGCGACCAGTGCCGAGCTCGTGCCGAGCCGAACCATTCGCTCTGCGACCTCTCCGAGCATGTCCTCGGGCGCGACCAGAAGTGTCTCCGCCATCACGTCACCGACCCGCTTGATCGCCGCGTCGTGGAGCGAGTCGTCGACGGCGGCCGCGATGAGGCGATCGCGTCGGGTCGTGTCCTCCGCGTTCAGCTCGACCTGCACGTCGATTCCGGCGGCCGGCGGGCTCGCGGCCGGAATGCCCGTGAGCCCCGCGAGGAACGGTGACAGGTGACGACCGACGATCTTCGCCGGCGGCCACCAGAGGGGCTCCGCGCTGACCCACCCCTCGGCGCTCCCTTCGAGCTCTGAGTGGAGGAACCGCGGCTCGGCCCCCGTGAGGAGCAGGCCTCGAAGTACGGGGCTGAAGGGCCGGGGCGTGAGTGCGACGCCCGCGTCGGCTGCGATCGCCTCCGCCGCGGCCTCGGCCTGCTGTGCCGCGATCCCGCCCTGCTTCACCGCAAACGTCGTGATGTCGCCGGCCGCGTATACGTCCTCCAGGCCGGTGACGCGCCCGTGCGCGTCCACGGGGACGAATCCTTCGAACGTCTGCGGGATGCCGGCGATCCGCGCGCCTTCCAGGCGTGGGAGCGCCACCACGCGGTCCGCGGTGACGATCTCGTCGCCGACGAGCAGCAGCTCGCCGGGACGGGCCTCCGCCGCGTACGCGCCGGTGTGCAGCCCGATCCCGCGGCGCGCGAGCATCGCTGCGATCGCGTCGCTCGCCTGCCGGCCGAACAGCTGGAGCGGTGCGGCTTCGGGGGTGACGATCGCGAGCCGCACGCCGGCGATCTCGCGCTCTGCGACCCACGCGGCCGTCATGAGCGCGAGCTCGTACACGGGAAGGCTCCAGACGGCGCCGGTCGGGACGGCGAAGACGACGTGTCGCACCGAGCCGGACTCGATCTCGCCCAGGAGCTCGGTGACGAGGTGCGTGTCCGCAGGCCCGCGGAACGTGATCGCGTCGCGGACGCCCGCGGTGGGCCTCGCGCCCGTGGCGACGAGGAGCGTCGAGTAGGGCACGGGCCCTCCGGGCGAGGTGTAGGCGAGGTGTCGTGCGGCGTCCACCGACACGAGCTCGCCGAGCGTGAAGGTTGCGCCCATCTGCTGCGCGACGTCACCGAGGTCGAAGTGCCGGACGTCGCCGAGACCGAACGGCTCTGCGACCGCGAGCGGCCGGTACCAGAACTGCGGCTCGGGCGCGAGCAACTCGACATGCACCTGGCCCTCGGTGAGCGCCCGGAGCGCGAGCGTCGCCTCGAGCGCGGCAACGCCACCGCCCGCGACCAAGACCTGCCGAACCTCGCCTGCCATCGTCATCGTCCTCCGGTCGTGTTGTGGGTCAGTGCACGACGAGCACGTCGCAGTGGGCCTTCCGTCCGACCGCGCCGCTCACGCTGGGCGCGAGCAGGCGGGAGAGCCATCCGAGCTCACGCGTCCCGACGACGATCAGGTCGGCGCCGCGCTGCTCGGCCAGCTCCGCGATCTCGGACCCGGGATTGCCCATCCCGACGACGGAGTCGGCGTAGATGCCCCGACCGGCGAGGTACTGCGTCGCATGCGCGAGCTCCTCGCGGTGCTCCGAAGGCGGGTCGACCGGGTCGATCGGGCCGACGCCGCGTCCCACGAGCACCGGCGCGATGCTCGTCACCGTAAGCGTGGCCCCGAACGCGTCGGCGAGGTCGGCCGCCTTGGCGAGGGCGCGCTTCGCCGGTTCGGTGTCGTCGTATCCCACGACGATGCTGCTGAAGGTCTTGGTCGCCATCGCTCCTCCCTTCGCTCGCTTCGAGGCAAGCGTCGCGGCCCGGGCTAGCGACGGCGTCGGTGAGTCGCCGGAACGTCGTGCGGCGAACTACGGAGTGGAGACGTCGCGACGACGGGCTCGGCCCGGAGCGTGCCGAGCCGAGCCCGCCGGTCGGTCAGGCCTTCTCGATGCCCACCGCGTTGTACGGCGTCGTGGGCGTGGGAGGCGTCGTGAAGCGTGCATTCGGAGGTAGAGCATGTTCCCGAACGCCGCAACGGTCGTCGGGATGTCGAATCGGGGATCTGTCAGGAACCCGGTGAGCTCGCCCTCCGTTCCGGCCTTGTTCAGCTCGACGACGGCGACGCGATTCAACGCGTTCTGGACGGCGTACAGCGTGCGCCCGACGACCAGAAGGCCGTCGCCGTTCGAGAGCAACGTTGCTCCGAGGTCGACCGTGGTCGCCTCACCGGTAGAGGGATCGACCCGGAACAGCAGGCCTGTGCTCGACTGGACGACGAGCAGTGCGTCGCCGTCCGGCGTGCGCGCGATGCCGTTCAGGTTGAACCCCGGCTGGTGCACGTAGTCGCCGCCGAGCGGGACCACCTCAACGTCGCCCGGATCCGCGAGACTGCCCGCACGCCCGAGCGGCACCTTGTAGAGGACGGGCTGCATCGAGTCGGTGAACCACGCGGCGTCCGGCGTGAGGACGACGTCGTTGACGAACGACGGTCCCATCGTGAACTGGTAGCTCACGAGGATCTCGCCCGTGTCGGTGTCGACGACGCGTCCGTTGCCTGCCGTGCCGCCGGCGACGAAGAGCCGAGAGCGGTGGTCGACCTTCATGCCCACCGACGGTGTGCCGGGACCCTGGCTGATGACTGCGCCCACGCCGGTCACGAGGTTCACGCGGAAGATGTCGCCGTCCGCTCGCGAGCCGAAGAACGCCCACGGCCCGGCGCCGATGGCGATGCCCTCCGGCAGGAACCCGTTCGGCAAGGCGAACTCGGTCGGGAAGGCCGCCGAACCCTTGGCGGCTGTTGCGTGTTTGCCGGCGGCCGTCGAGGCGGCCCCGGCCGGCATGGCGACGACGATCGCCGCGATCACTGCCAGCCCTACGGCCAGCGCGATCGTTACTCGGAGACGTCGATACGTCATGGGCTCTCTCCCTTCGCCCCCCGGGTCGAGTGGTCTCCACCGCTGCCTACCCATTGCAGTACGGGCCAATCACAGGGTCGGATGCGACCGCGTGCGTCGGAGGGTGAGGATCTCGATGGGGCCAGCAACCTCCTCTCGCGCGGCTCAGAGCGAGATAGTGAGGCTCTCGATGTCGCTCGGGTAGTCCGTGAGGATCTCGATGCCGTCGGGCGTCACCGCGACGGTGTCCGAGTGCCGGAACCCGCCGATCGTGGCGTCATAGACGCCCGGCTCGATCGTGAACACCATGCCGGGCTCGATCGTCGTGGTGTCGCCCAGGTCGAGGAAGGGCGCCTCGTGGTTCCGCAGGCCGATCGCGTGCCCGGCGTGCTGCCGCCAGTTCGAGAGCAGCCCGTTGTCCTCGAAGTAGCGCATCACCGCGCCGTCGACGTCCGCGCAGGTCACGCCGGGACGGAGGGCCGCGAACGCGGCCTGCTGCGCGGCAACGGTGTGGTCGAAGAGCCGGCGGATCTCGTCCGACGGCGGCCCGACCACCATCGCGCGCTCCAGCTCGGCGTGGTACCCGCAGACGGGTGCGCTCGTCTCGGTGACGAGCACGTCGCCCGGGCGGAACTCGATGTTGTGCGCGATGGCGTGCGCCCACGAGCTCCGTAGCCCGATCTGGCCGCGGTAGCCGGCCTGGACGCCGTCCGCGGACGCCAGCTGGCCCTCGTAGCCCGCGCCGACCGCCGCGAGGAAGGCGAGCGTCGCCTCGTGCCCGGCGCGGAGGCTCGCCTCCGCCTCGGTCGCGCCCGGCCGCGAGTACTCCTGCAGGAGGCGGTGCGCGTGCTCGCACCAGTGGGCGCTCTGGCGGATCAGGGCGATCTCCGCCTCGCTCTTCCGGGCGATCATCTGCTCGATCGGCGCCGCGAGCGACGTCACCGAGGCGTTCATCACCGAGCTCAACGCCGGTCCCTGGTAGCCGAGGATCCCCGGGTACCCGTCCTGGTCGGCGCCGATCCGCCCGCCGATGCCGAGGTCGTCGAGCACGCGGCTGAGGATCCGCATCGGGTGCTCCGTCCCGGGGTACTCGGGGTACGACTCGACGCTGGCGAAGGACGTCTCGGCCCGGACCCGCTCGACCTCGAAGTGGGGGACGAACACCGCCATCTCGCCTCTCGCGCTCTGGGTGAAGACGACGGGGCGCTCGGTCGACAGGAACCAGAACCCGGTGAAGTAGCGGATGTAGTGCTCGTCGAAGAGGACGTAGCCGCTCAGCTCGTCGGCGCGGACGAGCTCGAGCAGCCGCTCACGGCGCCCCTCGTGCTCGGTTGCCGGGAGCCCGGCGACCGGGTTGGCCGCGTCGGTTGCCATGCGTTTACCGGCCGAGCTCCGCGTCGACCTCGCGCGCGATTCGCTCGACGAGCTCGCGCGCCTTGGCCTCCTCCGGCGTCTCGTTCGGGTCGACCGCGGCCTCCGTCTCGTCCGACGACTTGGCGGTGCCCTCGCCGAGCGCAGGCGCGACGCGCTGGCCGGAGGCGATGAGCAACCGCCCGGCCTCGGCGGCGTCGATCGCCCCGCGCTCGAACCGGTCGACGATCGCCCGCTCCTCCGGCGAGAGCAGATCCGTCTTCTTCCCGACCCCGAATCTCATGCACCGAGCCTAACCAGGAATGCAGACGAGTGACCAGTGTCACGGCCGTGGAGGCCGAAGGCCGGCTCAGCCGGCCGGGAGGCCAAGCGACGGTCAGTCCGTGCGTAGCGCTGAAGGAGGGGGACGCGGGGGAACCATGGGTTCCCCCGCCCATGTGCAGGGGAGAGGATTCGAACCTCTGAAGGCTGAGCCAGCGGGTTTACAGCCCGCCCCCTTTGGCCACTCGGGAACCCCTGCGGGGGACAGCGATTGTAGCCGTGCCGTCGACGGCGACATGCGAAAGTAGCCGGCGATGCGCGCCTCGCGATCCTCGACCGCAGGCGTCGCCGTGTCGCTCGCACTTCTCGTCGCGTTGCCGCTGGTCGTCGCGCACGTGGCGGGCGCGGCGGGGCCCGCGACGACGGGCCCGCGGCCCGCGATCGCGGTCGTGGGTCCCGACGGTGCAGCCGCGATGCTCCCGGACGGGAGCGGGCGCTCGGCGGTGCCGTGGCTCCTGCCCGGGGACACCGGTCTCGCCTTGTCGCCCTCCGGTCGAAGGCTCGCGTTCTCGAGTGCCCGAACCGGCAACCGCGAGATCTACGCCGTCGACATCGCGAGCGGCGAGATCGAGCGCCTGACCTGGACACCGCGCCGCGAGGACGTCGAGCCCGCCTGGTCGCCGGACGGCTCGCAGGTCGTCTGGGCGAGCGGGACGGAGTCGGATCACGACCTCCAGGCGATCCGGATCGACCGTACCGGCTTCCGCCGACTGACGAACGGGCCCGCCGACGATCGCGAGCCCGCCTGGTCGCCGGACGGCCGGATGGTCGCCTTTGCATCGAACGAGCAGGGCGCATTCGACCTCTTCCTCGTCCCTCGGCGCGGCGGGGCGAGAAGTCTGCTGCTCGACGCGTCCGGTGAGGCGCGCGCACCGGATTGGCACCCCTCGGGCACGCGCGTCGCGTACACCGGCATCGTCGGCGCGAACGCCGACGTCTGGGTGGCGGCGCTCGACGGGACCTCGCAAAGGCTGATCGCCTCGGTCGCGTACGACGGGAGGCCCGACTGGTCGCCAGACGGACTGTCCGTCGGCTTTCTGCGCGGTCGCGGGACGCTGCGACCGTGGCTCGCCCGCGCGAGCGGACGCGACGCCGTCCCCATCGAGCGAGACCGACGCGGCGTGCAGGAGCTGGTCTGGGCGCGCCTCGACGCCTCCGTCGCACCGGCCCGGAGCGCGCTGCTCCCCGATCTCGACCAGCGGACCCCGAGCGATCTGGTCGTGCGGGCGACCGGTCGCGGCAGGCACGTGCTCGGCTTCACGTCGGCGACGGACAACCTCGGTCACGGGCCCGTCTGGCTGCGCGCTCGGCGGAGGACCGCTCGCGAGCCGATGATGGTGCAGCAACTCGTCCGGCGGGAGACCGGAGGCATCGACACGCTCCGCGGCGTCGGCGTGCTCCGCTACGAGCTCCACCCGCCGCACCGCCACTGGCACCTCGACGACTTCGTGCGCTACGAGCTTCGGAGCCTCGACGGGACGGTCGTCGTGCGCGACCGCAAGTCGGGCTTCTGCCTCGTCGACCGCTGGGGTTACGCGCGGCGGCTCCGCGGTCTCGAGCGGGTCGCCCCGCGCTTCGTCGGCGACTGCGCCACGCTGCAGCCCGACGCGCTCCGCGTCGAGGAGGGCTCCTCGGTGGGCTACACGGATCGGTACCCGGCGTTCTTCCACGGTCAGGATCTCGAGCTGACGGGGCTGCCGGCCGGCCGGTACCTGCTCGTGCAGACCGCGAACCCCGAGCGCCGGCTGCGGGAGCTCGACTACGCGAACAACGCCGCGTCTGCGCTCCTCCGCCTCTCGTGGCCGTCGGGGCGACGGTCGGCGCCTCGGGTCCAGATGCTGCGGCGGTGCGGCGCGAGCGCGGTGTGCCCTCCGCGGAGCGGCGCCTGACGTCCGCGCGGACGAGGCGCGTACGATCCAGCGCGTGGAGCGCGTCGACGTCCTCGTCGTCGGTGCCGGCCCGGCCGGCGCCTCGACGGCGATCCATCTCGCGCGCTCCGGCGCGGACGTCCTCGTCGCCGAGAAGGCGCGCTTCCCGCGCGACAAGCCCTGCGGCGGCGGGTTGACGGGCCGCGCGCTGAAGCGGATCCCGGTGGATCCGTCGGCGGTCGTCGAGCGCGACGTCGACCGGTTCGAGCTTCGGCTCCGCTACGGGTCGTCGTTCGCGCGGAGCCATGACGAGCCGCTGATCCGGATGACGCAGCGACGGCGTCTCGACACCTTCCTCGCCGAGCAGGCCGCCGACGCGGGGGCCGAGGTTCGCGAGGGCGCGCGCGTCGAGCGCCTCGAGAGCGACGAGAAGCGGCGTAACGGCCCTCGTCGACGGGACGCCGGTCCGCGCGGACGTCGTCGTCGGCGCGGACGGTGCGAACGGGGTCGTCGCTCGGTCGTTCGGCCTCGGCGATGACATCGTCCGCGGTGTCGCGATCGAGGGGAACATCCCGCTCGACGCGCTCGAGAGCGATCTCTCGCGCACGGCGGTCATCGAGCTCGCAGTCGTGCCGGGCGGATACGGCTGGGTGTTCCCGAAGGGCGACCATGCCAACCTCGGCGTCGGCGGGTGGGGCAGCGAGGGGCCTGCGCTGCGCGACCACCTCGCACGGCTCTCCTGCGAGCACGGCGTGGATCCGGGCGACCTCACCGACGTTCGCGGGCATCGACTTCCCATGCGGCGGCTCGGCACGCCGCCCAGCACCGGCCGCGTCCTCCTCGTCGGGGACGCGGCGGGGCTCGTCGACCCGCTCTCGGGGGACGGCATGTACGAGGCGTTCGTCTCGGCACAGCTCGCTGCCGACGCGATCGTCGCGGGCGACCTCGAGGGCTACGCGACGGCGCTGTCCGGAGCGCTCGACCGTCACGCGGCCGCGTCGTGGGCGGCGAAGCGCGCGTTCGACCGCCACCCGCGCGCGGTGTTCACGGCGGCCCGGGCGCCCGGCGTCTTCGGGGTCGTCGCCGGACTCCTCTGCGGCGATGTCGCGCATCCCGCCGACGCGCGCGGCGTCGCGCGTGGCCCGCTGAAGCTCATCGAGCGGCTCGCCGGCTGAGTGCCGCTACTCCTCCGCCAGCGCCTCGGCGAGCAGCGATGTCGCGTAGACCCGCCACGCGAGGTCGGCGTCGGCCAGGAGCAACCGGAGCGACTCGCGGGCGCCGCGGAGCCCGGCGACATCGTCGCGGAGATGTTCGAGACCGCGTCCAAGCATGGCGCGGCGCTCCGGCGAGTCGAGGTCGTCGGCGAGCGCCGTCGCCGCACGGCCGAACGGGTCGAGCGTGCGGTGGGGGTCGCCGCCCGAGGCGAGCAGGAGCTCAGCGCGACGCACGGCGCCGTTGAGCTCGTCCTCGTCGAGCGGCACGTCGCGCCCGGCGAAGAAGCAGAGCATCGTCCACTGCTCCGTCGGCTCGGCGCGCTCGAGCGCCCTCACCCAGTCGCGGATCGTCTCCCGCGCCACGCGCCTGTTCTAGCAGTCGTCCATCGCATGCCCGGCTGTTCGGATTTCGTTCGCATCTCGGGGACCCCGATCAAGCGCGGCCGCGCGACGTCCGATACGACAAGAGATGACGCGCCCGCGCTCCCTTCGACTCTGCCTCGTCGTCCTCGCGATGCTGGTGCTGCCGGCCACCGCCGTCGCATCCGGACCCGTCGAGGATCTCGCACCGAGCACGCCCACGGGCAAGAGCTGGGCCGCGCCGCAGATCGCGTCCGTCGTCCTCGCGGGCGTGATGGGACCTGATGTCGCGTCCTTTCGGCCGGACGACGCGCTGACGCGAGAGGAGCTGCACGAGGCGATCCTCGCGCTCGGCAAGCCGCACATGCCGCCGACCGATCCCGGGCGGCTCGTGACGATGCGGGAGCTCGACGCGCAGCTCGTCGCCGCCGCGGGACTGCTTCCCTCGGCCCGTTCGATTCGCCTCACGGCCCGCGACGCCGGGCTCGAGCCGACCGACATGATCGGCACGGAGACCGTCGCGCGGCTGCTGGGGCTTCGCGTGAATCACCCCGTCGGCAGCGAGAGCCTCGAGCGCTCCCCGAAGGAACCGGCCTCGCGTGCCGAGGCCGCGTACTCGCTCTCCAAGCTTCGCCTGCTCGACCCCGGCCGGATCGCGGCGGTTCACGAGGCGGTGGCGACCTTCGCCGTCCCGGCTCTCGGGTCGTGGGAGCGGCAGGTCGTCTCACGGGCGCTCCGCTTTGTCGGCTGGCCCTACGTCTTCGCGGGTACGTCGGAGAAGACGCAGCAGCTCTGGAGCGGAAGCGCGCCCGGGAACGTCATCACCGTCCCCGGCGGGTTCGACTGCTCCGGGCTGGTCTGGCGCATCTTCAAGACGCAGCCCTTCGACGGCGCACCACTCCTTTCCAGCGTCCTCAAGGGGCGGACGACGTACGCGATGAGCGGCGAGGTCGGGTCGGCCTTCCGGATCGACCCGATGCAGCTCCTGCCCGGCGACGTGCTGTTCTTCGGCACACGCGGGCCGAAGTCGAAGCCGTCGGAGATCGGCCACTCGGGCATCTACGTCGGCAACGGCTGGTTCGTCCACTCGTCGAGTGGCGGCGTCACGCTCCAGCCGCTCCAGGGCTGGTACGCGGCGAAGCTCGCGTGGGCCCGCCGGCCACTTGCCGAGGCGGGCCTCGCGGTCTGACGAGGTTCGGCCGGCCTCTACCGGGGTAGGCTCCGGCCGTGCGCTGGAAGAGGGTTCAGGGCCAGGGGGATATGGAGGACCGGCGCGGGCAGGGCGGCTTCGGCGGCGGCGGCATCCCGATCCCGATCGGCACCGGGGCAGGCGGGCTCGGCGTGATCCTCGCCGTCGTGCTGGCGCTCATCTTCGGGGGCGACATCCTCGGCGGGGGTGACGGCGGCGGCGGCCTCTCGCCGGGAAGCGGGCTTCAGCCCGCGCCGCCGGCCCAGCAGGGCTCGACGCCCGAGAAGGGCGAGGACACGCTGTTCGAGTTCACGAAATTCGTGAGCAAGGACGCGCAGGACACGTGGACGCGGATCTTCGCCGACGCCGACCGGCAGTACGCGCGCGCGCCCGTCGTCGCGTTCACGAGCGGGACACAGACCGGCTGCGGGCCGGCCTCGTCGGCGACCGGCCCCTTCTACTGCCCGGCGGACAACAAGGTGTACCTCGACCTGTCCTTCTACCAGGAGCTTTCGCGGCGCTTCGGCGCCCCCGGCGACTTTGCGTGGGCCTACGTGGTCGCGCATGAGATCGGGCACCACGTGCAGACGGTGCTCGGGACCGAGGGGAACGTCCGCCGGCAGCAGCAGGACGATCCGGAGAACGCGAACCTCTGGCTCGTGCGGCTCGAGCTCCAGGCAGACTGCTTCGCGGGGGTCTGGGCGCACTCCACGTACGAGCGCGGGGTGCTCGAGCCGGGCGACGTCGACGAGGGGCTCCGCGCCGCTGCCGCGGTGGGCGACGACCGGCTCGGGGCGAGGAGCCCGGAGCAGTGGACGCACGGCTCCTCGGCGCTTCGCACGGAGTGGTTCCGCCGGGGCTTCGAGTCCGGCAACCCGGACGACTGCGACACCGGCAACGTCCAGGTCTGAGCGGCAGGGCTCGCGAGAGCTCCCGCCGCGATACCCTCCCGGAAAGGCTTTCGAGGAGGAACGAGCGATGACGGAGCTTGCCGAGGCCCCCGCGGTCGAGCGCGACGGGGCGATCACGCGGATTCCGCACTGGATCGGCGGGAACCGGGTCGAGGGGACGTCGGGCCGCACCGGCCCCGTGTTCAACCCCGCGACGGGACGACAGAGCGGTGCGGTCGATCTCGCGTCGGTCGAGGAGGTCGATGGCGCGGTCCGCAATGCGGGCGAGGCGATCACCACGTGGCGCACGACGTCGATCGCGAAGCGCGCCGAGCTGTTCTTCGCGATCCGCGAGCTGTTCCACGCGCGCCGCGAGGAGATCGCGAAGATCCTCACCGCCGAGCACGGCAAGGTGCTCTCGGACGCGATGGGCGAGGTCGCGCGCGGGCTCGAGGTGATCGAGTTCGCCTGCGGGATCCCGACGCTGCTCAAGGGCGACTTCTCCGAGCAGGCGTCGACCGGGATCGACGTCTACTCGATCCGCCAGCCGGTCGGCGTCGTGGCCGGGATCACGCCGTTCAACTTCCCGGCGATGGTGCCCATGTGGATGTGGGCACCCGCGATCGCCTGCGGGAACTGCTTCATCCTCAAGCCGTCCGAGAAGGATCCGTCGGCGTCGATCTACACGGCCGAGCTGCTGAAGGAGGCCGGGCTGCCGGACGGTGTCTTCAACGTCGTGCACGGGGACAAGGTCGCGGTCGACGCGATCCTCGAGCACCCCGGGATCTCCGCGGTCTCGTTCGTCGGCTCGACGCCGATCGCGCGGTACATCTACGAGACCGGGACGAAGCACGGCAAGCGCGTCCAGGCCCTCGGCGGCGCGAAGAACCACATGATCGTGCTCCCCGACGCGGACGTCGACATGGCCGCCGATGCAGCCGTGTCCGCCGGGTACGGCTCGGCCGGCGAGCGCTGCATGGCCGTCTCGGTGGTCGTCGCCGTCGGCGACGTCGCCGACCCGCTCGTCGATGCGATCAAGCAGCGCCTGCCGAACGTCAAGGTCGGGGACGGGATGCAGCCCGAGAACGAGATGGGGCCGCTCATCACGCGAGAGCACCGCGACAAGGTCGCGTCCTACCTCGACTCGGGAGCCGAGCAGGGCGCGACCCTGGTCGCCGACGGCCGCGAGACCGCACCCGACGGGGACGGCTTCTTCCTCGGCGTGTCGCTGCTCGACAACGTTACGACCGAGATGGACGCGTATCGCGACGAGATCTTCGGCCCGGTGCTGTCGGTCGTCCGTGCCGCGAGCTACGACGAGGCCGTCGGCCTCGTGAACGAGAACCCGTACGGCAACGGGGTCGCGCTCTTCACGCGCGACGGCGGCGCCGCACGGCAGTTCCAGTTCGACGTGAGGGCGGGCATGGTCGGGATCAACGTGCCGATCCCGGTGCCGGTCGCGTACTACTCCTTCGGCGGCTGGAAGGCGTCGCTCTTCGGCGACTCGCACGCGTACGGGCCCGAGTCGATCCACTTCTACACGCGCGGCAAGGTGGTGACGTCACGCTGGCCCGACCCGTCGACGAGCAAGGTCGACCTCGGGTTCCCGCAGACGCGATGACATCGCGCGCACCGGCGGCCGTTGACCGGCCACCGTGTGCGAGTGCACAATCCTCGGCAGCCGGTCGGGGCGGGACTGCGGCGCCGCCCCGACCGCTGCTTCTCTCGGTCGGCCGATGACCCTCGTCGAGGGCTTCGACGCCGATGCCCTCGCGCTCGCACGCCTCCTCGCCGTGGAGGGGCGCGCGGTCACGCTCGCCGGCCCGGGCGAGGCCGGTCCCGACGGGCTCGCGCTGCGCGCGCTCGGCGTCCAGGTCCGCGATCGCACCGACCTGGACCGGGACCCCGGCGAGCACGACGAGGCATTCCTCGACGTCTGGACGCCGGAGGTGGCGCCGCGCGTCGGACGCCTCCGCGCGTCCGGCTGCCGCGTCCGCTGCCTGGCCGATCTCGTCCTCGAGCGGGCGCGCGTGCCGACGATCGGCGTCACCGGGACCGCCGGGAAGACGACGACGACCGCGCTGGTCGCCCAGCTCCTCCGCGCGGCGGGCGTCCGGGTGCACGCGAGCACGACGGCGCGCGCCGGGAACCTCTGGCCCACCGCCGGGCTGCTCGAGGCGGCGGACGACGGCGTCGTCCTGCTCGAGCTGACCAGCTCGCACCTCTGCTTCACCTCGCACAGCCCGTCGGTCGCGGCGATCACGTGCTTCTGGCCCGATCACCTCGAGCTCCACGGATCGCTCGAGCGCTACCGCGCGGCCAAGGAGGCGATCGCTCGGGCGCAGTCGGCCGGCGACGTCGTTGTGATGAACGAGGACGACGGGGCCGTCGCCGACATCGGGGCCGTGTCCCCGGGCCGACGCCTCGGCTTCTCCACGGTCGCAGAGGTCGCCGACGGCGCGTTCGCGCGTGGAGCGTCGATCGTCGTCCGGGCCGGCGGCGTCGAACGCGAGCTGCCACGCCCCGACGGCCTCGACCGGCCGCGGATGCAGGCGGTGCTCGCCGCGACGGCCGTCGCGGTCGCCGCCGGCGCGTTGCCGTCCGGGCTCGGCGGGCTCCGACTGCCCGAGCTGCGCGCGACGCCGGTTGGACGCCGAGGCGACGTCGAGCTCGTCGACGACGGAATGGCGGCGACGCCGGCGAAGTCCGCCGCGACACTCCGCTCGCGTTCGGGCGGAACGGTGGTGCTCGTCGCGGGCGGTGAGCTCACGAGCGCCGGCCTGGCGGTACACGCCTCTCCCGAGGAGCAACGGCTGCTCGAGGAAGCGTGCGCCGAGGCACGGCGCGCGGCGCGGCTCGTCGTGCTCTTCGGTCCCGCGGCAGAGCGCCTTGCGCCGCTGTTCGACACCGTTCCGACCCTGCGGGCGGACGACGTCGAGGACGCGATCGCGACCGCCAGCGACCATCTCGTGGGCGCGGAGACCCTCCTCGTGTCCCCCATGTTCCCCCTCTCGATGGGAGAGCGCATGCGGATCGCCCCGGCGCTCAGCGCGCTCGCGCGCCCCTGACGAACACCGGGAATACCGCTCGGCGCACCTCTCGTTATTTGTCATGGCAAGTATTGCTAGGGCAACAAACAAGAGGAGGACATCGCCGATGAGCACCACCACAGAGACGCCGGTCGTCACGGGCACCTGGGTGATCGACCCGACCCACTCGACAGTCGGCTTCACCGTCCAGTACATGGGCGTCGCCCCGTTCCAGGGCGCGTTCCGCGAGTTCGACGCGACGCTCGACGAGCAGGGCGTGCGCGGCATCGCGCAGGCGTCGAGCATCGACGTCGACAACGACGACCTCTCCGGTCACCTGGCGTCGCCGGACTTCTTCGACGCCGCCAACCATCCCACGCTCTCGTTCGAGTCCGGCGCGCTCCGCCGTGAGGGCAACACGATCGCCGCGGACGGCGTGCTCGAGATCAAGGGCAATCGCGCCCCCGTCACGCTGACCGGCACCATCACCGACCCCGTCGCCGACCCGTGGGGCGGCCGCAAGCTCGGCCTCTCCCTGTCCGGCACGGTCGACAAGAACGCCGTCGGCCTCACGTGGAACGCGCCGCTGCCCGAGGGCGGCTCGATGCTCGCCGACGACGTCGAGCTCGTCGCCACGCTCGTCTTCGTCCCGGCGCCGGAGGCCTAGTTCGATGCGGATCCTCGGCATTCCGGGCAGCCTCCGGGCAGACTCGCTCAATCGGGAGCTTCTCCGCCTGACGGCGGAGGAGCTCCCCGAGGGCGTCGAGCTCGTCGTCTACGAGGGCCTCGCGCAGGTACCGCCCTACGACCAGGACCTCGACGACCTCCAGCCGGACGAGGTGGAGCGGCTCAAGGCGGAGATCGCCGGGGCCGACGCCGTCCTCGTGGCGACGCCCGAGTTCAACGGGTCGATCCCGGGCCAGCTCAAGAACGCGTTCGACTGGGTCTCGCGGCCGCTGGCCGACAGCCCGATCCGGTCGAAGCCCGTTGCGGTCATCGGCGCGAGCACGAGCTCGTTCGGAGGGATCTGGGCGCAACGCGAGCTCAAGAAGGTCCTCGGGATCATGGGCGCGCGCGTGCTCGACACCGAGCTCGCGGTCCCCAAGGCGCACGGGCGGCTCGACGAGCCCGACTCCGAGCTCCGCGCACAGCTCCGCGAGGTCGCGGGCACCCTCGTCGGCGCGGCCACGCCGTCTCTGGCCGCCATGCGCGCCTGACCGGGCCGGGTCGGCGCTCGCACACGGTGTGCGAGACTCGCCGGGTGCGCGCGACGATGCTCCTGGCCGACTTCGCCCAGGTGAGCGACGGCAAGCTGACGATCGTCGGCGGCGGCTGGTCGCTCACCGGCCCGGAGCCGGTGCCGTTCGGGATCGCGATCCTGATCCGCGTTCCCTGGGACCAGGCAAACCAGCGCCACGTCATGCGCCTCGAGCTGCTCGATGCGGACGGCCAGGCCGTCGAGGTGGACACGGACGACGGGATGCAGCCGGTCGTCTTCTTCGACGACGTCCCGTTCGAGGTCGGTCGGCCCGGCCGGGCTCAAGCCGGGAACGCCGCTGGACTTCCCGGTGGCCATCAACTCCGGGCCGATGCTCCTCGAGCCCGGCCGGTACGAGTGGCGGCTCACCATCGACGACGAGGCAGACGACGACTGGCGGCTGCCGTTCTCCGTGCGCTCGGAGCCCGAAGAGCCCATCTAGCGTCCCGCTACAGTCCGCCGATGCAGCGGGCCAGGGATGCGGCGACGAGCGCCGCCCTCTACGCCAAGAGCGCCGTTCGCATTGCGCGCCGCGCCCGCCGAATCGGCTCCGAGGAGCGCCTCGTCTTCGTCGTCGGCTCACCTCGATCGGGAACGACCTTCACCGGCAGCGCGCTCGGGTCGCTGGACGGCTTCGTCGATCTCGACGAGGTGCAGCCGTGGAAGGCTGCGATCCCCGCCCTTGTCGGCCGGCCGGACGACGAGGTCGCCCACCGGCTCCGCCGCATCCTCGAGCGGGTGCGACGCCTCGGTCTCGCGCGCGGGCTGCGCGGCGTCGAGCAGACGCCCGAGACGAGCTTCGTGCTCCCGGCCGTCCTCAGCGCGTACCCCGACGCCGTGGCCGTCCACGTCGTCCGGGACGGACGCGACGTCGCGACGTCGCTCCTCGAGCGGGGCTGGCTGAGCGCGGAGCGTACGGGAGCGGACGACGCGCGGCTCGCGTTCGGCGCCCACGCCCGGTTCTGGGTCGAGCCGGGTCGCGAGGAGGAGTTCGCCCGGGCGTCCGAGGCGACCCGCGCCGCCTGGGCCTGGCGGCGCTACGTGACCGCCGCGGGCGCCGTTCCGGAGCGGACGGTCGAGCTGCGCTACGAGCAGCTCGTCCAGGATCCGGCAGCGGCCGCGTCATCCGTCGCGGCCGCGCTCGGCGTCGACGCGGGCCTCGTGGCCGCTGCGTTCGCCCGGGCGCACGACACGTCGGCCGGGCGCTGGCGCCGCGACCTGACCCCCGAGCAGCTCGCGGACGTCGAGCGCGAGGCGGGCGCGCAGCTCGTCGCGCTCGGCTACGAGCTCAGCTCGACGCAGGCGTAGCGGCCGGCGCGACGCCGATCCGCTCGAGCTCGGCGAGGACGAGCGCGACCGACTCCTCGGGCGTGAGGGCGACGGTGTCGGCGACGACCTCCGCGTCGTCCGGCTCCTCGTAGGGGTCGTCGACGCCCGTGAAATGCGTGATCTCCCCCGCGTACGCCTTCGCGTAGAGCCCCTTGACGTCCCGTCGCGCGCACTCCTCGACCGGCGCCTTCACCCATACCTCGACGAACGGCCCCTGCTCCTCGACGAGCGCGCGCACGCGCTTCCGGGTCCCGTCGTAGGGCGAGATCGCGGCCACGACGACGGCGGCGCCGTGCCGCGTGAGCCGTGACGCGACCCAGCCGATCCGCTCGATGTTCGTGTCGCGATCCTCGTGCGTGAACCCGAGCCCCTTCGAGAGGTGCGTTCGCACGACGTCGCCGTCGAGCACCTCGACGTGGAGCCCGCGGCGCTCGAGCTCGGCGGCGACGGCGTGGCCGATCGTCGTCTTGCCGGCGCCCGAGAGCCCGGTCAGCCAGACGGTGAAGCCGGTGTCGTCCGCCGCGTGCACGGACGGGAGTGGTAGCAGACCGCGGAAAACGGCAGCGCGCCGACTAGTCGAGCGCGGACGGGTGGATCAGCGGCAGCGCGGAGCGCCAGCCGGGTAGCAATGCGACGAGCGACGGCGGCGTGACCAGCGTCGTCTCGACCCCGGTCGGGCGCGCGATCGCCGGCGCTGTACCCCGCCGCGGCCCACGGGAGGAGCCGCCTGCCGAGGACCAGGTGCGGCGTGCCGTCGTGCAGCACGAAGGCGCCGTCCGGCAGCTCGTCGAGCGGGACGGGGTGGAGGCGCCGTGCACGGACGACGGCGTCGAATCGCTCGTCGTGGAGCCGCGCGTCGATCGCATCCGCGCCGACGTCGCCGTGGAGGTCGCGCCACGCCGCTGCGAAGTGCGTGTAGTCCTCGTACCGGCACAGGGCGCAGGGCCGATGCCCGGCCGAAAGCGCCGTGGCCTCGTCGAGGAAGAACAGCTCGGTGAACCTGCCGGGCTGCAGTAGCGGTGAGCGGTGCCAGTCCTTGAAGACGAGCCTGCACGCGATCCACCGCTTGACCTGGTAGCGGCGCCGGATCCTCCCGTCCGCGTCGTGGAGGCAGCCGCGGTTCCCGTAGACGAGGCCACGCGCGTCCGTGGCGATCAGGTCGCCGAGCGGCGTGACGCGGTTCTGGCGGGGCATTGCTTCGGTTGTACGCAAATGCGACGCTCGCTGCGGCGCACCGCGGACACGGATGCGTCAAGCTCTGCCGTGCTTCCGGCCGGGGAGCGATCACCTGGCGGCCAAGCGCTCACGCGAACAAGGAGGGCATACCGTGGGACATGCCAAGCTTCTTCGGATCGGGGGATACGTCTCGGGCGGCGTGCTGATCGTCTTCGGGGTCATCGTCATTGCGCTCGGTGCGTGGGGGTTCACGTTTGCGCGAGACCACATCAAGGAGGAAGGGATCGTGTTCGGGCCTGCGAGCGATCCCGCCGTCGCGGAGCACGCAGAGCAGTACGCCGGCGAGCCGGTCGAGACGGGGAGCCAGGCGCTCGCGTTCGCGGAGGTCATGCGGGAGCACACGCTCGCGAGCACGAACGGATTGACCTACGCGGAGATGGGCCGCTACCAGTCGGCCGCCGACCCGAGCGACCCGAAGGGGACGAACGACGAGGCGGCGGCGGCGAAGGACGAAAACGGCCAGCCGGTCTCGAACTCCGCACGGGACATCTGGGTCACCGAGACGGCGCTGACGACCGCGCTCAACATGGGGTTCATGTCCGAGATGCTGTCGGTCTTCAGCATCGTGGTCGGGGTGGCGTTGCTCCTGACCGGCATCGGGCTCGTCATCCTCGCGATCGCGGTGTTCGGTCGTTCCAGGCCTGCCGAGTCGACGGCGCCGGCACCGGCGGCCGTGTAGTCACGGCTGCCGCCGGCGCGTCCGGAGCCCGCTGGCATGACCGCGGACGACGAGCGGGCTCCGACGCCCCCCGCGGAGGAGGGCGGCACTGCGTACGGCAACGCAGCCGCGTTCCGGCCGGCGACGAAGGAGCCGCTGCTCGTCCGTACCGTCCCCGTCTACCGGGACGTGCCGACGTACCGGCCTGCGAGCGCCGCCCGTGACCTTCTCGCCGGGCTGACCGTCGCCGCCCTGGCCGTGCCGTCGGCCATGGCCTATGGCCAGCTCGCCGGCCTGTCGCCGGTCAACGGCCTGTACGCCCTGCTGCTCCCGACCGTCGCGTACGTGCTGCTCGGCTCCTCGCGCAGGCTCGTGATCGGGCCCGAGGGCGCGACCTCGACCCTCGTCGCCGCGGCGGTGCTGCCGCTCGCGGTCGCGGGCAGCGCGGATGCGGTCGAGGTCGCCTCGATGCTCGCGCTCCTCGTCGCCGTCTGCTTCTTCCTCGCGTGGCTGCTGCGGATCGGCTGGATCGCCGACTATTTCTCCCGACCCGTGCTGATCGGCTATCTGCACGGCGTCGCGATCACGCTCGTGGTCGCGCAGCTCGGCAAGCTGCTCGGCCTGCAGGTCGCTGCACAGGAGCCGCTCGGCCGCCTGTGGGAGATCGTGAAGGAGCTCGGCGACGTGAGCGGCGCGACCATGGCAGTCAGTGCCGTCGCGCTCGTCACGCTCGTCTGCCTGAAGCGCTTCATGCCGTTCCTGCCCGGTGCGTTGATCGTCGTCGCGGCGGCGATCGGCGTCTCCTGGTGGTTCGACCTCGGGAGCCACGGCATCGCGCTCGTCGGGCCGGTCGAGGGAGGCCTGCCGCGACCGACGGTGCCGACGCCGCCGCTGTCCGACATCCTCGAGCTCGTACCCGCGGCGGTCGGCCTCTTCCTCGTCTCGTTCGCGGACGAGATCCTCACCGCGCGTGCATTCGCGGGGAAGCGCCGCGAGCACGTCCGCGCGTCGCAGGAGCTCCTGACCATGGGCGTCGCGAACGTCGGCGCGGGCTTCACCCAGACGTTCTCGGTCGGGGCGAGCGGCGCGCGGACCGCGGTGAACGACGCGATGGGCGTTCGCACCCAGCTCGCCGGCCTGTTCGCGGCAGCTGCGGTCGTCGTGATCCTCCTCTTCCTCACCGGCCCGATCCAGTACCTCCCGCAGGCGATCCTCGCCGCGGTCATCGTCGTCGCCGGCATCGGCATCGTCGATCGCGCCGCGTGGGAGTCGCTGGCCCGGATCGACCGCGTCGAGGTGGCGATCGCGGGCGTTACCACCGCGTGCGTCGTCATCTTCGGCGTGCTCCAGGCGCTCGTCGTCGCAGTCGGGCTCTCGATCATCGACACGGTGCGGCGCAGTGCACGCCCGTACGACGCGGTACTCGGCTGGGTCCCGGACGTGCAGGGCTACCGCGACGTCGCAGTCCATCCGTCGGCGCTCGTGACGCCGGGCGTCGTCGTCTACCGGCTCGACGACCGGCTCTTCTTCGCGAACGCGGGCTACGTCAAGGGGCGGGTCCGCGAAGCGATTCGCGCGGCGCCGACCGAGACCGCCTGGTTCGTGTTCGACGCGGAAGCGGTCACCCATGTCGACTCGACCGGGATGGAGGCTCTGCTCGACCTGACGCGGGACCTCCGTCGCGAGGGGATCACGCTCGTCGTCGCGCGCCTGCGCACCAGGATGCGGCCGGACTTCGCCGTCGCGGGCCTCACGGAGGAGATCGGCGCCGAGCACTTCTACCCGTCGGTCAAGCTCGCCGTCGATGCGTTCGACGCGCGGGACAGCGGCTGAGACCCTGACGCCTACGGGGTTCCACCCAGCGCGATCAGGTGCGACCCCGATGCGTCGGCCCGCTGCTTGCGCGACCCTGACGGCAATGAGCCGATTCCTGAAGATCGCATTCGTCGTCTCCGTCGTGACGCTCTACCGTCTCCGGCTCCGTCGCGCGATCCTCACGTGGGGCGCCACCGACGCGGAGGCAGACGCGCGGCTTCCGGGCGACGAGCTCCTCGAGGACGCCGACGGTGTCGCCACCCGCGCGATCGACATCGCCGCTCCCGCGGCCGCCGTCTGGCCGTGGATCGCCCAGATGGGACCCGCACCACGGGGCGGTGCCTACACGTACGACTGGATCGAGAACCTGCTCGGTCTCGACATGCACAGCGTCGACGTGGTTCTGCCCGAGTACCAGAGCCCCGTGGTCGGCGACACGATCGGCTACGGCCCGAACCGGATGCGGGTCGAGCGGGTCGAGCCCGAGCGGGTGCTCGCCTGGCGCTCCGAGGACGGCAACTGGGCCTGGACGTTCGTGCTCGACCAACGGAACGGGGCGACGAGGTTGATCAGCCGGAACCGGTTCCGGCTGCCCACTCTCGCCGCGCGGATCGGCATGGCCCCGATGGAGCCCGCCTCGCTCGTGATGGAGCGCAAGATGCTGCTCGGGATCAAGCGGCGAGCCGAGGCGCTCGCGGCCGCACGCTCCTGACCGCGGCGTGAGGTGCGGTACCCCGCACCGGAACAGGCGGAGCGCTTTCGCGGGTCCGGCCGTGCCAATGCCCGCAGCCGTGCGTTTCCTGGGCGACGTCGAAGCGGAGGAGTCGGCGACGCCGAAAGTGGGTAGGCCTGCGCCGATCATGGCGCGCATGGCAACTACTTCGCCGGTTCAGACAGCCCGGGGCGCGGGTCAGGGCTTCGTCCACTCGAGAGCGTTCGAGGTGCTCTCACGCGGCGGCTTCGTCGCGCGGGGCCTGATCTACGGGATCATCGGACTGCTCGCGTTCGAGGTCGCCGTCAGCGACAGGGGGAAGCTGACCGACCAGCAGGGGGCGATCAAGACGGTGGCCGACCAGCCGCTCGGTACTCTCCTCCTCGTCCTCGTGGCGATCGGTCTCGGCGGCTACGCAATCTGGCGCCTGTTTCGCGCGGCACTCGGGCACGGGCCCGAGGCCGCGGACAGCACGTTCGACCGGATCGCCGGGCTGGCAAGCGGACTTGCCTACGGCGGGCTCTGCATCGTCGCGATCGAGATCCTGGCGGGCTCGTCGTCCGCGAGCCCGTCCTCGAAGCCCGATCGGACGACCGCCGGCGTGTTCGACTGGCCCGCGGGCCGCTGGCTGGTCGGTCTTGCCGGCGTCGTGATGCTCGGTGTCGCCGCCTACCAGCTCGTCAAGGGCGTCAGGCAGCGCTTCCTCGACGAGATCAAGACCGAGCAGATGTCCGTCGCGACCGAGACCTGGATCACCGTGATCGGAACGATCGGCCACGTCGCCCGCGCGATCGTGTTCGGGCTGGTCGGATGGTTCCTCCTCAAGGCCGCGTACGAGTACGACGCGAACGAAGCAGTCGGCCTGGACGGTGCGCTGACGAAGATCCTCAGGGCCGAGTACGGCCCCTGGCTTCTCGGGCTCGTCGCCGCGGGACTGATCGCCTTCGGCGTCTACTCCCTCAGCGAGGCGCGCTACCGCAGGATCTGAGCCGGGCTCTCTCGTCGACGGCCGGGGCGCGGCACTCGGCGCCCCGGCCGTTTTCGACTCGCTACGGGAGCGAGTAGGCGACGAGCTCGTTCGAAGGATGCTTGATGCCCTTGACGGGCGCGGCCGCCCCGACGAGGAGCAGCTTCCCGTCGATCGCCGGGAACGCGTTCACGCCGGCCGGCGCCCGTGCCGACCACAGCGTCGAGCCGTCCTTCGTCGAAAGGGCGTAGATCTTCCCGTCGAGCGTCGATGTGAAGACGACGTCGTGGGAGACGGTCGCCGCGCCGTAGTCCGCGGACGTGAAGGTCCGGGTCCACCTCGCGGCGCCGGTCGTCGGATCGAGCGCGACGAGCTGTCCCGTTCCGCCGAAGAGCCCGGCCTTGGACGCCGGCTTGACGCTGCTCGACGTGTACCGGAAGCCGAGGTTGACGACGGGGACATAGAGCGAGCTCCCGTCGTACGCCATCGGCGTTTCCACGCCGCCGAGCTCGCCGGGGACGACGAGCGTCGGCTTCTTCCCGAGCAGCCCGGTGTCGTTCCGGTGCCGGCCGACCGGCGTCTCCCACAGGCGCTTGCCGTCGGCCGCCTGGAAGGCGACGACGCGGCCCATCTTCCCGGCGGCGAAGACCACCTCGGTCGGCGTCCCGCCGACGGGGATCGTGCCGACGATCGGCGAGTCCTGGAGGTCGTAGTCGCGAATGTCGTGCCGCACGACCTGCCGGAACCAGAGGAGCTTGCCCGTCGACCCGTCGAGCGCGACGAGAGAGTCCGTGTAGAGGTTCGGCCCGGGGCGGCTCGAGCCGTTCGGGTACTTCGTCGTCCCCGGGAATGGCGCCGGGTTGGCGACCGTCAAGAAGACCCGACCCGACGTGTCGACGGCCGGCGGGTACCACAGGCCGCCGCCGGAGTTGACCTTCGGGTTCCCCCAGAGCCTCGACCCGTCGGCGATCGTGTTGAAGCGTCCACTTGACCTTGCCGGTGTTGACCCCGAGCGCGTAGACGATCCCGTCGCCGTTACCGGCGTAGAACGTCTTCGCGTTGCCCGGGATCGTGCTCAGGAGAACGGTGTGGTCGTAGACCACCGGCGTCATGTCGATGCCTTCCTTGCCGTTCCGGATCAGCTTCCGGCTCCAGAGCAGGCGGCCGGTCTCGGGGTTGAGCGCGAACGCCTTCGTCTCGGTCGCGCCGAAGAGCATCCCGTAGCCGTACGCGACGCCGTTCGGGCCGACGCTCGTGCTGTCGAAGAGGTGCCTCCAGCGGACCTTGCCCGTTTCGCGGTTCAGCGCGTAGACGTTGCTCGAGAGGTCCTGCAGGTAGACGGTGTTGCCGAGCACGATCGGGGCGCTCGAGAACGCGCCGAACGCGCCGACGCCCGTGAGCTTGAACCGCCACTTGGCCGCGAGCTTGGACACGTTGCTCGAGTCGATCGGGCTCGCCGTCGTCGAGCGGGTATTCGAGAGGTCGAGGTTGTGCGCCGGCCACTGGCTCGCGAACTCGGCGAACTCGGGCGGCGGGGCGCCGCGGGCGGCGCTCGACGACGCCAGGCCGGTGCTCGCGACGGCGCCTGCCGCGAGGAGGACGGCGACGGGAGCGAGGCGGAGAAGTCGGTTCATCGGTGCTCCTTCGATTGGGTCGCGCGCCTAGCTCACGACGCGGAGATAGCCCTTCATGCCCAGGTCCGCGTGCGAGTCGACCGTGCACGTGTAGAGGTAGCGGCCGGGCTTCAGGTCGACGGTCAGGCGGGTGGTCTGGTTGCTCCCGATCGTCTTCGAGCGGTGCCCGTGGATCGAGAAGTCGTGAGCCGCGGGGCTCGCGTTGTGGATGACGAAGGTGACGGGGCCGGGCTTGACGGTCGTGCTCGAGAGCTTGAAGTGGAAGTCCGTCGCCGTGACCTTCACGGTCGTCGCCTTGGCCGCAGTCGGCTGTGCTGCTGCTGAGCCCACCGCGGTGAGCGCGAGAACGGCTGCTGACGCGGCCAGGATGGCGCGCATGTCTCGACCTCCTTGTCGTTGCTGGACTCTTCGAGACTGGCCGCCCGTCGCCCGAGACGGCATCGGCCGGTCGCAGGATCGGCCGGGCGGGGTTGGCGCGAGATCGGAGGAGCGGGCCCGCGGCCGCTAGAGCCCGTCGGCGAACGTGTACCCCGAGGGGATCGGCACGGGCAGCGTCGCCTGCGGGCCGTATGCGAGGACGAGCTCCTGATGCTCGCGCAGGATGACCTGGCCCGGATCGTCGCACCCGGCGCCCGTCGACGAAGACCCAGACCCGCTTCCTTCCTGCCGTGCAGTAGCCGCCGAGACACCGCGGCGTGAGACGCACACCCCAGACGCCGGCGAACTGCCCGAGCGTGAACGTCCGGAGCGTCGGCGACTCGACGTGGATGACGCCGGTCTCGTCGTGCGTGTGCAACGGCGAGATGAAGCCGCCGGCCACGTCGATCCCGATCCCGGCCGGCACGGTGACCCGACGGCCGTCCACGTAGACGTCGAGGTGCTCGTGGATGTGGAGCACGGTGCCCTCGTGGGCGAGGGCGGGCAGGCCGAGCGCCGCGAGACGCGACCGGAGCCCCGCCACGTTGGCCGGCCACGGGGCGGGGCCGGTGAGGACGCCGGCGAGCGTCGCGCGAGGACGTGACGCGACCGTCTGGCCCGCTCCGCGGGCGCGCTCGCCGACGGCGGCGACCACCAGGGCGGCCATGCAGAGGCCGAGGACTGCGAGCCAGGCGCGGTTTCGCCGCCGCAGTCGCTCGGCGCGCTCCGGGGTCACGGACGCCTCGAGCTCGGAGAACGACGACCTCGCATGGGTGGCCGGAGCGTTGCCCGCCAACGCGGGCGCACGTATCCGCCGAACGGACGATGGGCGAGAGGAACACCGCTTCGTGCGTCGGCCGCGGGATGCGGGCGGGGCGATGGCCCAGGCGGGCGATCGCTGGCCCGGCGCGGCCGCGCGACGATCGAGGCGACTCGTCGTCGACCACCGAAAGGAGCCCCATGAGGCGCACATTTGCGATCGTCGTGGCGGCGGCCGTCGTCGGAGGGCTGGCGGGCGCCTCGATCGGGCTCGCGTTCGACGGCCGCTCGGGCTCGGACCCGACGACCGTCGCCGTCGCACCGACCCCGACGGCCAGGGCGGCCGCCTCGACGGGCAGGACTCTGCCGCCGGAGACGATCTACCGTGACGCGGCGCCCGGCGTCGTCGTCATCACCGACACGCAGAGGGAGACCGTTCCGCCGACGTTCTTCACGCCGTCGCAGAAGCAGGAGGTCGGCGCGCTCGGCTCGGGCTTCGTCGTCGACCGTCGCGGCGACATCCTCACCAACGACCACGTCGTCCAGGGCTCGAAGAACATCCGCGTCGGGTTCTCGACCGGCGTCGACGTACGCCGCGTCGATCGTCGGCGCTGACCCCACGACCGACATCGCCGTGATCCGCGTGAAGGCGCCGCTGTCAGCCCTCCATCCGCTTGCCCTCGCCGACTCGGCGAAGGTCGTCGTCGGCGACCCCGTGTTCGGGATCGGAAACCCGTTCGGGCTCGAGCGCACGATGACCGCCGGAATCGTCAGCGCGACGCACCGCGACATCGAGTCGCCGAACGGGCGGAGCATCCCCGAGGCGATCCAGACCGACGCCGCGATCAACCACGGCAACTCCGGCGGCCCGCTCCTCGATCGCTTCGGTCACGTGATCGGCGTCAACTCGCAGATCGAGGGCGGGACGGTGAACGCGAACGTCGGCGTCGGCTTCGCCGTGCGCGAGCGACACCGCCCGCACGGTCGCGCAGGAGCTGATCGCGACCGGCCACGCCGTCCACCCCTGGCTCGGGATCCAGTACGAGCCGATCGACCCGATGATCGCCCGCCTCGTCCGCGGCGTTCCGTCGAACGGCGTGATGGTGGTCAAGGTCGTCGCGGGGAGCCCGGCGGCGAAGGCCGGCCTGCGCCCGGCGACCCGCCGGGTGACCGTCGACGGAGCGAGCGCGCTCGTCGGAGGAGACGCGATCGTCGCGGTCGACGGCAAGGCGCTCGGCGCGACGGAGCTGAGCGACGTCGTCGACGCTCACAAGCCGGGGGACACGCTGAAGCTCGAGGTCGTCCGCGCCGGCGCTCGGCGGACGGTCGAGGTCACGCTCGGCAACGCGCCGGCGTAGAGAGGAGGCGTACGATGAATCGAGCGAGCATGGCGGAGCAGGGCAGAAGGCGCGTCACCGTCGTCGTGGCCGACGACCATCCGCTCTACCGGGAAGGCGTCGTCCGCGCCCTCCTGGCGAGCGGCCAGATCGAGATCCTGGCGGAGGCCGGCAACGGCCGAGAGGCGCTCGCCGCGATCCAGGAGCACAAGCCCGAGGTCGCGCTCCTCGACTACAAGCTGCCCGAGCTCGACGGGGTCGCCGTCACCCACGCGGTCGCGCGCGAGCAGCTTCCGACGCGCGTCCTGCTCGTCTCGGCGTTCACCGACAGCGGGGTCGTCTACAAGGCGCTCGAGACCGGAGCCGCCGGGTTCGTCTCGAAGGAGGCGCGCCGCGAGCAGCTCGCCGACGCCGTGCTCGCCTGCGCGCGCGGCGAGAACGTCGTGCCGCCCGAGGTGGCCGCGGGGCTCGTCTCCGAGATCCGCCTCCGCAAGCAGAGCGACGCGCCCGCGCTGACCCCGCGCGAGCAGGAGATCCTCCACCTCATCGCCGCCGGGCAAGAGCCTCCCGCAGATCGCCGAAGAGCTCTTCCTCGGGCTGACGACCGTGAAGACGCACGTCCAGCACCTGTACGAGAAGCTCGGCGTCTCCGATCGCGCCGCGGCCGTGGCGACCGCGATGCGGCGCGGGCTCATCGAGTAGCAGACCGGGGTGGCGAGCCGACTCGTCCCCGCCTCGTTCGGGGAAGCCACGGCCGAGTCGGAGCGGGTCGTCGCCTGGCTCAGGCTGCCCGCGATTGCCCTGATCGCGCTCGGTCAGGGGCTCGAGCACCCGAACCCGGAGGAGACCGGCTTCCTCGTCACGCTGGCGCTCTTCTCCGCGTGGAGCGCCGGCGTGCTCACGTGGGTGTACCTGCGCCCCGTCGGCCCGCGGTTCGCGCTGCTCACGACCTCGGTCGACATCGTCGCGATCAGCGTCCTGGCGATCCTGTCGGGGGGCGCGTTCTCCCACGCGCGGCTCGCGTTCTTCGTCGTGCCGGTGGCGGTCGCGTTCCGCCTGCGCCCCGCGCTGACGGCCGCCGCGGTCGTGGTCACGACGGCGGCGTACGTGATCCAGGCCGCGCTTCACCCGGCGGTGCGGCAGCCGGAGGCCATCCGCTTCATCGTCACGCAGGCGGGGTTCCTCGCGTGGGTCGGTGTCGCATGCGTCCTTCTCTCCATTCTCCTCGCGCGCCGCACGGAGCTCGTCGGGCGCCTGGCGGACGAGCGCTCGCGCCTGCTCGCGGACGCGCTCGAGGCCGAGCAGCGAGAGCGCAAGACGCTCGCGGAGGCGCTCCACGACCATGCGATCCAGAACCTGCTCTCGGTCCGGCACGAGCTCGAGGAGGCGGAGGAGGCGCAGCCCCATCCGGCGCTCGAACGGGCGGACGCGGCGCTGCTCGACACGGTCCGGCAGCTGCGCGACGCCGTCTTCGACCTGCACCCGTACGTCCTCGAGCAGGCGGGCCTCGAGGCCGCGTTGCGCTCGCTCGCCCAGCGGGCGGCGATGCGCGGACACCTTCGGCTCAACCTCGAGCTCGCCTACGAGGGGCGGCACGCGCAGGAGCAGCTGCTCTTCTCCGCGGCGCGCGAGCTCCTCTCGAACGTCGTCCGGCATGCGGAGGCCACGGAGCTGACGCTCCGGCTCCAGGAATGGAACGGGGCGATCGAGCTCGTCGTCGAGGACGACGGCCGGGGATTCACGCCCGAGCAGGTGTCCGCAGCGGCTCGCGAACGGCCACATCGGCCTCGCGGCGCAGCGGGTGCGGGTCGAGTCCGCAGGTGGGAGCCTGGACGTCCTGTCGGAGCCGGGGGTCGGGACCCGGGTCGCGATCCGCGTCCCGGGCTAGGCCAACCGACGCCGCCGAACGCCGCGCCCCGGCTCCTCCGAGCCGCTGCCGTGGGATCGCCCTCCGAATCGTTCGGACGGACGATTTCGGCCGGGTGGGCACGGGGGCACGCTGTCGTCGTACTCGGCAAGGCGGCGACCCGGGGTTCCCCGCGTCACCGCACGGGAGAAAGGAGGGCGACGTGAGCACTCAGCTGGCGGCCACGGAGGAGCGGGTGCGGAGGCGCTCCGACTCGACGGATGCAGGCTTCGCCACCGGACCGCTCGTCGTCGACGGGCTGGTCTCCGGGCTTGCGGGAGGCATCGCGCTCGCGATCCCGCTGATCGTCTGGGACTGGGGGCACAACGCGCACCGCGCGCTCGAGCTGCCGATGGCCGCCACGGCATGGTTGTTCGGCCTGCAGCACTTCAGCCACGACGAGAATCTCTGGTGGTCGATCGTGCTCGGCTCGGCCCTGCTCGTGCTCTACGCAGCCGCGAGCGGGGTCGCCTTCGCGGTCCTCGCGGACCGCGTCTTCGCCCTCGAGAGCCCGCTGTCCTCACTGGTCGGCGGCGCTGTCTGGGGGTTCGTCAGCTTCCTGCTGTTCTGGTACATGCTGCTGCCGATCGCCCGCGACGGCGTCCCGTTCCGCGTGTCACCGAGGGACCCGACGATGTTCGTCGCCGTCAACTGGGTGTGGATCCTCGGGTTCACGCTGTTCGGCCTCGTGACGGGGGGCGTCTACGCGGCGATGCGGGGCTCCCGCCTCGCCGAGTCCGCCGCCCGTGCCCCGGCCCGCGACGACCCTCGGCGGAAGCTTCACTATGCGGCGTGAGGACGGAGAGGAGCACCACGGGCGGCCGGGTTTCCGCGTGCCCTGCCGGTCGTGCGAGACGAGGAGGGCCGCGCCGTGACGGCGCGACCCTCCTTCGATTCCGGCACGGTGCACGTCGTCGCGGCCGGCCGGATCGCGAGGCTCATCATCGCAAGCTTCGGGCTGTGCGACGACTGTGGGTTCCCGCTCCTCGAGCGGCAGAAGATCGCGCTCTTGACGAGCGCTCTGCTCGAGTTCGACGGCGTCCAGCAGGAGCTGGAGGGCCTGCAGCGCGTCGAGCATCTGCTCGAGGAGCTCCGCGCCGCCGACCGTCGCAGCAACGGCGACGCCGGGGAGGGCGCCGGGTGACGAGCTATGACGATCCGCTGCTGACGATCGCGGACGGCGTGCTCACCATCCGCCGGTAAGGAGATCGCCTTCGTCCTCGACGTGGGGAGAAGGGTCAAGCCGGTCGTCACGCCCGACGACTCGGCCTTCCGGAAGGCCCTGCGCGGACGCCGGCATGCGTACCCGGCCCGTGGCGGCGGCGGCCGACTGAGGGAGCGCCTCACGGGATCCTCCGATCGGAGGATCCCCGGCTCCGCCTGCCGCACGTGGCCGAGCATCCCGGCGATCCTCTCCTCGCACGATCGTTCGCGCGTCGCGTGCACGCGACCTTTTGTGCATGTGCGAGCAGGCGCGCTCCAGGTCCCTCAGCTGTCTCCGCCCGGACGGCTGTCGCCCCGCAGGAGCGCGCCGCTCGCACCTCCGACCGCACGGCCGCCGGCCATGACGAGCACCGTCGGCTCCCTGTTCGAGCCGGTCGTGGGGCAGGGAGCCGAGCCACGGATCGTCGGCCGGACGCCGTTCCAGCTCTTCTGGCAGCGCTTCCGTGAGGACCGCGTGGCCGTCGTGGCGCTCGGGTTCATCGTCGTGGAGGTCATGCTCGCGATCCTGGCGCCCTGGATCGTGCGGCTGCTCGGGCATCCGCCGAACGCGCAGTACCCGGGCGAGCTCGATCCCCGCTTCGGAACGCCCACGGGCCCCTCGCGGTCGTTCCTGTTCGGGGTCGACTCGCTCGGGAGGGACGTCTTCGCGCGCGTCCTCTACGGTGCACGCGTCTCGATCGAGATCGCGGTCGTCGCGACGACCCTCTCGGTCGCGCTCGGCGTCCTGTTCGGCCTGACCGCGGGCTACTTCCGCGGTGCGGTCGACACCGTCATCTCGCGGCTGATCGACGTCACGCTCGCCTTCCCGATCCTGCTGCTCGCGCTCGGGATCGCCTCGTCGTGCTCGCTCGGGAACGGGTGTGCGGGAGGTCTGATCAAGCCGGGCCTGGCGACGGTCACCGTCGCCATCGTCGTCGTGAACTGGACATACATCGGCCGGCTCATCCGCGGGCAGGTCCTCTCGCTTCGCGAGAAGGAGTTCGTCGAGGCGGCGCGGGCCGGCGGCGCCGGGAACGGGACGATCCTCTTCCGCGAGCTGCTGCCGAACCTCGTCGGCCCGATCGTCGTCTACACGACGCTCGTCATCCCGCAGAACATCCTGCTCGAGGCGGCGCTCTCGTTCCTCGGCGTCGGGATCAGCCCGCCCCAGGCCAGTTGGGGCGAGATGCTCGCCGAGGCGACGCCGATCTTCGCCACCGCCTGGTGGTTCTTCGTCTTCCCCGGGCTCGCGCTTCTCCTCACCGTGCTCGCCTTCAACCTGCTCGGCGACGGGATCCGCGACGCCCTCGACCCGAAAGCGGCCTGACCAGAGGAGGAAACCATGTCAGGACTCGTACACGCCCTCGGACGCCACCGTTTCGTGACGGCTGCCGCCGCGCTCGTCGCGGTGGCGACGGTCGCCGTCGGGAACGGCACTCGCCGCGATGAGCGGCGGGACGGCGTCGAAGCGCGGCGGCACGATCACCGTGCTCTCGGCCGGTGACGTCGACCACATCGACCCCGGCGCCGCGTACTACTCGTTCACCTACGAGATCACGTACGCGACGCAGCGTCCGCTTCTCGCGTACAAGCCCTCGAGCGTCAAGGCGGTCCCTGACCTCGCGGCGGCGATGCCGAAGGTCTCGAACGGCGGCCGCACGGTCACCGTCCGCATCCGGCACGGCGTCCGCTTCAGCCCGCCCGTGAACCGCGAGGTGACGTCGAAGGACGTCAAGTACGCGATCGAGCGCGGCTTCGCGACGAGCGTCGCGAACGGCTACGCCGGCGCCTACTTCGGCGACATCGTCGGCGCGCCGCAGGCAGGCACGAAGACGGTCCCGAACATCCGCGGGATCCAGACGCCGAACCGCTACACGCTCGTCTTCCACCTGAAGCACCCGAGCGGCGTCTTCGTCACCGCCCTCGGGCAGCCGCTCGACGGCGCCCGTCCCGTACGACTACGCCCGGCAAGTTCGACTCCCAGACGGTGTCGACCTACGGGATGCACCAGGTCGCGACCGGCCCCTACATGATCAAGTCGAACGCCTCCGGCTCGATCAACGGCGTCGGCTACAAGCCCGGCCAGCTGATCGACCTCGTGCGGAACCCGAACTGGAACCCGAAGACGAGCTGGCGGCCCGCCTACGCCGACCGGGTCCTCTTCAAGGAAGGCTTCCAGGACCCGACCGTCCAGGCCCGGACGATCCTCTCGGGCGGCGCGGACGTGAACGGCGACACGCCGCCGCCGCCCGCGGAGCTCCAGTCGATCCTCGCCAACCCCTCGCAGCGAGGCAGCTCCAGTTCACGCCGACCGGCGGCAGCCGCTACGTCGCGCTCAACACGAGCAAGCCGCCCTTCGACAAGCGCGCTCGTCCGCAGGGCCGTCGCGTTCGTGCTCGACCGCAACGCGATGCGGCTGACCCGCGGCGGCGAGATCGACGGGCGCATCGCGACGCACTTCATCGACCCGAGCTTCGGGAACTAGCGGCTTCACGCAGGCCGGCGGCTTCTCGTTCAACCCGTTCCCGAGCGCCGGCTTCGCCGGGAACGTCGCCAAGGCGAAGGCGCTCATGCGACAGGCCGGCTACGCGAACGGCATGTACTCGGGGCCGCAGATCACGATGGTCGCGGACTCGACCCCGCCGGGCTCGAACACCGCGCAGGTCGTCGCCGGCGGCCTCGCCAAGCTCGGGTTCAACGTCAAGACGATCTCGGTCACCCACTCGGCGATGTACACGCGCTTCTGCAACGTGCCGAAGAACGAGCCGAACGTCTGCCCCAACGTCGGCTGGATCCCCGACTTCCACGACCCGCAGGCGATCCTCGACGTCACCTTCAACGGCAAGAGCATCGTCCCGGCCAACAACTCGAACTGGCCGCTGCTCAACGACCCGAAGCTCAACGCGGCGATGGCCCGCGCCGGGCTGCTCCTCGACCCGAAGGCGCGCGCCGTCGCGTGGGGCCGGATCGACCAGCAGGTCACGATGACCGCGGCCGCGATCCCCTGGCTCTGGGAGAGCTGGCCGTCGCTCACGTCCAAGCACGTGACGCCCGCTCCGGAGCGCTGGAACCAGGGTGCGCCGGACGTCACGTTCATGGCGGTCGTCTCGTCGTAGCGGCCCATGGCGACGAGGCCCGTCACCGACCCTCCCGTCCCCCGGCTCCCCCCGCCGGGGGACGGGAGCGCGGGCGTCCGGCTGCCCGGCGCGCTCGCGGCGCTGCTGTCGTCCTCGATGCTGCGCTACGTCGTCCGGAGGGTGCTCTGGGGAGCGTTCATGCTCCTCGTGGTCACCGCGCTGACGTTCCTGATCTTCTTCGCCTTTCCGTCGGCCGACCCGGCGGCCCTACGGGCCGGCCGACAAGCGACGCCCGAGCTGATCGCGCAGATCCGTCACTCGCTCGGGCTCGACCGCCCCCTCTACGTCCAGTACGGGCGCTTCCTGAAGGGGCTCGTCCTCCACTTCGACCTCGGCTACTCGTATCAGAACGAGGCATCCGTCCGATCGGAGCTCTTCGCGCGGCTGCCGGCGACGATCTCGCTCACGCTCGGGGCATTCGTCGTCTGGATGCTCGCGGCGATCCCCGTCGGCGTCGTCTCGGCCCTCCGGCGCCGGTCGCATCCTCGACCGGGCGCTCATGAGCGGCGCGCTCGATCGCGATCTCGGCGCCCGTCTACTGGCTCGGCCTCCTCGCCCTGTTCGCGTTCTCCCAGGGGCATCGGGCTCCTCCCGTTCCTTCCCGGCGCGGGGAGCTACACGCCGCTCACGGTCGACGCGTGGCGCTGGTTCACGTCGCTCCTGCTGCCCTGGATCGTCCTCGCGGCCGCGTTCGCCGCCTTCTACGCGCGCATGGTGCGCGGGAACCTGATCGATGTCCTCGGCGAGGACTACATCCGGACGGCACGGGCGAAGGGGCTACGGGAGCGGGACGTCGTCTACAAGCACGCTCTCCGCTCGGCGCTGACGCCGCTCGTGACGATGGCGGGGCTCGACCTCGGGATCCTCCTCGGCGGCGCGATCCTCACGGAGACCGTCTTCAACATCCCGGGCGTCGGGCGCTACGCCTACGACGCGATCGTCAACGCCGACCTGCCCGCGATCCAGGGCACCGTGCTGCTCGGCGCGGTGTTCATCATCACCGCGAACATCGTCGTCGACATCCTCTACGCGTTCCTCGACCCGAGGGTCAGGTACTGAGGTGGCGCTGCTCGAGATCGACGACCTGCGCGTGCGCTTCCGGACGCGCGACGGGATCGTGAAGGCGGTCGACGGCGTCTCGCTCGGCATCGAGCGCGGGCGGACGCTCGGGATCGTCGGCGAGTCCGGGTCGGGCAAGAGCGTCACGGCGCTGACGCTGATGGGCCTGACGCGGCTCCCGAACGCGACCGTCGAGGGTCGGGTGCTCCTCGACGGCGTCGACCTGCTCGAGCTGCCGGCGGGTGAGCTCCGTCGCATCCGCGGAAAGCGGATCTCGATGATCTTCCAGGACCCGCTCTCGTCGCTGCACCCGCTCTACCGGGTGGGGGACCAGATCGTCGAGGCGATCCGGGCGCACGAGAAGGCCCCCGAGCGGTCGGCACGCCGGCGAGCGCTCGAGGCGCTCGCACGAGGTCGGCATCCCGAGACCGGAGGAGCGCCTCGCGAGCTACCCGCACGAGCTCTCGGGCGGCATGCGCCAGCGCGTCATGATCGCGATGGCGCTCGTCCTCGATCCCGAGGTCCTGATCGCCGACGAGCCGACGACCGCGCTCGACGTCACCGTCCAGGCCCAGATCCTCGACCTGATCGGAGAGCTCCAGCGGGAGCATGGCACCGCGGTCGTCCTCATCACCCACGACCTCGGCGTCGTGGCGGGGACGGCCGACGAGGTGGCCGTCATGTACGCGGGCCGCGTCGCCGAGCAAGGGTCGCTCCGCGGGGTGCTCGACGGCCCGCAGCACCCCTACACGTGGGGCCTGCTGCAGTCGCTGCCCGGCGCGCGGCGGAGCGAGCGGCTGCATCCGATCCAGGGCTCGCCGCCGAGCCTGATCGATGTCCCGAGCGGCTGCGCCTTCCATCCCCGCTGCACGTACGCGTTCGCGTCGTGTGCTCGAGGTCGTGCCCCGGCTGCTCGAGTCAGAGCCGGGTCACGCGAACGCCTGCCTCCTTCCGCCCGAGACGAAGCGCGAGATCGGGGCGCGGCCTTCGCGCGCGAAGGAGCGCCGCATGAGCGCGCCTCTCGTCGTCGCGCGCGACCTCGTCAAGCACTTCCCGCTCTCGCGCGGTGTGTTCCTCCCGGGCGACCAGGTCCGTCCACGCCGTCGACGGCGTCTCGTTCGAGATCTCGAGGGGCGAGACGCTCGGGCTCGTCGGTGAGTCGGGATCGGGCAAGTCGACGCTCGCGCGGCTCCTCACGCGCCTGCTCGAGCCGACGAGCGGGCAGCGTCATCGTACGACGGCACCGACATCACGACCTGGTCAAGCCGCGACGGCTGCGACCGCTGCGCCGCGAGGTGCAGATGGTGTTCCAGGACCCGTACGCGTCGCTCAACCCACGCCGCACGGTCGGGTCGATCGTGGGGGAGCCGCTGCGCGTGCAGGGCATCGGCACGAAGAGCGGAGCGCCGCAACCGGGTCCGCGAGCTGCTGCAGGTCGTCGGCCTCAACGCCGAGCACTACAACCGCTATCCGCACGAGTTCTCGGGCGGCCAGCGTCAGCGGGTCGGGATCGCTCGCGCGCTCGCCACGACGCCGCGGCTCGTCGTCGCCGACGAGCCCGTCTCTGCGCTCGACGTGTCGATCCAGGCGCAGATCCTGAACCTGCTGGAGGACCTCCAGGAGGAGTTCGGCCTGACGTACCTCTTCATCGCGCACGACGTGAACGTCGTCCTCCACGTCTCGGATCGGGTGGCGGTCATGTACCTCGGCAAGCTCGTCGAGCTCTCGCCCGCGGACGAGCTCGACACGCGCCCGATCCACCCGTACACGGAAGCGCTTCTCTCCGCCGTGCCGGCCGTCGACGGCGTCGAACCGGGACGCGAGCGCATCGTCCTCCGCGGCGACCCGCCGAGCCCCGCCGCGCCGCCCCCTGCCTGCCGCTTCCACACCCGGTGCCGCTACGCGACCGAGATCTGCCGCACCGTCGAGCCGCCGCTCGTCCCGCACGGCAACGGCCACCTGGCTGCTGCCACCACCCGCTGAACGTCGGCCGGAAGCTCCACGACACACTCGCCGGCGGCTGACCGCCGGCTCGTCTGCGGGCCGGTCCGATCGGCGGATGCCGGGGGTGGGCGTCCGCCGCGAAGCTGGATCCATGGTAACAAGCGCGCCGATCGACGATCGAACGCGCCGAGCCGCCGTCTCGGTCCAAAGGCTGCGCAAGAGCTACGGCGAGGTCGAGGCGGTCGCAGGGCTCGACCTCGAGATCGAGCGCGGCGAGGTCTTCGCCCTCCTGGGCCCGAACGGCGCCGGCAAGACGACGACCGTCGAGATCCTCGAGGGCTATCGGCGCAGAACCGCGGGCGACGTGCGGGTCCTGGGCGTGGACCCGGAGGTCGGCGGTCGTGACCTTCGCGAGCGCATCGGGATCGTCCTCCAGGAGAGCGCCATGGCCCTCGAGCTCACCGTGCGCGAGGCGATCGAGCTCTGGAGCGCCGCCTATCCGCGCCCTCTGGCGGCCGACGACGTGGCTGAGCTCGTCGGCCTCGAGGAGAGCCGCGACACACGTGTCCGGACGTTGTCCGGCGGACAACGGCGCCGGCTCGATCTCGCGCTCGCGGTCGCGGGAGACCCCGAGCTCCTGTTCCTCGACGAGCCGACGACCGGCTTCGACCCATCCGCCCGGCGCCGGTCATGGTCGCTCGTCGACGGCCTCCGCTCGCTGGGAACGACGGTCCTCCTGACCACGCATTACATGGACGAGGCACAGAGCCTCGCCGATCGGGTGGCCGTGATGGCGCGTGGCAGAATCGTCGCCGAGGGCCCTCCCGCGATGCTCGCGGGCCGCGCTCACGGCGCCGCGCTCGTGCGCTTCCGCCTGCCGGCGAGCGTCGGCGGCGGCCGCTCGACGCTCCCGCTCCCAGCCGACATCGAGCCCGAGATCGCCGATGGGATGGTCAGCTTCCGCACCGAGTCGCCTACGCGCGCGCTCACGCCGCTCTTTCTCTGGGCAACCGAACGCGGCGAGGAGCTCGGCGCGCTCACCGTCACCCGCCCCTCGCTCGAGGACGTCTACCTCGAGCTCACCGAGGGGGTTGTATGAGACGATCGTCGGATGGACGCCTCCTCGGGCTCTGGCTCGGGGCGCGGCTTCGCCTCATCGCGCGGATGCCGCGCGTGACGTTCTTCACCTTCGTCTTCCCGTTGATCCTCCTGCTGCTGCTCGACTCGCTCGGAGGAGGGGACGTCCCGGTCCCCGGCGGCACCGTGGCGTACGCGCAGTACATCACGCCGTCGATCGCCATCTTCGCGCTGACGACGGCGACGTACACGGCCGTCATCTTCGGCGTCGCGACCGCGCATGAGCAGGGCACCTTCAAGCGCGTGCGCGGGACGCCGTTGCCGATGTGGATCTTTCTCGGCGCCTGGGTCGCGGCGACGGTGCTCACTGCCCTGGCGTCGGCGGCGCTCATGTTCGTGGTCGCGGTGTCGGCCTTCGGGGTCGAGATTCGTCCCGAGCTGCTGCCGGCCGCCGTCATCACACTTCTCCTCGGTGGGCTGACGTTCACCGCGCTCGGCTTCGCGGTCGCCTCGTTCGTGCGTCGCGCCGACTCGGCGCCGATCGTCGCGAACCTCACGCTCTTCCCGCTGCTCTTCGTCTCCGGCGTCTTCTACTCGGTCCAGAACGAGCCCGAGTGGTTGCGGCGGATCGCAGACGTCTTCCCGCTGAGCCACCTCGTCCGGGCGTTCACGGCGTGCTTCAGCCCGTACACGACCGGTACCGGCTTCTCCGGCAGGGATCTCCTGTCGTTGCTCGTCTGGGGATGCCTCGCCACGATCGTGGCGGTGCGGCGGCTCGCCCGGGAGGCGACCGACGCGTCGCCGAGCCTTGCGGGCTCGCGCCTCCTGAGCCGCGCGACGGCGCCCGCCGCCGCGCGAAGGCACACGCAGTAAGTCGGCTCCCGGCCCGCCCGCACGCTCGCCTCGCGGCGAGCGTCCAGCGTCAGGACCCGCCGTGCGCGGGGCGAAGCCGGAGCATGAACAGCCGCAGCTGGCCGCGGCGTCGCCGGCGCGATGTCCGGGACGGCGGTGCGGCGCGCCACTGCCACGCCGGGACACGTGAGTCGCTCGAGAGCGAGTGACGATGATCTTGCACCAACATGTGTCGGACGTAGTCGTTCGCAGGGATCATGATCGACCTCCCGGCCGCGAAAGTGTTCGAGATGCGTCGAGCCTAGGAGGCGACCGCTCCGCCGTCGTCGTCGTCCGAGACACAGTGTCTGTAACGCGTGCGACACAGACGTGCGTCGATGTGTTTCCCGACATACCTAGCGGTGCGATGTATAATGCTGCTATGTACCGTTCGATTCCGGTCGTCCGCGCCACTCGAGAGGTGAACACCGTGGTGATCAACAAGGATCTGACAGCCGCGTCCTCGACTCCGATCGTCCTGGCGATCCTCGCCGAGGGGGACAGCTACGGCTACGCGATCCTCCAGCGTGTCCGGGAGGTGTCCGGAGGTCGCATGGAGTGGACGGACGGGATGCTCTACCCCGTTCTGCACCGTCTCGAGCGCCTCGGCCACGTCGAGGCGCGCTGGGAGGTCTCGACGGGCCGCCGCCGTCGCAAGTACTACCGGCTCACGTCCCGGGGTCGTGATCAGCTCGCCGAGGAGCGCAGGCAATGGCAAGCCGTGGACGCGACGCTGCGGGACATCTGGCGGCTGCTCGATCCGGCCGGCCACCCGGCGTCCGCGACGCTCATGCCGGCGGGCGCCTGACGATGACGGAGCACGGCGCGGCGGTATCCCTCGAGGAGCAGATCGACCAGTGGCGGAGCTACCTCCTCCGCCGACAGGCGATCCACTCCGTGGACGTGACGGAGCTGGAGGACCACCTGCGCGAGCAGGTGGCGGTGCTGACCGAGGCGGGGCTCGCGACCGACGAGGCGTTCCTGGTCGCGGTGAAGCGCATGGGCGCCCTCGACGCCCTTTCACGGGAGTTCGCACGCGAGCACTCGGACCGCCTCTGGAAGCAGCTGGTGGTGTCCCCCTCCGACAACGGGGCCCCGCACGCCGTGGTCCGGACCGACGCCATCGTCGCCTTCGCTCTCGCGGTGGCGGCGGCCGTCGCCGTCAAGGTGCCGGCCCTGTTCGGATTCGATCTGGACGAGGACGCCGAGTTCTACGCCCGGAACCTCAGCTTCTTCGTCCTGCCGCTGCTGACCGGCTACTTCGCGTGGAAGCGCAGGCTGGACCTCCGCGTGCTCCGATGGCTGGCTTTGGCGTTCGTCGCGGCGGCCGTCTTCGCCAACGTCTATCCGTTCGAGCCGGACGGCTCCACCGAGGCTCTCACGGCGCTGCACCTGCCGATCGCGCTCTGGCTCGTCGTCGGTGTTGCCTACGCCGGCGGCCGCTGGAGGCAGGTAGACGGCCGGATGGACTTCATCCGCTTCACGGGCGAGCTGTTCATCTACTACGTGCTGATCGCCCTCGGCGGCGGGGTCCTCACGGCGTTCACGGTGGTGATGTTCGAAGCAATCGGGATCGACCCCGAGGCGTTCATCCAGTCGTGGCTCTTGCCGTGCGGCGCGGCCGGGGCCGTCCTGGTCGCGGCCTGGCTGGTGGAGGCGAAGCAGAGCGTGATCGAGAACATGGCGCCCGTGTTGACGCGCCTGTTCACGCCCCTTTTCGCCGCCGCGCTGGTCGCCTTCCTCGGGGCGCTGCTCTGGACCGGGCGGGGAGTGGAATTCGACCGGGACACCCTCATCCAGTTCAACCTGATTCTGGTCGTCGTCCTCGGGCTGCTGCTCTACTCCATCTCCGCGCGGGACCCCCGCTCACCGCGAGGCGCCTTCGACGTGCTGCAGGTCGTGCTGGTGGCCAGCGCGCTGCTGGCCGACGCGGTGGCGCTCTGGGCCATCGCCGATCGCATCACGGAGTTCGGCTTCAGCCCGAACCGCGTCGCGGCGCTGGGCGTGAACGTGATCCTTCTCGTCAACCTCGCGTGGTCCGCCGTGCTCTACCTCCGCTTCCTGAGAGGGCGTGGATCGTTCACGGGCCTCGAGCGGTGGCAGACGGATTACCTGCTGGTCTACGCGGTGTGGTCGGCAACCGTCGTGATCGTCTTTCCGCCGGCGTTCGGATACGCCTAGAAGGCCCCGAAGCGCTTTCTCGCGCTCCCGCGGCTCCCAGACCCTCTTCGTTTCGGCGACACTGTGCCGAAGCACCCGTCGTTCAGGGCTTGGACGGACAGCTTGCAAAGGAGCAGATCGTGAGTGACGTGGAGGAGATCTCTCGGCAGCCGGACACCGCCTCGTCGACCGCGTCCGAGGAGACCGCGACCCACGTCGTGGACGTCCGCACGAGCGAGAGCCCGGCTTCGCCGCGGGCGGTGCACCGTTTCACGCCGTCCGAGCGTGCAGCCCGCGGCAAGGCCGCGCGCGGCGAGCTGCCCCGCTCGGCACACGGCGCCTGGGAGCCGGGCCCGATGCGTCGAGACCCGGTCGATCTCCTCGAGGAGCAGGCGCGAACGCGGCTGCCGGAGCTCGGGCCGATCCGGTACGGGCGGATGCTCGAGTCGCCGTTCACCTTCTTCCGCGGCGGCGCCGCCCTGATGGCGGCCGACCTCGCGGATGGGCCGCGGACGGGGCTGCACGCCCAGCTCTGCGGCGACGCGCACCTCTCCAACTTCGGCATCTTCGCCGCACCCGACCGGAGGCTCGTCTTCAGCATCAACGATTTCGACGAGACGCTTCCAGGCCCGTTCGAGTGGGACGTGAGGCGGCTCGCCGCGAGCTTCGCGGTGGCGGGGCGCGATCGCGGCTTCAGCGATTCGGAGCGCCGCTCGGTCGTGATGACGGCAGCGGGTGAGTACCGGGAGGCGATCGCGCGCTTTGCGAGGATGCGGAACATCGACGTCTGGTACACGCGCCTCGACGTCGCCGGCATCCTCGACCGCTTCCGCGCGGCGTCCTCCGGCAAGCAGATGAAGCGCCTCCATGCGAGCGTCGCCAACGTGCGGACGAAGGACAGCCTGCGGGCTCTTTCGAAGCTGTGTCGGAGCGTCGACGGCGAGCTCCGGATCGTCGGCAACCCTCCCCTCGTGACACCGATCGAAGACGTCCTACCCGGTGCCGAGCGAGCCCATCTCGAAGACGTCGTGCGGCGCATGATTCGCACGTATCAGCGCACGCTGCCGCGCGACCGGCGCAACCTGCTCGAGAGCTATCGGTACGCGCATGCGGCACGGAAGGTCGTCGGCGTCGGCAGCGTGGGCGCTCGCACGTGGATCCTGCTCCTGGTCGGCCGTGACAACGACGACCCGCTCTTCCTCCAGTTCAAGGAAGCGCAGAGGTCCGTGCTCGAGCCGTTCCTCGGGAGGAGCCAGTACGCCCAGCACGGACAGCGCGTCGTCGAAGGGCAGCGGATGATGCAGGCGGCGGCCGACATCATGCTCGGCTGGGAGCGAGTGGTCACGATCGACGGGGAGAAGAAGGACTTCTACATTCGGCAGCTCTGGAACGCCAAGGGCTCGGCCGAGGTCGAGCTGATGGATCCGCCGGCGCTCGAGGCGTACGGCCGCATCTGCGGCTGGACGCTGGCGAGAGCGCATGCACGCTCGGGCGACCGGATCGCGATCGCGGCCTACCTCGGCAAAGGCGACTCCTTCGACCGCGCCATGGCCTCGTTCGCGGAGGCGTACGCCGACCAGAACGAGCGGGACTACGGCGCGCTCCGGGACGCAGTGGCGGCCGGTCGCGTCGCGGCCGAGATGGGGGTCTGACCGGCGCCGCTCAGGGCTTTGCCGGTTCCACCTCCTGGAGGACGTCGGGGCGAACGCGAAACTCCCCGTCGAAGGGCCGATCCTGGGAGGCGATGAGCACCAGGGCGCACGCCACCGCGGAAGCGAAGAGCCACAGCGAGATGGCGGCCGTGAGCCGGTTGTCGCTCTGGACGAACGCGATCGCAAGCAGCGTGAGAGCGGCCACGAGGATCACGCCCGTCCACTTGACCCAGTTGACGCTCGACTCGCTGACGATGATGCGCTGCCGCCGGGCGTCGAGGGCATTCTGCAGCGAGGCGACGATCTCACGCTGCGCCGTCTTCTGGCCCTCCGTCCGGGGCGTGAGCGTCACCGCAAGTCGTAGAGCATCGTTCAGCGCGGCCGGGATGACCGTCAGGGTGGCGTTCCCCTCGGCCATCGCGGGCCATTCGCGGTTCACGGCCTCCTCGATGTGTCGCCGCAGCAGAACCCGCATTCGCACCTGGGGCTCGGCGGGGAACGAGCCCGTCAGGAGATCGACGGATCGCAACGCACTCGCCTCGCGATCCACCGCGGCCTCTGCACGCTCGGCAGCGTTCCAGACCTGTGCCACGAGAAAGCCGACCAGGAGTGCGAAGAGCAGTCCCATCGGGGGCAGGAGCCCGGGCGATACCGCCTTGAACGCCTGCGCGCGTCGGCCCGTCGCAAGCGCGAGCACCACGACGTAGATCACGGCGGCGACGATGTACAGCGCCGCGAACACGGCGAGGGAGAGCCATCCGATCGAGAGGTCGTCGAGCCGGCTCATCTCCTCACGGCTGAACCGTACGCGAGTGCGGCGCGAGGTGCCGTCGGACGCCGGAGGCTCGCCGGACCGCGCAGGGCGGCGGCCGGCTGGAGTGAACCCGCCGCAGCAGTTCTCCCCAGCCGACCCTCCCCAGCCGCCGAGATCGATGGTGCCGACCCTGCCGGAGCGATGGGCTAGACGCATAGCTAGGGATTCGGCCCCGGTAGGGCTAGTGTCGCCGCGTCCGGACAAGGGGCCGGGCGGCGATCTGGAGGCGGCTCCCGAGCCGCGGTCGCGGGCTTGCCGGTAAGGAAACCGTTCGGGGCAGTAACGGACGTGGTGCCCGCGACGTCTGTAGAGGTATGACGGACAGCGGCGAGCGGTTTGCACCGGGTGAGGGGGTATGCCTGTCGAGGGAGGTCCGCGCGGGCGACCGGATCCACGAGATCGGAACGCGCGCGCACGTGCTCTCCGACCACGGACACGTCATCGTTCTCCACCTCGACAGCGCCGATGCCGAGATCGTGACCTGTCCGACAGGCCACGTCGCCCGCGCCGTCGAGCGCGTTGCGCGCACGCCTGTCCCGCGCGCCGCGAGCCTGTGGCTTCGTCCCTCGACGGGCTAGCCCATCGGGAGCGGCTCGACGGTTCTACATGTCGTTGACGATCGTGAACGGGAGGTGGAGCCTCCCCGTGTTGCCGCGGAGGTCGAAGGCTTCGACCTCGAGGCGGTAGCGGCCGTCCTCGAGGAGCGTGGTGCTCCAGGTGTGGGCGAGGTGGAAGCGGTAGAGCCCGGGTCGTTCGGAACGGTTCTGTCGCGTCCCGGGCGCGTAGATCCGGCGATACGCGTCGCGTGGGAGCAGCGCCTTGCGGAAGTCGATCGGCGTGTGCCACGGCCGTACAGTGCGCTCGCCGCGGCGAACACGCCAGCGGATTCGGGCGGGCGTTACGGGCAGACCGTTCCAGGGGGCGGGAACGGCGAGCGGCGGCAGCTGATGGGCTTCGGCGATCACGTCGACGGCTCCGAAGACGGCCTGCGGCGCGAGCTCCCGGCCGTTTCGGGCGAACACGACCCTCGTCACGCGCGGCTTCGTCGTCTCGTGCCACGGCGTCAGGGCGCCGGGCCGCAGGGGGTTGCGGTAGACGCCTCGCCCGGTGCTCGGCGAAGTGGACGTGAAGCCACGGCGCCTCGACGTGACCCACGATCTGGTGACGCTTGACCCGCTGCAGGTGACCGACCGCCGGGACGACGTGCCAGTACCCGAACTCGAGGTCCCCGTCCTTGACCGACAGCGACCGGGCACCTCCGAGGTGGACTATCCCGCCGCGCACCGCGTAGACCGGTGTGCCGTTCGGCGCCGAGATGTCGATCCCGAAGTGGAACGCGCGCGACGTGCCGGAGATGCGCGGATCGTTGAAGTACCCACGTACCGGGTGCGGCCGGTCAAAGGGCTCCAACGGCCATGGATACACCGGACCCAGTATTACCGGGAGTCGAGAATGATTCGCGTCTCGCGCCGATCGTCGTCGGGACTACGCCGGCTTCCAGAGCGCGTCGTCGCCGAGCGGAGTGCGTGTCGCGGCCCCGTCTGCGACCAGCCGCAGCATTGTCACCTCGGCCTCGACCCGGTCGGGGGCGTCGTTGCCGCGTGTGAGGAGCTGTGCGACCTCCTGGGTTGTGAGCCCGCCCGGGAACGCGGTCAGCAGCTCGAGCGGGTCTTCCGGCACTCCTCGGCGCTCGCCGTCCGGGATCAGGTTCGCGACGATCACGTCGTACGCCTCGATCGTCTGCCAGCCACCGGCCTCGAGGCGCCGCCCGGCGCGCTCGAACACGAGCGACGGAGCCGTGTACCGAACAGGGCCGTCGGTGGTCGCGTGCTTGTCCTGCAGCTGCGTGGGCGACCCGGCGGCGGTGCGGGCCTCGGCCCGGTCCCGCTGGTAGGCCTCCTCCACCCCCGGCGTGTCGATCGCGGCGATCGCCGCGTCGACGTCGATCCCGTCCACCCCCCGCAGCACGGCCGCGATGCTCTCGTCCTCGTCGAGGAGCAGCGTGGTCGTGAAGAACCCGAACTGCAGCGCCCGGAAGGCCGCCCACTCCCGCCCCGGCGCCTGCAAGCGCACCGCCACGATCGCTCTGCAGGAGCGACCGGTACCGACGATCCGGGCCCGGGGTTCGGCGCCAGGGGCATGCCGAACCGGCGGAAGCGCCGCGCGTACCCCTCAGCCGAGCGCAGCGGCGTATAGCCCCGGTCGACGTACTCCTGCGCCACATTCGTGAGCCCGATCAGCACGAGCCTCCACTCGAGTTGCGCGCCGTAGCGCCACTCGAGCACGCGGAACGCCGGGTTCGCGGAGTAGCCCCACGGGCAGCCCGCGTCGTTGTACAGCGTCACCCTCACCGGCTCTGCCATGCGCCCACCACCCTAGTAGTCGGCGCCGCGCCCTCCGGCGCGAGCCTCTCTTTCCAGAGCTCACCAGGCGCCGTGATGGCTTGTAGACTCGCCGTGCATGGTCGACGATCGCCGCACGGCAACGGCTTGATCGTGGCTTCCAAGAGGCCGCAGCTGATCTTCGCCCTCGCCGCGTGTGTCGCGTTGTTCGCGCTCGTCGCAGCGGGTTGCGGCGGAGACGACGAGTCCTCGGAAGTGCGACCGAGGAGTGGGCAAGCAGCGTCTGTTCAGCCGTGACGACGTGGAAGAGCGATCTCGACCAGGCTGCACAGCCGCTCACCGACCTGTCCTCGCTCTCGGAGGAGAGCATTCGACAGGCTGCTGACGATGCAAAGTCGGCAACCGAGACGCTCGCCGACAGCCTGAAGGGCCTGGGACGCCCGGACACGAGTTCGGGAGAGCAGGTCGAAAGCGCGGTGGATGATCTCGCCACCGAGCTGGAGAGCAGCGCGACGGAGATCGAGACCGCTGTGGAAGGGGTTTCGAGCCTCGCCGACATCCCGGCAGCCGTCGGCACGATCACGACCACGCTCACCGCGTTGGGCACCACTGCCGACAGCGCCGTGCAGACGCTCGAGGATGCCGATGTCAGCGGTGAGCTGAAGACCGCGTTCGACCAGGCCGACTCCTGCGAAGAACTGACGAGCTCGAGCGGCTAGCCGAGCTCGGCGTTGCAGGCCAAGGCG
>CAWCRC010000016.1:0-107689 GCA_963797805.1 uncultured Actinomycetes bacterium | reverse complement strand
CCTCGCCGGCTAGTTACTTTTCGGAGATCTCCTCCACCATCTGGCCGGTCGACTCGGCGTCGGCTGTCCGCGCGACGTCGGCCTGCGCGAGCATGCCGACCAGCCGTCCGTCGGAGACGACCGGCAGCCGTCGCACCTGCTCCTCGGCCATCCGCTGGAGCGCCTGGTCGAGTGGCTCGTCAGGCGTTGCGACCACGGGCTTGTCCGTGTAGACGTCGACAACCTTGACGCTGTTGGGATCGAGCCCGCGGGCTACGACCTGGACGACGAGGTCCCGGTCGGTGACGATGCCGACCAGCTCGCCGTTCTCGATCACCGGCAGCGAGCCGACGTTCTCCTTCGCCATGAACTCCGCCGCCTGGGCGACAGTGCGATCGGTCTCGACCGCAGTCGGATCGGCGGTCATCGTGTCGCGTACTTTGGTGTTTCCCATCACGTCCTCCTTCGAGTGGTATGGGAAGCGCCTTCCCGGGGCGGCCGAGCGCGAAACTCGGCGAGCTGAACGGGGCTAGACGAGCTCGACGCGGTCGACCGTTACCGGCTCGACCGGCGCATCGCGTGCGTCCTTGTCGACGCGGGAGATCGCGTCAGCGACGTCCATGCCGTCCGTGACGCGGCCGAACACCGCGTGCTTGCCGTTCAGCCAGGAGCACTCCTCGGCGGTGACGATGAAGAACTGGCTGCCGTTCGTGTCCGGCCCCGCGTTCGCCATCGCCAGCGCACCACGGTTCACGGGCAGCTCGAGCGCGCTCTGTTCGTCGTCGAACTTGTAGCCCGGGTCGCCGGTGCCGTCGCCGCGCGGGCACCCACCCTGGATCATGAAGTTCTCGATCACGCGGTGGAAGTTGAGCCCGTCGTAGAAGCCCTCGCCGACAAGCTTCTTGAAGTTCCCCACCGTCTCGGGCGCCTGCTCGTCGAGCAGCTCCACGCGGATCTCGCCCTCGCTGGTGTGCAGGATCGCCGTCGACATCGCCAGCACCCTACCCGTGAGAGCCGTCTACCGGTGAGAGACCGTCCGACGGTGGCGCGATGCTTGGCTGGTGATCCCCGAGCGGGCGATCCGGTTCCCCGTGCGGACGGTGTTCGCAGTGCTGGGGATCGTTATCGGCGTCTTTGCGTTGCTCCAGGTGCTCCTCATCACGCGCGAGGTGCTGACGTGGATCCTCGTCGCCCTCTTCCTCGCCATCGCTCTCAACCCCGCCGTGAACTGGCTCCAGTCGCACGGGATTGCCAGGCGTGGCTACGCCGTCGCACTGACCTCGCTCGCTGTAGCGGGAGTGATCGGGCTGATCGGCTGGCTCGTCATCCCGCAGCTCGTCGACCAGGTGAACGAGTTCGCACGCAAGGTGCCCGATTACATCGACGACCTGACCGAGGGCCGCGGCCGGCTCGGGTTCCTCGAGACGAAGTACCACATCGTCGACCGAGTCCGGGACGCGATCAACGAAGGCGGAGCCAGCAAGGTGTTCGGCCTCTCGGGCACGGCGATCTCGATCACCAAGGGCGTGCTGACGATGGTGGCCGCAGTGATCACGATCATCGCCCTCACGTACTTCATGCTGCTCGAGGGCCCGATGTGGCTCGACCGCTTCTACGCGCTGTTCTCCATGCGCACCGAGCAGCGCCTGCGCGGGATCTTCGGCGACATCGCGAAGGCCGTCGGCGGCTACGTCACGGGCAACCTCTTCATCAGCGTCATCGCAGGCATCGCATCGGGCGTGATGCTGTGGATCGTGGGGGTGGAGTTCGCGCTTGCCCTCGGCCTGCTCGTCGCCTTGCTCGACCTCGTGCCGCTCGTCGGGGCGACGATCGCGGCCATCGTCGTCACGACCGTCACCTTCCTGAGCACCGATGGGATCTGGTCGGGCCTGATCGTGCTCATCTTCTTCATCGTCTACCAGCAGATCGAGAATCACCTGCTGCAGCCGCTCGTGTACGGGCGAACGGTGCAGCTCTCACCGCTGATCGTGCTCATCGCCGTCCTGATCGGTGCCTCGCTGGCCGGCGTGCTGGGCGCGCTCGGCGCGATTCCAATCGCCGGCGCGATACAGGTGCTCGTGCTCGACTGGCTAAAGCACCGGAAAGGAGGTGGCCAGCAGGAGTCGAATGAACCGGCGGCGGTTTCAGATGCGTGAAATATGGAAACCCGTTAAGGCGGTGCCCCCCGGTTTGCGTGCGCTGCTCCCCATCGCCGTTACCGTTGCTGCTCTCCTTCCGACCCTGGCGATGGGCGGGACGCCCCACGCGTGGCAGCGGAAGACCGGCTTGAGTCGACTGTGCTGGCCGAGCTCAACCTCGTCCGTCTCGAGCACGGGTTGAAGCAGCTTCGCGCGAACCCGAAGCTGACGGCCGCCGCCGACCATCACTCGCTGGAGATGGTGCGCAGCGGCTACTTCGGCCACGAGTCCGCCGACGGGAGCCACTTCGCGAAGCGGATCAAGGCGTTCTACCAGCCGCGGACAGCACGTCGGCCGTGGACGGTTGGCGAGAACCTCATCTGGCAGGCGCCGAGACTGACGGCCCGAGCCGCCGTGGTCTCCTGGCTCGCGAGTCCGGGGCATCGCGACAACCTGCTCGAGTCCGCTTTCCGGGAGGTCGGCATCTCTGCCGTGCGCGCCCGGGGCGCCCCCGGCGTCTACGGGAACCGGTCGGTCGTCGTCCTCACGGTGGACTTCGGCGCTCGCTAAGAGGGTTTGGCGAACGGTGCTCGCGCCCGGGCGCGCTGGAGGTTGTGATGCAAGGACGCAGGGAGCCCGCGTACTAGTCAGTACGTGGGCGACCGAGGACGCCGCAGCGCGGCCTCCAGCGTGATTCCGGCGGCACAGTCACTGTTTCGTCAAGCCCTCCTAGCTCCGTCGGGGTCGGCGGTACCCTTCGCTGTGGGCGCCTGTAGCTCAGTGGAAGAGCAGCGGCCTTCTAAGCCGCCGGTCGGGGGTTCGAATCCTCCCAGGCGCACCACGACCCAGGAAGGGAGAGGAGGGGGGGGGAGGAGAAGGGGGAGGGGGGGAGAAGAGGGGGGGGGGGGGGGGAGAGGGAGGAGGGGGAGGGGGGAGAGGGGGGGGGGGGGGGGGGAGGGGGGGAGAGGGGGAAGGGGGGGAGGGGGGGGGGGGAGGGAGGGGAGGGGGGGGGGGGGGGGGGGGGAAGAGAGGGGGGGGGGGGGGGGATGGATGGAGTGAAGGGAGGGGGAGAGGGGGAGAGGGGTAAGGGGGGGGGAAGGGGAGAGAGGGGCGGAGCGAGGGGTCGGAGGGGTAGGTGAGAGGTCGAGTTCGAAGATGTTTATGGAAGGCTGGAGGGGGGGGGTTCGATTCCAGGGGAAGAGCCAGGCGCGAACCCGCATGGCTCCGTGGGTTATGTGTGTCAGCCATGCCGGAAAAGCGCACCGCGTGCTGACGCGTTGGGTCTACCTGATCAGCCGTCGCAACGGCGTTCGCGCTCGTCACACAGACCGTTTGTCCGCAGGATTCGAGGCCGAAGCCTGACGATTCCGTTGGAGTGACTCCGGCCGGTACTCGGTGACGACGGATGGGCTGATCAGCGTTGGCACGGAGCGTCTAGAGCAGCCGAAGCAGGACGTTGAGGAGAATGGTGAGGAGGACCGACACCGCGAGGGAGAGCAGGAGGCAGCCGGGCGAGCACCCGTAGACGCGAACGCGACTGCCGGCCAACGTCTTCGGGCGAAGCGGATCAGGCGGTTCCACTGGACAAACTCACCGGCCCGACCAACCTGCAAACGCCGCGTGGCGTTTGCAGGTTGGTTCCTCCAGGTGGACGACCTTCTCGTACGGCTCACGAGCGGCTTGTTGCCGCGAAAGCAAGAGCGAGAAACACGCCGACGACAAGGCCACCGGCCCCGCGAGCATCGTCGACCAGGTCCCGGCCTGGGCGGCCGCCTGGCCCATCCTTAAACTTCACGGCCGGCTTGATGATCGGCAACGTCGCGGTTACTGGCGGCTGACCGAAGGCGCGGGGCCAGCAGTCGGCGCCTCTCTCGGCGCAACTTCGCGAGCCTTTTCCTGCAGACTCTCGGACAACTCCTCACCCTCTTCGCGACCGCGTTCCTTCGCCGTCTCGATGGCTGTCGCGCCGGCCTCCTGCACGACATCTTTCCCGCGCTCGAAAGCTTCCCGTCCCGCGTCCGCCGCCGTCGCTTTCACATCGTCGGCCATTGGTCCGATCCGCTCGTCTTCCATGCGAGTGGACGGCGCAAGCAGGCCCGCGATGAAACCGACCGCTGCACCACCAATCGCCAGCCCGACGGGGTTCCTCTCTGCCAGGCGCTTCATGCGATTCATGCTCTGACTGACCTCCGCACCGTCGGGCGTGATCTCGCCTGCCTTCGACGTGACCCCGCTCACCGTCGAGACCACGGTGTCCTTTTTCTCCCCGATCCAGTCCTTTGTCCTGGTCGGCACGTCAGCCTTGTATGCGAGCGCGTCGGCGGTCTTGCTCAGCTGGTCGCGGGTCTGCTCGATCTCGTTTTTCAGCTCGTCTGATGTTTGAGCCATGCCACATCCTCCTTCACCGATTCGATTGTCTTTTCGGGCACGGGCGTGCCCACGTCCTGGATCTTGTTGCGGCCGTACAGCGCCAGAGGCACCGCCACGAGCGCCCATAGCCCGGTAACACACAGCGCCGCCGCCCAATTAGGCATCACGCCATCGAGCGCGAGGATGAGGAACGCAGTGAACGTACCCAGAGCGAGAAGCCCGGCGACTCCCGCCGCGGTGAGTACTGCGACGCCCGCCCCGGCTTCCTTTCCCTTCTCTGACAACTCAGCCTTCGCGAGCTCGAGGTTCTCTTTCAGCTCGACCTTCACGAGTTCAATCTCTTGGTGAACCAGGGTGGTCGCCTGATGCGTGAGATCCTTGACCAGCTGGACGGTCGAGCGCTGACGGACGACGTCGCCGTCGATGATCGTCATCTACGCACCCCCGCTCGTCAGGCTCCGCATCGAAGGCGAGTAGTCGCTGCCGTTGCTGTGCGCACCCTCGTAGCGGCGGTTGCCCGAGGCTTTTACGAACCGTGAGGCCAGGAATCCCGCGAGGGCGCCCACGCCCGCCGTGAGCCAGGGACGCGTTCGGGCGAATCCCTCGATGTCGCCGAGGATCCGGTCGGCCTCCGCGGACTGGAGGTAACCGCCTACATCGTCTGCGCGCCGAGCGACCTCCTCGACAACCCTTGCCGGTACATCCTTGCCTTCACTCCGCAGCTGGTTGGCCCCGGACTGGAGGGTCTTCCCGATCGACTGCAGCTGTTCGCCCGCCTGGGTCGAGCGCTGGTCGAGCTGCTCACGGATCTGGACGTTGGCCTCTCCGCCCAGCTCATGGGCCTTGGCCGTCATCTGCTCCTGGGCCGCGGAGACGAGCTCCACGCCCTTGTCCTTTACCTCTGCTGCAGCCCCACTCGGGTGACTGCCACTCGTTTCAGTCGCCATGCGCCTGCTCCTTTTCGTATGAGGTGTAGACATCACCTTTCCACCCACCTTGCTTCGTCACGCGGCAACTCGCCGCCGGCGTGGCGTGGCAAAGGGGCTGTGCTCGGAGCGGGTGCGCCCCGAGCACAGCTTTGACTGTCGTGCGTCTAGCGGTTGGTGAGCGGGTCGTCGCCGCCCGTGTAGCGGCTGCCAGCCTTGGCAAGTCCGCGGCTGATGATGTACGCCGCAGCCACGACGGTGACCAGCGTCCACGCGCGGACGTCGCCGAGCGAATCGGAAACGGCAGCAGCGATCAGGATCGCGGCGATCACGCCGCCCATTGCCCAGAACTCGGTCGTCTTGAACGAGAGCTTCGTCTCGTCCTGTGTCGGACTCGACACCCGCCGAGACACGGCAGATTCCGTGCGCGGACGCTCGGACTCGATAGTCGCCATAAAGATTCCTCCTCGGTGCGTTGATGGTGCGGAGGAGAACTCGGATGAGTCCTCCCTGTACGCAACCTGCCCCGAGGGCGAATGGCCCCTGTTCGTTCGGAATCTTCGGATGCGCTGGTGTGAGTGTTGACTCTTCCGACCGGCGCTAAACAGCGGGGCTGTAGTGGCGGTTCAGATCCGCCTGCCGTTCCCTTGGCCGCGACGAGGTTTTCCGGCGGCCCACAAGCCAGGAACAGACTCGCCCGGGGCCGCCGGCCCGCTTTCCTTAACCGCGGCCCAGACTTTCAAACGAGGTTTCGTGTCCCCTCGCTCACGGCACCTCACCCGACGGGGTCGTCACGCCACTCGGGTCGGCTGAGACGCGGTGCTAACGCGGGTCGGTCGCTTCGGCAAGACGCTTGGGCTTACCGGCCGTAGCCGTCCGGCTGCCGCGTGGGGTGGCCGGCACGACGCCATTCAAACGCCTCGCGGCCTTATCTCATCCGCTCCGTTCTGGCGTGCTTCTCGAGTTGGCTCTTGAGCGCCGTCCGGAGTTCCGCGAGTCCGATGGTGGCTGTTTGAGAACATCCAGAATCCTCTGTCTGTCTTCCATGCTGAGCGCGACGATGGCGTTGTCGTTCGCCACCGCGCGCTCGAGCTTCTGCGCGAGCTCGTCGCCGCCAAGTCTGTCGGCAAGCAGCCGCACGTTCTCGACACGTACAGCAACACCACAGAGCGACAGGTGGCTGAGAGAAGCCGGACGAGGCGACAGCGACATCGGCGCGCGCGTACCCGAATCAGGGTCGCCCCACACGCGGCGCGGGTTCCGTACCGCCCGACCTACCTGCGCTTGCCGTCGTCCGGGTTGCCGTCGGTCTTCAAGCCGGGGCGCAGAACGACCTGCGTCCCGCGCTTCGTCTCAACGACCTCTTCAACAACCCAGTTGTCGCCGTTGCGCTTGAGAACGTCACCAACCTTCGGGGCGTTGTCGCTCATGCGGAACTCCTTGGCCCCTGATGGGTACCGGACGGTCAGCAGGTCGGACATAGCGTCACTCTCTCCCGCTCCTTCCTGGCGCAATGGCTCAGGAGGTCGGGTCAAGGCGGGCGGAGGAGCTATGCAGGTACGCAACACTCTACCCGCTCCATCGCAGGCGCAACTCCGAGCCGCGGTCGCGCCCCACAGCGCAAGCGTTTCGCCACTTACAGCTTTAGAGCAAGCGTCGCCGAGGCGACGAACGCAGCGAGTCCCGCAGCAACGAGCCAAAGGCGCTGCGCCCAGCCCAGACGTCGCCGCGGCTTCCGTCCGCCACTGAGGAGGTTCACGCTTCCGACGGACTCCGGTCGGGTGGCGCGGTTCCGGGAACAGCGGAGTCCGTCACACAGACCTTAAGGTCCAGTTCGGGAAAGAACCGGCCAGCCATCATCGTTAGCCGGGGCGGTTGGCCGGGTCGCTGCCGTAGGAGTTGCGCTCCGCAATTGAGCCGTCCTCGTTGTGAATCACGTGTTCAGTCTCGCGTCGACAGGCCTCGGCGCGGCCAGCGTCGACCGCTTCCTCTTTCGTGTCAAAGAAGCTGTCGAACACCGCTCCGTCTTCTCCCTCGAGTGAGGTCGTCCAGCGCCCGTTCGTGTGAACCGTGTGTACGAAACCTTGCGCCATTTCAGACTCCTCCGCGGTGATCAGCCGGGACGCTGTACCCGTTCCGAGCTTTCGCGAATCTCTTCTTGTTTGTGTCCACGGTACGACGCCGTAGGGCGGCTCCGGGGACTTCGGTGTCCTCGTTGCCGTGTGTCTTTGCCTCTCTACCCAGGTGGAGAGACCCACCCCCCTCGCCGCGGTGAGCGTGGTGGGGCCTGGTCGCGGGGCGGCGGCTGCTGGTGCGCGGCTGGGTCGACGGGATCTTCGACTACCGGGCCGGGTAGGTGCCCGCGCTGCTCACGCGAGCGCTCGTCGCGCCGCTTCGTCGAACGGCGTGAGCTCGAGCGGTAGCAGTTTCCGGATCCGCTCTTCGCGCGCGATCGTGGGATTGCGCAGTCCTTCGACGAGCGGTCGCGCGACCGACGCGTTCACCGGCGTGACGAGGTTGAGCCAGAGCGATGAGAGGTACGGCGTCAGCACCGGGACCTCGACGATTGCCGGCTTCCGGCCGAGCAGGGCGGCGATCCGCTCGATCATCTGCCGGTAGGTCATCACCTCCGGCCCACCCGTGTCGTAGCCCTCGCCGTACGCGGCCTCGTTGCCGCAGACGCCGGCCAGGTAGCGGGCGACGTCGTCGAGCGCGATCGGCTGCGTCGGGGTCGAGACCCAGCTCGGCGTCACCATGACCGGCAGCCGCTTGACCAGGCCGAGGATCGTCTCGAAGGCGGCGCTCCCCTTGCCGATGATCATGGCCGCGCGCAGGGTCGTCACCGGGACGCCCGCGGAGGCGAGCCGCTGTCCGGTCTCGCGGCGGCTGCGCAGGTGCGGCGACGCGTCGGGGCCGTCGGCGCCGAGCCCGCCGAGGTAGACGATCTGCCGCACGCCTGCGTTCGCTGCCTCGTGCGCGACCGTCTCCGCCGCCACGCGATCCTGCTCCTCGAAGTCGCGCGCGCCGAGCGAGTGGACGAGGTAGTAGACGACGTCCGCACCTTCCAGGGCCGCGGCGACGCCCTCGCCGCTCGCCGCGTCGGCGACCACCCAGCGGGCGCCGGGCTCGTCACGCGCGGTGCGCGAGACCGCGGTCAGCTCGTGCTCGGCCAGCAGGGGCACGAGCGCCCGGCCGACGACGCCGGTTGCGCCGAAGACGGTGACGTTCACGAGTCCCGGCTCCGCAGCAGGAGCTCGAAGTAGCGGCGGCTGACCGCGGCATGGAAGGGGCTTTGCCCTTTCGCGTAGAGCATCCCGGTCCAGAGCGGCGCGCCCGCGCGGGCGGCGAGCCGCGGCAGGTACTCCTCGACCGTGACGCTCAGCTCCTGCTGATCGCCCTCGGGTCGCTGTGCGAGGGTGACGGAGCCGCCGGCTCGGAGCGCGAGCAGTCCACCCTCGATCGCGTGCCGGCAGCTGACCAGCCCGCCGTCGAACGAGAGCTCCGGCGGCCCGAAGGTGAGCAGCGTCGCACCGCCGAGCAGCTTCAGCTTGCCTCCGCCGCCCGTCCAGCTCGCGCGGACGCCGCCGCGGGTGAAGCGGTCGACCGCCTGCCAGTAGGTGACACCGAGCGTGCGGGCGCCGGCCTCGGACGCCTCGACCACGGGCTCCGCCACGAGCACCCGCTGGCGCGACTCGAAGCCGCCGGACTCGAGCACCCGCTCCGATGTCTCCCAGCCGGTCACGCCGCCACCACCATCGGCGAAGGGTAGTTGGCCTCGCCGGCTCAGGGATGTCCCGGCGCACGTGAACGCCGTCCGGGTTGAAACGCTCCGCCTGGCTCGAGGCTCAGCCTCCGGTTCGGGAGCGAGTCGGCGCCTCGTCGGTAGGCGCGGGCACTCGCGTTCGTCGGCCGCCTGCGATCGAGCGCCTGGGATCTGACGCGCGTCTGACACGCCGTCGCAACGCCTCTATCCATCAGCGATTCCGTGCGACCCCCGAGTCGGCGTCTCGGTGCTCGTAGCCCGAACCGCGTCCGGGTACCCACCCCCTCGTGATCAAGATCGCGATGGGGCCTGGTCGCGGGCTGGCGTGCTGCATGGGTCGGCTCGGCCTACTGGGGCGCCAGAGCCCCGGCAAATTGGACATTTCGCGCCCCGTAGCTCAGTGGATCGAGCGGCGAACTTCTAACCGCGCGTCGGAGGTTCAAATCCCCCGGGCGCCCGCGACTTTGCGATTGTGGCCGACGGGCTCTCTAATCAAGCTTCCGTTCACTCGGGTGACAACGTGGTACATGGGTCCCGGCGCGCACGTACAACCGCTCAGGGCGTCGTGGAATGTCGTCCAGGGGCGTCCGAGCGAGCACTTGCGAGTGTGCCGGGCCTGAAGCGAAGCCATCCAAGAAGTGTACGTCATACCGTACGCGCATCCCCACGCGCGTGTCGGGCAAATCCGCAACAAATAGCGAATTTGCATGTATTTTTGATGGGCCGTGCTGGGCTCGAACCAGCGACCTTGGGATTAAAAGTCCCCTGCTCTACCAGCTGAGCTAACGGCCCTCGCGGTGAGTGTAGGGCGCAACGTGCACGTTCCCCCGATCGGGCCCGGCCGGGTCGAAGCGCGCGTGCGACAATGGACGCGATGGAGATCGAGCTGACGCCGCGCCTCCGTGGGCTCTTCCACGAGTGGGCCTTCTTCGCCGCGATTGCAGCGGGGGTGATGCTCGTCGTCCTCTCGGACGGCGCGCTCGCGACATTCTCGTCCTGGGTGTACGCAGCCGCGCTCGCCGCGATGTTCGGCGCGAGCGCGCTCTACCACCGCTTCCCGTGGAAGAGCGCTGGGAGGCGGTTGTGGGCGCGCCGCCTCGACCACTCGATGATCTTCGTCTTCATCGCGGGCTCGTACACCCCGTTCGCGCTGCTCTGTTTCGAGGGCACGACGCAGTGGCTCGTCCTCGTCATGGTCTGGAGTGGAGCAGCGCTCGGGCTCATGCTCGAGCTCGTCTGGATCGACTCGCCGCGGTGGTTGAGCGCCGTCGCGTACATCGCGGTCGGTTGGGTCGGCGTTCTCGCGATTCCCCAGATGTTCTCCGGCGTCGGCATCGCGGGCGCGGTGCTCCTCATGGTCGGTGGCGGTCTCTACACGCTCGGCGCATTGATCTACGCCATGAAGTGGCCCAACCCGTTCCCGTCGACGCTCGGCTTCCACGAGATCTTCCATCTGCTCGTCATCGCGGCGGCAGTCACGCAGTTCGTCGCCGTCTCCTTCGTGGTGCTCTAGGCATGGCGCGCCCGGTCGAGCTCACGGATGAGGAGTGGCGCGCCCGACTGACGCCCGACCAGTACGCCGTCCTCCGCCGGCAGGCGACCGAGCGACCCTTCACCGGCACGTACACCGACACCGAGGATCCGGGTGTCTACCGCTGCGCGGGCTGTGGCGCGGAGCTCTTCCGCTCCGACGCGAAGTTCCACTCCGGGTCCGGGTGGCCGAGCTTCGTGCAGCCGGCGTCGCTCGACTCGGTCGAGGAGCGCGTCGACTCGAGCCACGGCATGGCGCGCACCGAGGTCGTCTGCGCTGCATGCGGTGGGCACCTCGGGCACGTGTTCGACGACGGTCCGCACCCGACCGGCCTTCGGTACTGCATCAACTCCTGCGCGCTCGACCTCGAACACACGGACGCGGATGGGTGATCTCCCGGCGGACGCCCGGCTCGGGGCGATCCGCCTGCGAGTCGGCGACGCCGATCGGATCGGACGGTTCTACGAGGAGTCGATCGGGCTCCAGGTGCTCGGTCGCGACGGCCCGGTCACGTCCCTCGGCGTCATGGACGGGGAGCCGCTCGTCGAGCTCGAGGCCGACCGGGACGCCCCGCGTCGGCCGCCGCATACGACCGGGCTGTTCCATCTCGCGATCCTCCTTCCCACCCGCGCCGACCTCGCGCACGCGCTTCGCCGCGTCGCCGCGACCGGCTGGCGTCTGACCGGCGCCTCGGACCACCTCGTCAGCGAGGCGCTGTACCTCTCCGACCCCGAGGGCAACGGGATCGAGCTCTACCGCGACCGCCCGCGGGACGAGTGGCCGGTCGCCGGGGGCGATCTCCAGATGGACACGCTCCCGCTCGACCTCGGCAGCCTCCTGTCGGAGGCCGACGGCGCCGACGGCGAGGCCCACATGCCGGTCGGGACGACGCTCGGCCACGTCCATCTCCAGGTCGCCGACCTGGACACGGCAGAGCGCTTCTGGGCGGAGGGCGTCGGCTTCGACGTCACCGTCCGCGGCTACCCGGGCGCCCTGTTCGTCTCGGCGGGCGGCTACCACCACCACGTCGGGCTGAACACCTGGGCGGGCCTCGGCGCGCCGCCCCCGCCGGATGACGCGCAGGGCCTCGACCGCTTCGAGATCGTCCTGCCGGACGGCGTCGCGGTGAACGAGACCGCGGAGCGCCTCGCGACGTCCGGGGCCGCGGTCGAGCTGATCGACGACGGCGTCGTCGCCGCGGATCCCTCCGGCAACCGGGTTCTCCTCCGGACGCGCCCGTCGTCCCCGGCGACGGACTGAGCCGGCGAGAGTGCCCGCAGCGCGGCTTGCCCGCGAGCAGCGGCCGTAGGGCGGCTATCGGAAGGTCCAGTGGAAGTCCGGACCCGCGTTGAGGGCCGGCCCTCGGACGTAGGCGTAGTTTCTCGGCATCCGGGGCAAGGCTTCCTGCATCCGGGGGATAGGCGAGGGGCGGGGCATGTGGGGTGCTCCGCCCCTCTGCGTTCCGATGCGTCTCCAATGTGATGCCGCATCGGTATCGAGGATTTGTAGGCTTGGCCTCGAGATGAAGGGGCTGAAGGCCCGCCGCCGCGACCGCCTGCTCGAGCTCGACGAGGTCGAGCGGCGACTGAAGCCGTTCGGGCGCCGGTACCTGGGCGTCCGCGAGATCCCGCTCGTCGCGCTTGTCGGCACAGACGGCCGCGCCAGCTCGTTCACCCGCGACTTCCGGCCGCTTCACGCGTTCAGCCGCGACCGGCTGCGCTCGCTCGAGCGCGCGTTCGCGGAGGGCGCCTTCCCGCCGATCGTCACCGTCAAGCTCGGTGAGGCGTACTTCGTGATCGACGGTCATCACCGTGCCGCCCTCGCGCGGCGCGGGGGCGCAGAGATGATCGACGCAGACGTGACCGAGCTCATCGCGCGCGTCCCTCTCCAGGCCGGGGCGGACATGCTCGAGGTCGTCCTCCGGGAGCTCGAGCGGATCTTCCTCGAGGACAGCGGGCTCGCCGAAGGGCGTCCCGGCGTGCGCGTCTCGGTCAGCCGTCCCGCGCACTACCTCGAGCTGCTGGAGAACATCCAGGTGCACGGCTACCACATGATGCGAGGACGCGAACGCGTGCTCGAGAACGCGGAGATCGCGGCGGACTGGTATGACGCGATCTACACGCCGACGCTCGCCGCGATCGATGGTCTGCGCCTCGATCGCCTCTACCGGGACGCGCCGCCCGGTGACCTGTTCCTCGTTCTCCACCGGCACCGGCGGGATGCGTTCCCCTCGACCGGCTGCCCGCACCTCGCGCAGACCGTCGTCTCGGTGATCGGCGACGGCGGGCGGCGCCGGCGCCTGCGGTTGCCGGGCCGCGGGAGCCGTTCGCCGGCATAGCGCTCGGGCCATCCGTTCCCGGCCGCGAAGCGTCCGTACTCTGGTGCGAACCTCGGGCGCTCAGCCCGAACTATCTGACTCGGAGCCGGCCATCCATCCCGAGTGGATGTGGCGGGGCACGGTGCAGACATATCTGTACGCGCCCGCCTTGGTGAACGTCACCTTGAAGGTCGTCGCCTTGCCCGGCGCTATGTACTTGGTGCCCTTACGCAGCTCCGGAATGTCGAGTCGTGGGGCGACTTGCCCTTGTTCACGACCTTGAAAGTCACGACAGACCCTCGCGGGACGCTCATTTTCGACAACCTGAACCTGAAGTCAACTGCGGTCACGTTGATCGTGACTGCTGCGGTCGATGCTTCCGACGCCGCAATGCGGGAGCGGCGAGCGCCGACGTACCCAGGCCGGCGACCGCCAGCACTCGCGTTACTCGTTTCACCGAAAGTCCTCCCCTCGGACGGGTTCGAAGGTCAGTTCCCCGAATTTATGCGGCCGCAAACGCTTTGAGCATGGGCGGTAAGAGCCGAGGCGTCCGGCGTTCAGGCAGCCCACCCGGCACGCGCAATCATCCCCAGCTCTGACGAGTACCTGTGGAACCGTGTGGATAGATGAGCGGCAATCGCCGCACTTTGCGCGGTGTTTCTACGCCCGCCTGTGGAAGCGTCGTCACAGGGCGGCTTTCGCGTGAGAGAACCGACCCGCTCCTCCCCCAAAGACGGCCCGGGCGATCCTCTCCCAAGACTGCGCGCACCGCTCGGGCCGTCTTCTCTGGCCACGCAATAGAGCCGAGGCATCCGGCGTCCTCGCCCGGGCGTTGGTTCTCGTCTTGGTCGTCTACATGCTTTCGCATTGCCGCCACGCCACGTCCTGGAGCAGGTTCGCGCGTAGGTCTTCGAGGCCGGCTGGTGGCTTCTCGAGCGCGGCAAGGATCGCTTTCCGCTCATCGACCGTGAGTCCAAGGACGGCCGCTCGATAGAACAGAGCGGTATCCAGGCGACGCGCAAGCCTGGGAGGGACAACTCCGGAGAGTTGCTTGAGAAGCCGCTCATCGACAGCGACGCCGCTGACCAACACTCCAGTTCCTCCCAACCGCAGTGACGAGGGTCTGCCCGAAACCGGGAGGCGCAAAACGCGCCGGCTTGTCACGCTCGAGCCCCTGTTGAGGCCGGTCTTGGCTTGCCCGAGTCGACCTTGGCGCTTCCAATGGCACACCCAGGCCCGAGGTGAGCCGCGTCAGTGCCTGAGGTGCAAGACTGAACGTGACGGCGCCGTTTCCGACGTTCCCCTCCCCCGGAACGACTCGACGGCGAACCGTCGCCGCACCGGCCCGCCGGAACCAGCCCCCACAGCTGTCCGGCGGGTCGTGCGGCCCGTTCAACGCGTCCCCATCCCCCGGGTAACGCGCGACCAGTATCCGGCGAAAGCCGCACTCGCCACACGGGTCGTTGGTCTAGGCCGTTGCCCTACCCACGGCGAGGCCGGGCGTTGCGCCGCCGGCGTGAGGGCGGACCGTGAGCCGCGCCCTAGGGCTCGACTTCCTCGGGAAGTTTGCGCTCGACCCAGACCTCGTACGAGATGGGGAGACCGTCGGGCGTGTAGCTCCCGCCCTTGGCGAGCTGGATGGTGTCGATGATCCACTCGGGAGGGAACTCGTCCCCTTTGGCGGGTTCGGCGTCAGCGTCGCCGAGGCGATTGAACGCCTGTTGGCTTCCGTCAGGGAAGTTGACGAGGTAGACGACACCGCTGGCCATGCCCCGCCGACTCTAGATGACGAGTCTCACGACCACTATCGGCTCATGGCTTCCGGCGTCGTGGAAGGGCCCTCAGGCATCAACGCCTCGATCAAGAAGACCGCCGACCGGGCCGGTGTCAGAAGCCACGTCCACGCGCTCCGGGCTGCGTTCGCCGTCCGCATGGACGAGCAGTACCCAGGCCGCCTCGTCGCCGTCAAAGAGCTTCTCGGGAGCTCCCGGGTGGAGACGAGGATGGTGTACCTCCGCAGGCAGGACAAGCGCCGGGAGATGGGAACCGTGAGGGGTTTTGTCGTGGGGATCCGTGTTTCCGGCCCAATCCTGGAATGCGCCCAGCGGGATTCGAACCAAACGCCCTGAGCAGGGATTTGCGGTCGGGGGCTGCGTCTGGTCCATCACCGGTCCGTCACAGGTACGCACGGATCCGGACGGGTTCACGGCTTCGCGACGGCCGCTCGATCAGACTTATTGCCTACCCTGCAAACGGTTCTTCTTGATCTTGTGGTTCGCGAGGTGAAAGAAATCGGGCGCTGGTCGCGGCACAGGAGTTCGGCCGGTTGGGCGTTCGAGCACGGTGAGGATCGTCTCCTCCGGGTATCCGTCGTCGTGGCTTGCGGTGAGCCCAATGAACGGGACGCGGAAGCGAGCCCAACGGAGCAGCTGCTCGAGTTCCGTCCGGTTCCATTCGCGCACGTGGCATGGATTGACAGGGGGGCCAAGATCCTGCACGCCTCGAAAGAGATCGCGTTCAGGGGTTGAGAGCACCGCGAACGGGGCCTTGTCAAGCAACTGCCGAAGTGTCCGAAGCAACGGCAGTGGGTTACGAAGGTGCTCGATCAAATCTGCGCAGATCACCCCGCTTCGTGAGGACACGTGCGGAAGCCTCAATCGCTCATCCTGTTCGAAATCGTGCTCGATCCATTCGCCGAAAGGGAAGCGCCTTCGAGCCTCGGCGAGGTTCGGTCCAAAATCAACGCCGACCGGCGTGAACTCGGGAAACAGAGCTGCGAGCTTGTCTGCCCGTCCGCAGCCCAGGTCGATCAGGTGAGAGCAGCCCCAGTGCCTGGCAACGTGCGCTGCGAATGGATACACCTCCGGCTGGTAAACGATCCCATCGTCCCCCGCGACGTCGGCGAAATACTCGGGATCACCGCGCTCGACGTATGTCTCATTGACGAAGAAGCGAGAAGCACCGCCGTCCGGCCACCGATCCTGGAGAGTCCGCCTAAGACGGTCGCGCAGACGCCCCACCATGGGGCAGCATCCTAGCTCTAGGAAGCAACCCATTCGTCGGGACGGCGACCTCACGAGGAGGGACAGCTGACGTCATCACCGCCTCGCACGAATCCGACGATTTCAGGCCGTTTCGAGCATCGCCGCGTAGTCCAGTTCCGCCTCGTCCACCATGACGTGCGAGTAGGTGTTCGCGGTCACCGCAAAGGTTCCGCTGGCCGACATGCTCACCGATCCTGGCCCACGGGACACCGCCCAGGTGCGGCAGCGAAATGCGCCGGTGACGCAGATCGTGGGGGCTGAACGCCGGGACGGCAGCGGCGGTGCAGGCACGGGTGATCGCGGTGCGGAACCGGTCACCGACGAACCCTGGAACACGCGCCGGTCGGGGGTGCGGTCCTCTCGCGGGACAAGGGCCGTCACCGTGTCGAAGACGACGGGCGGCGGTGTCACCCAGCGGGCACGGCTCGTCTTGCTGACCGCCGCCGTGATCCGCCAGCGGCCCCTCGGCTCGTCCATGTCGCCCCAGGTCAGCGCCTCTAGTTCGCCCAGCCGCATCCCGGTGGCGTCCAGCACCAGCAGCGGCAACCTGTACAAGTCGGGTAGCAGCCGATGCACCGCGAGGACGTGTGCGGCCGTCGGTGGCGCGATTTCGTCGCGCACGTCGCGGGGCGGTTTCACCAGCACTTTGTCGCGGGCCGGGTTCGGGGCGATGCCGGCGTGGTCGAACAGCATCGCGGTCGCCTGCAGCACCTTGCGCACGTAGGACGGTTTCGCGCCTTCGCCGGCGATCGTCGCGACCATCGCGGCGACATCGTGCGCGGTGATCGTGTCGATTCGGCTGGTGCCCAGCACGCGGGCGGCCCGGTTGATCGACGTGCGCTGCTGTGTGCGGGTTCCGTCAGACACGTCTAGCCGGGACGCCAGCCACCGTTCCGCGGCTTCCGCGAACGTCGGGGCATGACCGCGTCGGGTGCCGTCGGGTGCAGCTGCGGGACCCGCTGCCGACGTGACAGGTAGCTCACCCGGCCATTGTGGCAGCCCGACGCCGGCGGCGTGTTGTCGCGCTGGACGAAATCCCGTACATCACCGGGCCATCACCGTCTCGCAAATCCCGCACTTTTCGCACAGTCGGTTGGCTCAACCATGCGGTTTCCGCATGGCACTAATCCTGGAATGCCCCCAGCGGGATTCGAACCCGCGCTACCACCTTGAAAGGGTGGCGACCTGGGCCGCTAGTCGATGGGGGCGGCGCGAGCGAGGATACCCGCGGGCCGAGCTACCATCCGTGGCCGCCGGGCGGTTAGCTCAGCTGGTAGAGCGCCTGCCTTACACGCAGGTGGCCGCAGGTTCGAGTCCTGCACCGCCCATTTCGCAGTGAGCTCTCATGTGGGTTTGGCTCAACCATGCCTCGCGCCACATGCGATTGGTGCAGGACATGCGACCTGGTGCTGTCCCCGGTGCTGACCTTGGAAATTGCGTCAGGCGGGCCGAGAACACTCGACCCGGCGACCCCCAGCTTGCAGGCGCAAGACGATGATGCGAGCGGGCCGCCCGATAGCGATAGCGAGCAGCCATCGTCCGGCCCGTCGTTGCCGGTGTCCGTCTCAGCTCAACGTTGGAACGGAGCTGTAGCGTCACGGTCTGATGCCTTGAGAACCCTCGGGAGGAGTCGCTGATGGGGTCGGATTCCTACTTCAGTTCACCGAACGAGCAACGGGCTACACGCCCTGGGCGCTTCGTGAGGGTCGCCGAGCTTCCCGAATTGAACGTCGCAGCCGGGCTCGTTCTCCAGCCGCTTCTGGGAAGCGGCCTGATGGTCAGCTTTGCTCGGTATGAGCCCGGCGCGGAGGCTCCTCTGCATGCGCACGAAGAGGAGCAGGTCTTCGTGGTTGTCGACGGCGAATTCGACGTGACGCTTGGCGAGGAGACGCGGCGGATGAGCGTCGGCGAGGCGGCAGTCATTCCATCCTGGGTTCCGCATCGCGTGAGGGCGAGCGACGCCGGCCCCGCGACACAGATCGACGTGTTCTGTCCACCACGCGAAGGCTTGCTGCGACTCCTCGAGCAGGCCCGATAGAGGGGTTGGGCGCGCGGATTTCGTGAACTACCCGTCGATCCCGGAACGGCTACGAGACGCGGGACCGACGCGCGCCTCGTGCTCCAGAGGTGCGGCCGCTTGTTCAAGCCATTCGCGACGATGGAGCGTGCCGGGCTCGAACCGGCGACCCCCAGCTTGCAAATTCGGTCGAGGGATGGTCTCGCTGAGTCATGCGTGGTCAGATGCCTGACAGCAAGCCGTTCGGGCCCCGTGGTGGTGTCAGCGCTGGTCGGGGTTAGGGCAACTGCTCAACCATCGTTCGGGCCTGGCGGACTACACCGACGACACCGATTGGATCAAGCGGGCGAGCAAATCACCGGCGACACGACCGATCGACGTCCTGCACCACGCCGCGTCGCAGGCACTCCTCTTCGCGCCCGGCACGATATGGAGCTATTCCAACACGAACTACATCGCGCGTCGCCCACCGGACTACCAACCGCTGCTCTGCCCCGGACGCCCACCACGCTTCGGATGAGGGCGGCGACATCCGGCATTGCCACTCCCCGCGACCAGGCCCCACCGTGATACTCACGACGAGGGATGGTGGGTACCCCGTCTCGCGCGTGTGCGCGGTGGCCGCGCACCTCGTCGCGTGCTTCCATCCCGGGGGCGAATGAGCGACGGAGACGTTCTCGAGGTCGAGGGCCTCGTCAAGCACTTCCATGTGGGCTCGCAGCTCCTTGGCGGCGCCGGGACGGTGCATGCGGTCGACGGTGTCTCGCTCACAATCGGGCCGGGCGAGCTGCGCGGCCTCCGTCGGCGAGTCGGGGAGCGGCAAGTCCACCGTCGGAAACTGCATCGCGCGGCTCGTCGAGCCGACGGCGTGCACGATCAAGATCCGCGGCACCGACGTGACGCACCTATCGCGCCGCCAGATGCGACCGCTGCGGCGCGAGGTGCACATGGTCTTCCAGGACCCGTACTCGTCGCTCAACCCGCGCATGACGTGCGGGCAGATCGTCGGCGAGCCGCTGCGGCTGCACCGAATGGTCCCGCGGCGCCGCCGGGACAGACGGGTCGTGCAGCTTTTCGACCAGGTCGGGCTGCGGCCGGAGCTGCGACACCGGTATCCGCACGAGCTCTCGGGTGGGCAACGCCAGCGCGTCGGACTGGCGCGCGCGCTCTCCGTCTCACCGTCGCTCCTGATCGCCGACGAGCCGGTGTCGGCGCTCGACGTGTCCGTGCAGGCGTCGATCCTCAACCTGCTCCGCGACCTGCAGCGCGCGCTCGGTTTCTCCTGTCTCTTCATCACGCACGACCTCGCGACGGTCGAGTTCCTCTGCAATCGGGTTGCGGTCATGTATCTCGGACGGATCGTGGAACAGGCTCTGACGGAACAGCTGTTTTCGGCGCCGAAACACCCGTACACGCAGGCGCTCCTCTCCGCAGCGGTCGTGCCGGACCCCGTCGAGCAGCGGACTCGCACACGCATCGTGCTCGCGGGCGACGTGCCGAGCCCACTCGCACCTCCATCCGGCTGCCGCTTTCGCACGCGCTGCCCGCTCGCGGCGCAGTCCGCGCCCCAGTCGGTCGAGGAGGAGCCGGAGCTGCAGCTCGTCGGCTCCGACCACCTCGTTGCTTGTCACCTCGTCGGCCCCGGCGGGGCGGCGCCCGTTGCTCTCGATCTGACGGCAGGAGGCGTATGAGACCGTTCACGACTCGACCCGAGTTGCAGGGCACTTTCGGCATGGTCGCCTCGACGCACTGGCTCGGGACCGCGGCGGGCATGGCGGTGCTCGAGAGGGGTGGGAACGCGTTCGACGCGGCGGTCGCGACCGGCTTCGCGCTCCAGGTGGTCGAACCGCACCTGAACGGCCCCGGCGGCGACCTGCCGGCCGTCTTCTGGTCGGCGCAGCGCGGTGAGCCGCTAGTGCTCTGCGCCCAAGGTGTCGCGCCGGCGGCGGCGACAATCGAGCGTTTCCGAGCCCAGGGACTCGACCTTGTACCGGGCACGGGCCTGCTCGCTGCGTGCGTGCCCGGCGCCTTCGGCGGCTGGCTGGCGCTCCTCGCCGAGTTCGGCACGTGGCGCATCGCGGACGTGCTCGACTTCGCGATCGGCTACGCCGAGCGCGGCTACCCCGTCGTTCCGGGAATCCCGATCACGATTCGCAGTGCCGAGAAACTCCTGCGGACGTGGCCGGCTTCGGCCGAGCTCTACCTTCCGCCCCCCGAGCCGGGCTCAGTCTTCAGGAACCCGGCGCTGGCCCGGACCTACCGCCGCATCGTCGAGGATTCGCGCGGCGGTTCGCGCGAGGAGGAAATCGAGCGCGCGCGATTGCTCTTCTACCAGGGCTTTGTCGCGGAGGCGATCGACCGATTCGCCTCCGAGCACGGTGGGCTGCTGAACGGCGACGATCTGGCGTCGTGGCGCGCCACCTTCGAGGCGCCCGCAACGTTCGACTTCCAGGGGTTCACCGTCTGCAAGACACCCCCTTGGGGGCAGGGACCCGTCTTCCTGCAGCAACTCGCGCTGCTCGACGGGTTCGAGCTGGCTGAGCTGTCGGACGCTGAATACGTCCACACGGTTGTTGAGTGCGCGAAGCTCGCGTTCGCCGACCGCGAGGCGTTCTACGGCGACTCGTCGTTCGTCGACGTCCCGCTCGGGCGGCTGCTCTCCGTCGAATACAACGACGAGCGCCGTCGTCTTGTCGGACCGGACGCATCGGGGGAGCTGCGCGCAGGTGGAGGTCGGCTGCCGACGCTCGCCGTCGCGGCGAAGGAAGTCGGCGGCGGCGAGCCAACCCACGCCGTTGGCCGCGGCGACACGGTCCATCTCGACGTCGCCGACCGCTTCGGTAACGTCGTCTCGGCGACCCCGAGCGGCGGCTGGCTCCAGAGCTCGCCCGTGATCCCGGAGCTCGGTTGGCCACTCGGCACGCGCGCGCAGATGTTCTGGCTGGAGGAGGGCCTGCCGGCGTCGCTCGTGCCGCGGAGCCGGCCGCGGACAACGCTTTCCCCTTCACTCGCGCTCCGCGACGGCCTTCCTTACCTTGCGTTCGGAACACCGGGGGGCGACCAGCAGGATCAGTGGACCATGCATGTCTTTCTGCGCCACGTCGTCTTCGGCGACGACCTTCAGGCAGCGATCGACGCACCGAGCTTTCACACCGACCATTTTCCGTCCTCCTTCCATCCGCGGCAGGCGGCGCCGCTCTCGCTCGCGCTCGAGGCGCGGTGGGGAACGCAGGTCGCCGACAACCTGCTCCGCCGCGGCCACGCCGTCGACGTGACCGGGCCCTGGTCGCTCGGGCGCGTGAGCGCCGTCTCTCGCAGCGCGGACGGCGTGTTGCGGGCCGGGGCAAACCCACGCGGAATGCAGGGCTACGCAGCGGGTCGGTGAGCAGCTGTCGGCTTCCCTCTCCGCGGCCGAAGTAACACTCGGACCCGACAGACGCGCAAGCGAAGGGAAAGGCCGCAAAGGCGCGGCCCTTCCCACAAACGAGCATCGCTCGGACGAGCTCCACGTCGGCGGTCGACTCAAGCGAGGCTAGGTGTGTCCGTCGTCGAGCCCCGGCACCAGGCCCCACCGCGATGAAGATCGCGAGGGGGAGGTGTGGGTAGCTAGTGGCACCGACCCTCCGAGTCGGGGGTCGCGCGGGATCGTTGGTGGCTACACGGGTCTCGTTGGTGTCTCAGACGCTTGTCAGATCACGGGCGCTCGAGCCGGCGCCGAGCAGCGACGAGCGGGCGCGAAGTGCAACGGCGAGAACCACTGGGGCGAGCAGCGCGACCGAGCCGTCGATCACGGCGTAGCCGGCAGCGATCGCGGAGGGCGGATTCCCGGACGCCAGGTGAGACCACGGTGCCGACGCGGCCCAGACCCAGTCCCCGGCCCAGGTGCCGGCGATCTCGATCGTCGCGACCGCGACCCAGATCGCGGCGAACATGTCTCCCTTCCCCGAGCGGAGGACGCACCACGCGAGGAGTGGCCACACCGCCGCGCCCTGAAGGTCGAGCCGGCCCGTGAGCCACGGCAGAACCGTCAGCCCGGCCACCACCCACGCGGTCGCGACGAGCATCACGAGCCGCCGGACGACCCAGCCGTGCCGCCGCACGACCGGCAGGCCCGCGGCGGTGACCCCGAAGACGTAGACGAGCGCGTGCCCGGGCGGCACGTAGAGGGGAATGTTGCGCAGCTCGTACGTGTACCCGCCCCAGATCAACGAGCCGAACACTTCGAACAGCGTCGCGACCGGCACGCACAACCAGACCTCCCAGCGGAGATCGGGCACGACGCGGCGGGCGGCGATCCACAGCACCGCGAACGTAAGCAGCCCTAGGGCGAGCTGAGGCTCGACACCTGCCGTCGCGCCGTCCACGACGAGCAACACGGGCGTGTAAGCGAGCAGCGACAGATGAAGCGTGTACGGGCGAACAGACCGGAGGAGAGAAGCGGCGCCCGGGGGCATCGAGCGTCATTCGCCCGAGACCACATCCTGGTTCGATCGCCGACGCGAGGAGTGGATGGTCTGAGAGGGCGCCGAGTACCGACATGACCAGTCGGGGGTCGCGCGGTATTGCTGATGGCTACACGCTTCTCGCCGGCGTGTCAGACGCCCGTCAGATCGAAGCTGCTCGACGCTCCGGCTGGCCAGGGTGATCGCTCGCGTCTGCGCGCGTGCGCGCGAGAGAAAGTTGGGGGCGTTCGGGGTCGAAGCCTAAGCCTGCGGCACGGTCTTGCTCATCACGCAATGGTTCTTGCCCTGGGAGCGGTCATAGCTGAAGCCGGCCTGCTCGAAGAGCTCCGGGTGGCGCTGTAGAGGAAGGAGGCCGAGATCTTCTTGCCGCCGGTGTCCTGCGGGTACGCCTCCACGATGCCACCGCCCGCCTGGGCGATCAGATCCAGGGCTCCGCGAAGTGCGACCGCCGCAACTCCGTCGCGCCGGTATTTCCTGTCCACGAAGAAGCAGGTGATTCGGTAGTCCGGGCAACCGGTCGAGAGCGGCCTCGTACTCCTTTCGGTGCTTGATGTTCGGCAACTCGTCGGGCGCGCCGTACTGGCACCAGGCCACGGCAACGTCACCGTCGAACACGAGCGCGGCGTGCGCTCGACCCTCGTTGACCAGCCGCTCCTTGAGGGCGCGGTTGTCCTCCGCACTGAACGTCTTCTCACCATGCGGAGTGTGGAACCAGGTACACCAGCAGCCGCCCCACGCCGTTGTGCCGCTCGGCGAGCGCGGCGAAGGCGTCCCAAGTGTCAGACCCGAGCGGCTTGACGCTGTACTCGTTCACCGCAGGCCGGGCTAGGGTCATGGCGAGAGGCTATCGGCCCGACCCCGGGTTCACGCCGCGAGCGCGGCGGCCACACCGGCATCATCGCGCCGGCTCGAGCTCAGGCCGATCAGCGTGGAGATCCCTCGCGGGTGGCGCGATGAGAAGAGGGTGGGCGTTCGGGGCGGGAAGGGGCGGAGCTAGGGGAACCGACACGTCTAGTCGGATGTCGCGTGGGATCGCCGACGGATAGACGCCTCGACCCGCGCCTGCCGACGACGCGATGACGTGCGAGGATGCGTATGGCGTCAATCACAGTGGACGGCCGACGATGACCGATCATCTATCTGGACGTTCAATCGCTTTCAGGCTGGAAAGGAGCCGGGCACGATGCTGACCGCCACAAAGGACCTGATGCTCCCGACGACCGTTACGGGATCATGGCCGCGCCCGAGGTGGTACACGGGGAACCTCCTCGAGCGGCCGTACTCGACGGGGCTGGGCGACGTCGACTTCCGCGAGCAGCATCTCGACGCGGTCGCCACGGTGATCTCGGACCAGGAGCTCGCGGGGCTGGACATCCTGACGAACGGCGACTACCACCTCGACTTCGACCTGGCGGGACGTTCGTGGTTCTCGTATCCCAGCGAGCGGCTGAGCGGTGTCTCCGAGTTCGACACCGAGACCACGGCGGGATGGGAGTACCCCGTCGGCACCTGGCTCAACGAGATCGTCGGCGGCTGGAAGTACCACGCGATCGTCGACAAGATCGGGCCCCGGGTACCGCTGGAGTTCGCCAAGGTGTGGCGTGTCGCGCAGTCGCGGACGGAGAAGCCCGTCAAGTTCGGCACGATCGCGGCCGACCTCGCGTCGACCGTGCTCACGGTGAAGACCGACGTCTATGACGACGACAAGCGCGAGCTCATGTGGGACATCGCCACCGTGCTCAACGCGGAGCTCCGGCAGCTCGTGGCAGCCGGCTGCAAGATCGTCCAGATCGAGGAGCCGGCGATCCACAGCGCCGCCGCCTGGGGCGCCGACGAAGAGACCCTCGAGTTCTACGTCGACCTCTTCAACTACACCGTCGATGGACTTGAAGCAGAGATCTGGGTCCACACGTGCTGGGGCAACCCTGGAGCGCAGCATTGCTTCCAGCCGACAATCACATACGAGGCTTCGCTCGAGATCTTCCTCGAGCGCGTTAACGCCGACGTCTGGACGATCGAGTCGAAGCACAACGGGCACCAGCTTCTCCCGCGCTTCGGCCCGTACAAGGGGAAGCTCAACAAGAAGATCGCCGTGGGGATGATCGGCCACCGCGCGCTCCAGGTCGAGACGGTGGACGAGGTCGCGGCCGACATTCGTCTGGCGCTCGAGTACATCGACCCCGAGCACCTCGTCCTCTCGTCGGACTGCGGGTTCGGGCGACAGGGTGTACCGCGGCCGATCGCGTTCTACAAGGCTGCAGCGCTCGCACAGGGCGCCAACATCGTCCGCGCGGAGTTGGGCGTCCCGACGACCGCGGTCCGTGCCGCCGACCCAGCCCTACAGATCGACGTAACGACGCCTGCCCAGGCGGAGGTCGTGTCCTAGAGCATGCGGATGCACCGTGCGTCCCCTGCGGGCGCACGGTGCAATCGAGCTCGCATCGAATCGGCGACGCTCGAAGGCCCGCCGTGCGCGCGGTACCCCGTTGTTCTTGCCGCACGACCTGCGCCATCGCAGGATCTCGCTACTGCAATCGGCAGGGCCGCACCTGGACCGAGATCGGAGCCTTCGTCGGCCAGCGCTCCGCGCGCGTGACGAGCGACGTCTATACGCACGTACTGCTCGCCGAGGGTGCCTGAGCAGGAGCAAGACGTGCGATACGTGCAACCGGGTGCTGGCCTCGGTGCTGGCCCCGGACGCGCGAAGGGCGTCGATTTGCAGGCAGCTTCGAAGCCTGCACCCCATTTCTCGATGAGCCGTCAGACGGATCGGGCTGTGCCGTGTGCGCGCAGCTCGTGTGTCCAGCGCTCGACGAGCTCCGACGCGGAGGCGACTCGAGCGCGCTGGTAGGCGGTCCCTGCCCAGAGGTTGATGCCGTCGGCGTCCCCGAGCGTGCGCGCGGCCGCGCGGATCGGGGCGGTCAGGTAATGGATCTCGGGGTACGCGCGTGGCGCGAAGGCGTCGTGCTCGAGCATGAAGCGGTTGACGATGCCGCGGGCGCGTCGGCCGGTGAACGCGCGGGTCAGCCTCGTCTCTCCGCCGGCCCGGAGCGCTTCCCGATGCGGAGCTGAGGTTCCGGCTTCGGTTGCCAGGAGAAGCGCCGATCCCACCTGCGCAGCGGACGCGCCGGACGCCAGCGCCCGAGCGACGTTGCCTCCGGTGGCGATCCCGCCGGCCGCGATCAGCGGCAGCCCCGTCGCCCCTCGGATCGAATCGAGTAGAGCGATCAGCGGCCCCGGCTGGTCGTCGTGGTCGTGGAACGAGCCCTGGTGCCCGCCTGCCTCAGCGCCCTGGACGACGAGCGCATCGACCGTGGCCGCGGCAGCTTGCCGTGCCTCGGCGACGGAAGTGACGGTGCACCAGATGCGGCAGCCGGCGCTTTGCAGCCATTCCACGATCTCCCGCGAGGGGCAGCCGAACGTGACCGAGACGACATCCACGTGGTTGTCGACGGCGAGCTCGAGCTTCGCCATCCAGTCGTCGTCCGTCCACACTGGTTCACCGGGCGCGACGCCGTAGCGCTCCCCCTCACGTTGCATCCGGTCCGCGTACGCCCCGATCGCAGGCTCGTCGACCTGCTCGCGGACCGGATAGAAGAAGTTGATCCCGACGCGTTTCGATGTGAGCGCCTTCAGCTCGTCGAGCTCGGTCTGTACGGCCGCAGCCGTCTTGTAGCCGGCGGCGATGAAGCCCAGTCCGCCGGCTTCCGATACCGCCGCAGCGAGAGCAGGCGTCGACGGCCCGCCGCCGAGCGGCGCCCCGACGATCGGGGTCTCGAAGAGCCCGGCGACACCGCGAGCGGCGGTCACGTAGTCACGCCCACGCGACCCGGCTGCACAGGGTCGGCGGTCTCTCGGCCATCGCAGCGCGGGCCGGCTATCGGCGAGGCTAGAGTCGGGCTGGTGCGGATCTGCTCGTTCCTTCCGAGTGCGACGGAGATCGTCGCCGAGCTGGGATTGGTCGATTCGCTGGTGGGGGTGTCGGAGGAGTGTCGCTGGCCGCGCGAGGTGATCGGGAAGCCGGTGGTCACGGCGGCGCGGATCGACCCGTCGAGCATGTCGAGTCTCGAGATCGACGAGGCGGTCCGGTCGTCGGTCGGTGATGGCCGTTCGCTGTACACCGTTGATGCGGATCTGATCGATTCGCTCGCGCCGGATGTGATCCTGACTCAGGACCTGTGTGCGGTGTGTGCCGTGTCGAGTGGCGAGCTCGCGTCGGCGTGTCCGGTCGACGCGGACGTCGTGTCGCTGGATCCGCGCACGCTGGCCGAGGTGGCCGAGACCGTTCGTCTGCTCGGCGTGCGACTCGGCGCCCGTGAGCGGGGCGCGGAGCTCGCGTCCCGGATGCTGGGAACGATCGAGAGCGTTGCCGCCTCGGTTCAAGGGTTGCCGAAGCGTCGGGTGTTCTTCGCGGAGTGGATCGAGCCGCCGTTCTGTGCAGGGCACTGGCTTCCCGAGATGATCGAGCTTGCGGGTGGCGTCGACGTGCTCGGGTCTGCCGGGCAGCCCTCACATCCGACGAGCTGGGACGTCGTGCGCGCCCTGGACCCAGAGCTCGTGATCGTCGGCCCCTGTGGCTTCGATGTCGCCCAGGCCGCCGAGCGCGCGGGCGAGATCGAGTTCTGGTGTCCGGCCGTCGCGGTTGACGGCGACGCCTACTACTCGCGGCCGGCGCCGCGGCTCGCGGATGGCGTGCGTCAGCTTGCACATTTGATCCACCCCGGCGTCGCGCCGGACCCCGGGCTGCCCGCGATTCCCATCGGCCGGCGAGCGGCTGTCCACGCGTCCTGACCCACGCTCGCGCAGCGACGAGGAGCCGGTCCTGGGCTGCCTTCGACGGGACCGCGTTCGCTTCGCCGGGTCCGAATTGCTTGACGTCGTCGGCTCGTGCTCCTAGCGTCGCGAGCGTGACGTGCCGAGTCGTCTGCATCTCGCACGCAACCGGCGCGGGCGGCGAGGAGGTCGGTCGGCTCGTTGCCGAGCGGCTCGGCTTCCTCTACGTCGATGACGACATCGTCGCTCGGGCGGCGGCGAGGGGAGGGATCAGCCCCGCTGAGGTCGCGGACGCGGAGCGGCGCAAACCGCTCGTCAGCCGCCTGCTCGAGGCGTTGGCCCAGAGCAGCGAGGTTGGCGCGAGCGCGTTCGTCGACGGGGTGGACAGCGACAACGTGCGCGCCTTGATCCGCGAGACGATCGAGCGCACGGCGGCACGGGGAAACGCGGTCATCGTCGCTCACGCTGCATCACACCTGGTCGAGCCCGGAGACGACGCACTACGTGTCCTCGTCACAGCCTCGCCGGCAACACGCGCGGGCCGCCTCGGCGACGTGGAGGCGCTCGATCCGGCGAAGGCTGTCAGGGCAGTCAAGGACTCGGACGCAGGGCGACGCGACTACCTCAGGCGCTTCTACGACGTGGACGAGGAGCTGCCCACCCACTACGACCTCGTTGTCAACACCGACGCTCTCTCCGTCGAGCTGGCTGCCGAGCTCGTCATCCGAGCGGCCTCGAGGTAGTGGAGCTCCAGCGTCGAGACGGCGCGGACTCCATGTCGGCATTCGCACGAACCGGCGTAGACTGCAGCCCGTGATCGTCCGGCGCGACGAGAAGGTGCGACTCATCTCGCGCGTACCGCTCTTCCAGGCCTGCACCCAGGCCGAGCTCGCCCGGATCGCCTCGATCGCCGAGCAGGTCGAGCTTCCGCGAGGCGAGGTCGTGTTCCGGGAAGGGGAGCCCGGCGACGACTTCTACGTCCTCGTGAAGGGCTCGGCCGACGTTCGCACGAGGAAGCGGCATGTCAGGAGCCTGCGTGCCGGGGACTTCGCGGGAGAGATCGCGCTTCTGCTGGATGCGTCGAGGACCGCAACGGTGACCACGACGTCTCCCGTGACCGCGCTCCACGTGACGCGAAAGGGCTTCTCTGCGCTCATGGACGTGTCACCGAGGATCCAGCAGAAGGTCCTGCTGGCGCTCGCCCAGCGCGTCGCACCGACGTCTCTCTAGGCTCGAAAGGCTCCGGGCGTCCGTTCGCCGGACGAGTCGCGGCTGGAATCCCTCTGGAGAGCGATGACCCGTCGCCGCCCGAAGTGCCGATTCGCTCCTAACGGCCGGCCCTCCTCGGGTCGCCGTGGGCGCTGCGGCGCGTCCGGCCCGCCTCCTACGCCATGGGTCGGCGCCCGCGACGCGACAGGCGCGGGCGCCGTACCGGCGGCGCCCGCCCTCCTCAGGGCCCCGCCGCCGGCGGAAGCTCCATCGATGCACGCAGCGACTCGAGCGGTGTCGCGGGCACCGTGATGAGCCCGCGCGTCGGGCGATCGAGGTCGAACGTCACGAGGAGGAGGAGCGTCACGAGGGCCGCAGCGGCGATGGCGGCGAGAAGCCCACGGCCGAGCACCGACAGGTACAGCGCGAGCAGCCCGACGGCCACTGCCGCGCCGATGACCTCGAGGCCGAGAACCGCCCCCGGGACGCGGTTGTTGAGCCCCGCGAGACGCACGCCCTGCTGGTCGATGGTGTCGTTGAGCGTCTCGACGTAGAGGCGCGGGGCGGTCGCGGTCGGAGCGCCGGAGACCGCCTGTCCCGCAAGCCGCCAGAGTCGACGCTGTAGCTCCGACTGCTCTGCCGTCGTCCGCTTCAACGCATCGCTGTTCGGAACCTCGCGCGACACCTGGAGCGCGAGGTCGGTGTAGCGACGGAGCAGGTCCAGCGACGCCGAGCGCTGTGGCTCGGCGAGCATCTGGGCGCGGAGGTAGGTCGTGCCGATCGCGTTCGCCTCGGTGACGACGGCGGCGCGGCGGTTCTCGTACCGGCCGACTGCGAGGCTCAAGCCGAAGGCGAGGATCAGCCCGACGACCCCGAGGAGGGCGCCCTGCAGGACCCCGATCGGCTCGCGGAGCGCATCGGTGTGCCGCCGTAGGTAGCGGCCGGCGGCCGCGCCCGCGACGCACGCTCCACCGACGACGGCGAAGATCAGGAGCGCGACGGCCCAGCTCGGGAGCGAGAAGAACATCGGAGAGACGACCCTAACGGTCGCGCCGAGCCGTTCCCGCTGGTCATCGGCCGCGATGCGTGCGAAGATCGCACGCATCGCCGAGGGAATGGACAGCGTTGCGGCTCAGCCCGAGCGGGAGCTCCCGGCCCCCGTCTTCATCGCGTCGCTCTTCGGCTTCGCGAAGGCCGCGTTCCTCGGCTTCATGGGGATCATCGGCATCCTCACCTGGGAGGACGTCACCGAGCCGTGGGGATTCGGGGCGCTCGCCCTGGCGATCCTCTTCCTCCTCGCGTCCTATGCGCTCCTTCGCGGCAAGCCGTTCGCGCGAATGGTGCTCGGCGCGCTCGCGGTGATCGGGGGCGTCGGGGCCCTGGTCTACGTGTTCGTCGGCCCGACGAGCGCGATCGGCCCGGCGCTCGTGACGGCCGCGATGGACGCGCTCGTCCTCTGGCTGCTGTACGGCACGCGCTCCGCGAAGGAGTACTTCGGGTCGTAATGGTCGAGCCGGGCGCCCGGGGCTCGGACGAACGGACGAGATGAGCCTGCCGACCACCGTCTCGAACGACGGGATCCGCGCGCACGCGGGACGCCTCGTCGGCGGTCCCGTGGCGCTGCGCGATCTGTCGATGGCGTTCGAGGAGACCCGCGCGGCGACGGCCGAGGTGCTCGTCGAAGGGCGGGCCTTCTATCCACCCATGCTGGAGGACATCGCCGCGGCGACCTCGTCGGTCCACATCAACCAGTTCGGCTTCCGCCCCGGCGTCGTCGGGGAGCGGTTCGCCGAGGTGCTTCTCGCCAAAGCGGCGGAGGGGGTCCCGGTCCGCCTCGTCGTCGATCGGCAGGGCTCCGATCCCGAGGGCGGCTCGCAGGAGTTCTACGAGCGGCTCATCGCTGCGGGCATCGAGGTCTGCGTCGTACGCGCGACGAAGCCGCGGGTCGCGGGAGGCGTGCTCGGCGCCGGCGGGGACCTGCAGTGGAATCTGCGTGGGCTCGGCCACATCGACCACCGCAAGGTGGTCGTGATCGACGGACGCATCGGCTGGGTCGGCGGCGCTGGGATCGAGGACCACTTCGAGGACGGCCGCTTCCACGACCTGTTCCTGCGGGTCACGGGCCCGGTCGTCTCCCAGCTGCAGCTCGTCTTCCTCGGCGGCTTCCGCTGGCTCGGCGGCGAGGTGCCCGCCGACGACCTCGACGGCCTGTTCCCGGCGCTCGACGACGGCGAGGCGATCCCGGCGGTCGTCCTGCACAACGCGCCGGGCCGCTACCGCCCGATCACCGACGCCATCGCCCGCGCGCTCGACGACGCGCGCGAGACGCTCGACGTCGTGAACCCGTACGTCACGGACCGGGGGATGATCCGCCGCATGGAGCGGGCCGCGCGCCGCGGAGTCCGCGTGCGGCTGTTCGTCCCCGCGAACGCGAACAACTGGGCCTGCGCGGCCGCGCAGCAGTTCCACCACGGCACACTGCTCGACGCCGGCGTGCGAATCCTCGAGTACCCGACGATGCTCCACGCGAAGGCGTTCGTGCGGGACGCGGAGGAGGTGCTCGCCGGGACCTGCAACCTCGAGGCGTGGAGCCTGAAGCGCTTCTTCGAGATCGATCTCCTTCTCCGCTCGCCGGGCCTCGCCGCGCAGTTCGAGGAGCGCTTCTCCGTCCCGGCGGAGGAGGTCTCCCGGCCGGGGCAGGCGCTCACGGGCACGAAGGAGCGGCTCCGCGCGGGCGGCTTCGCGCTGATCTCGCCGTTTCTCTAGCGCATACGATCGCGTTTTGCGCAGTCCGTCCAGGCGCGTATTGTCGCCCTTGAAAGCACGTCATCAGACAGAGGAGGAGCAGTGATCGCGTCGGACTACCCGTTTCTCGACGTCCTGTGGACGATGTTCATCTTCTTCATCTGGATCGTCTGGATCTGGCTCCTCTTCACCGTCTTCGCCGACATCTTTCGGCGGCATGACATCTCGGGCGGGAAGAAGACGCTCTGGATCGTCTTCACGATCCTGGTGCCGTTCCTCGGCGTGTTCGTCTACCTGATCACGCAGAACGTCGGCATGACCGAGCGCCAACTCCAGCGGACGCGCGCGCAGCAGGAGCAGTTCGACGACTACGTGCGTCAGACGGCCGGCGGCGGCGGGGCCGCGGCCGAGATCGAGAAGGCGAAGGCGCTCCTCGACAGCGGCGCGATCACGCAGGCCGAGTTCGACGCGATCAAGCAGAAGGCGCTCTCCTAGCCGCGAGCCGGGAGCCGGAGAGATGGCGGGGGACGCGACCGTCGTCAGCGGCCTCGAGCCGCGCCCGTTCTGGGCGCACTTCGAGGCGCTGACACGGATCGCGCGACCGTCGCGCCACGAGGAGCCCGTCATCGAGCACGTCCGCGCGTGGGCGGCCGAACGCGGGCTCGAGGTTCGGCAGGACGCCGGGCGCAACCTCGTCATCCCCGTCGCCGCGACCGCGGGCCGCGAGGCCGCGCCGACGCTCATCCTGCAGGGCCACCTCGACATGGTCTGCGAGCGCGACCCGGCGAGCCCGAACGATCCTGCCGAGGGGCGGATCGTGCTCCGGCGGGACGGCGACTGGCTCAGGGCGGACGGGCACGACGCTCGGCGCTGACGACGGCGTCGCGATCGCGGCGATGATGGCGCTCGTCGAGGACGAGACGCTCGCCCACGGGCCGCTCGAGCTGCTCATGACCGTCGCCGAGGAGGTGGGGCTCGAGGGCGCGAACGCGCTCGACGGGTCGATGCTCACCGGGTCGACCCTCATCAACCTCGACAGCGAGGAGGACGGGGTGCTGACCGTCGGCTGTGCGGGCAGCACCGACACGTGGATCAGGATCGACGCTCCGCGGTCCTCGCCGGAAGCAGAGGCGGTGACGCTCGACGTGGTCGTCCGCGGCGGACAGGGCGGGCATTCGGGAATGGAGATCGCGCTCGGTAGGTCGAACGCGATCAAGGTCCTCGGGCGCGCGCTCCGCGAGGCGCATGCGACGGTGCCGTTCAGGCTCGTCTCGCTCGACGGCGGCAAGAGCCGGAACGCGATCCCGCGTGACGCGCACGCGCTCGTCTCGGTCGAATCGGGTCACAAAGCCGCGTTCGAGGCCGCGCTCGGCTCGGCGACCGAGACGATTCGCGACGCGTTCTCGAAGACGGATCCGGGCGTCATGGTGGAGGCGACCGAGGCGGACGGCTCCCTCGAGCCGTGGACGGCTGAGGCGACGGCACGGCTGCTCGACGTCATTGCCGTCGTGCCGACCGGCCCACTCGCGATGAGCCCCGACTTCGACGAGCTCGTCGAGACGTCGACTTCGCTCGGCGAGGCGATCACCGAGGGCGACCGGTTGACCCTGCACAGCCTGTCGCGCTCCTCGAACGACTCGGCGATGCCGGAGGTGATCGCGACGCTGGCCGCCGCCGCCGCTCTCGGCGGTGGCTCGCTCGAGGTGAAGCACAACTACAGCGGCTGGCGTCCCGACCTCGACTCCGCGGTGCTCGCGGTCGCGCGGACGGTGTTCGAGCAGGAGTTCGGCGCTCCACCCGTCGTGACAGCGGTTCACGCCGGGCTCGAGACGTCCGTCATCGGCGGTAGGGTCGGCCGACACCTCGACATGCTGTCGTTCGGCCCGCAGATCGAGTTCCCGCACTCGCCCGACGAGCGAACGAGCATTCCCACCGTCGAACGGTTCTGGAAGCTGCTCGTCGCCGTCGTCGACCGGCTCTCCGCTCCAGGGAGGTAACGCGATGCGTGGCCCACGTCGCGTGGATTGTCGCCGCCGCCGGCATCGTGCTGCTGATCGTCGTCGTCGCGCTCATCGGCAACCGCGACAACAGCGGCGAGACCGTGTCCGCCGGTGAGTGGGCGGAGAGCGTCTGCGGCGCGATCGGCGTCTGGCGCGGCGAGCTCGAGGCGACCGTCGAGGAGATCCGAACACCGCCCGCAGCGGCGGGCGGGGACGTGGAGCCGCAGTCGGAGACGCCGCAGGAGCGCACCGGGCTCATCCGCACGGGGCTCGAGCGCGCCGCGCAGGCGACGGAGACGATGGTCGAGGGCATCGAGAACGCCGGGACTCCCGACACACCGAACGGCGAGGAGGTTGCGGACGTCGTCTCCAGCTGGGCCGACTCCGCGCTCGACGAGCTCGAGGACGCGCAGGACTCGCTCGACGAGGAGGCCGACACGCTCGAGGCGTCGATCCAGCAGCTCACCGGAGCTGCACGGGCGATCGGCTCGGTCCTCGCCTCGGGCACGCGGACCGTCGCCGACGTCGTGCAGACCGACCCCGAGCTCGTGTCGGTGATCCGCGACACGAGTACCTGCCAGGAGCTGAGGGAGGAGGCGGAATGAGCACGACCGACTGGATCCTCGTCGCGGTCCAGGGCCTCGTCGTCATCGCGTTCATCGCGCTCGGCGTGCGCTCCGGCGGCATCGGCCTCGGGCTCTGGGGCGGCGTCGGAACGCTCGTCCTCGTCTTCGTCTTCGGGCTCGATCCCGGGGAGCCGCCGATCAGCGCGATCCTGATCATCATCGCGGTCATCTCGGCGGCGGCGGCGATGCAGGCTGCGGGGGGCGTCGATTACATGGTTCAGGTCGCGAGCGGGGCGCTCCGGGCCAGGCCGAAGGCGCTGAACTTCGTCGCGCCGTACATCTCCTACGTGCTCACCATCCTCACCGGCACGAGCAACACGTTCTTCTCGATCATCCCGGTGATCAACGAGGTCGCGTACGCGAACAAGATCCGCCCCGAGCGGGCGCTCGCGAGCTCGACGGTGGCGAACGCGCTCGGGATCACGTCGAGCCCGGTCGCGGCCGCGATGGCCACGATGCTCCCACTCGTCGAGATCTACAACTACGACCTGATCGACGTGCTGCTGATCACGATCCCGGCGAGCCTGGTGGGCATCTTCGCGATGTCGATCATGATGAGCCGCCATGGTAGGGATCTGGACGACGACGCGGAGTACCAGCGCCGGTTGGCAGCAGGCGAAGTGCAGCCCCCCGCCCCCCCGGCAGAGATCAAGCTTCTGCCCTACGCGAAGCGCAGTGTCGCCATCTTCCTGGCGGGCGTCGCGGCGATCTGTGTCTTCGGCTTCGTCGAGGGTATTCGCCCGACCGTGGCCGCAGAGGGCGGCGGCGTCGAGCCGATGTCAGTGACGCCGCTGATCCAGATGTTCATGCTCACCGCCGCGGCTCTCATCCTCCTCTTCTGCCACGTGAAGGCGAGCGACGTGCCGGGAACGCAGATCTTCAGGTCCGGGATGATCTCGATGATCGCCCTCTTCGGGATCGCCTGGATGGCAGACACGTTCATCGCCAACAACGAGGACGCCATCGTCCAGGCGCTCGGCGACCTGGCCGAGCAGTGGCCGTTCATGATTGCGGTCGCCATCTTCCTCGTCGCCGCGCTCACGACGAGCCAGTCGGCGTCGACGCGCACGATGGTTCCGCTCGGACTCGCGCTCGGGATCAGCGCCGGCTACATGATCGCCATGTGGACCGCGGTCGTTGGCGTACTCCTCCTTCCTGCCAACGGGACGCAGATCGCCGCGGCGGAGGCCGACACGACGGGGACGACAACTCTCGGCAAGCGCGTCATCGACCACTCCTTCCAGCTGCCCCTGCAGATCTGCTGGGTCGTGACCGCGCTCGCCGGCATCGTGATCGTCTGGCTCTTCTTCGGCGGCCACACTCCCGCGCCGCCGGCGACGCCGACCCCGTGACATGACCGTCCGCGGAGCCGCCTTCCTCGGCGTCGGCGCCATGGTCGGCGCGGGCATCTTCGCGCTGCTCGGCCAGGTCGCCGTCGTGGCGGGCTCGGCGGTCTGGCTCTCCTTCCTGCTCGCAGGGATCGTCGCGGCCCTGCTGGGCTACACCGTCGTCAAGCTTGGCGTCCGCTACCCGTCCTCGGGCGGCCTCTTCGCCTACCTGATGCAGGGCTTCGGAAACGGCCGCCTGGTCGGGATCTCCGCATGGCTCGGGTACTTCGCTGCGATCGTGATCGTCTGCTCGATGGTCGCGGTCTCGTTCGGCAGCTACGCCACCTCGCTCTTCGTCGGCGACGACGCGGGGAGCGCCTGGGACAACATCTTCACGACGCTCGTCGTCGTCGCGATGGCCGCGATCTCGATCGTCGGGTCGGCGCTGGTCTCGCGCGCGCAGTCGCTGATCGTGTTCGCGCTGCTCGCCGTGTTCGCCGTCTTCATCGTCGTCACGCTCGTCGACATCGACTTCGACCTGCTGGCGTTCAGCGACTATCCGCCCGCGTCGGACATCGTCGCCAGCGTCGCGCTGACCTTCTTCGCGTACCTCGGCTTCAGCGTGATCACGTTCGCGGCCGGTGACATGCGTGATCCGGAACACGAGCTGCCGAAAGCGATGTACCGCGCGCTAGGCGTGACGACGATCCTCTACGTCCTCATCTCGATCGGCGTTCTCGGGACGCTCACGGTCGACGAGACCATCGCGTACGGCGAGACGGCTATCGCCGAAGCGGCACGGCCCGCGCTCGGCGAAGCGGGGTTCACGATGATGGCCATCGCCGCGCTGCTCGCGACCGCCTCGTCGGTGAACGCGACGCTCTATGCGTCCGGTGGGCTGACGGCGATGCTGAGCGAGTCGGGGCAGTTCCCGCCGCTCTTGGGCCGTCGCTCCCGGCTCGGCCCGCACGCAGGCATCCTCGTCACGGCTGCGCTGGTGCTCGTCGTCGCGAACACCGTCGACCTCTCCGCCATCGCGTCCGTCGGGAGCGCGTGCTCGCTGATGATCTTCCTCCTCATCGGGGTCGCGGCGTTCCGGCTCCGCTCGGAGATCGGAGCGAACCCCGCCGTCGTTCTCGTCGCCACGGCCGCGACCGCCGTCGTTCTCGTCTTCTTCGCCGTCGACACGCTGCGCAACGCCCCGGAGACCTTCCTCGCGATCGTCGCGATCGCGCTCCTCGCTGTCGTCCTCGACTTCGTGTGGAAGCGGGTCCGCGGAGAGCCGCCGCCCGCCGCGGCGGCACCCGGCGCACCGGCCGTACAGGAGTAGGCGCCGGCGCCCGGCGACACACGCGTGTCGGCTGTCGAGCACGTCACGGAGCGGCCCGACGACCGTACCGTCCTGTACAGCGTCGCCGCTCGGGTCGCGATCGTGGCCGTCGTCCTCGGGGTGTTCTGCACGTGGCTCGCCGAGGACCCCCTGACCCTCAACGGGATCGAGGGGCCGAACAACGGCTGGCTGTGCGTCCTCCTGGCAGGCCCGGCCTTCCTGTGGGCGAGATCGATGGAGCGCGGCTCCTGGGTGGGCGTGGTCGGCGTGCTCGCGAGCGCGCTCGTGATCGGGTGGACGGCCACGGAGAACTGGCTCGACGCGCGGCGCGTCCTGGATGCCGGCGTCTCCTACGGCCTGCTCCTCGTCCTCGCGGGATGCACGGCTCTGGCAGCGGTCGCCGTCGTCCGGGCGGTTTCGCTTCTCCGCGACCCGACCCGCCGTGCTCGCACGGGCGCCGGCGGTGGGGGGCGGACAGCCGTGGCTGTCGCCCTCCTCGTGCTCGCGCTCTTCTTCGTCCTCGTCTTCCGGCAAGTGCTCGGGATCACGCAGCGGCCGAGCTGGCCGCCGCCGGCGAACGCGGTTACGGCGGCCGGCGCAGAGGCGGCGACGAAGGCGTTCGCCGGCCGCGACGGGACGCGTCCGCACGACGCGGACCTCGACTTCGCGTGGTCGACCGCGGCGACGATCGAGCCGCTCGTCGAGGGCAAGAGGTTCTTCCCGCGAATCTTCGCCGACGTCGAGGCCGCGCGGTCGTCGGTGCACATCCTCATGTTCGGCTGGCGCGAGGGCCAGGTCGGGACGGAGATGGCCGATCTGCTCGAACGGAAGCTCGCCGACGGTGTGGAGGTTCGCGTGATCGTCGACGCCTTCGGCTCCCGGCCGAACGGCGACGCGCGCGAGATGTTCACCGGGCTCGCCGAGGCGGGGGCGCAGATCGTCGTCAACGACGTCCTGCCGCTGGACCGCGACGGCCTCTACCCCGACGACCGGCACCTCGACTGGCGCCAGGACGAGGTCGGGCGGGCCGACCACCGCAAGCTCTACGTCGTGGACGGCGAGATCGCGTGGACCGGCGGCGCCGGGATCGAGGACCACTTCGAGAACGGCGGCTTCCACGACGTGATGGTCCGCGTCACGGGCGACGTCGTCCGACAGGCGCAGGCCGCCTTCCTGACGAGCTTCCGCGGCCACGGCGGTCCGTTGCCCGACGACCTCGACCCCTACTTTCCCGCGCCGGCCGACCCAGGCGAGATTCCGGTCGCGCTCGCGCAGGTCATCCCCGGCGGCTTCGTCGCAGCCTCGCAGGCGATCCGCGAGCAGATCGACGGCGCCCGCCGGCGGCTCGACGTGATGAACCCGTACCTGACCGACCGCGACATGCTCGAGCGGATCCTCGCGGCGGCTCGTCGCGGCGTCCGCGTGCGGCTCGTCGTCTCGGAGACGTCGAACAACGCCCAGGCGACGGCGGCGCTCCGGCACCGGTACGAGGACCTGATCGCAGCAGGGGTCGAGATCTGGGAGCTCCCGGGCACCGTCGTCCACGCCAAGGTCGTCGTCGCCGACGACGTCGTCAGCTTCGGCACCGTGAACCTCGACTCGTGGGCGCTCTACCGGAACTCGGAGATCGCGATGATCGCGCGGAGCGCCGACACCGCCGCGCTCTTCGAGGAGCGGCTCTTCGAGCCCGATATCGCCCGCTCGCATCGCGGTGAGCCGCCTTCCGGCGCCGGCGAAGGCCTCGAGAGCTGGCTCTGGGACAAGCTGACCTACTTCCTGTGAGGTCCCGTGCCCGCGCGCCACGGAAAACCGAGACAATCGCGGGCATGACGACGTCTCCGTCCACGAGCCGGCGCGAGCTCGAGGCCGCGGTCTCCGCGGTCGCGTCGTCGGTCGACGGCCGGCGCTTCACGTTCCAGTGCTCGATCCACGACCTCGCGCTGAAGACCGGCGGCTACGCCTCCATCGACGGGCGCCTCGGCCAGGTGCACGCGATCGAGGCCGCCTGGGTCGAAGGCCCGGAGCTCGTCGCCGCCGTCACCGAGAAGGTCGCCGACGCGTCCCATCTCCGCATCGCCCTCGCCCGCGGCCACGGTGTCGTCCTCGACAGCGACGGGCTCCCGTTCCACGAGTCGCCGATCGTGCGGGCGGACACGGAGTCCGTCGCAGGGTGGCTCGACCGGACGCGACCTCGGCGGGCGTCCCTCGACATCGGCGAGCTCATCCTCCGGCCGGGCGTGCGCTTCGGGCTCGACGCCGGCGGGTTCGACCGGCACACGTTCTTCTGCGGACAGTCCGGCTCCGGCAAGACGTACGCCCTCGGCACGATTCTCGAGCAGCTCCTGTTGGAGACGTCGCTGCGGCTGATCGTCCTCGATCCCAACTCGGACTTCGTTCGGCTCGGCGAGATCCGAGAGAGCGTCGGCGAGGACGTGGCCGCCCGCTATCGGGACGCGGCCGACGGCGTCGTCGTTCGCACGGTCGGCAGCGGGCCCGATCGGCTCCACGTCCGCTTCCGGGACTTCGAACCAGGGGAGCAGGCGGCTGTCCTTCGTCTCGACCCGATCCGGAACCGCGAGGAGTACGGCGCTCTCGTCGACATCCTCGAGGGCGGCCTGCAGTCACCCTTTACGACCGCGGGCGACCTTGCCGAGCAGCTTGCCGAAGCGGAGGCCCCGGAGCGCCGCGCCCTCGCCGCGCGGATACGAAACCTCGGCCTCCACCGGTGGCCGATCTGGTCCGTCGGGGACGAGGGCTCGCTCCAGGATCTCGTGGCGCCGGGTGGGCCGCGTGCGCTCGTCGTCGACCTCGGCTCGCTCGGCACCGGTGCCGAGAAGGCGGTCGCGGCGGAGGCCGTGCTCGCCGCGCTGTGGCGGCGGCGATCCGAGCGTGAGCCGGTCCTCATCGTCATCGACGAGGCGCACAACGTCTGTCCGCAGGGAGCCCGGCGACGAGGTCACTGCACTCGCGACCGAGCACGCCGTCCGCATCGCCGCCGAAGGGCGGAAGTTCGGCCTCTACCTCCTCGTCTCGACCCAGCGACCCCACCGCGTGAACGAGCTCGTGGTCTCCCAGTGTGACAATCTCGTCCTCATGCGGATGACCTCTGTCGGCGACCTCGGCTACGTCGGCGACACGCTCTCGTTCGCGCCGCCGGCGCTGCTGCGCGAGGCGACGTCGTTCCGGATGGGCGAGTCTCTCGTGGCGGGGAAGATCGCGTCGCATCCTGCGTTCGTCCGCTTCGGGCCTCGGGTCTCGGAGGAGGGCGGCTCGGACGTGCCCGCCACGTGGGCGGGGCTCGGGTCGACGTGACCGACACGACGATCGTCCGGCAAGGCACCGGCGGCCGCGAGCGGCGCGATGGTCGTGCTGTTCACGCTCGCTGCCGGCCAGTTCCTGATGACGCTCGACACGTCGGTCATGAACGTCTCGATCGCGACGGTGGCGAAGGACGTCGGCACGACCGTCACCGGGATCCAGGGCGCGATCACCGCGTACACGCTGGTCATGGCGGCGTTGATGATCACCGGGGCGAAGATCGGCGCCATCATCGGCCGCAAGCGGGCGTTCGCCATCGGCTGCGTGATCTACGGGTGCGGCTCTTTCATCACCTCGATCTCGCAGAACCTGCCGACCTTGCTCTTCGGCTGGTCGTTCCTCGAGGGCGTCGGCGCGGCGCTGATCCTGCCCGCGATCGTCGCGCTCGTCGCCGGGAACTTCCCGACCGAGCGGCGGCCGGCCGCGTACGGCCTCGTCGCGGCGGCCGGCGCGATCGCGGTGGCCGTCGGCCCGCTCGTCGGCGGGTTCTGCACGACCTACTTCTCGTGGCGCTGGGTCTTCGCCGGCGAGGTCGTGATCGTCGCGGCGATCCTGCTCCTTACGCGCCGGATCGCGGATGCCCCGGTCGAGAAGCGTCCGAAGCTCGACCTCGTCGGAGCGGTGTTGTCCGCGCTGGGGCTGGCGCTGATCGTCTACGGCGTGCTCCGGTCGAGCGAGTGGGGATGGATCCAGCCGAAGCCGGGCGGCACGGAATGGTGCGGGACTGTCGCCGACGGTCTGGCTGGTCCTGGCCGGGCTGTTCGTCGTCTGGCTCTTCTTCCGCTGGCAGGCCCGTGTCGAGTCGCGCGGCGGCGAGCCGCTCGTGCGCCCCGCGATGCTCCAGAACAAGCAGCTGAACGGCGGCCTCGTGATGTTCTTCTTCCAGTACCTCGCCCAGGCGGGGCTGTTCTTCGTCGTGCCGCTGTACCTCTCGGTCTGCCTGGGGCTCTCGGCGCTCGCGACCGGCGCCCGGCTGCTGCCGCTGTCGCTGACGCTCCTGCTCGCGGCGATCGGCATCCCGAAGCTCTTCCCGGACGTCTCGCCGCGGCTCATCGTCCGGAGCGGCCTGCTCGCGCTCCTTGCCGGCACGGTCGTGCTCCTCGGGGCGCTCGACGTCGACTCCGGTCCCGAGATCGTCCTCGTCCCGATGCTTCTGATCGGCCTCGGCATAGGCGCCCTGGCCTCACAGCTCGGCGCGGTAACCGTCTCGTCCGTGCCGGACGATCAGAGCCCCGAGGTGGGCGGCGTGCAGAACACGATGACGAACCTCGGCGCGTCGATGGGCACGGCGCTCGCCGGGTCGGTCATGATCGCCGCCGTGTCGGCGTCGTTCCTCGCGAACATCCAGCAGAACCCGGACATCCCGAACCGCGTGCAGTCCCAGGCGGAGGTCGAGCTCGTGGGCGGCGTTCCGTTCGTCTCCGACGCCGACCTCGAGGCGGCGCTCGACGAGGCGGGCGTCCCCCGGCGGGTGCGGGACGAGGCGCTCCAGGACTACGCGGACTCCCGCATCGACGGCCTCCGCAATGCGCTCGCTATCCTCGCCCTGCTCGTGGTCGTCGCGCTCTTCTTCGCGCAGCGCATCCCCCGTACGCAACCGGGAAGACCGGCGACGTAGATGTGCCGCTGGCTCGCCTATTCGGGCTCGCCGATCCGGCTGGAGGAGCTCCTCGTCAAGCGCGACCGCTCGCTGATCGACCAGAGCCTGCACTCGCGGCTCGGCGCGACGACGACGAACGGCGACGGGTTCGGGGTCGGCTGGTACGACGACAGCGGAGCGCCGCGGCTGTATCGCAGCACCCACCCGGCCTGGAACGACCGCAACCTGCGCGAGCTGGCCGCGGGCGTCTCGTCGCCCCTCTTCTTCGCGCACATCCGCGCCTCGACCGGGACGGCGATCCAGGAGACGAACACGCACCCCTTCCGCCACGGGCGCTGGCTCTGGATGCACAACGGCCTGATCCGCGAGTTCCCGTCGGTCCGGCGTGAGCTCCTGCTTGCGGTCGATGACTCCCTGTTCTCGTCGATCGAGGGCACGACCGACTCGGAGGCGATGTTCTACCTCGCGCTCACGTTCGGCCTCGAGGACGATCCGATCGCGGCGGTTGCGCAGACCGTCGGCCTCGTCGAGGCGGTGGGGCGGCGGCACGGAGTCGAGCACCCGATCCAGATGACGGTTGCGACGACCGACGGGAGCACGATCTGGGCGTTCCGCTATTCGAGCGAGGGCGAGTCGCGCTCGCTCTACTTCAGTACGCGCATGGACGCGCTCAAGGCGGTTCACCCCGAGCTGGCGGAGCTGGCCGGGCTCTCCGACGAGACGCGCGTCGTCGTCTCCGAGCCACTCGGCGACCTGCCGGGTGCATGGAACGAGGTCCCCGAGTCCCACGTCGGCATCGTCCAGCCGGGCGCCGACGAGCTGCAGCCCTTCGCGCCCCGTGGGCCGTAGCAGCGGGAGCGACGAGCGGCAGCCCGGCCGGACGGTTCGTTTCGGTCGCGCGGCGATCGGTGAGCGGCTGGCGGGATTCATCTACGGGACGATCGTCGTCCTGTCGGTGCTCGTCGCCGGCGCACGGGCGTTTCCGGACGACGCTTCGCGCATCCTCGTCATGGTGCTGGTCACGTCGAGCGTCTTCTGGCTCGCGCACGTCTACGCCCACGCGCTCGCGCACAGCGTCGCGCACGACGAGCACCTGTCGCGTGTCCAGCTCGGGCAGATCGCCCGCCGCGAGGCGTCGGTCGTCGAGGCCGCCGTCCCGCCTCTCGTCGCGCTTCTGCTCGGGGCGCTCGGCGTCCTCTCGACGAGCGCTGCCGTCTGGACGGCGTTCGCGCTCGGGCTCGTCGTTCTCGGCGTGCAGGGAATCGTGTTCGCGCGTTTCGAGCGGCTCGGGCTAACCGCGACGATCGGCGTCGTCGCGGCGAACCTCGGTCTCGGCCTCGTCCTCGTCGGGCTCAAGGTGCTCGTGACGCACTGACCGCGTGCGTGTTGCCGGTTGCGGTGCCCGCCGCGGGCCTTGAGAATGGATCGATGTCGACGGTCGTCTACCGCGGGCGGAACGCAAACTGGCACGGACTGCCCGCGGCGGAAGCGTTGGCACAGCTCGGCGTGGATCCCGTGGCAGGCCTCGATGCAGCCGAGGTCGACCGGCGCCGCGCCGAGGTGGGGCCGAACAAGCTTGCGGAGGGGGAGAAGGAACCCGGCTGGCACGCGTTCCTCCGCCAGTACCGCGACCTCATGCAGCTCGTGCTGCTCGGCGCCGCGATCGTCAGCATCGTCGCGCTTCAGGAGTGGTCGACCGGGGTCGTGATCATCGGCCTCACCGTGCTCAACGCCGTCCTCGGCCTGAACCAGGAGGGCAAGGCCGCCGAGAGCGTCGCCGCCCTCCAGAAGATGCTCCTCATCCACGCACACGTCCGCCGGACCGGCGAGCGCGCGGACATCCCTGCGGAGGAGCTCGTCCCCGGCGACGTCGTGACGTTCGAGGCAGGCGACAAGATCCCGGCGGACGGCCGCCTGATCCTCGCGGCGACGCTCGAGATCGAGGAGGCGGCGCTGACGGGCGAGAGCACGCCGGTGCTGAAGTCCCTCGACCCGGTGACCGGCGACGATGTCCCACTCGGCGACCGCGTCGACATGGCGTACATGAACTCGACCGTGACGCGCGGCCGCGGCGAGATGGTGGTCACGGCGACGGGGATGGCGACCGAGGTGGGCCAGATCTCCGGGATGCTCGGGCAGGTCGAGGAGGAGAAGACGCCGCTCACGCGCCAGCTCGACCAGCTCACCCTCCTCATCACGATCATGGCCGCGGGCGCCCTGGCGCTCGTGATCCTGTTCGGGCTCATCCGCGGCGAGGACTTCGACGAGCTCTTCCTGATCGGCATCAGCCTCGCGATCGCGGCGATCCCGACGGGCCTGCCCGCGGTCGTGACGACGATGCTGTCGCTCGGCACGCAGGCGCTCGCAGCGAAGGGCGCGATCATCAAGCGGCTTCGCTCCGTCGAGACGCTCGGGTCGACGTCCGCGATCTGCTCCGACAAGACGGGGACGCTGACCCTCAACCAGATGACCGCGCGCCAGCTCGTCGTCGTCGGGCGTCGCTACCACGTCGAGGGAGAGGGCTACTCGACGGAGGGCAAGATCCTTCGCGTCGCCGGCGACAGCGACACGTCCCTCGAGCCGTACCTCCTGCCGATGGCCCTGGCGAACGACGCCGCGGTGCGCGACGGCGAGATCGTCGGCGACCCGACCGAGGCGGCGCTCGTCGTCCTCGCCGAGAAGGGCGGGATGGACGTCGACGAGACGCGGCGCGTCTTCCCGCGCCTGGGCGAGGTGCCGTTCGACTCCGAGTACAAGCTCATGGCGACGTTCCACGAGATGGAGCACGAGGGGCGAACCGTCGTCCGCTGCTTCGTGAAGGGCGCGCCCGACGTCCTCCTCGCCCGTTCGACGTCGGTCAGGGGCGCGGACGGGGCGAGCCTGCCGGCGGACTCCGGTCGGGAGCAGGTGCTCGCCGAGAACGACCGGCTCGCGGCGGAGGGCCTGCGGGTGCTCGCCGTGGCGTCGCGCGACATCGAGCCGGCCGCCTTCGACGCCGGCGGCGTCCTGCTCGACGAGGTCCAGGGCCTGACGCTGCTCGCGCTCGTCGGGATCGTCGACCCGCCCCGCAAGGAGGCGCGGGACGCGATCGCCCGCTGCAAGGAGGCGGGGATCCAGGTGCGGATGATCACCGGCGACCACGCGACGACCGCCGCGGCGATCGCCGGGCAGCTCGGGATCGAAGGGCGGGCGCTGCCGGGCACCCAGTTCGCCGCGTTCAGCGACGAGGAGCTCGCGGCGCAGGTCGGCGACATCGGCGTCGTCGCGCGCGTCGCGCCCGAGGACAAGGTCCGCCTCGTCGACATGCTGAAGCGGAAGGGCAACGTCGTCGCGATGACGGGCGACGGCGTGAACGATGCGCCGGCGCTGAAGCGCTCCGACATCGGCGTCGCGATGGGGATCACCGGCACCGAGGTGACGAAGGAAGCGGCCGACATGATCCTCACGGACGACAACTTCGCCACCATCGTCGCCGCGGTCGAGGGCGGGCGCGGCATCTACGACAACCTCATGAAGTACGTGCGGGTCCAGCTCGTGATGCTGGGCGGGTTCATCCTCCTCTTCGTCGGGGCGGGCGCCTTCGACGTCGCGAACGGCGCGCCGCTGACGCCGCTCCAGATCCTCTGGATCAACTTCGCGATCGACGTGCTCCTCGCGATCGGGCTGGGCTTCGACGCCGCGGCGCCCGGGCTGATGCAGCGCGCCCCGCGGGACGCGGCGGCGCCGATCGTCGATCGCGCGCTCGCGATTCGTCTCGGGATCGCGGCATTCGTGATGGCGGTCCTCGCGCTCGGCATCGTCGCCTGGGGAGAGGAGCGGTACGACCTCGTGACCGCCACGACCATGGGGCTGACGACGCTCTCGCTGATGCACATCGTCGCGGCGCTCGAGGCGCGCGAGCCGTCCGGGACGATCTTCACGCGCTACACGATCGCGAACCGGCGATTCGTGCAGCTGGTCGGCGCGGCGCTCGCGCTGACGTTCCTCGTCACCGAGCTGTCGCCGCTCCAGCGGATCTTCGACACCGTCTCGTTGACGAGCGCGCAGTGGGGCATCTGCCTCCTCGGCCCGATCGGCTACGTCGTCGTCATCGAGCTCGTGAAGGTCTTCGACCGCAGCTCGGGCCGAGCGCACCCCGTTGCCGCGACGGTCGAGCGGTGAGCGAGGACCCGGCCGACGAGCCGGGGGGCACTCCGCGTCAGGGCATCCTCCTGGCGGCGGCGATGTTCGTGTTCGTCATCGACACGTCGTTCATGAACGTGTCGATCTCGGCGGTCGTCCACGACCTCGACACGACGGTGAGCGGCGTCCAGTCGGCGGTGGCGATCGAGGCGCTGGTGTCCGCCGCGTTCATCCTCATCAGCAGCAAGGTCGGCGATCTGTTCGGACGCAAGCGCGCCTTCGTCGTCGGCATGGTGTTCTACGCCGTCGGGGCGCTCGCGATGGTGTTCGCGCAGGGCCTGACGGCGATCATCGTCTTCTGGGCGATTCTCGGTGGGCTCGGAGCCTCGCTCTATCTTCCTGCGATGCAGTCGTTGATCCACGGCAACTTCGAAGGGAAGACGCGCGCGAAGGTCTTCGCGCTGGTCGGTGCGTCGGGCGCGATCGCCGCTGCGATCGGGCCCCTTATCGGAGGCTTCGTCACGACCGTCCTGTCCTGGCGCGTCGGGTTCCTGATCGAGGCGCTCATCATCGCGGTCGTGCTGCTGGGGAGCCGCGGCATCCGGGATGTGCCGTACACGGGTGACCGGTCGGTCGACGTCGTCGGAGCGTTCCTCTCCGTGATCGGCATGGGCGGCCTCGTCGTCGGTGTCCTCGTGTGGCAGGAGGGGGGAGAGTCCGTGGCGTTGCTGCTCGCGATCGGGGCGGCGGCGATGGGCGGGTCTGGTGTACTGGCTCGTCCGGCGCAAGCGCGAGGGCAAGCCCACACTGCTGGATCCGACGCTGTTCACCTCCAGGCTGTTCAGCATCGGCGTCTCCCAGATCTTCCTCCAGCAGGTCGCCCTGGGCGCGCTCCTGATCGCCCTCCCCATCTATCTCCAGCTCGTCTGGGGCTACAACGCGCTCCAGGCCGGCATCACGCTCGCGCCGCTGTCGCTCACGATGTTCGGCGTCGCGGTGCTCGCAGGGCGGAGAGCCGGCAGGCGACGGGCGAGCAGCATCGTCCGGGCGGGGTTCGTGCTGCTCGCGGCGTCGATCGTCCTCCTCATCCCGCTTGTGCCCAGGGCGGACTCCGGCTGGTACCTGGTGATCCCGCTCATGCTCGCGGGCGCCGGGCTCGGCCTGCTGGCGTCCCAGCTCAACAACTACGCGCTCGCTCCCATCTCGGAGGAGCGTGTCGGAGAGGCGGCCGGCGTCACGTCGGCAACCGGGTCGTTCGGCCTCTCGTTCGGGCTCGCGTTCGCCGGCGCGATCATGCTCGCCACGCTGTCGATCTCGTTCACGAACATGGCGGAGTCGAGCACCGTTCTCCCCCCGGCCGACCAGCAGCGCGTCGCCGACGTGCTCGAGGACGACGCGCAGGTGATGAGCGACGCGCAGCTCGAGGAGCTCCTCGTCGGCCAGCCCGAGGCGATCCAGGACGAGATCCTGAGCATCAACACGGACGCCCGCCACCTTGCCCTTCAGGTCGCGCTCCTCGTCGCGCTCCTCGCGTCGCTCGTCGGAGTCGTCAATGCGTTCCGCATGATGCGGCTCCCCGATCCCGCCCCCTCGGCTGCCGCCGAAGGCATGGGGCTCGGCTGACCCATGTGCCTCTCGGCGCGACGTTCGCTCCGATGATCGTCCCCCGCTGGGAGTGGCGGACGTTCGGCGACTCGTTCGGCGAGGCCGAGGCGCGCCTGGCGGCGCTTCAGCCCACCAAAGTGGAAGACGGCGACGAGCTGTACATCCTCTCGAGCAGGGTCGAGGGAAGCATCAAGGTCCGCGGTGGGCAGCTCGACGTCAAGCGGCTCGAGGAGGTCGACGACGAGGGGCTCCAGCAGTGGCGGCCCGTCGCGAAGGCGGAGTTCCCGTTGGCTGCGACCGATGTCGCCTCGCTTCTCGGGTCGCTGGACGTGACCATGCCCTCCCTCGACCGCGACACGTACGACCTCGACGAGTTGGTCGAGGAGATCGTCGCGACCCACGACGAATTGCTCGCAGTTCCCGTCTCCAAGCACCGTGCCCACTACCTCCTCGACGGCTGCATGGCGGAGCTCACGGACGTGCGGTCGGAGGCGCGGACGACGCGCACCATCGCCGTCGAGAACGAGGATCCGGCTGTCGTGCGCTCGACCGTGGAGGCGCTCGGGCTGTGGCCGCGGCCGAACGTCAGCTTCCCGCGCGGCCTCTCCCTGCTCCTCGGCTTCGGCGTGCGCCGACATGCCGTGATCGACGTCGGTACGAACTCGGTGAAGTTCGTCCTCGGCGAACGATCGGCGGACGGATCGTGGGCTCTCCTCGTCGACCGGTCCGAGGTGACACGCCTCGGCCAGGGGCTGGCGGCGTCGGACCGGCTCGACCCCGAAGCGATCTGGCGGACGACCGACGCGATCGCGGAGATGGTCGACGAGGCCCGTTCGCACGGGGTGGACGAAGTCGTCGCCGCGGGCACCGCGTGGATGCGTGCGGCCGACAACGCCGACGAGCTCGTGGCCGCTGTGCGCGAGCGTAGCGGCGTCGAGATCGAGATGATCGACGGCGAGGAGGAAGCGCGGCTCTCGTACCTCGCCGCGATCGCCGGCCTCGGCCCGGTCGACGGCTCGCTCGTCGTCTTCGAGACCGGCGGCGGGAGCACGCAGTTCACGTTCGGTCACGGCGACAGGATCGACGACCGGTTCAGCGTCGAGGTCGGGGCGGTGCGCGTCACGGAGCACTTCGGCCTCGCGAACGCCGTCGACGACCAGCGGATCGCCGCCGTCCTCGACGCCGTCGCCGGCGACCTGGCGTCGCTCGACGGCCGGGGGACGCCCGATGCGCTCGTCGGGATGGGCGGCGCCCTGACGAACCTCGCTGCCGTGATGCACGAGCTGACGACCTACGACCGGGAGGTCGTCCAGGGCACCGTGCTCGACGTCGCGGAGCTCGACCGACAGATCGAGCTCTACCGCACGCGGAGCGCCGCGGAGCGGCGGGCGATCGTCGGCCTCCAGCCGAAGAGAGCCGACATCATCCTCTCCGGCGCCTGCATCGTCCGGACGGTGCTCGCGAAGCTCGGCTCCTCGTCGCTCGTCGTGAGCGACCGCGGTCTGCGCCATCGGCTGCTGGTGGAGCGGTTCGGCGCCTGACGGTCAGGGCTCGAGGTCGTATGGGTAGTCCGTGAGGGTCTCGCAGCCGTCCTCGGTCACGAGGAGGAGATCCTCGAAGCGCACCTCGCCGATCTCGGGGCTCCAGAGCCCCGGCTCGATGGCGATCACGTCGCCGAGGACGAGCGCGCTCCCACCCCCACGCCCGAGGGGCGGGTCCTCGTGCACGCGGAGCCCCACGCCGTGCCCGAGCGAGAACTGGAAGCCGAGGTCCGGCTCGTCCTCGTCGGGGCCAGTCCGTTGCGTCCCGTGCCCCGCCGCCTCGAAGACGTCGCAGGCGATGTCGTGCAGCTCGCGCCCGAGCACGCCCGGTCGGACGGCTGTGCGGACCGCCTCGAGCGCCTGACGCACGAGGGCCGCGCGCTCGCGGGTCGTCCCGTCGGCTCCGCCGACGACGAACGTCCGGGTCATGTCCGCCCAGCACCCGGACGCCTCGTCGCGCGGCCAGAGATCGACCTGGATCGGCAGACGCGCGGGCAGCGGGCCCGAGCCGGGATCGTGCCCGGTGCCCTGCCAGACGGAGGCGACGAGGACATCCGGCGGGGCGGGTGCGCCGTGTTCGCGGCAGGCGTCGCGCAGCGCCGCTCGCACCGCCTCCGCGGTCAACGTGTCGCCGTCGAGCAGGAGGCGGCCGCCCTCGGGTGTGGCTCGGCGGAGGAGCGCCGCGGCGGCGCGCGTTCCCGCCTCGGCCGCCGCCTGCGCGCGTCGGATCCCCTCGAGCTCCGCCGGCGACTTCGCGCGGCGCCTCGCTGCCACCGCGGCCGGGTCATGGTCGAGCACGACTCCGTCCGCACGCAGCCGATCGGCCACCGAGACCGGCATGTCTGGATCGACGACCGCCCGGCGGACGCCCATCGCCGTCGCCGCCCGCGACGCGAGCTCGAGGTCGAGCCGGTGGCCGTTGACGCCGCTGTCGAAGAGCTCCTTGAGCCCGAGCGAGGCGAGGTCGTGCACGACGGCGTTCGGCGCGGACGCTGCGATTCGGTCCACTTCCAGCGGGCTCGCCATGGCGTGCAGGCGGCCGCCGACCACTCCGAGGAGGAACGGGTCGATGATCGCGACGGGGAGCTCGTGGCGCATCGCCGCCGAGCGCTCCGTCTCGCCGTAGAAGAGGAAGTCGGGCACCCTCTCCGCAGCGTAGACCGCGGTCGTGAGCAGCAGCCGACGTGCCCCACGGCTGGGCCGGGCTTCCCGCGCGGGGCCGCCCGGTAGGTCAGGCGGCCGTTTGCCGCGCCGCCTCGCGCGCCTGTCGTTCGTACGGGCTTCGGTCGTACCCCGTGCGGAGGTAGCTGAGCGGCATTGCGAGCGGACGGTGCTGCATCTGCCACACGTGGCACAGCTCGTGGGTGATCAGGTCGTCGGAGACGTCCGCCCGGCGCAGAAAGACCACGCGGTGGGTGGCGAAGCCGTCGTAGCGGCGCCAGGGCGGCAGGTCGAAGAGCCAGGGCGTCACGACGATCCGCACGCCGTCGACACGGACCTTGCGCGGCCACCACTCGAGCCGGTCGAGCCGCGCCTTCGCGCGGATCAGCCGGGGGTCGGCGGCTCTCAGGGGGCAGTCGTCACAGGATCGAGGAGCAGGATCGCTCCGCCGTCCTGGCTCTGCGTGTAGTCGTACTGGTATGTCCGGCGCGCCGTGATGCGGTTCAGCGTCGCCGTCTCGGGAGCGGAGATCCCGCCCACGCCTGGCGTGTTCGCACTGAGAGTGTCCGTCAGCGGCCGCGAGAGCTCGGGGCCGAGGTCGCGCCGACGGAAGAAGGCGACGGTCGAGGCGGTCTCGCCGCCGGGCGGGGGCGGCAGGAAGACCACGACCGAGTTGACGCGGCTCATGTACTTGAAGGTGTAGAGCGCGAGCTCGAGCGCCTCGCGCCGGAGGAGGAGGTGGCGATCCGGGGACGGCTTGCCCGATGCGATCGAACAGCCCTGGCCGTAGCCGCAGAGCACGTACTGGACGCTGTTCGACGTGTCGACGATCTCGATCTCGCGATCGGCGATCTCCCCGCCGACCGGGAGGTCGGGCCGCACGGCGACCGCGCGGATCAGGACCTGGGTGCTGCCCTCCGGCTGGTTCGAGACGACGATCGGCGGGCTCGCGATCGCGCCGGCCAGCTGCTCGCCGTTTCCGAGCCGGTAGCGCTCCGAGACGTGCTGGGCGATCTGCTCCGCCCGGGCGTTGGTCGAGCCGTCGGGGTGGTACGACGACCAGGCCGGTGCCACCACCTTCGTCGAGTCGTCGCTGTCGGAGGCCACGATGACCAGCGCGCCGAGGCCGAGGCCGAGCACGAGGGCGAGCCCCACATAGATGAACCCGAACCGGCGGCGGTAACCGGAGCGCCGCGCGCGCTCCTCGCGCGGGATTTCCTCGGTCTTCTCGTCGACCCGCTTCGCGACGGGCGCGTCGATCAGCGGCTTCTCGTGGACGCCTTCGCTCACGGCCGCGGAAGCTCCTTCGGCTGCTGGGGAGTCCGAGAGGAGGCGATGGCAAAGAAGGGCGCCGGCCAGATCGCCTCGTCACCGTAGTCGAGCTCCGGGATCCGGATCCCGACCGAGTCGAGGAGGTCCATCAGCTCGTCGCCGAAGATCTCCTTCTTCTCCATCAGGACGCCCGCGATCCTGTCCAGCGCGTCGCGGTTGGTCGTCGCGAGATTGTGTGCGACGACGTAGGCCTGACCGATGATCTGCGCGCCGGCGCGCCGCTTCGACGGGTCGGAGAGGGCTGCCGAGATGGGGTCGGGAGCCATCGGCCCGCCTCCGCCCATCCGGTTCATGATCTGCATGCCGATTCCCTCGAGGCGGTCGAGTGCCCGCTGGCGCGCTTCGTCCTCGGACTCTCCGTCCTTCGGCGTCGCGAGGAACGGCTGCGGGCCCATCGCGGCGGCGCCGACCATGCCGGCCGTCTGTGCGGTGACGGACATCACGTCGCCGCCGACACCGGTCGAGTTCTCGTTGTAGAACACGCGCTCGGCGGCCATCGCCCCGAGCCCCCAGACGAGCTGGGCGAACATCTCGCTCTGGAAGCGTGCGAAGCGCTCTTCCTTCTCACGCGCCTGGTGGTGGCCGCCGGAGTCGCCGCGGCGCCGGATCGACAGGCGCGTCGACTCGAAGTCCTGCATGAAGGCGTGTCCCGCGATCGCGTGGCCCGCCTCGTGGATCGCGATCGCGCGTCCCTCGCGCTCGACGTACTCGATGCCGATCGCGGTGCCGGACTCGAGCGTCGTGATCGACTCGACGAGGTCGTCCCAGCTGAATCGCTCGCGGCCGGAGTGGTGCGCGATCGTCAGCGCCATCGAGGTGACCTGCTCGATCATCGCGGGGGAGTAGCCGTTCGTGACGCGCGCGATCTCGTCGCGTCGCCTCGGCATGTCCAGCTCGGGGTCGTGCGAGACCTTGTTGATGTACAGGTCGATGATGTCGAGGCGGTCGTTCTTGGTCGGCGTCCTGAACCAGACGTGCCGACCCATCCGCCCGGGACGGATCAACGCCGGGTCGAGCCGGTCGATCGGGACGTTGGTCGCGCCGATGAAGTACACCTGCTCGCTGCGCGGCCGCGGCGCCGGAAGCCGGAGCGACTTTCCGCGGATCCGCCGCGGCACGATGAAGGTCGCATCGAGCAACGTGTTCGTCCGGTTCGTGATCACACGCCGCATGAACGGCGGGTTGTCGATGCCGTCCATCACCACGAGCAGCTGGTTGAGCGCCATCCCGCCCCCGCCCATCCCGCCCCCCGGGAACATGAAGCCGTAGAACCGCATCATGTTCACGGCGAAGCCGCTCGGCCCGACGGCGGGCGTCTCTCGGTTCGCGAAGAGCTTGTCGCGCCAGGCCCTGGTCTCGAGCACGAGATCGCCTGACGGGTTGAGCGATCCCCACGGGCCGAAGAACAGCTCCTCGTGAACGCTCATCGGCGTCAGCGGCGGGACGTTGATCGCCCCACCGAAGCCTCCCTGGCCGCCGAGTGCCTGGCGGCGCATCCCGACGGCGTCGATCTCGTCGATGAAGACGATGCACGTGCCGCCCCACTTGCGCGCGGCCCGCTTCGCCTTCCAGGCGAGATAGCGCACGACGATGGCGTCGATGCCGATGAACGTTGCGGCGAAGCCGGAGCCGGGGATCGACACGAACGGCGAGTTGAATCCCGTCGCGAGGGCCTTCGCGAGCATCGTCTTGCCGGTGCCCGGGGGCCCGAAGAACAGCACGCCGCGCTCGCGCTTGCCGCCGTGGCGCTCGAACTGCTCGCCCGACTGCCAGATCGAGACGACCCGGCGCACCTCCTCCTTTGCCTCCGCCTGCCCGCGGACGTCGTCGAGCTTGACGCCCCACTGCGCATCGCCCGGCTCGAACGTCTTGATCTGCGTGAGGTTCATCGCGAGGAGCGGGCCGAACAGGATCCCGAAGTTGGCGATGAAGAGGAAGAAGACGAAGACGACCTGGATCCAGAGCGCGGGCGACGACAGGATCGTCCCGATCCCGTCGAGGATGAAGCCGATCGTCCCCCACCAGGTTCCGCCGCGGAACAGCCAGACGAGGGTGATCACGACGAAGAAGAGGACGAAGATCTTGAACCAGAAGCGCCAGAACCACGCGCGGCGGCGGCCGACGATGTCCTCCTCGCGGAGCTCGCGGCTCTCGATACCGAAGAGGCTGGGGTTCGGGATCAGCTTGCGGAAGAGCAGGTCGGCCATCCCGCGGAAGACCACGACGATCGCGACGGTGGCGATGAAGGCCTTCCACCAGACCCAGTCGTTTCGCTGCGTCAGCCAGACGTAGAAGACCGGCGAGGTGGCGACCGCGACGATGGTCGCGGCGCGCGTCAGGCGACGCCAGCTCTTGGCGAGCTCCTGTGAGGCCTCTGCCTGCGGCAGGCCCGCAAGCGGTGCTTCGGCTGTCGCCATCGCCCCAGTGTACGCAGGAGGCTCATTCCTCCGTTGTTGGCCGAGCGTTAAGGGCCGGTGTCCCGGAGGCGCCTCCCGGGAGCCGGTGAACAGGGCCGCTGCTAGCGTCGGCCGCATGACACAGGCGACGTTCCACACCAGCGAGGGCCCGATCGCCCTCGAGCTCTATCCCGAGGCGGCCCCGAAGACGGTCGAGAACTTCACCAAGCTCGCGTCCGACGGGTTCTACGACGGGCTCGTGTTCCACCGCGTGATCCCCGACTTCATGATCCAGGGCGGCTGCCCGGAAGGCACCGGCGCCGGCGGCCCCGGCTACACGTTCGAGGACGAGTTCAACGATCAGCTCGTCACGCGCGGCGCGCTCGCGATGGCGAACGCCGGCCCGAACACGAACGGCTCTCAGTTCTTCATCGTCACCGCCGACGCGTGCCCGTGGCTGGACGGCAAGCACACCGTCTTCGGCCGCGTCACGTCGGGACAGGACGTGGTCGACCGCATCTCGCTCGCCGACCGTGACGGCCGGGACCGCCCGCGCACGGAGGTCACGATCGAGCGCGTCGAGCTGGGCTAGCTCGCGCGAGCCGCGAACTGAGGCGCCCGCTGTCGCGGTCGCAACGCCTCCGTGGCTCGACGCGTCGGCGTTAGGCTCCGCCCGTGGACCTGAGCGGCAAAACCGGCGTCGTCACCGGCGCATCGTCGGGCATCGGTGCTGCGACCGTGCGCCAGCTCCGGGAGGCCGGAGTGCGCGTGGTCGGCGGCGCGCGCCGGGTCGAGCGGGTCGACGCCGACCTGGCGCTGCCGCTCGACGTCACCGACGAGGAATCGAGCCGGGCGTTCGTCGACGCCTCGGTCGAGGAGCTCGGCGGCATCGACATCCTGTTCAACAACGCCGGCCTCGCGCTCGGCCGGATCCCCTTCACCGAGTCGACGGCCGAGGACGAGGAGACGGTCCTCCACACGAACGTGGACGGCGTGCTCCGCATCACGCGCCTCTGCCTGCCCCACGTCCGCGACGGCGGCCACATCCTGTTCATGGGGTCGATCGCCGGCCGGCAGGCATACCTCAACGCCGCGTCGTACATCGCGTCGAAGTTCGCCGTGCGCGGGTTCACGTACGCGCTGCGCGAGGATCTCCTCGGCCGGCCGATCCGGATCACCACGGTCGACGCCGGCCTCGTCGAGACCGAGTTCTCGATCGTCCGCTTCAAGGGAGATGTCGAGAAGGCGAAGGCGGTCTACGAGGGGGTCGAGCCGGTCACGGCCGAGGAGATCGCCGACTGTGTCCTCTTCGCGGTCACCCGGCCGCCGCACATGAACATCGACGAGATAGTTGTCAAGGCGATCGCCCAGTCGAGCGGCGGCCGGATCGTCCGGCGCGAGCAGCCCGAATAGCCCGAGCCCGCATGCGGCTCCGCTCCGCCTACGACCGCGAGATCCTGCGGCTCGCGGTCCCCGCGCTCGGCGCGCTCGCGGCGGAGCCGCTCTACATCCTCGTCGACACGGCGATCGTGGGGCACCTCGGCCGGTCGCAGCTCGCGGCGCTCGGCGCCGCGGCGACGGCGCTCTCGGTCCTCGCGATGTTCAACTTCCTCCAGTACGGGACGACCGCCCAGGTCGCGCGCGCGACCGGTGCCGGCGAGGACCGGACGGCCCGGCGGCTCGGTGCGCAGGCGCTCTGGCTCTCGCTCGGGATCGGTGTCGGGCTCGCCGTCGCCGTCGCGGCGCTCGCGGAGCCGATCGTCGACCTCGTGGGCGTCGAGGCGCAGACGGCCGACTACGCCGTCACGTATCTCCGGATCGTCTCGATCGGCATCCCGTCGTTCTTCCTCGCGCTCGGCGGCCAGGGCTACCTCCGCGGAGTCTCCGAGCTCACCGCGCCGCTCGTCGTGATCGTCCTCGCGAACCTCGTCAACGTCGTGCTGGAGGTGCTCTTCGTCTACGGCTTCGACTGGGGGATCGAGGGCTCGGCCTGGGGCACAGCGATCGCGCAGACGTGCATGGGCGTCTCGTTCATCTGGCTCGTCGCCCGGCGGGTCGGCCGCGAGGACCTCGCGCCGGTGATCGCGCTCGCTCGGCGCCTGCTCTCGGTCGGCAAGTTCCTCTTCACGCGGACGGCGGCGCTGATCTCCGCGTTCCTCCTTGCGGGCGCGGTGGTCGCACGGTTCGGCGACGCCGAGCTCGGGGCGTACCAGATCTCGTTCCAGCTGTGGATCTTCCTCGCGCTCGTGCTCGACGCGATCGCGATCGCCGGGCAGATCATCGTGGGCCGCGAGCTCGGCGCCTCACGGCCCGAGCGCGCTTACGACGCGAGCGTCCGGATGATCGCCCTCGCCGTCGGGGCCGGCGGGGTCTTCACGATCGGGCTCCTCGCGCTCTCCGACGTCCTTCCCCGGCTGTTCACCTCCGATCCGGAGGTGCTCGCGCAGTGCGCGCTCCTCTGGCCGATCTTCGCGCTGATGCAGCCGCTCAACGGCGCGGTCTTCGCCCTCGACGGGATCCTCATCGGCGCGAGCGACGGCCCGTACATCGCCGCGTCGATGGTCGTCGCGTTCGCCGCGTGCGCCGCAATGCTCGCTGCCGCCTGGACGGGCGACTGGGGCGTGCGCGGCGTCTGGGCGGCCCTCGCGGTGTTGATCCTCGTCCGGCTCGCCACGCTCGGGGCGCGGTTCGTCAGACGCCGCTGGCTGGTCACGGGCTGGGCCTAGATCAGCGTAGGCCCCGGCTGAGGCCGGGCACCAACATAATCCCCCTGTGAGCGAGGGGCAGAACGTGCTCGGCGGGCCGCTCGAGGGGTGCAGCTTCGATCCGCTGACGGGCTTCTGGCGGGACGGCAGCTGCCGGACCGGCGGACAGGACGTCGGCGTCCACGCGGTCTGCGCCGTCATGACGGACGAGTTCCTCCGCTTCAGCGCCTCGGTCGGAAACGACCTCTCGACGCCGCATCCGGAATGGGGGTTCCCGGGGCTCCAAGCGGGTGACCGGTGGTGCCTGTGCGCGGACCGCTGGCAGGAGGCGCTCGAGGCCGGCGTTGCGCCGCCCATCGTCCTCGAGGCGACGCACGCCCTGGCGCTCGAGTTCTCGTCGCTCGACGACCTCCAGGCTCACGCAGCCGTCGACTGACCCGGCGGGCGCCGACGCAGCCGGTGCGCGACGAGGACACGCTCCTCGAACCCGTAGCGGAGGATGTTGCGATAGGAGTTGCCCGGTCCGGCGTCGCGGCGCTCGCCCGTTTCGGTCACGAGCCGCGTGCATCCCGCCGCGAGCGCACGCCCGATGCGGGCGGCGAAGAGCGCACCCTGGCCGCCCTTTCCGCGATGCTCGGGTCGGGTCGCCGCGAAGCCGAAGTAGGCGGACTCGCCGTTGATCCACACCGCGGCCGCGCCGGCGGGCTCGCCGCCTGCGAGCGCCATGTACGCGTGCCACCCGGGGAGCCCGGGCACGCGCTCGACCATCGGCGCGCACGCGTCCGGCAGCCCGTAGCCCTCGAGCACGATGCGCGCCCAGTCGCGGGCCGAGTCGTCGTCGACGTCGGCGACCGCGAGCGTCGTCTCGACGGCCGGTGGCGGGAGGGGGCCGCGCTCGAACAGCATCCAGCCCAGGCCTACCTCGAGACCGCGCGCCTCGAGGAGCGCGTCGAGCCGTGGGTCGGCGTCGGGTGAGACGGCGACGTAGAACGTCGTGTCGCCCATCCCGGCCAGCGCCGCATCGACGTGTGCTTCCTCGAGGACGGGGCCGAGCCCGAGCCCGACGACACGGTTCAGCATCGGTGAGTCCGGCGCCGCCCGCGCGCGCAGGCAGGTCGCTCCCGCGGTGGCGAGCGCGTCCGCTCCGTAGACGGGCAGGTAGGCGGAAAGGCAGATCCGCTCGAGCTCGTGCATGCGCCGATCGTGCACGAGGGCCCGCCGCTAGGCGGCCTCCGGCGCGTTCGCGAGCCGGGGAACGGGATGCGGCAGCGCGCGCACCTCGCGCGAGGTCGAGAGCGTCAGGACGAGGCCGAGGTCGCCGGCGGAGCCGCCGAGCTCGAGGACGCCGAAGGCGAGGGCGATCGGCGCCATCGCGGAGCCGGCGAAGGACACGACGCGGCCGCCGAAGAGCCGGCGGAACTCGCGGTGGCGGAGCGGCGCGAGCGCGTCTCTCAAGCGGTGGATGCTTCCGCGCGCTTGCGCCAGTAGCGCTCGAGACCGAGGAAGCAGTGCCAGTACGGCGCGGCGCGGTCGTACGCCTCGACCTCGTCGGGATCGGACGCGAGCACGTCGGCGCGGGCAGCGGCGACGAACGTCGGCTCGTCCATCCCGTGCGCGACGCGCTCGGCCCAGGAGTTCATCGTCTCGCGCATCGCCTGGAGGTGCCGCTCGGCGTCTTCGAAGACGCCGAAGTGCGTCAGGGCGAGGCGTGCCGGGGCCCGTCGCTCGATCTCGTCGAGCGTCCGTCCCCAGGCGACGAGGTCGATCTCCGGCGGCGGCGTGGGCGGGAACACGAAGCGGCCCGGCGTGACACGGACGCCCGCGGCGTCGCCGGAGTACAGCGTCCCGTCGTCGTGCAGGTAGGAGACGTGGTGTGCGGCATGCCCCGGTGTCGGCAAGACCGCGAGGCCGAGGGCTTCGTCGCCGACGACGCTGATGTTCGCCTCGGGGACGGGCGCCAGCTCGCCCCAAAGGGGATCGAATGCGTCCCCGTACAGTCGCCGTGCGCTCGCCTCGAGCCGCGTCGGGTCGACGAGGTGCGGCGCGCCGATCTCCGAGATGTGCACCGTCAGTCCCGGGTGCTCGCGGACGAGGACGCCGGCGCCGCCCGCGTGGTCTAGGTGGATGTGCGACAGCAGCAGGTGCGACACGTCGGCGAGCTCGATGCCATGGGCGGCGAGCGCGTCATGGAGCGCCGGGACACAGCTGCTCGGCCCGCAGTCCTGCAGGGCGAGCCCGTCGTCGGTCTCGACGAGGTAGGCGCCGATCCGGCGGTCATCCCCGCCGTGCATGAGGTCGAGCGGCTCGTGTGGCACGCCCGCACGCTAGATGATCGCTATCCGGTTATCCGTACCCCCCAGACGGGTACGGAGGTCTAGCGTGGACGGCGTGTCATCGCGCGCGATGAGTTTCGCGCCGCCGGACAGTCGTCTACGGCGACACCAACTGGAAAGGGAGGCTTGCATGCCTACACCGACTCTCATCGTCGGGGCCCCGTGCTGGATCGACCTCTACAGCACCGACACCGACAAGGCGAGCGCCTTCTACGGCGAGCTTCTGGGCTGGACGGCCCAGCCGCCGCAGGAGGGATTCGGGGGGTACTTCGTCTTCACGAAGGACGGCAAGGCCGTCGCCGGCTGCATGCACAACGACGGCTCCATGGGATACCCCGACGCGTGGGGCATCCACCTGATGACCGACGACGTCGAGCGCGCGGCGAAGGCGACGGCGGAGAACGGCGGCTCGGTCGAGATGGGCCCGATGGACGTGGCGGAGAACGGCAGGTCGGCGATGATCAAGGACCCGGGAGGCTCGATCGTCGGCGCCTGGGAGCCGAACCAGCAGAAGGGCTTCGAGCTGACCGGCGAGGCCGGCGCCCCGGCGTGGTTCGAGCTCCACACCGGCCAGTACGACAAGGCCGTCTCGTTCTATCGCGAGGTGTTCGGGTGGGACACCCACGCGATGAGCGACACGCCGGAGTTCCGGTACACGACGCTCGGCGAGGGCGAAGGCCAGCTCGCCGGGATCATGGACGACAAGGAGGAGCCGTCCGGCTGGAACGTCTACTTCGAGGTCGCGGACGTCGACGCCGCGCTCGAGCGCGTCGAGGAGCTCGGCGGCAAGATCATCACGCCGGCGGAGGACACGCCCTACGGCCGGCTCGCGAGGGCGACCGATCCCACCGGTACCGCCTTCCGGCTCGTCGCGAACAACAACTGACCTGCGCGCCGGTCCGGTGCCCGGCGAGCCCGGGCACCGGGCCTCGCGCTCGCAAGGAGGCTTGGAGGCGAGCGCCTGGTTCGCCAGACCCTCCTAGGCCCGGGCGCGCGTCGCGGCGAGCGCGTTCGCGAGATCCGTGACGAGGTCTTCCGCGGACTCGATCCCGACCGACAGCCGCACGAGGTTCGCGGGCGCCGCGAACGGCCCCGTCGCCGTCGAGGCGTGCGTCATCCGCGCGGGGTGCTCGATCAGGCTCTCCACGCCGCCGAGGCTCTCGGCCAGCGTCCACACCGCGGTGCGCGAGACGAGGTCGACGGCCTCCTCCTCCGTCTCCACGAGGAACGACATCATCCCGCCGAAGTCGCGCATCTGGCGGGCGGCGATCACGTGACCGGGGTGCGTGGGGAGGCCCGGCCACAGGACGTCGGTCACGCGCGGGTGCTCGTGGAGGAAGGCAGCGACGACGCGCGCGTTGTCGCAGTGCCGGTCCATCCTCACCGCGAGCGTCTTCAAGCCACGCAGGACGAGCCACGCGTCGAACGGCCCGGGGACCGCGCCAAGCGACTTCTGGAGGAAGCGCAGCCGCTCGGCGATCGTCGGGTCGTTCGTGGCGGCGAACCCGCCGATGACGTCGGAGTGGCCGCCGAGGTACTTCGTCGTCGAGTGGAGGACGATGTCCGCACCGAGGTCGAGGGGCTGCTGCAGGTAAGGCGTTGCGAACGTGTTGTCGACGACGAGGAGCGCGCCCGCCGCCTTCGTCGCCCGCGCGACGGCGGCGATGTCGACGAGGTTGAGGAGCGGGTTGGTCGGGGACTCGATCCAGACGAGCCGCGCGCCGCCGACGAGCGCGTCGGCGTCCGACGAGAGCTCCTGTGGCGTCGCGTACGTGAAGCGATACCCCTTCGGCTCGTACACCTGCGAGAACATCCGGTACGTGCCGCCGTAGACGTCGTTGACGCAGACGACGTGGTCTCCGGGATCGAGCAGGTGCACGATCGAGGTCGTCGCGCCGAGCCCGGACGAGAACGCGTGGCCGTACGCGGCGTTCTCCAGCGACGCGAGGCACTCCTCGAGGGCCGTGCGGGTGGGGTTCGCTGCGCGGGCGTAGTCATAGCCCTTGTTGACACCGACTGCCTCCTGCGCGAACGTCGACGTCTGGTAGATCGGCGTGACAACCGACCCGGTCGCCGGGTCGGGCTCCTGGCCGACGTGGATCGCGCGCGTCGCGAAGTCCATGGGGGGATCGTAGTCCGGGCTCACGCCCGGAGCGCCTTCGCCCACGCGCGCGGCACGGTCGGCCCGACCTCGACCGACTCCGCCCGGAGCCAGCCGGCGAGCCGGTCGACGGCGTCCCGGATGCCGGCCGCGTCGTCGGGCGCTCCCGGCTCGGCCCAGACGCCCTCGACCCGGAGGACACCCCGGGTGCGGTCGAACACCGGCTCGATCCTCCCGATGATCGCGGTGCCGCGGAGGATCGGCAGGACGTAGTACCCGTACACGCGCTTCGCCTTCGGCACGAACATCTCGAGCCGGTAGTGGAAGCCGAACAGCGCCTGGGCGCGATCGCGGTCGTGGATCAGTCGGTCGAAGGGGGAGAGGAAGGTGACCCGGTCGGGTACGTCGCCGTCGACGGCGTCGGGGTGCGCCTCCCAGCCGTGATCCCCGAGCCGAACGCCGAGCGCGCGGAATCGATGCTCCCGATGGAGCCGCTCGGCCTTGCGCGTCGGCAGCGCCTCGGTCTCCGGGAGCACGCGCTCCGAGAGGTCCCAGAGCCGCTGCCCGGCGACCCGCCCTGCGACCGCGACCTCGCCCCGGAGGTGGAGCGACGTGAGCATGAGCCCGACGTTCCTCGAGCCGTACCACCGGCGATCCTCCTTCTCTCCCACTGAGCGGTCCTCGAGCTCCCGCGAGAGCAGCGGGCCTTTCTGGTCGAGCTCTCGCAGCACGTAGCGGCGGAAGGCGCGGTTCTCGGCGAGGAAGTCGCGCACCCAGCGCTCTGCCTTGTAGTGGGTCGAGCTCCGCCAGCGGCGCATGAAGCCGCGGACGAGCGGCAGCTGATCTTTCGGCCAGAGGAACGCGTCCCACTCGAAGAGGGATCGCGTCTCCCAGCAGAGGCGGTCGAGCTCGGCGACGTCGTACGACCCGAGCCGGCTCCAGAGCACGACGTGCTGCGCCGGCGCGACCGTCGCGATCGGATCGAGCTGGAGGAAGCCGAGCCGGTGGACGGTCGCGAGGACGTCCGTCGCGGTCCCGTCGAGGAGCTGCGACCGGACCGCGATGCGCCGTGCCTCCGTCGCGTCGACGGGTCGCGCGGGAAGGTCGCGCGGCGCGGTCCCGCGCAGGCCGCTCGACTCAGGCACGGAGCTCCTTCGCCCACATGCGAGGCACGCGGCGGCCGACCTCGATGCCGTCGGCGCCGCGCCAGGTCGCGAGCTCGCGGAGCGCGCCTGCGACGTCCGCTCCCGCCTCCGCCGGTGCTCCTCGCTCGGCCCAGAGGCCGCCGACGCGGAGGACGCCGGCCCCCGTGTCGACCGTCGCGTCGACCCGGCCGATCAGCTCCGTGCCGCGCAGAATCGGCACGACGTAGTAGCCGAACTCGCGCTTCGCGGGGGTGACGTACATCTCGAGCCGGTAGCGGAAGCCGAAGAGCTCGGCTGTGCGCTCGCGGTCGTAGACGAGCCGGTCGAAGGGCGAGAGGAGAACGGTGCGGGCCTCGCCGGGACCGCGCTCGAGCACGTCACGGTGCGCCCACCAGTCGCCGTCTAGCCCGGCGACGCGCGCGGGCACCGCGGTTCCGTCCCGGACGAGCGAGCGAAAGGCCGCGTCCGCCCCGGGCGGGGCGCCGTCGAGCTGCCGCCCGAACTCCCAACGTCGCGCGACGCCCTTGCGCCGAAGCCCGCCCTCCACGACCGCGCGGGCGACCTCGCGCGAGGCCCACCTCGGCTCGTCGCGCGGAAGCCGCCGCTCGGCGGCGTCCCACACGCGCTCGTTGCCGCCGCGGCCGACGATCGCGATCTCGCCGCGGAACCAGAGGATGTCGAGCATGGGGCCGACGGACTTGCCGTCGTTCCAGCCTCCCGTCTGCCACGGCACGGCGGCGCGGTCCTCGAGGTCGCGCGAGAGAAGCGGGCCGCGGCGACGGATCTCGCGGAGGACGTAGCGGCGGAACGATGCGTTCGCCGCCAGCCACTCGCGGATGTACCGCGAGCGCGTCAGGTCGCCGCGCGGGTACCGGCGCATCGACTCTCGGTGGATGCCGTAGTCCGACGTCGGGACGATGTGCGCCCAGTACTCGAAGACCTCCCCGCGCCCGAGCGCGGCGGCGAGCTCCGACACGTCGTACGGTCCGAGACGGCTGAAGAGCACCATGCGCTCCGCGCGAGCGACGGCGGCGACGGGGTCCACCTGCACGGAGCCAAGCGCGGTGACGACCTCGGTGATCGTCCTCGGCGCGCGTCCGTCGAGGAGCTGCGCCGAGACGGCGAGCTGCCGAGCCTCCTCGAGCGAGAGCTCGATCACCGGCGAACGCGCTCCAGCCCGATGAGACGGCGCAGCCGATCGAGCGCGCGGTCGAGAGCGTCGTCGAGCGTCCCCGACGGCCGGACGCCGTCCTCGCGGTGAAACGCCCGGACGACCAGCTCCCCCGTCGCACGCTCGGACTTCAGATCGGCCCGGCCGGCGATCCGGTCTCGCCAGAGGAACGGGAGCACGTAGTAGCCGTAACGCCGCTGCGGCGCGGGCTTGTAGACCTCGATCAGGTGGTCGAAGTCGAGGATGCGGCGAGCGAAGGGCCGGTCCCACAGGAGGTTCTCGAACGGCGAGAGCAGGATCGCGACGGACGGCCGCGGCCGGTCGAGCTCCGTCCCCGGGGGGACGAGGACGTCGGCGCCGCCGTCCTCGACGGCGAGCCGCTGCAGCTCGCCCTCCGCGACGAGCGAGGCGACGGTGGGGCGGATCCGCGCCGTGCCGCCCGCCAGCCGCCAGTGCTCGACGATCCCGCGCTCCGTGAGCGCGCCGCGGGCGAGCACGGCTCGGAGCGCGAGCGTGCGCAGGCGCTCCGGCTCCGTCGGCGTCGGAGCGTCGAGGACGGCTCCCGGGAGGACGCGCTCGGGGACGTCGTAGAGCCGCTGGAAGCCCTGCCGGCCGGCGACGACGAGGTCGCCGTGGTTCCAGAGGAGCTCGAGCATCTGCTTCGCCGGCTTCCAGCCCCACATCTCGCCCTGGCGCGCGGCGCCGTCGAAGTGCCGCGAGCCGAGCGGCCCGCGCGCGCGGATCTCGTCGAGCACGTGCTCGCGGAGGTGTGGGTGCGTCCGGTCGATCTGCCCGTACCACCGGCGTCCGCCGTCGTCCATCGCGGGACGGAAGAGCGGCCAGTCGGCCGACGGCAGGAGGCATGCCTCGTGGGCCCAGTATTCGATCAGGCGTCCGCGCCCGAGCAGACGCGAGACCGCGTCGCCGGGATACGCGCCGACGCGTGAGCCGATCGCGAGCCGGTGGCTCCGCTCCACCGTCGAGATGGAGTCGAGCTGCACGCACGAGAGCCGACGGACGACGGCCTCGACCTCCGCAGTCGTGCCGCGCCGGTGCCGCAGCGCATACCCCTGCGCATCGATCGCGATCCGCCGCACGGCCGTCACCGACACGCCCATCCGCCCGGTTCTACCCGACGCCGACCGATGCGGGTGGCACCCTTATCCGCGTGCGCCGCTTTCTCGTGGTCTGCGCAGTCGGGCTCGTGGCTGCCTGGGTGGTGGGTTTCCTCGTCCTGATGAACGACGAGGACGAGCTCCCGAACGACGCCGACGCCGTTTTCGTCCTTGCAGGTTCCAACGGGAGCATTCCCGAGGGGCAGGCGCTCGTGGGTGGAGGCATCGCCCCGACGCTCGTGGTGTCGTCCGACAAGAACACGCGCGATGAGGCGCGGAATCGGCTATGCCGGAACCCGCCGGAGGGCGTCCAGTGCATCGTGCGCGGGCCGTTCGCCACGGGCGGCGAGTTCCAGGCCCTCGCGAAGGTCGCGAGCAATCGTGGCTGGGACAACGTCGTCGTCCTCGCGCCGAGCTACATGAGCGTCCGCCTCGACCGCGTGTTCGAGCGCTGCGCGGACGCCCGCGTCGTCCAGGTCGACGTCGACGAGCCGTGGTGGCGTGACGCGATCGCGCTTCCGATCGAATGGGTGAACCTTGCCGTGGCGGAGACCGTCCGCCGCGGCTGCTGAGCGCGCGGCTCTAGCCGAACGAGCCGCCGGCGAGGATCCGCGCCAGCAGGTCGGCGTCGATGTTCCCCCCAGAGACCACGCAGACGACCCTGCCCGAGCCGCCGTGCCCGGCGAGGGCGGCCGCGAGCGCGAGCGCCCCGGCGCCCTCCGCGACGACGCGCCCTCGCGTCGCGAGAAGGCGGATGGCGTCCGCGGCGGCGTCGAGGGGGACGGCGACACCACCGGCGAGGAGCCCCCGCGCGCGCTCCCACATCGCCGGGAGGAGCGCCTTCGATCCGGCGCCGTCGACGAAGGACGCGGTGTAGTCGACGCCGACCGCCCCGCCGGCTGCGAAGGACGCGGCGAACGGCGCCCCGGTCGCAGGTTCGCACGCGATCACGCGCGTGATGGGCGACACCGCCGCGAGCGCGCTCGCGATCCCGACGGAGAGCCCGCCGCCGCCCCACGGCACGAGCACGGTCTCGATGTCGTCGAGTTGCTCCGCGAGCTCGAGGCCGATGACGCCGTTGCCGGCCATCACGCGCTCGTCCAGGACGGGGTGGACGAAGAACCCCTCGACCCCGGGGTACGAGCCCGTCTCCATCGTCTCCCACCAGGTGTCGAAGGGGACGGTAATCGAGCGGCCGCCGAGCCGCGCGATCGCGTCGAGCTTCGCGCGCGGCGCGTGATCGGGCGCGACGACCGTCGCGGAGACGCCGAGCTCGCGGGCGACCCAGCACACGCCCTGGGCCATGTTCCCGGCGCTCGTCGTCCAGACGCCCGCCCGCCACTCGTTCTCGCCGGCCTGACGGATCGCGCTCGTCGCGCCGCGGAGCTTGAACGACCCGATCGGCTGCAGGCACTCGAGCTTCAGCCAGATCTCGCACGGCGCATCGACTGCGAGGCGCACGAGCGGGCTGGGCCGGACGGCGTCGGCGGTGATCGCGCGCGCCCGCTCGATCGCCTCGAGCGGGATCAGAAGGGGACCTCGGCGCCGACGCCACGCGCGCGGGCGCGCTCCACGCAGAGCGAGGCCGCGGCGAGGTCCTCGACGGCGAGCCCGAGCGACTTGAACACCGTCAGCTCGTCCGCCTCGCGCCGGCCCGGATGCGAGCCGACGAGCAGCTCGCCGAGCTCGGCCCGGATGTGGTCGGGGCCGATGCCCGCCTCCTCGACCGCGCGGAGGTAGTCGCCCGACTCGTTCAGCGTCGACTCGCGACGGTCGACGAACAACGCGGATTCGGCGACGACGTCGCTCTCGAGCTCGCGCGCGGAGGGAACAGACGACCCGACGGCGTTCACGTGCGTGCCGGGGGCGAGCCATGCGCGTCGGACGATCGGCTCGCGCGAGGCCGTGCACGTGCAGACGACGTCGGCCCCGTCGAGTGCCTCCTCGATGGACTCGCACACGACGGCGTGCGATTCGAGCGCAAGCGCCTCCGCATGCGCAGGCGTCCGGCTCCAGATACGGAGCTCGGGGTCGTTGATCACCGTTCGCATCGCGTGCGCGTGTGAGCGCGCCTGCACCCCAGCGCCGAGGATTGCGACGCGGCGCGCGCCCGGGCGCGCAAGCAGCTTCGTCGCGACGGCCGAGACGGCGGCCGTGCGGATCTCGGTGATCGCGGAGGCGTTGAGGACGGCCTGCAGGACGCCGGTCTCGCCGTCGTGGAGGAGCACGGCGCCCTGATGGGGGTCGAGGCCGCGTGCGCCGTTGGCCGGTGCGATGACGATCTCCTTGAGCGAGAAGAGCGGCTCGGGGCCGGCGCGATGGGCGGGCATGAGGCCGAGGAGCTGCTCGCCGCGCGGCCGGACGACGAATCGCAACGGCATCGAGAGCTCATCGCGCGCGAGCGCCGCGAGGGCGTCCTCCATGGCGCCGACGCAGGACTCCATGTCGAGCACCTCGCGGACGTCCGCGTCGGAGAGGACGAGCAGGCTCATTCGAACAGCGCCCCGATCCGCTCGATGGTCCTCGGTCGTTAGGCGCATGTCGAGCGTCTCCCGCACGGGAGCGAGCTGGTCGACGGTGTTGGGGCCGACGACCACCGCCGTGATCTCCGGCACGTCGAGGAGCCAGGCGAGCGCGAGCGCGGCCATCGAGCAGCTCCGCTCCTGCGCATGGCGCTCGAGCTCCTCGAGTGCATCGAAGGTCGCGTCCGACCGATAGTGCTCCGAGCCCTCCGGGCGCATCGTCATGCGCGAGCCCGCCGGCGGCTCCTCGCCGCGTCGGTACTTCCCGGTGAGCCAGCCGCCCGCGAGCGGGCTGAACGGCGTGTACCCGACCCCGTGCTCGTGACAGAGCGGGAAGACCGTCTCGCGATCGCCCTGCTCGAGGAGCGAGAACGCGTTCTGCACCCACTCGTACCGCGTGAGACCCTCGAGCGCGGACAGCTCGAGCGCCTCGGCGAGCTGCTCGGCCGTGAAGTTCGACGCACCCGCGGCGCCGACCGTGCCGGCCCTGACGAGCTCGTCGAACGCCTGCAGCGTCTCCTCCTGGGGGACGTCCGGGTCGAAGGCGTGTGCGAGGTAGAGCGGGATCCGGTCGACACCGAGCCGGCGGAGGCTCGTCTCGACCTGCCGCCGGATCCGGGCGCCGCCGAGCCCGCGGTCGGCCCCCTCGGTCATCGCGTTGAAGGTCTTCGTCGCGATCACCACGTCGTCGCGCACCGCGCTCCCCTTCGTCCGGAGCCACTCGCCGATCCACGTCTCGCTGCGCCCGCCACCGTACGCGTCGGCCGTGTCGAGCGTGCGCACACCCAGCTCCCACGCCTCGTCGAGGAGCCGAAACGCGTCGTCGCGGCTCGTTCCCTGTCCGAAGAACGCCGGCGCGGACCCGATACCGCCGAAGTTCCCGCACCCGAGGACGACCCTCGTCACCGCGACGCCGCTGCGCCCGAGCGCTCGCTGCTCCATGCGGCGATCGTAGGTCAGCCGGAGCGGCGCTCGCGCCGCCAGACGAGCTTCAGGCCCGACCACGTGGTGTCGATGGCGGCGACCTTGACGTCGACGAGGCCGAGCGGCAGCGCGACGTCGCGCACGACGTCCTCCGTCAGGTCGGTCGGGACCTTCGAGGCGCGCTTCGGCCAGGCGACCCAGAGCGTCCGGTCGGGGAAGATCGCCCGGGCGAGGTCGTCCAGCTGCCGGTCGAGCGCCCTGCGCTCGGTGACGAAGACGAGCACGACGTCGGCCTCCGCCGGCGTGGAGACCGGCCGTGCCCCCTCCGGCAGCGGCTCCAGCAGCCCTGCGGCGCCCTCGGGTGCGTCCACGAGCGCGAACGCCGACCCGTCGCCGATCCCGAGCTTGCGGGGCAACGGCGTCCCGGAGTAGCCCGCGCTCACGGCGTGGCGAGCGTGATGGAGCCGTCCTCGCCGAGCGGCCACCCGCGGGTTGTGCGCGACCTCCCACGGATGACCGTCGGGATCGACGAAGACGCCCGAGTAGCCGCCCCAGAACGTCCCGGCGGGCTCCCGCACGATCGTCGCGCCTGCTGCGCGCGCCTCGTCGATGACGGCGTCCACCTCGGCGGGTGACGAGACGTTGTGGGCGAGCGTGATGCCGCCCCAGCCGCCGTTGTCGGTCACGCCGCTGTCGACCGCGAGCTCGTCGCGCCCCCAGAGCGCGAACACCATGCCGCCCGCCTGGAAGAAGTACACGCCCTCGGGGCTCGCCGCCGGCCGCCAGCCGAGTGCCTCGTAGAACCGGCGTGACACCTCGAGGTCGCCGACGCCGAGCGTGACGAGGCTCAATCGCTGCTCCACCGCTCCATCATGCCCGGTCGCCGCGGGTGGCCGCGAACGCCTCGTAGGCCGGGGCGAGGGCGTCGGCGAGGTCGACTCCGGCGACACGGATGCCGCTGCGCCCGAGACGCTTGAGCACGGCGCCGGGCGGGAGCGCGCGGAGAGGACGCGGCTCCGGGAGCGGTCCTGCCTCCCACGGGTCGCTGCGCGCCGGCGCCGCCTCGACGGGCGGGCAGCCCCGCCAGCGGAGGAAGAGCGACGGGTCGCGATCGATGGCATCGGCGACGGCGAACGCGAGCGCCGCAACGTGCTTGCACGCGCCTGCGAACTCGCCGTCCGGGCACGTGCAGGATCGCCGCACCGTCACGGTAGCCGGCGCGAGCGACGCCCCGTGCTCGGTCGACATCAGGTGCCCGAGGTGGACGGACTGCGTCGCGCCCTGCACGGCTGACGCGAGTGCGGGCCGGCCCCGGGCCGACCGGAGGGTCTCCTGCCAGGCGCCGGCGGGGACGGTCGGCGCGTCGATCGAGACGGAGTAGAGGTTGCCCGTCGAGCCCGCGACGCGGGCCGAGATCCGGCCGGGGCCGAGCTCGACGGAGTCGACGGCGCCCGCCCACGCGAGCGTCCGCCCGCGCTGCGCCCGCGCAGACGACTCGTCGGGGACGACGGCGCTCGCGAGCCAGCGCGCCCACGGGCCTGCCCCGATCCGGTCGCTCTCGTCCTCGACCACGAGCGGGCGCCCGCCCTCGACGAGGATGCTCGGCTCGAGCCTCGGCTGTGTCACGCCGCAGCCTCCGACGCCTCGGGTGCGAGCGCGACCGCGGCCCGGATCGTGTCGAGGTCGAGCTCGGCGAGCCAGTCGTCGGCGGGCGCGGCGATGACCTGCTCGGCGAGCGCCCGCTTCGACTCGAGGAGCTCGTCGATCCGCTCCTCGACGGTGGCCGTGCAGATGAGGCTCGAGACGTACACGTGCTTCCGCTGGCCGAGCCGGTGGACGCGGTCCGTCGCCTGCTGCTCGACGGCGGGGTTCCACCAGCGGTCGAAGTGGAGGACGTGGTTCGCGGCCGGGAGGTTCAGCCCGCGGCCGCCGGCACGCAGCGAGATGACGAGGACGCGCGGGCCTGCGTCGTCGTCGAACCGCGTGAGCAGCTCCTCACGCGCGCCGGCGGAGAGCCCGCCGTGGAAGAACCCGACCGAGCGGCCGAGCCGTTCCGCCAGGTGCGGCGCCAGCCGATCGAAGCCCGGGTACTGGGTGAAGACGAGCGCCTTGTCGTCGGCGGGGACGGCCTCGAGGATCTCGACGAGCCGCTCGAGCTTTCCCGAGCGGCCTTCGAGCGGTCGGCCGCTCGGCAGCACGAGCTCGGGGTGATTGCAGACCTGCTTCAGCTGGCCGAGCATCGCCAGCACGGCGCCACGCCGGTCGAAGCGGCGCTCGTGCTCCTCGATCCGCGGCATCCAGCGATCGACGGTCGCGCGATAGAGGCTCGCCTGCTCGACGGTGAGGCGGCACTGCACCTTCTCGATCGTGATCGGCGGCAGGTCGAGCTCGACCTCCGGCGCGTCCTTCGCGCGGCGAAGGACGAAGGGGCCGACGAGCGAGCGGAGCCGCTCGAGCGCGTGGGCGTCACGGCGCAGCTCGATCGGACGCGCGAACGTCCGCTCGAACGACTCGCGCGAGCCGAGGAGGCCCGGGTTGACGAGGTCCATGATCGCCCAGAGCTCGCCGAGCCGGTTCTCGATCGGTGTCCCGGTGAGCGCCAGCGCCCGCCGTCGCGGGATGCGGCGAAGCGCGCGGTGACGCTTCGTCCTGGGGTTCTTCGCGTCCTGCGCCTCGTCGAGCAGGAGCCGGTCCCACTGGACCTGCACGAGCGTGTCGACGTCGCGCGTCGCGACGTCGTACGACGTGACCACGACATCGCTCGAGCGGGCTGCGTCGACGAATGCCGCTCCCGCGAGTCGACTCGGCCCGTGGTGGAGATGGACGCTGAGGCCGGGCGCGAAGCGCGCGATCTCGCGCGCCCACTGCTGCGTGACGCTCATCGGACTGACGACGAGCGTGGGGCCGAACGAGGTCCCGACCACCTCGCGCTCGGAGACGAACGTGGCGATCGCTTGGACGGTCTTCCCGAGGCCCATGTCGTCCGCGAGGATCCCGCCGACCCGCAGGTCGCCGAGGAGACGGAGCCAGCCGTGCCCGCGCTCCTGGAAGCCGAACAGGTCGTGTTGCATGCCGCCAGGCGTCGAGAGCGGCTGGAAGCGGCGGTCGTCCGCGCCGGACAGGAGCGCGTCGAGGTCGGCGTCGAGCCGAACCTCGCCGAGCTCGACGCCCGCCTCGTCGGTCTCGAGACCGGCGATCGCGCGAACGAGCTCGACCATCCCGGGCTGCTCGCTGCGCCGATCGAGGAAGCGGAGCGCCCGCTCGACGTCGGTGGCTCGGAGCGCGTGCCAGCGCCCCCGGAGCCGGATCAGGGGCTCCTTCGCCGCCGCGAGCTCTCTGAGCTCGTCCTCGGTGAGCTCGACATCACCGACCGCGAGCCGCCAGTCGAAGGACGCGATCGCATCGCGTGTCAGCAGCCCGCTCGACGTCGTCGGGGAGCCGGTCGCGACGAGGTTCACGCGCACGCGGCTCGTCGAGGAGACCCATGCGCGCGGCAGGAGCACCGGAACGGCGAGCTCCTCGAGCCGCGGGGCGGCGCGCGCGAGGAAGGCACGCACCTGGTCGGTGTCCAGCTCGACCGCCGGGACCGTCTCGTCCGGCGCCGATATGCCCGCGTCGGCGAGGATCGGCGCGATCGTCTCGAGCCGTCGCTGGATGGCCGCGCGCGGGTCCCCCTCGCGGAGGAAGGCGAACACCTCCTCGCCGCCGTCGCGCAGGAGCGATGCCGGCAGTGCGAGCGTCGGGTCGTCGGCCGCCTGGAGCCACAGCTCGAGGGAGACGCGCGACCCGGTCGCATCGTCGTCCTCGTCGAGGCGCAGCCCGACATTCCACGGGGCACGCGAGCGGCGGTCGAGCCCGCCGTCGACCCACGCGCTCAGGCGCCGCTCGAGCGCCGGGTAGCCCGCGTTCGCGGCGAGGGCCGGGTCGTTCGCGTGGAGCGTCGCGAGGAACCGCTCGGGCGCGCCGTCTCGCCTGTCGCCCCGGGCGCGGACCTGCCGCAACGCCCGGCGCGCGAGCTCGTCGACCGCGCAGCCGTAGAGGTCGTAGACGAACGCGTCCGCATCTCCCTCGAATGCGATCGCACACACCGCCGGCGCCGCGTCCGCGAGCGCGTCGAGCTCCTCGCGCACGGACTCGTCGAGCGTCGCCCCCCAGAGCGCATGCCAGCGGCCGTCGCCCGACTGCAGATGCGGGTGCACGAGCCCCTCCGCGAGCGAGCGGCGCGCGCGATCGAGCACTGCGAGGGTCACGAGCGCCGTGCCGCCGAGCGCGCGGCCGTCGGGTGGCAGCGCGAGCAGCTCCCCGAGCGACAGCCTCCGCGCCTCGATGCCCGACCCGAGGTGCGACAGCTCAGCCGCAGCGGGCGTCCCGAAGTCGAGCCCTTCGACCGTCAACCGGCCGGTCGCGTCGCGGGCGAGCGCGAGGGCGCTCGCGTCGTCCTGCCACAGCAGCTCGAGCCTGACGGCGGAGTCGTTCGTGGGCGTGTGAGCCGGTTCGGGCACGAACCCACAAGCATAGGCGCGATGTGCGACGGTCAGGCGAGCGTCGTCTGCGGCGCGCTAGGAGCCCGTGGCGCGGGACGAGACGTACGTCGCGACGTCCCGAATCTCCTGCTCGGAGAGCTCGCCGGCGAACGCGGGCATCGCGCCGCCCCCGTTCGTCACCTGCTCGACGACCTGGTCGAACGACGGCGCCAGCTCGTCGAGGTTCGGGCCGACCGAGCCGCTCGACCCTGCCGCCTCGAAGGTGTGGCAGCCGCCGCAGCCGGCGGACGCGAAGACCTCCTCACCCTTGGCGGCGTCACCGGTTCCGGAGTCGCCGCCGCTCTCCGTCGTCGTCGCGGGAGGCGCGGCCGAGTCGGAGTCGTCGTCCCCGCCGCACCCGGCCGCGACGAGCGTCAGCGACCCGACGACGAGCAACAGCGCGAGGTGCCGACGGCGCATGCCAGAAGTGTTCCGGACCGGCAGCCGTCTGTAAACCTCATGCGCTGCCGAGCGGCGCACGCCTCAGCTGCCGAGCCGAACGAGGGTCGCGCCGTCCGCCGACTCGGATGCGTGCGACACGACGAGCGGGTGCCTGGTGAGCTCGTCCCGGACGGCTGCGCGGATCGCGCCGGTCCCGCGACCGTGGATGATCCGCACCTCGAACCGTCCGGCGAGTGCCGCGGTATCGACGAACGTGCGAAGCGCCTCGCGTGCCTCCTGCGCGGTTCGGCCTCGGAGATCGAGCTCGTCCGGAGCGTCGGTCGGTGTCGTCGCCCGGATCGTCACGGCCTGCTCGCGAGGCGCGTCGGCCGCAGCGTCGCGGTCGGGCCGGAGTCGCGCGAACGGGACGCGGACCCGAAGACCGCCTCGCCCTGCGACCACCGCGTCGTCGTTCGTCACCTCGAGGATCGTCCCGCGGACCCCGAGCTCGGGCGCGACGACGGGATCGCCGATGGCCAGCGGCGTCGTCGGGGAGAGCGGCTCGTCGGCGTCCCGGATCGCGCGACCCGCCCGCGCCGCACGCTCCGAGGCGGCTCCGAGGCGGCGGTCCCGCTCGCGCTCCTTCGCCGCTGCCGCGGGGGTCGAGGCGCGCCGCCGCTCCCGTTCCAGCTTGCGCGCCGTACGGATCTCCGCGCGAAGGCCTTCGAGCTCGGCGCGCGCGTCGGCCAGCTCGCGCTCGGCGACGACGATCGCCTGGTCCCGCTCCGACTGGGCCGACGCGCGGACGCGCTCGATCTCCTCGTCGAGCTCGACGACCCGCGCCTCCACGGCAGCGCGCGCCTGCTCGGCGGCGGCGTGCTCGCTCGCGGCACTCGCGCGCGCCTCGGCCGCCTGGCCTTCCGCGGCCTCGGCCTCCGCCAGGAGCTCGGCGACCCGGAGCCGCTCGGGCGTCACCTCGGCGCGCGCCTCCGCCACCAGCTCGGGCGGCAGGCCGAGACGCTCGGCGATCCGGAGCGCATGGGACGTGCCCGCGCGTCCGAGCGCGACGCGGTACAGCGGCTCCTGGGTCTCGGGATCGAATCCCGTCGCGGCGTTGGCGACCCCCTCGGTCGACGACGCCCATTCCTTCAGCTCGGCGTAGTGGCTCGTCGCGACGGTCAGACGCGCTTGGCGGGCAAGGCGTGCGAGCAGCGCACGCGCCAGCGCCGCGCCCTCGACCGGATCGGTGCCCGCTGCCACCTCGTCGAGGAGCACGAGCGACCGGTCGTCGGCTCGCTCGAGGATCGCAACGAGGTTCCGGATGTGGCCGGAGAACGTCGAGAGGCTCATCGCGATCGACTGCTCGTCGCCGATGTCCGCGAGGACGGAGTCGAAGACCGGGAGCGACGCCTCCTCGGCCGGCGGGCGCAGGCCGCACTGGTGGAGGAGCGCCGCGAGCCCGAGCGTCTTCAGCGCCACCGTCTTGCCGCCCGTGTTCGGGCCCGAGACGACGACTGCCCGGAGGTTGCCGAGCTCGAGATCGATCGGCACTGCCTCGGCCGGATCGAGGAGCGGGTGACGGGCCTTGAGAAGGACGACGTCGGAGCCGATCGTCACGAGCGTTCCCCGCCACGCACGCGAGAGCGCCCCGCGGGACACCGCGAGGTCGAGGTCGGCCATCGCGACGACGAGCGCGACGAGGGATGCCTCGTGCTCCCCGACGGCGGCCGAGAGCTCGCGCAGGATTCGTGCGACCTCGTCGCGCTCCGCGCTCTCCGCCTCGCGGAGCCGGTTCGAGTCGTCGACGACCGCGAACGGCTCGACGAAGAGCGTCTGGCCCGAGCCGGAGCTGTCGTGGACGATGCCGGGCACGCTCCCACGAGACGATGCCCGGAGCGCGAGCACCGGACGGCCCCCGCGCTCGGTCACGAAGTCGTCCTGCAGGTGATCCCGGATCGCCGGGTCACGGGCGAGACGTTGGAGCCGCTCCGCGAGTCGCACGCGGCCCTCCCGACGCTCGCGCCGAAGCCGCCGGAGCGTCGGCGAGGCGCCGTCGCGGAGATCCGATCCGTCCGCCTCGACGGCCTTTGTGATCCTCTCCGCGGGACCTGCGAGGCGTCGGTCGACCGCCTCCGCCAGCAGGGCGAGGCCGGGGACGCCGTCGACACCCTCGAGCGCGGCTCGCGCCGCCAGCGCTGCATCGACCGTCAGGCGAATCGCGTGCAGCGCCCCGGTGTCGAGGATTCCCCCGCGAGCCGCGATCTCGGCGGCGGGCCGGACGTCCCGCACCGCGCCCAGGTCGGGCTCGGCGGACTGCTCGAGAAGAGCGATCGCCTCGGTGGTCATGGCCTGCCGGGCGACGACCTCGTCGGCATCGCCGCTCGGTCGCAGCGCGAGAGCCCGTTCGCGTCCCGGCTCGCTCGCCGCTGCCGCGGCGAGGCGGTCGAGGATCTCGGGCAGCTCAAGCAGCTCCAGCGCCCGAGGATCCATCGCGCCAGTGTAGGACGACCGGGCGCTTGACACCCTCGGCCCCGGGACGAGAGGATCGCGGTCCCGGCTCGCCGGGACGCCGTCACTCAACAGGGGAGAAACATGCGCAGGGTCCTCGGCCTTGGTCTTGCAGGTCTCGTTTCGATCGTCGTCCTCGGTGTCTCGGTCTCGCTCGCCGGGCCGAAGCCGTCGCCCACCGGGCTCCTCCCGGACGTCATCGAGGAGGTCCCCTCGCATCTCACGATCCAGAACAACCAGCAGCGGGAGTGGCTGCGGTTCACGACGGTGCACATCAACGTCGGGGCCGGCAACCTCCAGATCCGGGGCGGCGGGCAGATCGCGCCGTGCGACATCGACGGGATCCACTACGACCAGTGCACGGTCGCGACCCAGGAGATCCTCGACGCCTCCGGGAACGTCGTCGCGACGCAGCCCGCCGGCGTCGCGCTCTTCCATCCCGAGCACAACCACTGGCACCAGTCAGCGGTCGCGGAGTTCGCCGTGCGCAAGACCATCGACGGCCCCGCCATCTCGGCCGGGGTCAAGATCACGTTCTGCTTCGTCGACGTCGAGTTCACGGGCGCCACGGGGTCGGCGAAGAAGACGCAGCCGCGCACGTACTTCGAGTGCAACGGCGACCTCCAGGGCCTCGCCTCGGGCTGGGCCGACAGCTACCACCAGTCGACGCCGCTGCAGGAGCTCGACGTCACCGGTCTGAAGGCCGGCGACTACTACCTGACGCACCTCGCGGATCCCGACGACCACTGGCTCGAGAGCAACGAGGCGAACAACTTCACGTGGGTGAAGTTCCGCCTCTCGCGCCAGGGTGCCAACCCCGAGATCGCGATCCTGTCGCACTCAGCGTGCGTCCCGGAGGTGATCTGCGGGTTCGGCGGGAACCCGTAGCCGGGCCCGACTCGGTCGCAGGAGCCCGCCCCGTGCGGGTCCCTAGCCCGAGATGAACTCGGTGAGGAAGCGGATCTGGACGCTCTGCTCCCGCGACTGGAACTTCACGACGTCGCCGATCGAGACGATCCCGACCACATCCTGGTTCTCGGTGAGCACGGGAAGGTGGCGGATTCGCCGCTCCGTCATCACCGCCATGCACTCCTCGATGGACGCGTCGGGCCCGACGAACACGAGCTCCGAGGACATGATCTCGCGCACCGGCGTGGTGCGCTCGTCGCGCCCCTGGAGGGTGACGCGGCGAAGGTAGTCGCGCTCCGTCACGATCCCGGCCAGTCGGTCGCCCTCGTAGACGAGGAGCGCGCCGACGTTGCCCTCGACCATCTTCACGACGGCGTCGTACACCGTCGCGGCGGCGTCGATCCGGAGCACGTCCCGGCCCTTGCCGTCGAGGATGTCGGATACGTGGCCCATGTCGTCTCCTCGTCCGGAAGCTTCTACGAGATCGCTTGTATCCGCAAGCACAAGGTGTGAAACGCGCGGCCCCGGCAGGTGATCCTGCCGGGGCCGCGGAGGCTCAGACGGTGACCAGGCGCGGAGCGCGGTCGAAGGCGAGCGGCACCTCGAACCGCTCGACCGAGACGATGCGCTGTCCGGCCTCGTCGGCCGCCCGCGCGCGAAGCTCTTTCGCGGCGGACTCGCTCGCGGCGAGCGCATCGAGGCTCTCCCACAGGGTCATCGTTCGCTCGGTCCCCGTCAGCCGGTCGACGAGCATGACGATCCCCATCCATCCCTCGATCGTCCGGGCATCGGGAAGCACGTCCTGGACCGCGAGGCGGAGCCCTTCCTCCATGCGCGAGGGGTCGCCGGCGAACGTGCTGATGCGCGCCGCGGCCGCGCCCTCCGTCACCTCGTGGATCGGTACCTCGAAGAGGTCGACGGAGACCCGCTTGCCGCGGAGCTCCTCCGGGACCTCGTTGCCCATTCGCTCGAAGATCGGCTCGGCGGCGCGGATCGCGTCCTCGCTCTCGAAGAGGCTGATGCCGAGCATCGCGCCGCCGGCGCGGTCGACGAGCAGGTACATGCCGAGCGCGGCGGGGATCTCACTCCCGTCGCCCTGGCGTTCGCGGATGCGTCGAACGAGCTCGTCGGTCCGCGACATGTTGCGGTTCTCGAATGCCGCTACGCGTGCGTGCATGAGATCCGCCTCCTTTCCTCGACGACTCCACCGTATCGCCCCGGCTCGTGCGTTTCCACACGAATCGGTGAGGTTCAGTCGGATTCGAGGCGGATGTCGAAGCCGGCCGGCGCGTGCACGTTCACGAATCGCGCGACCTCATCCGTACGGTTCGCGAACGTGTGCGATACGCCGGGCGGCACGAGCACGAAGGTCCCGGGGCCGGCGACGACTTCGTCGTCGTCGACGATGAAGACGAGCTCGCCCTCGAGCATGAAGAAGGAGTCGTCCTCGTCACCGTGGACGTGCGCCGGCGGGCCGTCGCGACGCGACTTGACGGTGACGACGGCGAGGTTGAACCGCGGCGTGTCGACCGTCCGCGCGAAGAACTCGACGTTGCCGACCTTGTGCCCCTCACCGGGCCGGACGACCACCGCGCGCTCAAGTCCCATCGGAACCTCCTGGTCGGGATGTGCTCACGCCGAGGTCGCGCAGAAGGCCGTCCTCGAGCCCGTACACGACCCCGTGCACGGTCAGCGTCTGGCCCCGCGCCCACGCGTCCTCGACGATCGTCGTCTGACAGACGTTGACGACCTGCTCCACGACGTTCAGCTCGCAGAGGCGGTCGAACCGCCGCTCTTCGTCGAGCGACGCGAGCTCGGCCGCGTGCATCTCGGCGACATCCACCACATGGCGAAGCCAGTTGTCGATTAGCCCGTGCCGGGACCCGTGCAGCGCTGCGCCGACGCCGCCGCAGCCGTAGTGCCCGCACACGATGACGTGCCCGACGCGCAGGACGTCGACCGCGTACTGGAGCACCGAGAGGCAGTTGAGGTCGGTGTGCACGACGACGTTCGCGACGTTCCGGTGGACGAACACGTCTCCGGGCGCGAGCCCGACGATCTGGTTCGCGGGCACGCGGCTGTCCGAGCAGCCGATCCACACGTACTCGGGCATCTGCCGCTCCGCGAGGGCCGTGAAGAAGTCCGGATCGTCGGCGACGACCGCCGCGGCCCACTCCCGGTTCCGCTCGAAGAGCTGGGCGAGGTCGGCCACGGCGGGAGGCTAGACGAGACGAGGATGGAGGCGCATCATGGCCGGGTGTCCGGGGGGACGATCCGAGCCGACGTCGCCGTGCTCGGCGGCGGGCTGGCAGGGCTGTCCGCCGCGATTGGCTTCGCTCGGCGCGGCCGCCGCGTGTGCGTGCTCGAGCGCGACCGGGCAGCAGGAGATGATGGCGCCCCGGAGGTGGTCTTCGACGGGTGGGAGCGGGAAGGCGTCGCTCATTTCCGCCAGCCGCACAACTTCCTCGGGCTCGGTCGCCAGACTCTGATCGACGAGGCGCCCGACGTCCTCGACCGTGTCGTCGCGGCAGGGGCGTTCGAGAACCGGCAGTACGAGCTCGTCCCCGGCAGCCTCGAGCCCGGCGACGAGCAGCTGGTCTCGATCTGCATGCGAAGGCCGGTGTTCGAGAGCGTGCTCCGTGCCGCCGCCGAAGCCGAGCCGAACGTGACCGTCGAGAGCGGTGCGCGGATCGCGGGGCTCGCCGGCGAACGGGAGCGGGGCAACGGGCCGGTTCGGGTCACCGGAGCGCGAACGACCGACGGGCGCGCGGTGGAGGCGGACCTCGTGGTGGACGCGCTGGGTCGGACGTCGCAGCTCGGCTCGTGGCTCGGCGAGCTCGGCGCCCGCCCTCTGGCCGAGCGTCGCGCCGAGTGCGGGCTCCTCTACTACAGCCGTCACTTTCGCCTCCGGCCCGGGGTCGAGCTGCCGTCGCTCCCGTCGCTCCTCCGCGGCCCGCGCGGCGAGATCGGCTACCTCGTGTTCGTCGTGTTCCTCGGCGACAACCGGACGTTCGCGCTCGTGCTGATGATCCCGCCGTGGGAGCGCGAGCTGCGCGTCCTGAAGAGAGAGGCGGCGTACATGACGACCGCGCTCGCGATCCAGCCGCTCGTCCCGTGGATCGACCCCGACTGCGCCGAGCCGATCACGCCCGTGCTGCCGATGGGAAGCCTGCACAACGTGCATCGGTCGCTCGTCCTCGACGGAGAGCCCGTGGCGGTCGGCGTGCAGCCCGTCGGCGACGCCCTCTGTCACACGAACCCGACGTTCGCCCTCGGAGCGGCGCTCTCTCTCAGGCACGGCTTCGCGCTCGCGGACGCGGCGGCGCAGGAGGACGACCCGCGTGCGCTGTCGCTCCGGTTCGAGGAGACGGTGGGCGCTGACGCCGCGGCCCGTTTCGACGCGGTGTCCGAGGAGGATCGCGACCGGATCCGGATGTGGAAGGGCGAGCCGATCGACGTTCGCGACCCGACGGACAGCATGGCGCTGTTCCTGCGCCTGACCGCCTATCCCGCCGCGATGGGGGATCCCGAGCTGTTCCGCGCCGTCGCGCGGCGGGTCAACGCCCTCGATCCGCCCGATGCGCTGGCGAAGGACGAGGCCCTCGTCGCCCGGGCGCTCGAGCTTGCGGGCGACGGTGCGGCGCGCCCGCGGGTCGGGCCGACGCGCGAAGAGCTGCTCGCCCTCATCGCCGCAGGCTGAGCACGTCCTCCAGCGGACGCGTGTTGAGCGCGTCCGCCGCCGTCGCCCAGCCGCGCCTCGCAGTCGCGACCGCCAGCCGCATGTGCCCGAGCCCGGCGACGGAGTGCGCGTCGGTCGAGACGACGATCGGGACGCCGGCCTCCACCGCGAGACGGACGTCGGGGCCGGCGAGGTCGAGCCGGTCGGGCAGGCCGTTCACCTCGAGCGCGACGCCGAGCTCGAGCGCGACCTCGAGCACGTGCTCGAGATCGAGGGCGTTGGGCGGTCGATGGTTGAGGATTCGCCCCTTCGGATGGCTCAGGCAGCGCACCGCCGGGTGGCGCATCGCCTCGGTCACCTTCTGCGTCAGCTCGCGCTGCGGCTCGCGTTGCCCGGCGTGGAGGCTCAGCTGCACCCAGTCGAGCTCGGCAAGGACGTCGTCCGGCAGGTCGAGCCCTCCGCCGCGGAGGATGTCGACCTCGGCGCCGCGCAGCACGCGGAACGGCGCGAGCAGCTCGTTCGCCTCGGCGATCTCGGGCGCCTGCCGCCGAAGCGCATCGGCATCGAGCCCCGGGACGACGCGGACGCTCGGGGTGTGGTCGCAGATCGCGAGGTACTCGTAGCCGAGCGCGCGCGCCGCGGTCGCCATCTCGAGGACCGTCCCCCTGCCGTCCGACCAGGTCGTGTGGCAGTGAAGGTCTCCGCGCACGTCGCCGAGCTCGACGAGCCGTGGCGGCGCGCCGCGGAACGGCCCCTCGCGCAGCTCCGGCGGGCACCACGGAACGCCGAGCGCGGCGTACACGGCCTCCTCGTCCTCCGCCTCGGGGAGCGGCTCGAGCGCCTCGACGTACGCGGGCGCTCCCGTCGCCCGGACGAGCTCGGTGCCGAAGCCGTCGGGCTCCGGGAGGGACAGGGCGACGGGCACGCCCTCGACGGTCACGCCGAGCGCGGAGCGCTCCGCTTGCTCGACGACCGTCACGATCTGCGGCAGGCGCGCGAACGCGTCGAGGACGGCGTCCGGGTCGGTCGCCGGGACGACGACCGAGAGGTCGAACGAGAGGTCCGCCCACCGCCGTGGATCGCCCGCGATCTCGCCGCCCAGCGCCTCCGCGATCCCGCCGACGAGATCACGCGCCGTGGGCAGCGTCAGGCCCTTCCGCGGCCTGTCCGGCTCCGCCTCGATGCGGGCGAGGATCCGCTGCTCGGTCGCCGGGCCGATTCCCGGCACGCGGGGCAGCGCCCCCTCGCGTGCGACCCGGCGGAAGTCCTCGGGAGTCTCGACGCCGAGCGCGGCGGCGATCTCGAGCATCCGTTTCGGCGAGACGCCGAGAAGGCGGCCGAGACCGACCAGCTCCGGTCGCGCCCGGCTCCGAAGCTCCTCGAGCTCGGCGATCGTCCCGCTCTCCGCAAGCTCGCGGAGGCGCGCCGAGATCCCCGGTCCGATCCCGCGCAGATCGCGGTCACGACCCGTGCGGACGAGCTCCATGATCGGCGCCTTCGTGTCGCGGATCGTCGCCGCCGCGCGGCGGTACGCCCGCGAGGCGTACGGCGTCGACTCCGCGAGGTCGAGGAGGGCGGCAAATGCCTCGAGCTCGGCTGCGACCGTGGCGTTGTCGAGGTCGGAGAGCACGTGCGGCCAGTGTGACGACCGCGAAACCGCGGCGTTTCCATGACCGCGCAAGGCGGGTACACCCGTCTCGTGCATGCGAAGACGCTCGACCACGTCGCCGTCTGGACGCCTGACCGCCATGCCCTCGCGGAGGTTCTGGTCGGGCTGCTGCGGCATGCACGAGATCGAGCGGACCGACGAGTTCACGCTGGTCGGCGGCGACGCCCGCCGCGGCAAGCTGACGCTCTTCGACGCAGAGGGCGTCCGGGAGCGTGGCTCGCTCGAGCGCGTCGTCCTTCGCGTCCCCGACGTCGACGACGCGCGCGACCGGCTCGAGGCAGCCGGCCTCGACGTGAGCGACGACCACGGGATACCGACGGTCGAGGCGCCGTCGGGTCTCTCCCTGGCGCTCGTCGAGGCCGACGAGACCCGGATCGCCGATCTCGACTCCGTCGTCCTCCGCGTCCACGATCCGGGCGCCGCCGCGGGTGAGCTCGAGGCGATGGGGCTGGAACGAGCTGGTGACGACCTGCGCGTCGCGGACAAGCGTGTCGTACTCCGTGGGGGTGGAGGCCCCGAGCCGGAGCGGCCGCTTCTGAACCACCTGGCGTTCCTCGTCGACCAGGCAGACGAGGTCGAGGACGAGGCGCGCCAGCGAGGACTCGAGATCGACAAGGTGGTCGACGCCGAGAACACGCGGGCCGTTTTCGTGTGGGGCCCCGAACGGATCAAGCTCGAGTACGTCGAGCACAAGCCGGGCTTCTCCCTCGTCTGACCGTGACGGACCTCGTCGTCGCGGGGGCCGGGATGGCGGGCCTCGTCGCTGCCGTCGAGGCGACGGAGCGCGGCGCCGACGTCCTCCTGCTCGAGAAGGGCGACGTCGCGGGAGGGTCGATGCGGCTCTCGAGCGGCGTCGTCTGGCGCTACCGGGACTTCGAGCGGTTCCGAGAGGAGTGCCCGGGCGGGAGCGCCGAGCTACAGCGGCTCGTCCACGACCGGCTCGACGACGACGTCGGCTGGCTCGAGCGGCTCGGCGCACGTGTCGTCGGGCGCTCGACGGGCAACCCCGCGACGACCGGCGTGCGCTTCGCCGTCCGCTCGCTCATCCAGGCGCTCGCACCCCGTGTCCGGAGGCTCCATCTACGCGAGCCGCTCCGCGCGCTGCCGGACGACACGCCCGTCGTCCTCGCGACGGGCGGCTTCCAGGCGGACCGCGCGCTTGTACGAAGGCACGTCACCCCCGAGGCGGACGCGCTGCTGCTGCGCGCGACGCCGTGGAGCACAGGCGACGGGCTTCGTCTCGCGCTCGCGGCCGGTGCCGTTGCGACGGCGGGGATGGACGAGTTCTACGGCCGCGCCATGCCCGCGCCGCCGGCCCGCGTCGACGACAGCCAGTTCGTCGAGCTCGCCCAGCTCTACGCGCACCATGCGACGGTCGAGAACGCGGCCGGCGAGCACTACGTGCCGCGCACCTGGTCGGAGATCGACGTCGTGCAATGGGTGGCGCGGCAGCCCGACGCACGTGCGGTTTTCCGCGTTTCGGGCGACAGGCTCACGACGCGAGTGCGCGAGCGAACCGTCGGTGAGATGGTCGCGGCGGCCGAGCGGGCCGGGGCGCCTGTGCGCCGGGGTGACGACGGGGTGGAGGTCGAGGTCGTCGCGGGCATCACGACGACGTTGGGCGGGATCCAGGTCGATCGCTTCGCCCGCGCTGCCGACGGCGTCTACGCGGCGGGCTGTGACGTCGGCGGCATCGCGACAGGTGGGTACGCGAGCGGGCTCGCGGCGGCGCTCGTGCTCGGAAGGGTCGCGGCGGCGACGGCGTTGGAGCAGCGATGAGCGCCTTCGCGTTCGGCTCGGAGTTCACGGTCGGGATGGAGGAGGAGCTTCTCCTCGTCGACCGCGGGACGCTCCAGCTCGCGCCCGTCGCGGGCGACGTTCTCGAGGCGATGCGCGCTGATCCGGAGGACGCGGGCCACGAGGCGTACGCCGCCCAGATCGAGCTCCGGAGTCCGCCCTCGGAGTCGGCGTCGGACGCGGCTTGGGCGCTCGCCGAGCTCCGGCGCCTCGCACGCGACGCGGGCGCGACGCTCATGGCGAGCGGTCTGCATCCCACCGGGCGATCCGGCGACGCCGCCCTCGTGCCGACCGCGCGGTACGAGCGCGTGGCGGGCGAGATGCGCGGGATCCTCCGCCGCACGCCGGAGTCGGCGCTCCACGTCCACGTCGGCATGCCCGACGGCGAGAGCGCCGTGCGCGCCTTCAACGCGCTCCGCCGCCAGGTTCCGCTCCTGCTCGGCCTGAGCGCGAACAGCCCCTGGTGGTTCGGCGTCGACTCCGGTCTCGCGAGCGCGCGCTACGCGCTCGTCCGCGCCTATCCGGGTCGCGGCATCCCGGAGGCGCTCCGCGATCTCGCGGGCGCCGAGGAGCGAGTCGCGGCGATGCTCGACGTCGCCGGCGTTCCCGAGCCGACCTTCCTCTGGTGGGATCTCCGGCTCCATCCGGCACACGGCACGATCGAGGTGCGCGAGATGGATGTGCAGGCCTCCCTCGAGAGCAGCGCGGCCCTCGCGGCGCTCGTGCGGTCGCTCGCCCTCGAGGCCCAGGACGTGCCCGAGGCGCCTCGCGACCCGAGTGAGCTGCTGAACTGGTCCGCCTTCCGCGCGGCGCGAGACGGCACCGAGGCCACGATCCTCGACGAGGGCCGGTTGCAGCCCCTCCGGCACGTCGCGCTGCGCACGCTCGATCGGCTTCGTCCCATCGCGCACGCATCCGGCGATGCGGATGCGCTCGACACGGTCGCACGGATCCTGGAGCGGGGAGGCGGCGCGGGACGCCAACGGGCTGCGCACGCCCGGGGCGGCGTCGACGCGATGCTGCGGACGCTCGTCGACGACACGGCTGACGTGTCGCTCGCTCGGCCGCGCGCCGGCCGGCGCGGCTAGCGCCGCGCGCGCTGGGCGATCTGGCTGTCGGCCGGTCGCAGCATCGTGTAGAGCAGCAGCCCGATGAACGGGAGGATCAGCATGATGATCGTCCAGGCCGACTTGGCGCCGACGCTGAGATCGCCCCTCCTCCCCCAGACGTCGATGACGGCGCGCACCCAGAGCACGAGGAAGAGGACGACGGCGGCGATGACGAGGATGCGGATCACGCCGGGCGACCCTACATGTTCGCTTCGAGGCTCGGCACGACCTCGTGGAGCGCTGCCTCGATCGCGGCCGCGATCGCCCCGAGCTCTTCCTCGGTGATGACGAACGGCGGCGAGATCTGCAGCGCGACGCCGCGCAGGAGTCGCGTGAGCACTCCGCGCCGCCGTGCGGCGAGGACGATCGCTGCCCCTGCGGCAGGATGCGCCGCGAGCATATCGGCATCCAGCTCGACGCCTCCCGCGAGGCCCGCGGTGCGGACGTCGGCGACGCCGGGAAGGCTGCGGAGCGGCTCTAGCGCGTCGGCGAGCACGGGCTCGAGCGCCCTGACGCGCTCCACGAGCCGCTCGCGCTCGAGGATGTCGAGGTTCACGAGCGCTGCGACGCACGCGCCCGGGTGCGCAGCGTAGGTTCCGCCGTGAATGAACGGCGCGGCGTCGTCGCGCCAGAACGGCGCGCGGACGCGTTCGCTCACGACCACCGCTGACAACGGCACGTAGCCCGAGCTGATCCCCTTCGCGCAGGTCATCAGGTCGGGCGTGAAGCCGTAGCGCTCGCACCCGAACCAGCGGCCGAGTCGACCGAAGCCGGAGATCACCTCGTCCGCGACGAGCAGCACGCCGCGCTCACGGCAGATCCGCTCGACGTCGCTCCAGTACCCGTCCACCGGCGGGATGACGCCGCCGGCGCCGATCATCGGCTCGCCGACGAACGCGGCGGCGCGCTGGCCGAGCTCGTCGAGGGCGCGCTCGAGCGCGGTGGGGTCGTCGTGTGCGACTTCCGCGACGTCCTCGACGAGCCTCCCGTAGCCGTCGCGCACCGCAGGGATGCCGGAGAGCGACGTCCCGTACGCGTTCGTCCCGTGGTACGCGAACCTGCGCGAGACGATGACGGTGCGCTCCGGCTTCCCCTGCAGGGCCCAGTAGCGGCGAACGATCTTCGCGGCCGTGTCGACGGCCTCGCCGCCGCCGCTTCCGAAGAACACCGCCGCGTCCTCGACGGGCGCGAGCCCGGCGACACGTTCGGCGAGCTCGAGTGCCGGCTCGTTGGCGTGGTCGCCGAAGACGTGGTGCGCCGCGAGCGTCCGCAGCTGCGCCCCTACGGCGTCGGCGATCTCGACGCGGCCGTGCCCGACGTTGGCGAACCAGAGCCCGGCCGTCGCGTCGATGTACTCGTTGCCCTCGGCGTCCCAGACTCGGGAACCGCTCCCGCGGGCGATCACGAGCTCGTGCCCGTCCACCTTCCCCATCGCGGCGAAGGGGTGCCAGAGGCGGGTGCCGATGGCCGACATGCCGCCAACCTAGCCGGTTGCCGCGAGCGTGCGTACGCTCCCCGGCGATGGCCGAAGTCGTCGTCTTCCACCACGCGCTCGGGCTCACGGACGCCGTCCGGCGCTTCGCCACCACGCTCGGCGACGCCGGGCACACGGTGCACACGCCGGACCTCTTCGCCGGTCGCACGTTCACCGAGATCGGAGAGGGGATGGCCTTCTCCGAGGAGCTTGGGGGACCCACGGCGATGGTCGATCGCGCCCGTGCGGCCGTCGACTCCCTGCCGAGCGCGGTCGTCTACGCCGGCTTCTCGCTCGGCGTCCTGTCGGCGCAGTCGCTCGCCCAGACGCGGCCCGGCGCGTGCGGCGCGGTGCTCTGCTATTCGGCGCTCCCTCTCGGCCAGTGGGGCGACAACTGGCCGGCGACCTGGCCGGAGGGCGTCGCGCTGCAGCTCCACATCCTCGACGGCGACGAGGACGTCGAGATTGCCCGCGACCTCGCAGCCACGGTCCCGGGTGCCGAGCTGTTCGTCTATCCCGGCTCCGCGCACTACTTCGCTGAGCACGACGCCGCCGCGGCCGGCCTGCTCGGCGACCGTGTGCTCGGCTTCCTGAGCACGCTCTAGCCGCCCCGAGCGGAAGCTGCGGCGCGCAGGAGTGGGCGTTTCGAGGCGGCCGCTCCGTGCCAAGGATCTCCCCATGGCCGAGATCCTTCTCTTTCACCACGCACAAGGGCGGACCCCGGGCGTTCACGCGTTCGCGGACGATCTACGGGCCGCCGGGCACGTCGTGCACACCCCCGACCTCTACGACGGCAACACCTTCGCCGACCTCGACGAGGGCGTCGGCTACGCGAAGCAGGTCGGGTTCGGGACGATCCTCGACCGCGGCCGGCTCTCTGCCGACGGTCTCCCGGGCGAGCTCGTCTACGGCGGGTTCTCGCTCGGAGTCATGCCGGCGCAGTTGCTCGCCCAGACACGTCCCGGCGCCACGGGAGCGCTGTTCTTCAGCGCGGCCCTGCCCGCATCCGAGTTCGGTGAGTGGCCGGCGGGCGTCCTGCTGCAGATCCACATGATGGAGGACGACGAGTGGGTCGACGAGGACCTTCCCGCCGCGCGTGAGCTCGTCGCCGTCGTCGACGGTGCGGAGCTGTTCCTCTACCCGGGGGACCGGCACCTCTTCGCGGACGGCAGCCCTCGACGACCTGCTCCAGCGTCACGTTCGGGCCGAGCCACCGGTAGCAGCTCGATCCGGGGCGGTGGAATACTCGCGGCTCTTGAAAACCGGGAAGGGAGGGCTCAGGCCGTGGCATTCGAGGAGCTGACGACGAAGCACTCGCAGGTGTGGAGCTCGGCACCATTCGAGCGGATCGCGGAGGTCATCACCGAGATGCACGCGGCCCTGGTCGAGCGCCTCGCCCCGCAGGAGGGCGAGCACTGGCTCGACCTCGGCTGCGGCACCGGCGACGTCGCGTTCCACGCGGCTCGTGCGGGGGCGATCGTCACGGGGTCGGATCTCTCCCCGGCGCTCATCGAGACGGCGCAGCGCCAGGCACGCGAGCTCGGGCTCGACCTGACGCTCGAGGTCGGCGACTGTCAGGCGCTTCCCTACGCGGACGGATCGTTCGACGTCGTCTCGTCGTCGGTCGGCGTGATCTTCGCGCCCGACCATGAGCGCGTCGCCGCCGAGCTCGGCCGCGTGTGCAAGCCCGGCGGTCGCATGGGAATCACCGCGTGGCGCCGGGACAGCGGCGTCGGCGACATCTTCGCCGGCATGTCGCAGTTCATGCCGCCGCCGCCCGAGGGAGCAGGGTCACCGTTCCAGTGGGGCGAGGAGGCGTACGTCGAGCAGATGCTCGGCGACGCCTTCGAGCTGTCCTTCGAGGAGCTCGACACGCGGCACGAGCACGAGGATCCCGCGGAGATGTGGGAGCTCTTCCGGTCGAGCTATGGCCCGTCACACGTGCTCTGGAACTCGCTCGACGAGGAGCGCCGGCGCGAGCTGGACGAGACGATGACCGCTGTCTTCGAGAAGCACCGCGACGGCGACGGGATCAGCATGGAGCGGCGGTACATCGTCGTGACCGGGGTCCGGAAGGCGTAGTCGCGCCGGCTGTGGACCGACTTCACGACGCACGACCAGGGGCCGCTGATCGCCGGTCGTCGCGCCGGCAGCGGGCCGCCGGTGCTCCTGCTGCACGGCGGGCCGGGCCTCGGCTTCGACTACCTGGGCGAGCTCGCCGACGAGCTCGCCCAGGAGAACGACGTCGCGTGGGACCAGCAGCGAGGACTGGAGCCGTCGGCGACTGAAGCTCCTTGCTCGGTGGCGGCGATGTCGCGGATGCCCGTCGCGTCCTCGATGCGCTCGGCTGACAGCGCGCGTACGTCGTCGGCCACTCGTGGGGCGGGCACCTTGCCCTCCACGTCGCGGAAGCCATGCCGGAGCGGCTCCTCGGGGTGCTCGCCGTCGACCCGCTCGGCGCCGTCGGCGACGGACGCTGGCCGGAGTTCGACGACGAGATCTTCCGCCGCACGCCGGAGTCCGTGCGCGAGCGGGCGCGCGAGATCGACGAGCTAAGCACGGCCGGGGAGGTTCGCGTTCCCGTCGGCTTCGTCCACGGCTCACGGAGCCCGATGCCGCTCCGCGCCTCGACGGACGCGGCCGAGCGGATTCCGGGCGCCTGGGTCGACGTCGTCGAGGGTGCCGGCCACTTCATATGGGTCGAGGCGCCCGGCGCCGTTCAGGCCACGCTTCGACGGCTCACGGCCGGATGGATCGCCGGATCGGCTCCGGGCGGCTCGCTGCCGAACGACGGCACGGTCGCACAGGCGACACCGCTCGGTCTCGGCTGATCAGTGGTCGAGGGCGAGCCGCCACTCACTGCGCGGCAGCACCGCAAACGCCTCGTGGCGGGTCGGTTCGCGCCCGAGCACGTCCCGAACCGCCTGGCCGCGCGACCGACGGGCGGGCAGCCCCGGCTGTCGGTCGACGTCTCCGAGCACCCACCCGTCGTCATCTTTCAGTCGTTGCAGCACGACGTATCCGCTCCGGCTCTGCATCGCGCGATCGTGGCCTCGCGGGCTCGCGCGATCCGGGGGGCCTCCCCAAACGCCGGCCCACGCCAGCGACCTGCGTCCGCCTTTCTCAGTGTGTTGCCGACCGTGAGCAAGTTGACCCCGAACACGGGGAGAGCCGCGTCGCCGCGGCTCTCCCTCGATCACGGAGCTCGGGCAGCTCAGCTGCAGCCGGTGTTCGTGCCGCAGTCGCGGCACGTGTAGCACGAGCCCGTCCTGACCATGCGGCCGCCGCAGCGGGCGCACTCGACGGCGTCCTCCCACTGGTTGAAGAGCGCCGTCTGGCCCGGAGGAGCCGAGTCGACCGCCGCAGCCGCCATGCCCGCGCCGGGGTTCTCCGAGTAGGCCGCCGCGAGCCGCGCCTTGACCTCGGGCGTCAGGATCCCGGCCTCCTCCTGCTGGTCGGCCGAGAGGAACTTCTTGCCCATCCAGCGGAAGATGTAGTCGACGATCGACTTGGCGACGCGGATGTCCGCGTCGTTCGTCATCCCGCTCGGCTCGAAGCGCATGTGGCTGAACTTCGACACGTACACCTCGAGCGGCACGCCGTACTGGAGGCCGAGCGAGACGGAGATCATGAACGAGTTCATGAGGCCGGCGAGGGTCGTGCCCTCCTTCGCGATGTCCACGAAGATGTCGCCGGGCGTCCCGTCCTCGAACAGGCCGACGTGGATGTACCCCTCGTAGTCGCCGACCTTGAACTTGCGGCCGACCTCGGTGCGATCGTCCGGCAGCCGCCGGCGCTGCGGGTGGGGGACGATCCCGGTCGCGCCGGGCGGGAGCAGCGCCGCGGTCTTGTCGGACGATGACCCCGAGAGCGGCTGCGCGACCTTGCAGTTGTCGCGGTAGATCGCGATCGCCTTGACGCCGAGCTGCCACGACTCGACGAGCAGCTGCGCGATCTCGTCGATCGTGGTCTGCTCGGGCAGGTTCACGGTCTTCGAGATCGCGCCCGAGATGAACGGCTGCACCGCGCCCATCATCTTCACGTGCCCCATGTAGTGGATCGCGCGCTCGCCGATCGCGCAGTCGAACACGGGGTAGTGCTCGGTCTTGAGGTGCGGGGCGCCCACGACGCCGCCGCGCTCGTCGATGAACGCGACGATCTCCTCGACCTCGCGCGGCGCGTAGCCGAGCTCGCCGAGCGCCATCGGGACGGTCTTGTTGACGATCGTGATCTCGCCGCCGCCAACGAGCTTCTTGGACTTCACGAGCGAGAAGTCCGGCTCGACGCCCGTCGTGTCGCAATCCATCATGAAGCTGATCGTCCCCGTCGGCGCGAGCACGGTGGACTGCGCGTTGCGGAAGCCGTGCACCTCGCCGATCTCGAGCGCGTCGTCCCACGCCTTGCGGGCGCCGTCGAGCAGGTCGGCCGGCACCGAGTCGGCGTGCTGGATGTTGCCGACCGCCGCCCGGTGCTTCGCGATCACGCCGACCATCGGTGCGCGGTTCTCCTGGTAGCCGACGTGCGGCCCCATCCGCTGCGCGACCTCGGCCGACTTCCGGTACGCGCGCCCCGTCATCAGCGCGGTGATGGCAGCGGCGTACGCGCGGCCCTCGTCCGAGTCGTACGGGAGCCCGCGGGCCATGAGGAGCGCGCCGAGGTTCGCGTAGCCGAGGCCGAGCTGGCGGAACTTCTTCGCGTTCCGGCCGATCTCGGGCGTCGGATAGGACGAGTAGCCGACGACGATCTCCTGCGCGAGGAAGACGACGTCGACGACGTGCTCGAACATCTCGACGTCGAGCTCCCCGTCCTCCTTGCGGAACTTCATCAGGTTGAGCGACGCGAGGTTGCACGCCGAGTCGTCGATGTGCATGTACTCCGAGCACGGGTTCGACGCGTTGATGCGGCCCGTGTTCGGCGACGTGTGCCACGCGTTGATCGTCGTGTCGTACTGGACGCCCGGGTCGGCGCACTCCCACGCCGCGGCCGCGATGTCGCGGAGGAGCTTCCGCGCGTCGGCGGTCTCGACGACCGTGCCGTCGGTGCGCGCGGTCAGCGCCCACTCCTTGCCCTCGGTCACTGCCTCCATGAACGCGTCGGTGACGCGCACCGAGTTGTTCGCGTTCTGGTACTGGATCGACGCCCAGTCGGAGGAGTCGAGCGACATGTCGTAGCCGGCCTGCTCGAGGACGCGCGCCTTGCGCTCCTCCTTGGCCTTGCACCAGATGAACTCCTCGATGTCCGGGTGGTCGACGTCGAGGACGACCATCTTCGCCGCCCGGCGCGTCTTGCCGCCCGACTTGATCGTCCCTGCCGACGCGTCGGCGCCGCGCATGAAGGACACGGGGCCTGAGGCGTAGCCGCCCTTCGAGAGCTGCTCCTTCGAGGAGCGGACGCGCGAGAGGTTGAGGCCGGAGCCCGAGCCGCCGCGGAAGATGACGCCCTCGCGCCGGATCCAGTCGAGGATCGACTCCATCGAGTCCTCGATCGAGAGGATGAAGCAGGCCGAGCACTGCGGCGTCTCCTCGAAGCCGACGTTGAACCAGACCGGCGAGTTGAACGACGCGTACTGGTTGACGAGGATCGCCTTCAGCTCCGCCTGGAAGGTGTTGCGCTCGTCGTCGGTCGCGAAGTAGCCGCCCTGCTCGCCCCAGCCGGTGATCGTGTCGGCGACGCGACCGATCATCTGCTTGACGCTCCGCTCGCGGTCGGGGGAGGCCATGCGCCCGCGGAAGTACTTCTGGGCGACGATGTTCGTCGCGGTCTGCGACCAGAACTTCGGGAACTCGACGTCGCGCTGCTCGAACGCCGGGGCGCCCTTCCCGGGAATCAGGGCGTCGCGGGTCTCCCAGTCGATCTCGTCGAAGGGGTCACGGCCGGGGATCGTGAAGAACCTTCGCGGGGCGACGCTCGCCGTCCCGTCGATGACGGTGTTGACGACCTCTACTTCATCGATCTCTGTCTGCGGTGCCTGCGTCGCCTGCTTGGCGGTGGCCATGCTGTCCTCCCGGGCCGAAATGTCGAGTTACCCCAGTCGCTTCCCTGGAGCCCCGCACCGGGCGCATTCGGGCGCGTCCTGCGGGCGGACCGGGCATGCTAGGACGCGGGTCGGACGACACGGAAATTCCTGCAAATTGCTCAAAAATCCGCGCCGCTCCACTCATGGATTCTACCGGTCCGGGCGCGGCGCCCGGTCAGCGCCGGCGGTTCGCAAGCCAGCCTGCGGCGCCCGCGAGGAGCAGGACCGCGGACAGCACGGCGAGCATGACGATCGGATACGGCACCGACGTCGCCGAGGACGTCGTGTCGGCGACGACTCGCTCGGTCCGGGGTGCGGCGGACGCCGTCTCGTTCGCCGCGGGGGCCGGCTTCGGCGACGTGGACGGCTTGGAGTGCGCGCCCGAGGCGGTGGGCGGCGCCTTCGACTCGATCGCGGAATCGGGCTCGGCCGCGGCCTGCGTGGACGCTGTCTTCGTCGCCGCGGGGAGCGGCTTGCTGCCCGGATCGGTCCGCCCTCGCCGGGCGAACGCGAGCGCGCGCCGGATGTCCTGGTCGGCGTTCGAGTACTGCAGCACGTCGTTCGGGAGAGCGCGGAGCGCCGCGCGGTAGCAGGCGAGCGGATAGACGCCGTCGATGCGGCCGCCGCTGTACCAGTCGCGGATCACCCGCTGCGCGCACGCGTCGAGCGATCCGGCCGTGCCGGACGACGGTGCGAACAGAAATGCGAACGCGACAGCGACGACGATGCGCACGCCGAGGCGCCGGCGGCGGGTTGACCCCATTCACCCGGCCTTACCCCGGGAACTCGCGGTCGAAACCTTCGCGGACCTCAGGCGGGGCCTGGTGGGCCGCCCTCGCGCCGCGCCTGCGCGCGACGGCTCAGGTAGCCGGCGCCGCCCGCAGCGAGGAGGAGCAGGGCGAGTCCGCCGAGGATCAGCAGCGGGATCGGAACGGACGACGGGCCCGAGGTGTCGGCGGTCGGGGAGGCGACCTCCTCGCCTCCGCCCGACGGGCCGCCCGGATCGGTCGGACCGCCAGGCCCACCGGTCGCCGGGCCGCCCGGTTCACCCGTCTCGGTCGGTGTCCCACCGGCGCCAGTCGGGCCGGGATCCGGCTTGTTCTGGCGTGCGAACAGGAGTGCGCGGAGGATGTCCTCCTTCGCGTTCGAGTAGTCGAGCACGTCGACCGGGAGCGAGCGGATCGCCTCCTGGTAGCAGTGCAGCGGGAAGATCTTGTCGACGCGGCCGTCGCCGTACCAGTCGTCGACGACCGCCCGCGCGCACGGCTTCGCCGCGGCGGAGGCGGGCGACGGGGCGATCAGAAGGGTCAGCCCGACGATCGCCGCGAGCAGCGAGATGAGAATGCGGCGACTGGTACGGGCGTCTGTCACGTAGACATGGCGGATCGGGTCGGGACGATCAGTGTCCGGGCCCACCGTGGGTCGGCGATCAGGGAAGGGTAAACGATGTGTAAGACGCCGTTCGCGGCAACTGACCGCGCCCCTTCCGCGGTTGGGGGCCATGGTAGCCTCGCCGCGTCATGGACACGGCCGCGCGACCGCCGTGGTACGCCGCGGAGGCCGTCGTCCTCGCGGCGCTCGGTGCGCTCGTCGCCGCGGCCGTGTTTGCGGGAGGAGGATCGCGGGGCTCGGCGCTCGCGACGGTCGGACTGGCCGCGCTCGCGTGTGCGGTCGTCGGGGTCGCGGCGGCGCTTCGGGGCGTCGTGGCGTACCCGCGGCTCGACCGCGCGGGCGGCCTCGCAGTCGCCGGCGCGGCCGGGCTGACCGCCTGGGCGGGGCTCTCCACCGTCTGGTCGATCGCCGGCGACCGCTCCTGGGAATGGCTCGGCCGCGGGCTCGTCTACCTGTCCTTTCTCGCGCTCGGCCTGCTCGCCGGGGCGGTCGCGGGCGGAGCGCGCCGCGTCGCGGCGCTGCTCGCCGTGGTGCTCGGCGCGGCACTCGGCTGGGCGCTGCTCGGCGTCGCGATCCCCTCGCTCTTCGAGGACGGGGACCGCATCGCGCGGCTGCGCGAGCCCGTCGGCTACTGGAACGCCCTGGCGCTCCTCGCCGACGGCGCGCTCGCGCTCGGGCTGTGGCTCGCCCGCCACGTGCGCGTACCGGTTAGCGTCGCCGGCGCGGCGCTCGGCTACGTCTCGGTCCTGGCGCTACTTCTCACGCAGTCGCGGTCCGGCCTCATCGCGGGCGTTCTCGTGCTCGTCCTCTGGCTCGCGCTCTCGGACAGGCGACTCGACGACGCTCTCCGTGCTGCGCTCTTCGCCACCCCCGCCGTCGCCGTCGCGGGGTGGGCGTTCACGCGGCCGGCCCTCGTCGAGGTCGAGGCGCTGCGAGCCGATCGCGTCGATGACGGACGCGTCTTCGCGGTCCTCGCGGTGATCGGAGTGCTCGGTGCGGTCGCGGGCGTCTGGCTCGTTCCCGTGCGCCGCCTCGTCTCGGAGCGAAGGCGGGCCGTCGTGACGGGCCTCGCTGTCGTCGCGGCCGTCGGCGCTCTCGCGGGCCTGGCCGGCGTCGTCGCCGCCGTCGGCGACCCGATCGCCTGGGCGTCGTCCCAGGTCCGCGGCGGAGAGTGCGAGAACGACCCGGGGCGGCTGACCGACCTCTGCGCGAACAACCGGCTCGCGTGGTGGGACGAGGCGCTCGAGATCGCCAGCGACAGGCCCCTCGGCGGGACGGGCGCGGGGACGTATGCGATCGCGCGCCGGCAGGTCAGGGACGACGGGACGCCCGGCAGCGAGCCGCACAGCGTGCCGCTCCAGCTCCTCGCCGACCTCGGCGTCGTCGGCCTTGGCCTCGGGCTCGTCTTTGCGGCCGCCGCGGTCGTCGGGGTGCGTCGCGGGCTCCGCCTCGTCGAGGGGACCGAGCGTCCGGCCGCGGCCGCGCTCGCCTGCCTGGTGCTCGCCTACGCCGTGCACTCGCTCGTCGACTACGACCTCGACTTCCTCGCCGTCACCGCACCCGCGCTCGTGGCGCTCGGCGCGTTGCTCGCGGCGGGGCGTCCGCCGGGATCCGTCCGTGCCGGCGTGCCGGGCATGGTCGCGGTCGTCGCCGTCGGCGTCACGGCGTCGCTCGTGCTCGTCCTCCCCGACCTCGCTGACCGTGAGGTCGAGCGCTCGCTCGACGCGAGCGACGCGGGACGGATCGAGGCGGCGGTTGACGCCGCCGATCGGGCGCGACGCCTGAACCCCCTCTCGACCGCCCCGCTCGAGGCGCTCGCCGTCGCCGCGGACGCCGCCGGGGAGCAGGCGACGGCCGTCGCGTGGTACGAGGAGGCGACGCGGCTCCAGCCGGACAATCCGGACACCTGGTACGCGCTCGGCCTCTACCACGCGATCGCGACTCGCGACGAGTGCGCCGCGTACCAGGCGCTGAACCACTCGTACACGCTCGACCCGAACGGCACGCGCTGGGTGCCGGGAGGGCCGCTGGACGTCGCACGCGACGCGGTGAACGCCGGCGCGTGCGAGCGGTAGCCGCGCCTACGAGCCGAGGATGAACACGGCGTGGGCGCCGTGCAGCTGCCCGGGACGCATCCCGTCGAGCGGGCCGACGACCTTGACGCCGAGGTCCCGCGCGAGCCGTCGCCCCTCGCCCTCGAACCCGCGCCGGTACATGACGATCGACTGCGGGTAGTCCTGGCGCGGTGCGTTGCCGACGGTCCCCACGCGGTAGCCGCGGCCCGAGACGCGCGATGCCGCGGACGCCGCGGCACCCTGCCGGCCGTTGCCGTTGAGCACGACCACGCGCACCTTCCGTCGCGGAAGCTCTGCCGGCGCAACGCGCGCCGCGGGCGCCACGTGCTTCTTCGCCGTCACGGCCGACGCTTTCGCGGTGGCGCGGCGCCCGACGGGGTCGGGCTTCGCCAGCAACGCGCCCCCGATCACGATCAGGAGGACGAGCTCGATCGCCGCCACGGCGGCGATCAGGACGGTTGCCGTCCGCCACGGGCGAACGGCGAGCTCCACACGGTCGAGGCGAAGCGGGTGGTCCATGACGCAAACCCGTTCGCCTGCGCGCTCGTCATTCCTTCCGGATCCACTCCCACGTCTCGCGGAGGCCCTGGGTGAGCGGCACCTCGGCGCGCCAGAGGAGCGTCGTCTCCGCGCGGTGGGGATCGAGGCAGCTTCGCTGCAGCTCGCCGAGGCGTGCCGGGCCATGGATCGCCTCCGCCTCGGCACCCGCCGCGGCGAGGCACGCCTGCCACAGTGCGACGACGGAGGTCTCCTCGCCCGTGCCGACGTTGAACACGCCGCCCTCGGCGCCGACGGCGCCGACGAACGCCCGCGCGACGTCGCCGACGAAGACGTAGTCGCGGGTCTGCGCGCCGTCGCCGTAGATCGTTGCCGCCTGACCGTCGCGGATCCGTGAGAGGAAGATCGCGACGACCCCCGCCTCGCCGTGCGGGTCCTGGCGCGGGCCGTAGACGTTGCCGAGCCGGAGCGCGACGTGCCGCGTGCCGTAGAGACGGTTCCACATCGCGAGGTACTCCTCGGCGGCGAGCTTCGACGTCCCGTACGGCGACAGCGGGAGCCGCGGCGCATCCTCGGTCACAGGCCCGGCGCACTCGCCGTAGATCGCGCCTCCCGTCGACGCGAAGACGACCTGCGCGTCGTGGTGGTTGGCCGCCTCGAGCACACGGATCGTGCCGAGCACGTTGGAGCGGCCGTCCGCCGCCGGGTCGGCGACGGACGAACGGACGTCGATCTGCGCTCCGAGGTGGAACACGACCTCGGGCCGGGCCTCGGCGATGACGTCCAGGAGCGTCTCGGCGATGTCGCGGACGTGGAGCATCGCCGCCTCGTTCACCTGCTCGCGGCGCCCCGAGCTCAGGTCGTCGACCACGTGCACCTCGTCGCCGCGCCTGACGAGCGCATCGACGAGCGTCGACCCGATGAACCCCGCTCCCCCCGTGACGACGGCCCGCACGGCCGTATCCTACGAGCTCAGTGCAGGATGAAGCATTGTGCCGCCGGGACGCGCTGTGCGTGTACGCTGCCGCGTCCTCAGCCGGCCCCGTATGTCGTCATATCGGGCCTCCCTGCGTCCTCCCATCGCACGCGCCCATCACGCCCCGTCGACGAAGCGTCACCCCGCACTGAGCTCGCGGCCTCGATGTTCGTCACCTTCGAGGGACTCGACGGCTGCGGCAAGTCGACCCAGGCACGGCGCCTCGCGGACGCCCTGAGCGGCGACGGCCTCGACGTCGTCTCGACGCGCGAGCCAGGCGGGACGCCGCTCGGGGAGGCGGTCCGCGATCTCGTCCTGCACGGCGACCACGTCGCGCCGTGGGCGGAGGCGATGCTGTACACCGCCGCCCGAGCGCAGCACGTCGACCAGGTGATACGCCCGGCGCTTGCCCGCGGCGCCACCGTCGTCTGCGATCGTTACCTCGACACCTCCGTCGCGTACCAGGGCGCGGGTCGCGGCCTCGGCGCCGACGTCATCCTCGACCTGAACCTCCGTGCCGTCGGCGGGCTGCTGCCCGACCGGACATTCCTCGTCGAGCTCGACCCGGACGCGGCGCTGGCGCGCGTCGGCGACAAGGGCGACCGCATCGAGCGGGCGGGAGCGGATTTCTGGCCGCGGGTGGTAGCCGCCTATCACGAGCTCGCGGAGCGGTTTCCGGAGCGCTACGTCGTGATCGACGGGTCTCGGAGCGTCGACGAGATCGCCGCGGAGGTTCGTGAGCGCCTTCGCTGACATCCCGGAGCAGCCCGAGGCGAAGCGGCTGCTCGAGTCCGCGCTCGTCGAGGCGCCGGCCCACGCGTACCTGTTCCACGGGCCCGCCGGCGTCGGGAAGCGATCGGCGGCGCGCGCGCTCGCCGGTGCGCTGCTCGGCGACCCGCGGCGAGTCGAGGGCCGGACGCACCCCGACCTCCGGGTGATCGAGGCGCTCGGCGACATGATCCGGATCGACGAGATCCGCGCGCTCCACCACGACCTCCACATGCGTCCGTTCGAGGGCGACCGTCGGGTCTATCTCATCCTCGATGCGCACCGGATGAACGACGACGCGGCGGCCGCGCTGCTGAAGGACCTCGAGGAGCCGCCCGCGTATGCGACGCTCGTTCTCGTCGCCGACGAGCTCGGGTCACTGCCCGAGACGATCCGCTCGCGGTGCCAGCTCGTGCCGTTCCGGCGGCTGTCGCGCGCGGCGGTCGAGGCGTGGCTCACCGCCCGGCAGCCCGAGCTTCCCGCGAGCCAGGTCGCGACGCTGGCGCGGGTGGCCGGCGGCCGCCTCGACCGGGCCGCCCGGCTGCTCGACGACGCCGCGCGGGCGCAGCGCGCGGAGCTCATCGCCGCCGCGCGCAGCGCGTACCTCGCCGAGGACTTCCATCCGTCCGACGCGGCGGCCGTCGTGCTCGCCGCGGCCTCGGCGCGCGCGGGCGAGGAGCGCGAGCGCGAGCAGCAGCTGATCGAGGGGCTCGACCTCCCGGCCCGCGAGGCGGAGCAGCGCGTCAAGCGCGCCGGCTTCGGCGCGGAGCAGGACGAGATCCTCGCGTCGCTCGACGATCTCGGCGCGTGGTACCGCGACCTCGTGCTCGTCGACGCCGGCGCCGAGGCGGCGGTCGTCAATGCCGACCGGCTCGACGACCTGCGCTCGGACGTCGAGAGCGGCGCCGGCCAGGACGCTGACGCGGCGGCGATCGTCGTGCGTCAGGCCTGGCGCGAGGCGGAGGAGTTCAACCTCAACGCGACGCTGCTGCTCGAAGCGCTCTTCGTGCGCCTCCGCAGAGCCTTCAGCGGCGTACCGTCAGCCGCACGGTGAAGCGGAACCGCTCCGACTGCGACCCGGTGTTCGCGATCGACGCCCGGCACTGAGCAGGCCCGACGCGCGGCATCTCGATGGTGACGGCAGGCTGAGCGGCGCTCAGGAGGCGGCGGCGGACGGCGGCGCCCTCGCACGAGACCTCGATCCGTCCACGTGCCGCTCCGGCGTCGCCGAAGGCGCCGTCGAGCCGGACGTGGCGGTTCGGCCCGAGCAGGCCGAAGTCGACGGCAACGCGGTCGTTCGGAGCGAGGGTGCCCTGCCGGACGATGACGACGGGCCGGATCGCCGGGTGTGTGTCGCCGATCCGGGGCCGCTCGGCGAGGCCGAGGTCGGCGCGGATCGCCTGCTGGACGACCCTGCTCGGCGGCTCGAGCCACGAGATGCGGAAGCCGCGGCCGAAGTGGGTGTACGCGTAGTCCTCGGCGAACACCTCCGCGATCGACCGGTTCCAGCCGACCTGGTACCGATCGCGGACGCTCCGGATCGCGACGAGCTCGTCCATCCCGCGCGCCTTCCACCAGAGCGGCGTGCCGTTCGGCTCGTCGAGGTTCGAGTGCCGCCGGCTCCAGTCCACGTGGTGGCCGTACTCGTGGATCACCGTATGCGCGATGCCGAAGCTCCGTCCGGCCGGGACGACCATCACGCCGCGGTTGCCCTTGCGCCGCGAGTAGCACCCGGCCGCGCGGCGCCCGCACCGCTCGCCGAGCTCGTCCCAGCTCACGATGCGGATCGTCACGCGCTCGATCTCGTTCGCATGGGGTGCGCTTCGCAGCAGGCTCGCGTACCACTGGAGGTCGACGTCCGCGCGGACGTCGAAGCGCATCGCGCGCCCCTGGTCGTCCCGCAGGACGACCTCGCGCGCCGCGGCGGGTCCTGCGAGGAAGGCGGCGGCGAGCACGGCAAGCAGCGAGACGACGAACGCCCGTGCCATCCCCCCACGGTACGGGCGGGCTCGTGTCGCGGGGGTTAAGCCGCGTCCCGGGCGGCGCTACACTTCGGCACCCCGCCGACGTAGCTCAGCTGGTAGAGCACTTCACTCGTAATGAAGGGGTCCCCGGTTCGAGTCCGGGCGTCGGCTTCGCTCAAACAAGCCGTTTCCGCCTCACGGCGACGGTGGCGAAGCGGCGTTTGGGGCACTCCTGGGTCACTACTTCCCCGCCGGGGCGCTTGTCGGTCGACGGCTTCGGCTGCACCGGGAAGCTGACCGCGGCGACGTGCGTCTTCCCGAACAGCGGGTCGTCCGCGCGCGGCTGCCGCGGCTCCCATTTGAACGCGGGCTTTCGGTGCTCGGTCATGCGCCGGCCTCCTCGACGCTCGCACGGTCCCCAAGGAGAGCGTCGCGCGTGTCTGGCGCGAGGCGCAAGTAGCGCTCCTTGTGTACAGCGACGAGGACCTCGCGGCCTTCGACCTCGACTTCCCCTTCGGCGGTCGCCCAGCCCTTGATGACCTCAATGCGGGATCGGCCGACATGCTCGCCGCAGATGGCGCAAGTGGTGATCATCGCTCGCCTTCTTCATTCCCTCGGGCGGGCATTTCTCCATCCGTGTCGTCCGGTGCGGCTCGTGCCGCGGACCTCCGTCGGAGCTTCCTTGTCGGCGTTTCGCTCGGGCTCGGTGATTACGCGGGCACCGGCTCTTCCTCGGGGACCTCGATCGGCTCGGGCCTCGACCGGCTCGGGGTCCCTCTTCGGAACGGGATCCTCCAGCGGCTCCACGATGATCGTCTCGGTCTCCCTCTCTTCCTCGATGTCCATCACGTCCTCCTTCCGCTGAAGCGGTCGATGATTCCGATGGGCACGCCGTAGCGTTCGCGGATGCGGACGCCCAGCGGCAGCTTGTGCGCCGGGACGTAGACCTTCTTCGGGTAGGCGAGTTGCGCCCGGTACCCGATCCGCCCTGGGCGCACGCGGCCCCAGAGACTGACCTCCGCCACGACCCAGACGTTCCCGTCCTCGGCCTCGCCCCAGTTGTAACCGTGGGCGAGCAGATCATCGAAGCTCTTGACGGCGTAGATGCCGCATGAGCAGGAGGTGGCTGGCGGCGCGTGCTCTTGCGCTCGCACGTCGCCACCAGGGGCTCGCCTCACGGGCCAGGGCGTCGGCATCGAGGGCGACCAGAGGCTGCCCTCGTCATCGGCCAGCAGCCCCTTCCAGCCGACGAACGGCTCGATGAAGTCGGGCGTCTTGCTCTGCTCACGACCCGTCCTCGTCGTCCGCTTCCTCGCTCGTCCAGCCCTCGGGGAGCGTGTCCGGCACATCGAGGTCGATCTCCTCGATCTGCAGCTCGTCCTCGTCCTCGGTCGACCTCCTCCATCGTGGCCAGGATCGAGTCCGGCAGCTTCCACAGCTTCTTCCGCGCGTCCTGCTCGTCATCGAGCGTCTCGATCCCCAACTCGTTCGCGACGCGCTCTGCGGTTCGCCAGGAGACGGCCGGCTCCATGCTCCTGATCGCCTGCCTGACGACGGTCAGCGGCTGCGGGCCGCCCTTCAGGAGTTCCATCAGGAACCAGGCGACCCGATCCGACTTGCGTTCCTTCGTCTCCGGCGCGAGCGTGACGAGCAGCGCCTTGGCGCTGACCTTCGTCTCCCCGCGCAGGATCCAGTAGCCGTAGTCGCGAAGACACGCCTCCCGGTGCGGGCGCTCCGAACACGCACCGGCCTGGTCGCGTACTCCAATTGCAGGCTCGCCGGGGTTGCGCCCGAAGTTGAACTTGTCGGGGCAGGCGAGGACGCGGATGTTCTGGTCGGCGCCGAAGCTCGGATCGTCCCCGAACAGGTAGATCGCCTTCGCCACGGACACGACGCCTGCGGGCACGACGTTCAGCGGGTGCTGCTTCGGGTTCACGGAGCGGAGGACGTGCATCTGGAGCAGGAGCGCGACGCCCGCCTCGTCGAGCCAGTCGATGTACGGCTCGAAGAGCGATGCGGATCTGCTCGTCACGATGGATCGACGCGCCCTGCAGATGGTTCGTCAGCGGGTCGACAACGATCAGCTTCGCGCCGTAGCGGGCGACCAGTCCGTTGAGGTACTCCAGGTCACCTCGCGTTCCTGGAGAACTTCACCTCCCGGTGGTGCGCCGCCAGGTCGAGGTTCATCCCGGCGGCCTCGACACGGGGACGCCAGACGCTCTTGTCGATCTCCTCGCTCGTGACGAAGATCGTCGGGACGCCGACGTCGGCGGCGATCCTGTAGCCGAGCGTGCTCTTGCCCTTGGCAGGCGCGCCGGCGATCACCGTGATGTGACCGACCGGGATGCGGCTCGTGCCAAAGGAACTCCTGCTCGGCCGGGACGATGTCTCTCGCCAGACGGCTCGTCGGCTTGGTACTTGCCATGCTCACGACCTTCCTTAGGTCTGAGATGCACGACAAGATTCCGCAGTCCGCGAAACCTGTCGCCTATCTCGTTGTCATCTCTGACAGCAGGGTTCATCAGTCCGGGCCCTCGCATCACGAGTTCACCGCCGTCAACGACACGACCTCGGCCTCGGGCTGGGCGAAGGCCGAAGTGCCGACGGCCTCCTGACCCTTGAGCTTCCCGTAAAGGTCCATCGTCATCGCGGAGGTCGATGTGCCCGAGCATCCGCTGCACGAGGTTCGGCGGGTCGCCGGCAAGCAGCGCGGCGACGGCGAAGCCCGAGCGCAGGTCGTGCGGCCGGAAGCTCTCGCCGGGGCCGATCAGCTTCGCCCGGCGGGCGACGCCCTGGAGCGTCCGGTGCGCCTGCCGCCGGCGGGTCGGCTTGCCGCTCTGCGTGGCGAGCACGAAGTCGTCCGGCCGGTGCAGGCCGAGCGTCATCTGCCGCGCCTTCCACGAGCGCAGGATCGAGACCGTGCGACCGTCGAGCTTCAGCAGGCGCTCGCTGCCCTCGGTCTTCAAGAGCGGCGTCCGCTTCCCGTCCGGGCCAAGCTGCGCCTGGACGTGGAGCGTGCCCTCCTCGAGGTCGATGTCCGACCAGACCGCGCCGCAGGCCTCCGAGATCCGCAGGCCCTGAAGCCCGAGCAGGGCCAGCAGGGGTGCCTGCCGCTCGGTCGCCACGTCGAGCAGCGTGTGGACGAGGCTCGGGGTGAGCTCGCGCTTGGCTCCCGTGTTCTTCGGCGGCAGTAGCTTCTTCACGAGGGCGAACGGGTTGACGGTGATCCCGTCGAACTCGTGCTCGATGGCGAGGTTGAAGACGGCCGAGCCGAGCGCCCAGACCGAGCGGACGGAGGAGCCGGCCATGCCCCGCTTGCGGAGGGCGCGGATCAGGTCGGCCGCGTCACCTCGTGAGATTGAGGCGAGCGGCCAGGAGTGGAGGTCGCTCAGATGCCGCCAGCGGAAGCCGACGTTCATCAGCGTGGTCGCCGCACGGCCGTCCTGCTCCGAGCCGCTCGACGTAGACGGCGTAGGCGTCGGCCAGGGTGAGGCCGTTCCGCTTCGACTGGACCGAGGGGTGACCGTTGCGAAGCGCGGTCTTGAACGCATCGAGCGCCGCGAAAGCCTCGGCGGCGGTCTTCGCGTGGTCGAACGTCTCGCGGCGAAGCTCGCCGTTGACGCGGACGCGAGCCTCGTAGACCGGCCCCGTCGAGCGTTGTCGCTGGAAGAGACCGGCGATCTTCTGACCCCGGAACTGGACCGGGTCCGGCGGTTGTCCTGCATCATGGATGCTCCTTCTGCCGGTTGCCATCCCGGCGGTGTGATGTGGGTGAACGGCCCGGTCATTGTAACTGGTCCTGTCCGTTAGGGACAGACTCCGAAGGAGTCTGCTTTGCCGTTCAGCCGCTCGACTCGGTCGACCCTGAGCAGGATTCGACCACCGACCCGGACGGCCTCGAGATGGCCGAGGTTGATGTGCCGGTAGACCGACTGGGGCGAGAGCCCGACCCGCTGCGCGAACTCGGGCACGGTCACGAGCAGTCGCTCGGGCTGGGCAGACGGCGCTCGACCGCGTCGTCGACGAATGCCTCGATCGCCGCGACGAGCTCGGGCGCGAAGGTACCGAGCAGCTTTTCGCGTGGAGTCAGCGGGGCACCTCTGGGATCACCTCACGCTGCACGAGGTACTTGCGCCGCTCGAGCGAGACGGGGGCGATCGCCTTCAAAAAGCCGCGGCGATCCCACGCGACCTCCCACTGCCGCGCCCTGGCGAGTTGGAGTAACCGCTCCCCCGTCGCCTGCCGGTCGAGCCCAAGTCTCGAGCGCAGCGTCTCGTTGTTCCAGACGACCCGGTCCTCGCCGGCGGCGGCGAGCAACTGTGCGAGGCGGGTCTCGTAAGGGTCGCGCCAACGCTTCCAACGTTGCGTGCAACGCCGGCTGCACGTCTTCAGCTCCTCGAGCTCGCGCTCGGGCGAGAGGCGCTGCCCACAGATCTTGCAGCGGCACACCTTGGTCGGGGTAGTCGTCATCGGCTCCTCCGCGCCGGCGGCGGAACGGGAATGCGGGGCTGCGGGGGAGGCGGGTTCCTCGAGCCTCCGAGCTGCTCGAGCGCGATCGCGATCCGCTCGGCCGCATCCGCCGCTCGTTCCGTGTGCGCGACGGGTGCCTCCCGCAGCACGAGGTCGTACGTGACCTCCTCGTCGAGCGCGTCATTTACCTCGAGCTCGTCGGTCTCGGTCGTGTCGGGCAGCTCGCTCACGCGTTCCTCCTTGCCCGTGGTGAGGGCTGCTCGACGGCGACGGGCCGCGCCAGGGCGATGGGTCGATGGCCGCACCTCGGGTACGCGAATCCCGCCTGGGCGACGAACGACTTCTCGCTGCCACAGGCGCCGCAGAACACGGCGTCGGGCAGCGGACCGCTCGTGATCGAGGTCGGGAACGAGTTCGTCTGGATGTAGTCGGACTGTCGCCTCCCCGGAGGGCGACGTCGCGAGTCGAGGAGTTCCCCGCTGGCGCGAGCTAGCGCCGTCCGCACGGACTCCCCGGCCGCGACCCACAGCTCGGCGCGGAGGAGCACGGCGGCGTCGTCCGCCCGTTCGGGATCGAGCGGCGCTCCCTCCGTCTCGGAGGCGAGGATCAGGATCGCCTGCGCGGGCGTCAGTGCCCTCTGCTGGTACCGGCCGAGGATGGCCTCGACCTGCGCTCGATCAGCCACCCTCGAACTCCCTGATCAGGGCGTCGAACTCGTCCTCAGGGGCCGATTTCGGAGCCTCTTCCTCGAAAACGTGATTCCCACCCGCGAGACCGGCGAGACCCGTTTGTTCATGCAGGTTTGCGGGATTTCCCGACCCGCGAGGATTCTCGTTTTCTGGCGGGTCGGAATCGCCCGGAAACGGCGTGGATATGGAGTTCTCGCGGGTCTCGCGGGTAGCAACTCCGGTTTCCGCGAGGTAGCGGGTAAAGGCGTTCTGGAAGTCGGACTTGAGGTAACCCTTGAGGCTCTTGTTCGCCTGGGGAATCCAGATGTCGCGAGATCGGATCCCGTAGCGGTTCAGCATGTTGCCGAGCTTCTTGGCGGCCCCAGGCTGGGCGACCAGCTTTCCGGTGATCTCGTCCGAGACGGCCCACCATCCCGCCCAGGGCGAGACCTCCATTTCGAACAGCGCCGCGAGGAGCCGGGAGGTCGAGATCTGGATCTCCCCCGCTCATCGAAGATCGTTCGGATGTCGGCCAGCAGGACACGGCCGCTGGAGGTCGTCGCGTCACTCGTGCCGTGGGCTGTGGAGAGTCTCTCCAGCGCCTCGCGGAACTCGCCGTCGAACCGATCGCCGGCCAGGGCCGAGATGTGAAGCAGGATTTTCGCGGTCTCGACCTGACGACGCTTGAGGCCGGGGATGCGCTCGGGCTTGGCCGCCGCGCTGATGGCCGGGATCGCCCGCTCCGCCCAGGCCATGAGTCGCTCGGAGAGCGCGGTCGTGTCCTCTTCGACCTCGTCGGGGATGAACTCCTCCAGCGCTGCCATCTCCTCCTCGGTCGCCGGTTCCATCTCCAGCCGGATGCAGCGGGAGGCGAGCGTGGGGCGCAGCCCCTTGTCGATGCCGACGAGGATCTTCGGGCAGAAGAGGTTGAACGCCTGAAGCTCCGTGTAGCCCTTGCCGCCCATCCGGTGGACGACCTTCCCCCGCCGGTAGCCCGCGTTGAGAAGTCCGAGGATCGCCCGCTGGGGGCCTCGTGCATCAGCCGAGCCTGAGGGCAGGACGATGTCGATCTCGTCCAGAATCAACGTCGGCTCGCGCTGCTCGATCACGCGATAGATGACGGCGTCGGTTGGATCGATGGACGAGAGCGCCTCCCGCGCCACCTCCTCGATCACCTCCGCGAGTGTCGTCTTGCCGGAGTCCGGCTCGGGGGAGACGATCTGCAAGTACGGCGTCGAGCGAGCCGCCGCGATCACCCAGGTGTGAAGTACCCAGACGGCACAGACGAGCATCTGCTCGGGGGTCGCGTGGATAAAGCGGGCGATGTAGTCGCGCACGTCCGCGATCAACAGCTCCGTCTCGTCGGGCGCGACGGTCGCGGCGAGTTCGCCCTCGCCCTTGCGTGCGGCCGCTCGTTCCGCCTCCAGTGCAGCCAGCCGCTCTGCCTCAAGGGCACGGTCCTCGTCCGTCATCGCGCCTGCGAGCGCACCCGCGAGGTCATCGACGCCCATTCGTGCTCCCTCCGGTTGCCGAGGCGTGAACGAGTGCCGCCCAGTGCGCAACCGGTCCGAAGGCGACGACGGTGCAGGCGAGCGTGTGGAGTAGCGCGAGCACGCGAGGCTCGGCGCCGGCCTGCTCGAGCTCGTGGCTGACGCTGACCGGATCAAGCGGCAGCTCGAGTGAGCGCATCGTCACCAGGCGCCCGAAGATCGCACCGAGACTCGGCCGGTAGAAGTCGCCCGCCTCTAGCCCCGTAGCGACGGCGCGGTCGAGCGTGCTGTGACCCGTCTCGATGCCGTAGGAGCCAGCTGAGAGGATCGCCCCGAGGACATCCTCCTCGGCCTCCATCACGGCGGCCGTCGGCAGTTCCCGGACACTCATGAGAGCCGCTCCCAGAGCCACGAGAAAGCCGCTACAGGGCAGGCCGGGCACGTCCTGGCGAGGCCGGGGGGAACCGTCTCAGCCGCGCGGCGAGGGCACGTCGTCGTCGCCTCCGACTCGGCGGCGATCCGCTGCGCTACATCAGGGCAAGTGTCGTCGTGAGGGTCGTCGCCGGATCTTCGACCGGGCGAACGAGCGCGACGAGTCCGAGAGCGCGAGTGCGGCCGTCGGCAGGTCTGCCCCCGTTGAACCACGGGCGCTCTGCTCTCGGCGTCGGTCGCGTCACCGCCGACGATCATCGCGGCGACCATCTCGGCGGTCTCACGAGCCTGGGCGTGGAGGCGTTGCTTGGCCTCGACATGATCCGGCCAGGGCACACCGAGCTCGTCTGCTTCGGCCTTGAGCTCCAGTAGCTGTCGAGCCGCAGCAAGCTGCGCGGCGGTCGAGTCCTGCGAGGAGCCGCTCGGGCGGCGCCGTGGGACTCGCGAGCTGTCGGGCCTAGGGCGAACAGCCGTCGTTCCGGGGCTCATCCATTGATCCGTTCTTCTTATCAGCTCCGAACATATGTTTCTACCCCGGCTACGATTCCTGCCAGCGGCTCGTTCGCTGGATCATCCATTGATCGACATCGACCCCCTCGCAGGGGTCGACGTCGTCCCGGGCGGTTGCGCGACCACTAGAGGGAGCTCGAGCTTCGACCTGCCAGGCTGCGTTGACGTCACTCGTCCGGAGGTACGACGCTGGCGAAAGAGCAGCTCAGGATCGAAGGGCTGAGAGAAGACGTGCGCGAAGAGGGCGCGAAACCGGGGCAGCTGGGCGCGAGGGCAGCGCAGCGCAAGCGTGAAACGACCCGCGGACGGCAAATGACTCCTCCGGATCGAGTGACCCACGAGTGACCCAGGGCCCGCGATCCCTTTGTCCATGTAGGATCTAGCGCAGCCCCCTTCTTGGCAAGGATGGGGCTCAGCGAGCGAAGAGCGCCAGAAAACTGACCCCCCTGAAGGCCCCCTACGGGGTCCGCGAGAAGCGTCTGGAAAGCGTAGGTGGCCCTTTTCAAGCCATTTCTCACCTGTTCTCACCGTCTCGAGGAGCCAGCCCAAGAAGTGCGTCAGAGTCACCCTCGCGCGCGCGTGCGAGGCGAGCGCCTGGCAGGGGGTACTCCCGCGAGGCCTGCGCAGGTGCGAGCCTCGTTCCCGGGACCTCGGCAACGGCGAATGGCGGCAGCTGGACCAAGGCGAGCCAAACGTTCAACCAGCCCCGCCTCGTCATCCAAGGCGACTGC
>CAWCRC010000015.1:0-98674 GCA_963797805.1 uncultured Actinomycetes bacterium | reverse complement strand
ATCGCAGCCTGGGCGGTCGTGGGCGTCGCCAGCAGCGCGGCGAGGAGGGTGAAGACGGCCGCGACACGGTGCACACGCGGAGGATCGCAGGTGCGGCCACTATCCTGGCTGAGCCCCGATGCGAGCCCGCGCGCGACGAATCCCGATCCTCGTGACGGTCGCTGTCGGGCTGGCGCTCGCCGGTGCTCCGCCAGTCCTGCCGAGACGAATCTGCCCGCGAGGTTCCCTGCGGCGGGCGAGCTCGTTCGCGCGGTCGCGGTGCGGGCCGAGCCCGGGCCGCTCGTCGCGGGTCGTCAGAGCGGTTGCGCCGCTTCCGCCCGGACCACCAGTTCCAGATCGTGCTCGCGCTCTCGGCGCGTCGGGGAAAGGACGGGGCATGGTGGTACCGGCTCAGCCTGCCGGGGCATCCGAACGGAGCGCGCGGCTGGGTCAGGGCCGACGCCGTCGAGGTGCGGCCCGTCGTGAACCGGATCGTCGTCCGGCTTGGAGCTCGACGGATCGAGGTACGTCGCATCCGCGACGGAAGGCTCCTCCTTCGCAGTGCCGCGGCTGATCGGGGCGTTCGGCTCCGAGACGCCGCGGGCCGTGACTTCTATGTCCAGTCCGCCTTCGTGCCCACCGACCGGTTCTTCGGCACGTTCGCGCTGGAGACGTCAGCCTACGCCCGCGTCACGGATTGGCCGAGCAACGTCGTCGGGATCCACGGCACGAACCTGCCCGGGCTGCTCGGGCAGGCGGTGTCGCACGGATGCGTCAGGGTTCCGAACGGTGTGGCGACCCGGCTCCGTCGGCTCGCGCCGCTCGGCACGCCGATCGACATCGTGCAGTAGCTAGCCGGTGACGATGGTGTCCTCGAGCCGAGGACGCCGAGGAGCGTCCGGCACTGCGAGCGTTGGGCGGCGACCGCTCGTACGCCCCCGACGAAGTGCACGATGCCGGCCCGTTCGGTGTGATGGAGAACCGCACGACCCCGTCGGAGTTGGTGACCGCGCGTCGACTCACCCCTGCGCCGAGTGCCCGGACGACTACACCGGCGAGACGCCTGCCGAGCCGATTGCGGGCGGTGAGGCGCGTCACTGACGATCGCCCGTTCTGCAAGGCCCCAGGCTCGACGGTCAGAGCCCGGCACGCGTTGAGCTGGATCGGAGGCGTGATCACGTGCGCGAGCGCCGCTGCGACGTTGTTCCGGTAGTTCGACTCGACCTCCTCGGAGCCGACGCGGACGATGTCGACGACGACGCCGACCTGGGTCGCCTCCGTGACGGCGGTCACGGTTGCCGAAGCGCCGGGCGCGAGCCGCCCCAGATTGCAGGTGTAGGGCCTGCACGTACCCTGCGACGCCCGTAGCGAGATCAGCCTCGTTCGGAACGAGCGCGGGTCGTCGAGCTTGACACCGTTGACGTCGGCGGCCGCGACAGACGACCGGTTGGTCACGGTCATGGTCCACGTCAGTCGTCCGCCCACGACGACCGTCGTGGGCTCGACGGTTTTCGCGACCACGAGGTCGAGCATCGGCGACGGGCCGGGTGGCGGCGGCGGCACGGGCGGTGGTGTGGGCGGCGCCGGTGGTGTCGGCGGTGTGGGAGGGGTCGGCGGTGTGGGAGGGGTCGGCGGTGTGGGAGGGGTCGGCGGCTCAGGCGGCGTCCCCTTCCGCGTGTTCGTGAAGGTGCACACGACCGTGTCGCCCGACCGAACCTCACCGTCGACCTTCGTTCCGGTCACCGACACCTGGACGGTGCCGTTGCGTGTGCACTCGACCCTCGAGTCGTAGTCGGCGAGGTTCGTCCCCGGCCCGGCCGTCTCGCGCACGCTTGCCTCGCCGATCCCGGTCCCGAGCGGCCCGCTTGTCGTTCCGTTGCCGCCGGTCGCGACGACTGCGTTGTTGATGCGCAGCTGGAAGACACCCGGGTCATTGGCCGGGATCGTGACCTTTTTCAGTTCGACCGTCGGATTGCAAGCCGGCGAGCTTGCGGAAGCCGTCTCTGTGCTCCCGGACAGCGACCAGACGAGGGTCGCCGCGCGAGGCGTCGAACGGCGTCTGGAAGACGCCGACATGACGGCCCTTCTGGAACATCTTCGGCTGCCCTCTTGCCCGCCGACCCGGCGTGAACTCGTTGCCCTCGCCAACGGGGATCGGTCACTGCGTGGCCGCTCGTGTTGTTGTATCCCCAGTACGCCACGTCCGGCTGTCCGTCGCTGAAGAGGACGCATTCGAGCACCGGCACGACAGCCTCCGGGTTCGGTTTCTCCTTGATCTCGTTCGTGATCGTGCACACGGCGGAGTCACCGCGTCGAACGGTCACGGAAATCGAATCGCCAGCCGCGGAGACGTCGCTCGCTCCGCCCGTGCACGTGATGGAGATCGTGTAGTCCCCGAGTTGTGTGCCCTCGGCGCCGGACTCGCTGACCGTGTGGCTGCCGGCGTCGACCGCGACCGCGTCGGTCGTGCCACCGTTGCCGACCGCGGACGCGCCTTCTATGACCTTGCCGTCGATCTTCAGCGCGAACTTTCCCCGATCGCTCGACGGGACGAGCCGCTTCACGACCGTGATGGTCGGCTTGACCGGCTCCGGCCGGAGTGGTTTACAGCCGTTCTGCCAGATCGCCTGGTTCTCGGGCGGCTCCCAGTTCCTGCCCAAGAACTGATGCACGTTGCCATCCCTGTCCCTGTACTCGTACGGTGGGATGATGTCGTCAGGGTCATTGTGGTGGCCGCCCTCGAGGTCTCCGTTGTTCCCGATCGCGGGCTCGTTCGAGACGTACGGGTTGCTCTCGGAGCTTGTCGAGTGGCAGATCCGCACCTTCTCGTTGACGGTCGCCCGGGTGAGAGCGCCGATCGTCGCAGCGGGGAACGCCGCGAGCGCAGCGAGGGTCCCGACGAGCAGGCACGCGGCGGCGATGTATGGCCATCTACGCCGTTGACGGCCCCGGTGCGGGGACGGCGTGACCATCTAGCCGACCCTAGCAGCCCTGTTGCGAGCACGCACCCCCCGGCCGGGCGATGCCTTCGTAAGATGAACTTCGTTCGCAGCGATCGCGGTCGAGCAACATGCCCCGCCGTGAGAACTTCGTAAGCACCGTCCGCCCCGTCGGGGTCGCCGGGTAGGATCGCCCGCAATGCCGACGTCGCTCGTCACCGGTGGCGCCGGGTTCCTCGGCTCGCATCTGTGCGAGGCGCTGCTCGCGAGGGGGCATCGTGTGATCTGTCTCGACAACCTCGAGACGGGGTCGCTCGCGAACATCGAGCACCTGCGCGACGACGCCTTCGCCTTCCTTCCGCAGGACCTGACGCAGCACGTGGAGATCGCCGAGCGGATCGACTTCGTCTACCACCTCGCGAGCCCCGCGAGCCCGATCGACTACCTGCGCCTGCCGTTGCAGACGCTGAAGGTCGGCTCGCACGGGACGCACAACGCCCTCGGGCTCGCCAAGGTCCACCGCTCGCGGTTCCTGCTCGCCTCGACGAGCGAGGTCTACGGCGACCCGCAGGTCCACCCGCAGCCGGAGACGTACTGGGGTCACGTGAATCCGATCGGGCCGCGCGGGGTATACGACGAGGCGAAGCGCTACGCCGAGGCGCTGACGATGGCCTACCACCGGCAGCAAGGGGTCGACACCGCGATCGTGCGGATCTTCAACACCTATGGACCACGGATGCGGCCGCATGACGGTCGGGCGATCCCGACCTTCATCCGCCAGGCGCTCGAGGAGAAGCAGCTCACCGTCTTCGGGGACGGGTCGCAGACGCGGAGCTTCTGCTTCGTCGACGACCTGATCCGCGGTCTGATCCTTCTCGCCGAATCGGGTGAGCACATGCCCGTCAACATCGGCAATCCCTCCGAGATGAGCCTCCTCGAGCTCGCAGAAGCGGTGCTCGCGGCGACGGGCTCGTCGAGCCAGATCGTGTACGAGGCCCTGCCGGTCGACGACCCGCAGGTGCGGCAGCCGGACATCACGCGAGCGAGGCAGCTTCTCGGCTGGGAGCCGGAGGTGTCGCTCGAGGAAGGCCTGCGCCGCACGCTGGCGTCGCTCGGGAGGGATCCCGCGCGTGCGTAGACGGCTCGCGGCGCTCGCCGCAGCCGCCGTCGCGATCACCGCCTGTCTCGCGTCGACGGCCTCTGCATCCCCGTCCCTGCGGCTCGGCATCTTCGACGACGGCATGGTGCTGTACGGCGAGCCCGACCTCGTCTTCCCGCAGCTCGCGAACACGGGTACGCAGCTCATCCGCGTGAACCTCTGGTGGGCGGGGCCGGGCATCCGTGTCGCCACGCGCAGGCCGCGCAATCCGTCCGATCCGAAGGACCCGGCGTACAACTGGGACACGTACGACCGGACGGTGCGCTTCTCGATCGTCAACGGGATGCAGCCCATCTTCTCGATCATCGGCACGCCGCCGTGGGCGAACGCCGCGAAGGGCTGGAACGTCGCGCCCACGAACGTGCAGGACCTGCGGAGCTTCGCGACCGCCGCGCAGCGACGCTACAGCGGCGCGTTCGTGAACGCCGACGGGGTCACGCTGCCTCGGGTCAGCCTCTGGATGGCATGGAACGAGCCGAACAACCCCGTCTTCCTGAAGCCGCAGTACCGGCGCAGCGGGAAGTCGTGGACGATCCAGTCCGGGCGCGACTACGCGAAGATGTGCAACGCGATCGTCCAGGGGATCAAGTCCGTGCAGCGGACCTCGAAGGTGGCGTGCGGCGCCACGGCTCCGCGCGGGAACAACAACCCGAACTCGAGCCGTCCGTCCGTCTCGCCGCTGCCGTTCCTCCGGGCGATGAAGGCCGGCGGAGCGAAGGGCTTCGACGCATATGCGCATCACCCGTACAACGGCTCGGCGGTGGAGACGCCGCTGACCCCACCGCCGCTCGGTGCGCGCGGCCAGCCGTCCACGGCCGTCACGCTCGGGAACATCAACACGCTCGTCGCCGAGCTCGACCGGCTCTACGGAAGGCGGACACGGCTCTGGATCACGGAGTACGGCTACCAGACGAACCCACCCGACCGTACCGTCGGCGTCACCTGGAGCAAGCAGGCGCAGTATCTGACGCAGGCGACGGCGTACGCGCGAAAGCACCCACGGATCGACATCTTCCTCTGGTTCCTCCTCCGCGACGAGGGCCGTATCGGCGGCTGGCAGTCCGGCCTGACCACTGTCACGGGCCAGCGGAAGCCGAGCTTCAACGCGTTCCGGCGCGCCGCACTGCTCGGCTGACAGACTGCGCGGCATGGCGAAGGGCTACGCAGAGGGCCCGGCCGCCGAGGAGGCGGAGCGGCGCCGGGAGGAGATCGCCGCGGGCGTCACGGAGTCGTCGACGCGGACGCGCGTCGCGGTCGAGGGGTGCACGGAGGACGACCCCGAGCGGCACTTCCTCGGATGGGTCGGCGAGGTCGACCCGGACGCGCTCTTCGCCTCCGGCGAGGCCTGGGGAATCCGCCTCGCTGCGGCGGCCGTCCCCGTACCCTGACCCGATGGGCGCGGTGAAGCGGGTCGAGCAGCTCGAGCAGGTGATCATCCGCTTCGCGGGCGACTCGGGTGACGGCATGCAGCTCACCGGCGACCGCTTCACGAGCGAGACCGCGACGCTCGGCAACGACCTCGCGACGTTCCCGGACTTCCCGGCCGAGATCCGCGCGCCCGCCGGCTCGCTGCCCGGTGTCTCGGGCTTCCAGGTGCACTTCGCCGACCACGACATCCTCACCGCCGGCGACCGCCCGGACGTGCTCGTCGCGATGAACCCCGCCGCGCTGAAGGCGAACCTCTCCGACCTGCCGAAGGGCGGCACGATCATCGTCAACACCGACTCCTTCAACGATCGGACGCTGCAGAAGGCCGGCTACGCCGCGAGCCCGCTCGACGACGGGTCGCTGGCCGACTACCACCTCCACGAGGTCGCGCTCACGTCGATGACGGTCGGCGCGCTGAAGGGGATCGAGGGGATCACGCCGCGCGAGGCCGAGCGCTCGAAGAACTTCTTCGCGCTCGGGCTGATGTCGTGGCTCTACCACCGCCCGGTCGAGGGGACGATCTCGTTCATCGAGCAGAAGTTCGCGAAGCGGCCGGAGATCGTCGAGGCGAACACGAAGGCCTTCCGCGCGGGCTGGAACTACGGCGAGACCTCCGAGGACTTCGCCGTCTCGTACGAGGTCGCGCCGGCGCCGCTCGCGCCCGGCACCTACCGCCAGATCACCGGCAACACGGCGCTCGCGAACGGCCTCATCGCCGCGTCCAAGCTCTCCGGGCTGCCGCTCTTCCTCGGCGCGTACCCGATCACGCCCGCCTCGTCGATCCTCGAGGAGCTCGCCGGGCGGAAGGAGTTCGGCGTCGTCACGTTCCAGGCCGAGGACGAGATCGCCGCCGTCGGCGCCGCGATCGGCGCCTCGTTCGGCGGCGTCGCTCGGCGTCACCGCCTCGGCCGGCCCCGGGGTCGTGCTCAAGGCGGAGACGGTCGGGCTCGCGATCGCGCTCGAGCTGCCGCTCCTGATCCTCGACATCCAGCGCGCGGGCCCCTCGACGGGCATGCCGACGAAGCCGGAGCAGGCGGACCTGCTCATGGTGCTGTTCGGCCGGAACGGCGAGAGCCCCGTGCCGGTCGTCGCCGCCTCGACCCCGTCCCAGTGCTTCGACGCCGCGATCGAGGCGGTGCGCATCGCGCTCAAGTACCGGACGCCGGTCTACCTGCTCTCCGACGCGTACCTCGCCAACGGCTCCGAGCCGTGGCTGATCCCGGACGTCGACGACCTGCCCGACATCTCGACGACGTTCGCCGAGGCGGGGCCGGAGCCGTTCGAGCCGTACCTCCGCGACCCCGAGACGCTTGCGCGGCCGTGGGCGATCCCCGGGACGCCCGGCCTCGAGCACCGGATCGGCGGGCTCGAGAAGGCCGACGTCACGGGAGCGATCTCGTACGAGCCCGACAACCACGACCGCATGGTGCGGCTGCGCGCGCAGAAGGTCGCGGGCATCGCCGCCGACATCCCGGAGCTCGAGGTCGACGACCCGGACGGCGACGGCGGAGCTGCTCGTGGTCGGCTGGGGATCGACGTACGGGCCCGATCCAGGCGGCCGCCCGCCGGGCGCGGAAGCAGGGCGCACGCGTCGCGCACGCCCACCTGCATTACCTCAATCCCGTTCCCGCGCAACACCGGCGACGTGCTGCGCCGCTACCCGAAGGTGCTCGTGCCGGAGATGAACCTCGGCCAGCTCGCGATGCTCCTCCGCGCCGAGTTCCTCGTCGACGCCGTGTCGTACACGCGCGTCCGCGGCCGGCCGCTGACCGCGGCGGAGCTCGAGGACGCGATCACGGCGATGACGGAGGCGGCATGACGGGCAACGGCCTCGTCCAGCTGACGGCGAAGGACTTCAAGTCCGACCAGGAGGTGCGCTGGTGCCCCGGCTGCGGCGACTACGCGATCCTCGCCGGCGTGCAGTCGTTCCTCCCCGAGCTCGGCATCCCGCGCGAGAACCTCGTCTTCGTCTCCGGCATCGGGTGCGCCGCGCGCTTCCCGTACTACGTCCAGACGTACGGGATGCACTCGATCCACGGCCGCGCGCCCGCGATCGCGACGGGGCTCGCGACGCGCGCCCCGACCTCTCCGTCTGGGTCGTGACCGGCGACGGCGACGCGCTGTCGATCGGCGGCAACCACCTGATCCATGCGCTGCGCCGGAACGTCGACGTCACGATCCTCCTGTTCAACAACCGGATCTACGGGCTCACCAAGGGCCAGTACTCGCCGACGTCCGAGCGCGGCAAGGTGACGAAGTCGACGCCGCTCGGCTCGGTCGACCAGCCCTTCAACCCGCTCTCCATCGCGATCGGCGCAGAGGCGACGTTCGTCGCGCGCGCGATCGACACCGACAAGCAGGGGACGTCGGAGGTGCTGCGCGCCGCCGCTGCGCACCGGGGCGCCGCCTTCGTCGAGATCCTGCAGAACTGCAACATCTACAACGACGGCGCCTTCGACGTCGTCCGCGAGGAGAAGGAGAACCGCCTCTACCTCAAGGCGGGTGAGGAGATCCGCTGGGGCGAGAAGGGCGTCCGCATGCGGCCCGACGGGACGCTCGAGATCGTCGACGCGTCGGTCGGCGGGCTGCTCCGCCACGATCCCGGCCGCGACGATCCCGGCCTCGCCTTCGCTCTCGCGCGGCTGACCTGGGAGACCGCCGCCGGCGTGCCCCTCGGAGTGTTCCGCGCGGTCAGCCGGCCCGTCTACGAGGACCTCGTCCACGAGCAGGTCCGGACGAGCGTCGAGCGCAAGGGCGAGGGCGACCTCCACGCGCTCCTGCACGGCTCGGACACGTGGACGATCGGCTGAGCTAGCTCCGCGGCCGGTCGAGCAGGAGCTGCAGCTGGACGAGCGCGTCGGCGACCCGTCGCGCCTCGTCGGGTGAGAGGCCGTCGAGCGCCCGTCGCGCGAGCCGCTCGAGCTGTCGCCGGCGGCGTCGAACCTCGGCGACCCCGTTCTCCGTCGCCGCGACGATCACGCCGCGCGCGTCGTCCGGATCCGGGCGGCGCTCGGCGAGCCCGTGGCGCTCGAGCACGTCGACGTTCCGCGACGTCGTGGCGTCGGTCGTGCCGAGCGCGTCGGCGAGAAAGCCGAGCCGGACGGGGCCGTTGTCGGCGAGCGCCATGAGCGCCATCGACTGGAACGTCGAGAGGGTCCCGGGCTCCGGGTCGCCCGACGGCCTCCGCTGGCGCGTGAGCGCGGCGAGCAGCCCCTCGACGGCCCCCGCGACGCGTGCCGCGTCGGTCGTGGTGGTCGTCGCGCCGCTCATCCCGCCTCGACCGCCAGCTCGGCGCGACGACGTCGTCGCACCGGCGTCACGAGCACGGCGATCACGGTCGCGACCCCTGCGGCGACGGCCGCGAGCGTGAAGGCGTCCACGTAGGCGCTCTCCGTCGGGACGCCGGTGCCGTCGATGGTCGCCGTGGTCAGGATGACGGCCCCGACCTGGGCGCCGATGACGGCGCCGACCGTCCGCATCACGGTGTTGATGCCCGTCGCGATGCCGGTCTCGGTCGGGTCGACCGCCTCCGTGATGAGCGCCGCCATCGCGGCGAACGAGAAGCCGACGCCGAGGCTCAATCCGGCCATCGCGGCGACGATCTGCCACGGCTCGGCGTGGAGCAGCGCCAGCGTGGCCGCCGAGAGCGAGACGAGGCCCATGCCGATCGCGAGCGGCCACTTCGAGCCGACGCGGCGCCCGAGGATCCCGGCCGCCGGCCCCGCGAAGAGCATCAGCAGGGATCCCGGCAGCAGATAGAGGCCCGTTGTCGTCGCGGTGGCGCCGAACCCGTAGTCGACCTGATCGGCGACGTCGGCCGGGAGCCCGCCCGGCGCCTCCACGAAGCGCGGGACGAGCACGAAGGACCCGAACATTGCGAAGCCCGAGATGAGCGCGGTCGCGTTCGTGAGGAGGACGGTGCGCTCGGCGAGCACGCGGATGTCGATCAGCGGCTCGTCGACGCGGAGCTCGAGCGTCACCCAGAGGACGGCGGCGACGGCGGAGACCGCGAACAGCCCGAGGGTCGCGGCGGACGTCCAGCCCCAGCTCTCTCCCTCCGAGAGCGCGAGCAGGAAGGACACGAGGACGACGGAGAGGAGCACGGCGCCGGGGACGTCGATCCGCGAGCTCGAGCGCACCGGGGACTCGGGCACGAACCGGTGGACGAGGACGAGCGCGATCGCGACGCCGATGGCGCCGACGACGAAGAGCCAACGCCAGCTGGCGTTGTCGACGATGAGCCCGGAGAGCACGAGCCCGAGCCCGCCGCCGACGCCGAAGACGGCCGACAGGAGCCCGATCCCGACCTTCATGCGCTCCGGCGGGAACTCGTCGCGGATGATCCCGAAGCTCAGCGGGAACACCGCGCCGCCCGCGCCGGACACGATCCGGAAGGCGATGAGCGTCCAGATGTCCGGCGCGACGGCGCACCCGATGCACCCGAGGAGGAACACGCCGAGGGAGAAAACGAGCAGCCGCTCCTTCCCGAACCGGTCTCCGAGCTTCCCGAGGATGGGCGTGAGCACGGCCGCCGACAGCAGGAACCCGGTCATCACCCACGTGACCCACGTCGTCGTCGCGTCGAGCTCGCGCTGGAGCTCCGGGAGCGCCGGCACGACCATCGTCTGCTGGAGCGCGTAGGCGGTCGCCGCGAGCGTGAGGACGCCGAGGGTGAGGCCGTAGTGCTGACGCTGTGCGGTCAATTCGTTACGTATCGTAACGATCGTCGGGCGCGACCGTCGCGATGCCACGCGTACGATCGCGCGGTGCGCGCCGTCATCTTCTCCACCGTCCTGCCCGCGATCGTCGGGCTCGACGCCGCGGCGCGCTCGGTCGGTCTCGAGCCGGTGGCCGTGATCACGCCGCGTGCGGCCAGAAACGCGGAGGCCGAGGCTCGGCGTGACGCGATCCTGACGTCGTCGCCCGAGGGGCTCGACGTGTGCTTCGCGGCGGACAAGTCGAGCCTCGAGCGCCTCACCCGCGCCTACGAGCCGGAGATCGGGCTGTGCACGGGCTACCCGTGGCGCCTGCCGCCCGAGGTCCTCGCGATCCCCCGGCTCGGCGTCGTCAACACGCATCCGTCGCGGTTGCCGCAGCTCCGCGGCCCGTTCCCGTTCGCCTGGGCGATCCGCGAGGGCGACGACCAGATCTGGCTCACCGTCCACCTCATGGACGCGGAGTTCGACACCGGCCCGATCCTCGCCCAGGGCTCGCGTCCCATGCCCGCCGACACGTCGATGGAGGGTCTCAGGCCGACGCTCGCCGGGCTTGCCGGCGAGCTCATGCCCCGCGCCCTCGAGCGGATCCTCGCCGGCGATCGCGGCGATCCGCAGACCGACGACGGCGCGAGCTACGCGGGGCCGTTCGGCGAGGACTACGCGACGCTCGACCCGAGGCGTCCCCGCGCGGAGGTCGAGCGCCAGGTTCGGGCGTGGCGGTGGATGTTCACGAGCCCCGTCGTCGGGCCGGTCACAGAGCTCGACGGCCGGAGCGTGCGCGTCCTCGAGGCGCGCCTCGACGATCCCGGCGATCCGGCAATCCCGCGGCTCGACGCCGCCGACGGCCCGCTCTGGCTCACGTCGGTCGAGGAGCTCTGAGGCCGCCGCTCCGCACGGCGCTCTCGAGCAGCCGCGGCACGGCCGAACGCTACTCGAGCATGCGGCCGGGCCCGACTGCGGAAGGAGATGGCATCGCACGTCCGGGATGCCGCGGCGGCGGCGGGTTCACGTCCGTGCGATGCCGAAGAGAAACCGTAGTCGAACCGGCCCGATGATGCGATCCCTCGACCGGTCTACGCGTCCGAGGGAGCGGCCGCGGCGGGCGCCCGCGCGATGCCGAGCTCGCGGGACGCCCAGGCGGCGGTGGCGAGGCCGGCGACGCCGGCGACGCCGAATGCGAGCGGCGTGCCGCCCTGCTCCGCGAGCCATCCCGCGACGAGGCCGCCGACGGGCGCGAGGCCCGCGAACGCGAACATGTAGAGGCCGATCACCCTGCCGCGGAGGTGTGTCGGGGCCGCGAGCTGCACGAGGGCGTTGGCGCTGGCGGTGAGGAGCGAGAAGGAGATGCCGAGCGCGAAGAGGAGCGCGAGCGCCGCAGCCACCGAGTGCGCCAGCGCGAGCGCGAGCATCGCGAGGCTGAAGCCGACGCCGCCCGCGAGGAACACGCGCGGGCTCGCCTCTCGCAGGGTCGCGGTGGCGAGCGCGCCCCCCAGGGCGCCCAGGCCGAACACCGCGGAGAGGATGCCGAACATCTCGGCGTCGACCTCGAGCGTCTGCGACGCGAGCAGCGGGACGAGGACGTGGAAGTTGAAGCCGACGGTGCTGACGACCGTTACGACGATGAGCACCGTGCGCGTTATCGGCGCGTGCGCGGCCCAGGAGATACCCTCGCGGATGCCCGGGAGGACGCGGGTGGGGCGCCTCGTGACCGGCGTCAGCTCGTCCGTGCGGATCAGGCGGAGTGACGCGAGGACGGCGAGGAAGCTGATCGCGTTGATCACGAAGCAGGCGCCGGTTCCCACGAGGGCGATGACGAGCCCGGCGAAGGCGGGGCCGATCACCCGCGATCCGTTGAAGAGGCCGGCGTTGAGCGCGACGGCGTTCTGGAGCTCGTCCGGCCCGACCATCTGGTACGTCAGCGTCTGACGCGCGGGGGCGTCGACGACGATGACCATGCCGCCGAGGAGCGCGAGCGCGTAGACGACCGGGAGCGTCGCCGCGTCGGCGAGCGTCACGATCGCGAGCGCGACCGACACGACCATCGCCGTCCCCTGGGTGACGAACAGCAGGCGCCGTGAGTCGAACCGGTCGACGATCACGCCGGCGACGAGGCCGAACGCGAGAAACGGTAGGAAGCGGCAGAAGGCGAGCGCGCCGACCGCGAGCGCCGAGCCGGACATTTCGATGACCAGCCAGGCGAGGGCGATGTTCTGCATCCAGGTGCCGACGAGCGAGACGACCTGGCCGCCGAAGAAGAGGCGGTAGTTCCGGTGGCGGTGGAGGGAGCGGAACGTCCGCCGGCCGATGCGGAGGGCGATCGCCGTCACTCGGGCTCGCGCTCCAGGAGGGCATAGAGCGCCGGGAGGGCGGCCTCGAGGCGCTCGCGCTCGTCGTCGGCGAGGAGGGCCACCCGCGCGGCGAGCCACGTCGTGCGGCGCGCGCGGACGCGCCTGAGGAGCGCCTGGCCCTCGGGGGTCAGCTCGAGCCCGACGCGGCGGCGGTCGTCGGTCGACCGCACGCGGCGGAGCAGGCCGGCCGCCTCGAGGCGATCGACGTGCCCGGAGAGCGACGGGGCCGAGATCCCCTCCTCGACGGCGAGCTCACGGAGCGAGAGGCCGGGGCGGGAGCGCACGAGCCACAGGAGCGTCACCTGGTGCGACGTCACGCCGAGCGCCTCGGTCTCCCGGCGGAGGTTTCGCGCGAGGCGCAGGAGCGCCGGCCGGAGTGCCTCGGCGGTCTCGTGCGCAGAAAGCGTAGCCTCACGAATCATTCGTGAGGCTAATGATAACAAGAACGAGACATCTAGCGTCGCGGCGCGTGCTCTTGGCGATTGGCGGCGGCGCCCGCCGTCGCGGCCGGAGGCCGGCTTGGCCGGCCGGGAGGCCCGGCGCGCGTTACCGGGTCGGTACGCGAAAGGAGGGGGTTCGTGGGGGACCATGGGTTCCCCCACGTCGGGCGGCGCCCGCCGTCGCGGCCGGAGGCCGGCTTTGCCGGCCGGGAGGCCATGTGCGCTAGCGGCGGGTCGCTACGCAGAAGGAGGGGGCTCGTGGGGGAACCATGGGTTCCCCCACGTCAGGGTTCCCCCGCGCTACTTCGTCTCGGCCTCGAGCTTGTAGCCGACGCCGTAGCGCGTCTGGAGGAACGTGTGCCGCGAGGAGCGGCTGTCGATCTTCTCGCGCAGCTTCCGGACGAAGACGTCCACGGTGCGGTCGCGGTGCGAGGCGCGCCTGCCCCAGACGCGCTGGAGCAGCTCGTCCCGGGTCAGCACGCGGCCCGTCTCGAGCGCGAGCGCGTAGAGGAGCCGGAACTCGGTGGGCGTGAGCTCGGCGCTCGCGCCGTCGACGTACGCCTGGACGTTGCGCGGGTCGAGACGGAGCTCCTCGATCACGATCTCCTCGCCGCGCCGCGGATCCTGCGCGCGGGTGCCGCGCCGGGCCGCTGCGCCGACGCGGGCGACGAGCTCCTTCATCGAGAACGGCTTCACCAGGTAGTCGTCCGCGCCGATCTCGAGCGCGTGGACGCGGTCGTGCTCCGTCCCGCGCGCGGACACGACGACGATCGGCGTGCCGATCCCCTCGCCGCGCGCCTGCTCGATCACCTTCCAGCCGTCGAGCCCGGGAAGCATCAGGTCGAGGACGCAGACGTCGGGACGCTCGTAGCGGAGCCGCGCCAGCCCCGTCTCGCCGTTCGCGACCCCGACCGCGTCGAACCCCGCGGCGTGGAGGTGGCGCGCCATCCCCTGTGCGATGACGTCGTCGTCCTCGATGATCAGGATCTTCGCCATGCGCCGTGAGTGTGGCGTCGCGCCGTCGTCCACGGGGGCGACGAACGGTGAACGAATGGTAACCGGGTGGTGAACGACGGGCGGCGGACCTGGTCACCGCCCACCGCCGCCGCGGCGAACTGCGATACAACCGCCGGCACAGATGGACTCGGACGCCACACGCGGCCGCGTGCTGCTCGAGGAGAGCCGCGAGTCGGTCGTCGTGCTCGACGACGACGACCGCGTGCTCAGCGCGAGCCGCCGGGCGCGGCAGTCGATCGACGGCCTGCGCGAGGGCGAGCGGATCCCCGAGGGCCTCCTCTCGGGCGATGCGGGCATCATCCCGCTCGTCGTCCCGTACGACGTCGGCGGGAGGCGCGAGCGGCTCGTCTACCTGAGCCGCGGCGGCGACCTGACGGCGTACGAGGAGCTCCGCACCGGCTTCACCGCGGCGGTCTCGCACGAGCTCCGCACGCCGCTCGCCCGCCTGCTCTCGCTGCTCGAGATGGCGACGTTGCCGGGCGAGAACGTCACCGAGCTCGTGGAGCAGGCGCGGAGCGAGGTGGGGCAGATCCGCGAGCTGATCGACGAGGTGCTGTTCCTCTCGGAGCTCGAGTCGGGCTCGCGCGTCGTCTCGCTCGGCGCGGTCGCCGTCCGCCCGGAGCTGGAGGCCGTCGCGGACGAGCTGGAGGAGCGCGCGAGCCGAGCAGGCGTTGCGCTCGTCGTCGAGGGAGACGCCACGATCGAGCTCGAGATCCGGCCGCGGATGCTGCGCGTCGTCGCGCAGAACCTGGCGGAGAACGCAATCCGGTACGCGGGGCCGGGCGCGACGTTCACGCTCGCGATCGAGCGCGACGGCGACGACGTGATCCTGCGCGGCACGGACGACGGCGTCGGCGTCGGCGAGGCGGAGCTCGGCCGCCTGTTCGAGCGCTTCTACCGCGCCGACCGGGCGCGCGCGTCGCGGGGCACCGGCCTCGGCCTCGCGATCGTGAAGCACATCGTCACGCAGGCGCGGCGGCACGGTCGAGGCGCGCGGCGGCCTCGGCGCGGGGCTCGAGATCCGCTGCGCGTTCGCGGCGCGCGAGCGGCTGTCCGGCTGAGCCGGACAGCGAGCGCCTCGCGCGCCCCTCGATCTCGCTCGCCTTCACCACTCCATCACCGGATGTTCACCACCCCGCCGCCCATGCCGCGGCGGCCGGTCGGGACACTCAGCGGCGAGTGAGCGTGACGACGCCTCAGATCGACAGCGCCAGGATCGCCGAGGTCGCGCAACCCGTTGTCGAGGACGGACGCGGCCGCGAGACCGTCTTCGACGTCGAGGACCTGGCCGTCTCGTACAGCGGGAACGTCGCGCTCAAGGACGTCACGCTCGACATCCGCAAGAACTTCGTCACGGCCTTCATCGGGCCGTCCGGGTGCGGCAAGTCGACGTTCATCCGCTGCTTCAACCGCATGAACGACCTCATCCCGGGCGCGGCGGTCGACGGGAAGGTGCTCTACCACGGGCGCGACCTGTACGGCTCGGGCGTCGACCCGGTCGAGGTGCGCCGGCGGATCGGGATGGTGTTCCAGAAGCCGAACCCGTTCCCGAAGTCGATCTACGACAACATCGCGTTCGGCCCCCGGGTCCTCGGGATGAAGCAGGACCTCGACGGGCGGGTCGAGCGGTCCCTCCGGCAGGCGGCGCTCTGGGAGGAGGTCAAGGATCGCCTGAAGGACAACGCGCTCGGGCTCTCGGGCGGGCAGCAGCAGCGACTCTGCATCGCGCGCGCGATGGCGGTCGAGCCCGACGTGATCCTGATGGACGAGCCGGCCTCGGCGCTCGACCCGATCTCGACCTCGCGCATCGAGGACCTGATCCACGAGCTGAAGCAGCAGTTCACGATCGTGATCGTCACGCACAACATGCAGCAGGCCGCCCGCGTCGCCGACATGACCGCCTTCTTCAGCGTCGAGGTCCGCGAGGACGGGACGGGGCGTCACGGGATCCTCGTCGAGCACGCGCCGACCACGAAGATCTTCACGAACCCGTCCGACAAGCGCACCGAGGACTACGTCACCGGTCGCTTCGGATGATGGCCCGCGTCGAGTACCAGGCGAGCCTCGACGCACTCGAGGCGAGCCTCCAGGAGCAGGGTGAGGTCGTCATCCGCGCCGTGCGCGGGGCGATCAACGCGATGCAGGCGCAGGACGTCGAGCTCTGCGACGAGGTGATCGCGTTCGACGACGAGATCGACGTCCGCTACCACCGCATCGAGAAGTCGATCGAGGAGATCCTGGCGCAGCAGGCGCCGGTCGCGACCGACCTCCGCCTCGTGCTCGCCGTCCTGCACAACTCGATCCACCTCGAGCGGATCGGCGACCAGAGCGTCACGATCGCGAAGCTCACCAAGCTCTCGGCCGATCTCGAGACCCGGCACGACCTCGTCGAGGGCCTCGGGGAGATGGGCGACCGGGCCGAGCACATGGTCCGCGTCGCGCTCGACTCGTTCGCGGACCGGGACATCGAGGAGGCGCGCGCGCTCGTGGAGCTCGACGAGCTCATCGACCGGACGAACCGGCGCGTCGTCGACCAGGTGCTGCAGATGGCCGCGGCGCCGGGCCAGCAGGAGTGGGGCATGCGGATGATCGTCGTCGCCCGCTGCATCGAGCGGATCGGCGACAACGCCGTCGACATCGGCGAGCAGACGGCGTTCGTCGTCACCGGTGAGTTCTCGGAGTTCACCGATGCCTCCCACTGAGCAACCACTCGTTCACCCAACGGCAACGAGCCGCGGGCCTACCCTCGCGGTCGAGCGTCGATCGGCGGCCTCCGGGCTCGGAGCCCGGCCGCGTTCGGGGTCTCGTGCACACGACATCGAGAAGGAGAGGGTGTAACGCCATGAAGAAGTCCCTTGCGGCGGCGCTCGCGCTCGTCGCTCTCGTCGTCGCCACGGTGGTCGCCACCGGGGCGACCGCGGCGCCCACGAGGAGCCAGGCCGGGACGCTCACGGGCGCCGGCGCGACGTTCCCCTTCCCGCTGATCTCCAAGTGGATCCCGGAGGTCGGGAAGGCATACGACATCAACATCACCTACTCGCCCGTCGGCTCCGGCGGCGGGATCTCGGCGATCACGGCTCGCACCGTCGACTTCGGCGCCTCCGACGCGCCGCTCTCGTCGAGCCAGCTGGACGCATGCAAGGGCTGCGTCGTCATCCCGTGGGCGCTGTCGGCCACGTCGGTCCCGTACAACATCCCGGGGATCAACGGCCGGCTCCGTCTCACCGGGCCGCTGCTCGCCCAGATCTACATGGGTGAGATCTCCAACTGGAACGACCAGCGGCTGCGCGCGATCAACCCCGGCCGCAACCTGCCGGACCTGAAGATCACGCCGGTGTTCCGCTCCGACGGGTCGGGGACGACGTACAACTTCACCGAGTACCTCTCGTCCGTGAGCCGGCCCTGGAACGACAAGGTCGGCACCAACACGAGCGTGAGCTTCCCGACGGGCATCGGCGCCCGCGGGAGCGCCGGCGTCGCCGGTGTCGTCCGGAACACCCCGGGCGCCCTGACGTACGTCGACGTCGCCTACTCGCTCGCGAACAAGTTCTCGTTCGCGACGATGCGGAACTCGGCCGGCAAGTACACGACGCCGGGCCTTCGGGGCATCCAGGCTGCACTCTCGCAGCTGCCGAACAAGGTCACGTCGCTGAGCCAGCTGAAGATCGTCAACCCCCCGCGGTCGGCCGGCCCGCTCGCCTATCCGATCGTCACGTTCACGTACGTGATCGTCCCGACGCAGTCGAGCAAGGCCGCCGACCTGCGGAAGTTCATCTACTGGGCGGTGACCCAGGGCCAGAAGTTCGGCCCGCCGCTCCTCTTCCAGCCGCTGCCGAAGACCGTGCAGGCCTTCGCGTACCGCGAGATCAAGAAGATCCAGGGCGGCACGTAGCCCCGAGCAGGCAACACGCCGAATGACGACCGTCACACAGGATCCCGCGGCCTCCGGGCCGAGCCTCGAGAGCCGCGGGATCCGGCTCGGCGACGTCCTCTTCCGAGGGGTCGCCGTCGTCGCCGCTGCCGCGGCGACGGTCCTGCTCGGCCTGATCGCCTACAAGGTGATCGAGCAGGCGTGGCCGGCGATCGAGCACTTCGGCCTCAGCTTCGTCTGGACCGAGGCCTGGAACCCCGTCCAGGACGAGTACGGAGCGCTGACGTTCATCTACGGCACCGTGGTCACGTCCGTGATCGCGCTGCTGCTCGCGACGCCGATCTCGATCGCGATCGCGCTGTTCCTCACCGAGATCGCACCGCGGCGCATCGCCGCCCCGATCGCGACGCTGGTCGAGCTGCTCGCCGCGATCCCGAGCGTCGTCCTCGGCCTCTGGGGGATCCTCGTGTTCGGCCCCTGGGTGGCGGAGAACCTCGAGCCGTGGCTCGAGAAGTGGCTCGGCTTCATCCCGCTGTTCGAGGGCACCTTCTACCAGGCGGGCATGCTTCCGGCCGCGCTCGTGCTGACGATCATGATCGTCCCGATCACCTCCGCGATCTGCCGCGAGCTCTTCTCGCGCACGCCGCGGGATCTCACGGACGGCGCCCTCGCGCTCGGCTCGACGCGCTGGGAGGCGATCCGCGGCGTCATGTTCGCGTACGCCGCGCCCGGCATCGCGGCGGCGGTTCTCCTCGGGCTCGGCCGTGCCTTCGGCGAGGCGATCGCCGTGGCCCAGGTGATCGGTGGGAGCGACCACATCAACGTCTCGCTCTTCGCCCCGGCCGACACGCTGGGAGCGCGGATCGCGTCGCAGTACCAGGGGGCCACGACGCCCCTCCAGCAAGGATCGCTCCTGTACCTCGGCGCGATCCTGATGGTCATCTCGCTCGTCACGAACGTGTGCGCGCAGCTCATCGTGCGGCGGTTCGAGAAGCAGCGGAGGGCAGTATGAGCTCGACTGCGCCCGTCCCCGGTGACCCATTCGACATCACGACGCGGTCGAACGGCCTCCGACGGCGCCGGATCGTCGAGAAGGGCTTCGGCGCACTTGCCATCCTCGCGGCACTCGCTGCGGTCGGGATCCTCGCCCTCGTGCTGGGCACCGTCGTCGCCAAGGGCCTCGACGCGCTGAACTGGGATCTGTTCACGAAGTCGCGGCCCCTCTTCGGTCAGGAGGGCGGTATCGCGGACGCGCTGATCGGGAGCATCATCATCGTCGGGATGTGCATGGCGATGGCGATCCCGGTCGCCGTGCTCGTCGCGATCTACATGTCGGAGTACGCGAGCCCACGCATCGCGACCTTCCTCCGGCTCGTGCTCGACATCCTCAACGGGGTCCCGGCCATCATCGTCGGCATCTTCGTGTTCGGCCTGCTGGTGGTCGGCCACGGGCAGAGCGCCGTCTATGGCGCTTTCGCGCTCGCGATCCTCATGCTGCCAATGGTGGCGCGGGCGACCCAGGAGGTCCTCGACATCGTCCCCCGGAGCCAGCGCGAGGCGAGCCTGGCGCTCGGCGTCACGAAGTGGCGCACCACGTGGAACATCATCCTCCCGAGCGCGATCGGCGGGATCCTCACGGGAGTCGTGATCGCCGTCGCGCGTGTCGCCGGCGAGACCGCGCCACTGCTCTTCACGTCGTCGATCGCCGCGAACGCCGTCTCGTTCGACGTCTCGCAGGCGCTGCCGACACTTCCCGTCGCGATCTTCGCCTTCTCCGAGTCGCCCGACCCGGGTGAGCAGGCGATGGGGTGGGCGGCCGCCTTGGTGCTGATCGTCTTCGTGCTCGTGCTGAACGTGCTCGCGAAGATCTTCGCCGGCCGCAAGCGGCGCCAACTCGAAGGCGGCTGAGCTCCGGATCAGGCGGCTGCAGGCGCCGTCTCGGGCTCGTGCGGCAGGAGCTTGCGCGTCTCCCAGCGCCTCGCCGCGAATGCCCCTGCGGAGATGAGGATCGCGAGGACGAAGACGATGACGTCGCCCGCGGGAAGGCGCGTCACGACCTCCATCGCCGCCCCGACGAGCGCCGCGGCGGGCAGCGTGAGGATCCAGGCGACGACGATGTTGCCCGCGACGCCCCAGCGCACCGCCGAGAACCCGCGGATCGCGCCGGCGCCGAGCACCGAGCCGGAGATGGTCTGCGTGGTCGACACGGGGAACCCGAAGTGCGCGGTGCCCGCAAGGATCGATGCGCAGGCGGTCTGGGCGGCGAAGCCCTGCGGCGGGTCGATCTTCGCGATGCGCTGGCCGAGTGTCCGGATGATCCGCCAGCCGCCGGCGTAGGTGCCCGCGCCCATCGCGAGCGCCGACGCCGCGATCACCCAGGTCGGCGGCCGTTCGAAGTCGGGGCTCAGGTGACCCGAGGCCACGAGCGCCAGGGCGATGATGCCCATCGTCTTCTGCGCGTCGTTCGTCCCGTGGGTGAACGCGACGAACGCCCCGGAGACGAGCTGAGCCCGCCGGAATACCCGGTTCACCTTGGTCGGGGAGCGTTTCGCCACGAGCCAGGTGACGGCGAGGATCAGGACGAACGCGAAGAAGACGCCGAGGAAGGGGGCGAGGAGCGAGGGGATCAGCACCTTGTCGATGATCCCGTCCCACTGCACGACGTCCGCCCCGTCGGCGGCCATCGCCGATCCGACCATCCCGCCGACCAGCGCGTGGCTGGAGCTCGACGGGAGGCCGAAGAACCAGGTGATCAGGTTCCACGTGATCGCGCCGACGAGGCCGGCGAGCACGATGTCGAGCGTGATCGCCTCCTGGTCGACGATGCCCTTCGCGATCGTCGCAGCGACCGCGATCGAGACGAACGCGCCCGCGAAGTTGAGCACCGAGGCGCTCGCCACGGCGGCCCGCGGAGAGAGCGCACGCGTCGAGACGCTGGTCGCGATGGAGTTCGCGGTGTCGTGGAACCCGTTGGTGAAGTCGAAGAAGAGGGCGACCGCGACGACTGCCCAGAGTGCGGCTTCCACGAGCGACCCGTCAGGCGTTCTTCACGACGATGTTGGCGATCGTGTTCGCCGCCGTCTCACAGCTGTCGAGCGCGCCCTCGAGCCGGTCGTAGACGTCCTTCCAGCGGATCACCATGAGCGGGTCGATCCGGTCGTCGCGGAAAAGCGACGCGAGCGCCTCACGCAGCACGCGGTCGCCCTCGTCCTCGAGGCGCTTGAGCTCGACGAGCGCGTCCTGCACGCCGGAGAAGCCCTTCAGGTTGTCGCACGCGATCGCGAGCTGCTCCGCCGCGGCGACGATGAGCCCCGTCTGCTGCACGGCGTGCTTCGTGGGGAGCTCGATCCCGTAGAGGCCGAGGAGGTCGGACGCCTCTTCGAGCTCGTCCACGACGTCGTCGAGCTCGATCGCGAGCATGTAGATGTCGTCGCGGTCGAACGGCGTCAGGTACTGCGTGTTGAGCAGCGTCACGAGCTCGCGCGTGATCGCGTCCCCCCTTGTCTCCTCGGCCTTGACCTGCTCCTGCGTGATTCCCGAGCTCGGATGCTCCCGAAACCGGAGGTCGACGAGGCGCGCCACCTGGAGCGCGTTCTGCGCGGCGCGGGCGAAGAGGACGTAGAACTCGCCCGTCTTCGGCGTGAACGAGATGCGCACGGGCGCGCACGTTAACCGAAACGAGACATCCGAAAACGCGCTGCGGCCGCGCGGTCGTTCGCGCGGGGATACGCTCGACCACGTGAAGGAGACCGTCGAGCGGGAGCTGAAGCTCGAGCCGGGCGCGGGGTTCGTGCTTCCCGAGCTCGGCGGCGAGCTGCTGCCGCTGCGCACGTTCGTCTCCACCTACCACGACACGCCCGACCTCGCGCTCGCACGGCACGGGATCACGTTCCGGCGCCGCGTGGAGGACGGTGCGGGGCTCTGGCAGCTGAAGCTCCCCCGTGGTGCCGCGCGGATCGAGCTCGAGCAGCCCGGCCCGCCCGCGCGGCCGCCGGTCGAGATGCTCGGGCTTCTCGTCGCGTACCTCCGTGGTCGCGAGGTGGTGCCGGTCGCGCGGCTGAAGACGCGGCGCCAGGGAGTCCTCGCGGACGGCGCCGAGATCGTCGAGGACGCCGTCTCCGTCCTCGTCGGCCAGCGCGTCACCCGTCGCTTTCGCGAGCTGGAGGTCGAGCTCGTCGGCGGCGACGAGGACTCGCTCCGCCGCCTCGCGAAGCAGCTTCGCCGCGCGGGCGCGACATCGTCCGCCGAGCTCCGGCCGAAGCTCTTCCGGGCGCTCGAGCTCGACGTTCCGCCCGCGGCCCCGACGCCTCCTCCCGACGCGCCGGCGCTCGCCGCGCTCGGCGTCGCGCTCGACGAGCAGGTCCGCCAGCTGCTCCTGCACGACCCGGGGACGCGGCTCGGCTCGGACCCCGAGGACCTCCACCAGCTCCGGGTCGCCACCCGCAGGCTGCGCGCCTTCCTGCGCGCCGCCCGACCCCTCGTCGAGCGGTCGTGGTCGGACCCGATCCGCGGACGAGCTGGGCTGGCTCGGGAAGACGCTCGGGCCCGCCCGGGACCTCGACGTCCTCCGCGAGCGGCTCGTCGCCGACATCGAGTCTCTCGGCGAGCACGCAGCCGACGGCGCGGACCTCCTCGAGCGACTGGAGGCGGAGCGGGATCACGCACGCGCGGCCGTCGTCGAGGCGCTCCGGTCCGACCGGTACCTCGCGCTCCTCGACCGGCTCGATCACGTCTCCGAGCCGGAGCCTGCCGCCGGCGCCGGCGATCCGCCGTCGCTGACCTCGCTGCTGCGGAAGGAGTGGCGGCGGACCCGTAAGGCGTTCAAGCAGCTCGACGACGGCTCGGCGGACGACGAGCTCCACGCCGCGCGGATCAGGGTGAAGCGAGCGCGCTACGCGGCCGAGCTCGCCGCGCACGAGCTCGGCCGCTCCGGCACCCGGTTCGTCGCGGCGGCAAAGGACATGCAGGACGTCCTCGGCGAGCACCAGGACGCGGCGGTGGCGGAGGAGCGCCTGCGTGCCTGGGCGGATGCCGGGCACCAGGGCGAGGCGGCGGCGCGCCTGCTCGAGCTCCAGGATGAGCGCAAGCGGAAGGCGCGCGCCGCCTGGCCCGACGCCTGGAAGACGCTGCGGCGGGCCGGCAAGCGCATCCAGTGAGCGTCGTCCGCGCAGCGGGCGGCATTCCCGTACGCGACGGCCCTGACGGGCTCGCGGTGCTCGTCGTCCACCGTCCGCGGTACGCGGACTGGAGCTTTCCGAAGGGGAAGTGCCTCTCCGGCGAGACCGACGAGGCGTGCGCGGTCCGGGAGGTCGAGGAGGAGACCGGGCTCTCGTGCCGCCTCGAGGAGGAGCTGCCGTCGACGGCGTACCACGACTCGAAGGGACGCCCGAAGCGCGTCCGCTACTGGCGGATGCGCGCTGTCGCCGGCGACCTCGTCTTCGAGAACGAGGTGGACGACGCACGCTGGGTCTCCGTTCGCGAGGCCGAGGCGCTCCTCAGCTACGACCGCGATAGGGAGGTCGTGCGCGCGCTGGCGGGCTGATCGAGCCGGGCTATGCTCTGCGGGCGCGACCGGGCGCGTCCGTCCGCGGGGCAGGGAGCATCCCACCGGTGAACGGCAGGATCGTCAGGACGACGAGCCTTCCCGCCCGTGACGCGGACCCGGGCAGCGAGGAGCTCGTTGCGGAATGAGGCCTTGTGTCGCCGGAACGCGCTGCGCGAGGCGCTGCTTCGTCCTCAGTCGCGCCCATATGTCTCATATGGGCGCTCCCTGCGTCCTCGCATCGCGCTCGCTCAGCGCGCCCCGTCGACGAAGCATCATCCCGCAACGAGCCCCAGGAGGTTCGCCGTGCAGCTTCCCGACCGCCCCAACCTCGAGCACCTGCGCAAGCAGGCGAAGTCCCGGCGACGCGAGCGGGGGACGACCCTCGCCGACGCCCAGTACGAGCTGGCTCGGGCGTACGGCTTCCCGAGCTGGCCGCGGCTCGTCCGCCACGTCCAGGCGCTCGGTCTCGAGGGCATCGAGCGGCACCTTGCCGTTGCCGACCCCGCGGGGCTCGAGGCGGTGCTCGCCACCGATCCCTCAGCCGTCGACGAGCCCGTGGACGGGCTCGTCCCGCTCCTCTACCTGCTCCGCCGCTCGGCCGGGAGCGGCGCCGACGTCCGCGAGTGCGCCCGTGTTCTCCTCGAGGCCGGGGCCGACGCCAACGCCTTCACGCACGAGGTCGAGGACGGCGAGTGGGACTTCTACGCCGTCCGGAGCGCCGTCGACCGCGATGACGCGGCGCTGATCGAGCTGCTGATCGCCCACGGCGCCGAGCGGGACGAGGACGCGCTCTACCACGCCTGCGAGCACGGAGGCACGGCGCTCCTCGAGGCTCTGTGGAAGCCCGGTGCCGAGCACTACGTCGGCCACAAGGTCGACTTCGAGGACATCGAAGGGCTCCGCTGGTTCCTCGACCACGGTGCCGACGTGAACGAGCGGTGTTGCCTCCACCATGCGATCGCGCGGGGGCGGAGCGTGCGCTTCATCCACCTGATCCTCGACGCGGGCGCCGACATCGACCGGCCCTGGACGTTCTGGGACGTCGGCCGCCGCCCGCTCGCCCTCGCGGCGCGCTGCGGCCATCTCGCGGCGTACGAGCTGCTCGAGTCGCTCGGCGCGACGGCCGAGCTGGACGACGTCGACCGGGCCGTTCTCGCGGTCGCACGCGGCGTGTCCGTTGCGCTCCCGCGTGCCCGGCCGCCGGCGCTCGGCAACCCCGAGACCGACGACTACGGCTGGATCGTGGGCCAGTTCGCGCTCCTCGACCGCACGGAGGTCGTCGCCGGGCTCCTCGACGCCGGCTGGGACGTCGACACTCGTGGCTGGAGCGGTTTCACACCACTCGACCAGGCGGCGATGCACGGCCGCCGCGCGACGGCGGAGCTGCTGATCGAACGGGGCGCGAACCTCGCCGACCGCGCCTGGGGAGGCCGTGGCCCGACCCCTCTCGATTGCGCGCTCTGGGGTATCCGCAACAACCCGGCGCACGACGGCGACTACGTCGGCACGGTCGAGGCGCTCGCCGCGGCGGGTGCGCCGACGTTCCACGAGCCGCCGAGCGCCGACCCCGCCGTCGACCGTGTCCTGGAGCGACACGGCGTCTGGTGAGCCGCCGCTAGCCTGTGCGTGCTGCGATGAGCTTTCGGCACAGATGCAGTTGCGGCGGCGAAGCCGACGCCTTCAGGGATGTGCCCCGCCGCAGGCGGGGATCGAGCCGCGGGATTCGGCTTCTGCCGAATCCCGCTTGGCGGGGAAGGCGATGAGCAGCGACGTCATCTACACGATGTACCGGGCCGACAAGTTCTACGGCCCCGAGCGGCAAGTGCTGTCGAACATCTCGCTGTCGTTCCTCCACGGCGCCAAGATCGGCGTGCTCGGCCCGAACGGCGCCGGCAAGTCCACGCTGCTCCGGATCATGGCGGGGCTCGAGGAGCCGTCCTCGGGCGTCGCGGAGCTCGATCCGAAGGCGACGGTCGGCTTCCTGCCGCAGGAGCCGGAGCTCGACCCGGAGAAGGACGTGCGTACGAACGTGGAGGACGGCGTTCGCGAGCTGCGCGACGTCCTGGATCGCTTCAACGCGATCTCGGCGGCCTTCGCCGAGCCCGATGCGGACTTCGACGCGCTGCTCGTGGAGCAGGCGGCGGTGCAGGAGCAGATCGACCGCGCGGACGCGTGGAGCCTCGACCAGACGCTCGATCGCGCGATGGACGCGCTCCGCCTCCCGGAGGGCGACCGCGACGTGACAACGCTCTCCGGCGGCGAGCGCCGCCGCGTGGCGCTCTGCCGGCTGCTCCTCTCGGCGCCCGACCTGCTCCTCCTCGACGAGCCGACGAACCACCTCGACGCCGAGTCCGTCGCGTGGCTCGAGCGGTTCCTCGAGTCGTACAAGGGCACCGTCATCGCGGTGACGCACGATCGGTACTTCCTCGACAACGTCGCCGGCTGGATCCTCGAGCTCGACCGTGGCAAGGGCATCCCGTTCCAGGGGAACTACTCGTCGTGGCTCGAGCAGAAGGAGGCGCGGCTCGGGGTCGAGGAGAAGCAGAACGCCGCCCGCCGCCGCACGCTGCAGCGGGAGCTCGAGTGGGTGCGCATGAGCCCGACCGCGCGGCACGCGAAGTCGAAGGCGCGTCTCACGGCCTACGAGAAGCTGCTCGCCGACGACCAGGCGAAGCGCATCGACACGGTGGAGATCCACATCCCCGCCGGCCCGCGGCTCGGCGACGTCGTCGTCCGCGCCGAGGACGTCCAGAAGGGGTTCGGCGACAAGCTTCTCGTCGAGGACCTCACGTTCGACCTTCCGCCCGGCGGCATCGTCGGCGTGATCGGCCCGAACGGCGCCGGCAAGACGACGCTGTTCCGGATGATCGCGGGCGAGGAGAGGCCCGACGGCGGCCTCCTCGAGGTCGGCGACACCGTCGAGCTCGCGTACGTCGACCAGTCGCGCGGCGGTCTCGAGCCGCAGAGCACCGTGTGGAAGGAGATCTCGGGCAACCAGGACGTCGTCACGCTCGGCAAGCGCGAGGTCAACTCCCGCCAGTACGTCTCCTGGTTCAACTTCCGCGGCAGCGACCAGCAGAAGCTCGTGAAGGACCTCTCCGGCGGTGAGCGGAACCGCGTCCACCTCGCGAAGCTCCTCCGTGCAGGCGGCAACCTGCTGCTGCTCGACGAGCCGACGAACGACCTGGACGTCGACACGCTGCGCGCGCTCGAGGAGGCGCTGATCGACTTCGCGGGCTGCGCGGTCGTGATCACGCACGACCGGTGGTTCCTCGACCGCGTGGCGACGCACATCCTCGCCTTCGAGGGCGACTCGCAGACGACGTGGTACGAGGGGAGCTACGCCGAGTACTGCGACTGGGTTCGAGAGACGCGCGGCCCCGACGCGCTCGAGCCGCACAGGATCGCGTACAAGCCCCTCGTTCGTCCGTGAGCGCCGGGGCGAGAGCGCACTCGCCCCTCCGGATGCGCGACCTTCCTCTGACCGACCCGGGCGTTCCCGACACCCGGTCGCCGAAGCGCCTCCTCGCCTGGGTCGGCCGCCGGCAAGTCGGCACGCTCGCGATCGGGATCGCGTTCGGGATCGCCTGGATGCTCGCGCAGGCGCTGATGCCGTTCGCGATCGGAAGGGCCATCCAGGACGGGATCGTCGAGGACGACGGGCATGCGCTCGCGCTCTGGGCGCTCGTCCTGCTGGCCCTCGGGATCGTCCAGGGGTTCGCGGGCGTCATGCGCCACCGCTACGCCGTGCAGAACTGGCTGATGGCCTCGTTCCGCATGGTCCAGGTCGTGAGCCACCACGTGGCGCGCTCGGGGCCTGCCGTCCGCGGTCGGCTGTCGACCGGCGAGGTGGTCGCGACGGTGACGAACGACGCGCTCCGCGCCGGCGGAGCCTTCGACATCACGGCGCGCCTCGCGGGCGCCGTCGTCGCGTACGTCGTCGTCGCGGTGATCCTCCTGTCCGGCTCTGTCGTCCTCGGGCTCGTCGTGCTGATCGGCGTGCCGATCCTCGTGCTCTCGCTCACCGGCGTCATCCGGCCGCTCCAGGCGCGCCAGCGCGCGCAGCGCGAGGAGGTCGGGAAGCTCACCGCGCTCGGGGCCGACACCGCCACAGGCCTACGCGTGCTTCGCGGCATCGGCGGCGAGCAGGCGTTCTACGACCGGTACCGGCGGCAGTCGGAGCAGGTTCGGCGGGCCGGCGTCGACGTCGCGACGCCCCAGTCGACGCTCGACGCCGCGCAGGTGCTCCTGCCCGGCATCTTCGTCGTTCTCGTCACGTTGATCGGCGGGCACTTCGTCCTGTCGGGGAGGATCGACGTCGGCGACCTCGTCGCGTTCTACGGATACGCGGCGTTCCTCGTCATCCCGCTGCGAACGGCGGCGGAAGCGGTCGACAAGGTGACGCGCGCGCTCGTCGGCGCGGGACGGATGCTCGACGTGCTCGAGGTCGAGCGCGTCGTCCAAGATCCCGCCGACCCGCTTGCGGAGCCGCCCGCGAACGCCCGACTCGTCGACGACGCGGTCGGCCTGACGATCGAGCCGGGGCTCGTCACCGCGCTCGTCTCCCGCGTGCCCGACGAGACGGCGGCGCTCGCCGCGCGGCTCGGCCGCATGGCGCCCGACGGCGAGGTGCGCCTGGGCGAGACGTCGCTCGCGTGCCTCTCGCTGGACGTCGTGCGGCGACGGATCGTCGTCAGCGAGCAGGATCCCGTGCTGTTCTCCGGCGATCTCCGGCGACAGCTCGACCCGTGGGCGCGGGCGGACGACGAGACGATCCTCGAGGCACTCGAGGTGGCGTACGCGCACGACGTCCTCGAGGCGCTGCCCGAAGGGCTCGACGCCGAGGTCGACGAGCGCGCGCGGTCGTTCTCCGGTGGGCAGCGTCAGCGCCTCGCGCTTGCGCGGGCGCTCCTCGCCGATGCGGAGACGCTCGTCCTCGTCGAGCCGACGAGCGCCGTCGACGCGCACACGGAGGCGCGGATCGCGTGGTCGCTCCGCACCGCCCGCACGGGACGGACGACGGTGATCGCGACGACGAGCCCGCTGGTGCTCGACCAGGCCGACCGGGTCGTGCTCGTGGAGGACGGGGTCGTCTCGGCCGTCGGGACGCACCGCGAGCTGCTCCGCACGAGCCCCGACTACCGGGACACGGTCACCCGCGGAGAGAGCGACTGATGGCGACACTCCTGCCGATCGCGGACGGGCCTGAGCTCCGCGGCCACGCGCGGCGGATCGCCCGCAGGCATCGCGCCGCCCTCGCCGGAGTCGTCGCGCTCCACGGGCTGGCCGCGGCCGCCGGGCTCGTCGGCCCGGCGCTGCTCGGTCGCCTCGTCCAGTCGATCGAGCGCGGGACGACGACCGCGCACGTCGACCGGATCGCCGCCGTGCTTGCCGGGTTCATCCTCCTCCAGACCGTGCTGACGTGGGCGGCGCGGCGCTCGTCCTTCGTCCTCTCGGAGAGGATGTTCGCCGAGCTCCGGGAGGACTTCATGCGCCACGTCCTCGCGCTGCCCCTGTCGACGGTCGAGCGTGCCGGCATGGGCGACCTCGTCTCTCGCACGACCGCTGACGTCGACTCGCTCGCGCGGTCGATCCGCTTCGCGATCCCCGAGACGCTCATCGCCGCGGTGACGACGGCGCTCACCGTCGCGGCCGCGGTCTGGGTGAGCCCCGCCGCGGCGCTCTCGCTCGTGGTCGGCGTCCCCGCGCTCTGGATCGGGACCCGCTGGTACCTCAAGCGGGCGCCGCAGGGCTACCTCCGTGAGCGCGCCGCGTACGCGACGCTGGCGGGGACGGTCGGCGAGACGGTGGACGGCGGGCTGACCGTCGAGTCGCTCTCGCTCCACGAGGAGCGTGTCCGCCGCGTCGACCGCGACCTCGACGAGGCGTACCGCGCGGAGCGGTACACGCTCCGCCTGCGGACGTTCTGGTTCCCGACGGCGGAGATCGCGTACGTGCTGCCCGTCGTCGCCGCCCTCGCATGGGGCGGCTGGCTCGTCCATGCAGGCCACGCGAACATCGGGCAGGTGACCGCGGTCGTCCTCTACGCCGTCCAGCTCGCCGACCCCGTCGACCGCCTCATCTCGTGGCTCGACGAGATCCAGGTCGGGGCCGCGTCGCTCGCGCGTCTCGTCGGGATCACGACGGTAGCGCCCGACCGGATTGCGAGCGACGAGGAGCCCACGGGGCCGGATCTGCGCGCCCGCGACGTCCGTTTCGCGTACGTCGAGGGACGGGACGTGCTGCACGGGATCGACCTCGATCTCGAGCCGGGAGAGCGCGTGGCGGTCGTCGGGCCGTCGGGCGCGGGCAAGTCGACGCTCGGGCGCCTCCTCTCGGGAATCCACCCGCCGCGCACCGGCAAGGTGGAGGTGGGCGGCGTGCGCCTCGTCGACCTGCCGCTCGAGACGCTCCGCCGGGAGGTCGCGCTCGTGACGCAGGAGCAGCACGTCTTCGTCGGAACGCTGGCGGAGAACCTGCGGCTCGCGCGGCCGGGAGCCGCGCTCGAGGAGCTCGAGAGCGCGCTCGCCGCCGTTGACGCGCTCGAGTGGGCCGAGGTGCTGCCCGACGGGCTCGAGACGGTCGTCGGCGCCGGCGGCGAGTCGCTCAGCCCGGCGCAGACGCAGCAGCTCGCGCTCGCACGGCTCGTCCTCGCCGACCCACACACCCTCGTCCTCGACGAGGCGACGTCGCTCCTCGACCCACGTGCGGCCCGCCACCTCGAGCGCTCGCTCGCCTCGGTGCTGACGGGCCGCACGGTCGTCGCCATCGCCCACCGGCTCCACACGGCGCACGACGCCGATCGCGTGGCGGTCGTCGAGGACGGGCTCCTGCACGAGCTCGGGACTCACGACGAGCTCCTGGAGCGGGACGGCGCGTACGCGGCGCTCTGGGAGTCCTGGCAGTCCTGACCGGCCCGGGAGCGGCGCCCTACCCCAGGTCGCCGAGGATCTCCGCGGCCGCGCGCTCGCCCGTATCGATCGCCCCGTTCAGGTAGCCCTGGAAGTCGACCGACGTGTGCTCGCCTGCGAAGTGGCAGTTCCCGGAGCGCTCGCCCTCGACGCCCCCGAAGCGCGTGTACTGGCCGACCTTCCAGTACGAGTACGACCCGCGCGTCCACTCGTACCCGGTCCAGAAGTCGAGCGTTGCACGCCCGTTCCACTTCGCAGAGATCCCGGGCAGGACCGGCTCGAGCTGCGTGAGGAACTGCTGCGCCCTGCCCGTCGGCGTGCCCTTGCCGAAGCTCGCGCCGATCGTCCCGCCGGTGTAGTCGACGAGGATCCCGGCCGTTCCCGGCTGGGCTCGCGATACCTCCCAGGTGCTCTGGTAGCCACGGTCGGAGTAGGTCTCGCCGTTCGAGCCGAGCGAGTGCCAGTGCCGGTCGGTGAACTGGAGGTGCAGCTTCGAGTTCGTGCCCATGCCCAGCTCGCGGATCGCGGTCGCCTTGACGGCGCCGAAGCCGGCCTGCGACCAGTCGACGGATGCTCGCATGATCGAGAACGGCAGCGCGAGGATGACGTGATCGGCCGTCACCGTGGTCGTGCCCGATCCGCTGCGGAACGTCAGCGTGTAGCTGCCGGCTGCCGTCCGTCGGATCGCGACGAGCACCCTCCCCGTCTCGATCTGTCCCGCGAGGCCGGCGGCCAGGCGGTCGACGACCTGATCGTTGCCGCCCCGCACGTGGAGCTTCTCGTTCGACTTCCCGAAGATCCGGAACTGCCCGGGGCCGACGTAGCCGAGGAGATAGAGCATGTTGAGGGAGCTCTGCTCGCTCGACTCCGCGCCGTACTCGATGTTGTAGGCGACGTCGAGGAGCTGCCCGAGCCTCGACCCGAGGCCGCCCGGCACGTACAGCTCGATCCAGTCGGCGATCGAGAGCCGATCGAGCTCCCGGCCGCGTGGGGTCGAGGCGGTATACGTCGTCGGGTAGCCGGCGGCCGAGACGTCCTTGTGGAGTTGCTGCCAGATCGTCTTGAGGTCTGCGCTCATATCTGCCTGGGTGTACCCGGCGCTGTCGAAGTACCCGCTGGGCTCCGTTCCCGCGGCCTCGCCCTGGACGAGGTCGTCGAGGTCGAGCCCGAGCTCCTGGGCGAGGTGCTTCGTCGCGAGGTGGCCGCTGTCGATGAGCTCGCCGCCGTGCTCGTAGATCTGTCCCTCCGCGAAGGCGCCACGCCCCGTCCAGCATCGGCCGCCGAGCCGGGAGGAAGCTTCGTAGACGGTCGCGGAGACGCCCGCTTGCCGCAGCCGATGCGCGGCGGTCAGCCCCGCGAGGCCCGCCCCGACGATCGCGATCCGAGGGGACGCGGCGCCCCGTGCGACCGGGGTGAAGCGACCGACCGCCGTCAGCCCCAGCCCGGCGAGCCCGGCCCGAGCGACGAACGCGCGGCGAGTCGTCCTCCCCGTCGCGATCTCGGCGACAGCGTCCTCTACCGATTGAGCGAGCGGTGTCCGGGCCACGGACTCCCCCTTCCGTCGTGCAACACGTGCGGTGCGAACGGGACGGTAGTTCCCGGCGAGCCCGGGTGCGAAACGGAGGCGGAGATTCAGGCAGCCGCGGCCGCGCGCCCGTCCTCGCGGGCGAGCGAGAGCGCGACACCTTCGCGCAGGCCGCCGCGGGCGAGGCCGAAGGGTCGGCCGAGGAGCCGCGAGGTCTCCGCGAGCAGGAGCGCCCCCGCCAGCACGGTCCCCGCGCGACGGTCGTCGATGCCGGCATCCCGCGCGACCTTCGACGACCGGCGGCGGGCGAGGATCTCGATCGCGGCCTCGGCGTCGTCCGCGTCGAACGTCCGCCCGACGAGCTTCGCGAGCGCGCGGGCGCTGCCTCCGACGGCGAGCGCCGCATCGGGCCGCGGAGGGGAGAGCGGCGCGAGTGCCCGCCGCACGAGGTCGCGCGCCGCGGCGAGCTCGCGCTTCGACGGCGGGTCGCTCTCGAGCGCGAGCCGGGTCAGCCTGAGGGAGCCGAGGTCGACCGAGTCGACCCAGAGCGCGCCGTTCGCACGGTTCCCGACGACCACCTCTGTCGAGCCGCCGCCGACATCGACCACGCCGATCGCGTCGGGGAGTGGGTCGACGGCGCGGGCGAGCGCGCCCTCGTACGCCAGCCACCCCTCGTCCTCTGCGGTGAGCACGCGGACGGGAAGGCGCGTCCGCGCGAGCAAAGCGGAGACGAGCGCGTCGGGATCGCGGCCCTGGCGGCCCGGCGCGGTGACGATGACGAGCGCAGTCTCGGCCCCGGCGCTGCGCGCCCGCTCGGCGAAACGGCCACAGACCTTGGCCGCCGCCTCGACGGTTGCGGGCGAGAGCGAGCCGGACCGCGCGATCTCCGCGCCGAGGCCGAGGTACGCCCTGTCGGTCACGACCGGGGCCGGCGCCACGCGGCGGCCGACGGTCGCGACCAGGAGCCGGACCGTGTTCGACCCGACGTCGATGACGGCGACGAGCACGGAATGGATCCTGGTTGTCGCGTCGGACGACCGGTGCGAGACCTCGAGCCGCCGGTTCAGCTCCGGGCCCGCCGGGCGCGGAGCTGGGCGCGGCGCATCATCGCCGTCTGGTGGGAGTGCCCGTTCTTGTCCTTGCCGGCGACGCGCGTCCACACGCCGTCCTGGCCCAGCTCCCAGGCGTTCGTCGTGTCCGAGAAGGCGCTGTCGAGGATCGCGTTGACCTCCGCGCGGGCGCGCGCTCCCTCGACCGGGGCGACGACCTCGATCCGCCGGTCGAGATTGCGCGGCATGAGGTCGGCGCTGCCGAAGTAGACGCTCGCCGTGTCCCCTGCCTCGAACGAGTAGATCCGGCTGTGCTCGAGGAAGCGGCCGACGATCGACCGCACCCGGATCGTCTCGGAGAGGCCCTCGACCCCGGGCCGGAGCATGCAGATCGAGCGGGCGAGGATCTCGATCGGGACGCCGACGGCGGCCGCCGAGTAGAGCTCCTCCACGATCGTCGGGTCGACGAGGGCGTTCGTCTTCAGCCGGATCCGCGTCTTCTCGCCCTCCTCCGCCGCCGTCGAGACGCGGCGGATCTCCTCGACGATCCGGCTGCGCATCGTGAACGGGGCGACGATGAGCTTGCGGAACCGCTGCGGCCGGCCGAAGCCGGTGACGTAGTTGAAGAGGTCGGCGACGTCCGCGGCGATGTCCTCGTCGGCGGTGAACAGCCCCACGTCCTCGTAGAGCCGCGCGGTGGACGCGTTGTAGTTCCCCGTGCCGATGTGGACGTACCGGCGCAGCCCCTCCGGCTCGCGCCGGACGATCAGGGTCATCTTCGCGTGGATCTTGACGTCGGCGAACCCGTGGACGACGTGGACGCCCGCCTGCTCCATCGCGCGCGACCACTCGATGTTCCGGCGCTCGTCGAAGCGCGCTTTGAGCTCGACGAGGCAGACCGACTGCTTCCCCTCCTCGGCGCACTCGATCAGCGACGAGACGAGCGCGGACTCGTCGCTCGTGCGGTAGACGGTCGTCTTGATGGCGATGACGTCCCGGTCGAGCGCCGCCGCCTGGGCGAACGCCTCGAAGCTGGCGCGGAACGACTCGTACGGATGGTGCACGAACAGGTCGCCGCGCTTGACCTCCTCGAAGATGCGGTCCGGCGTCTTCGCGCGCGCCCAGCGCGGGGGCACGACGGGAGCCCAGGGATCGTGCTTCAGCTCGGGCCGGTCGAGCCCGGCGAGCTGCCACAGGTCGGCCTGATCGAGCAGGCCCTCGACGTCGTAGACGTGGTCGGCCCTGACGCCGAGCCCCTCGACGAGGCGCTCGCGCAGGGCCCGTGACGCCGAGGCCGAGACCTCGAGCCGGACCGCGTCCCCGAACCGGCGCCGCCGGAGCTCGGACTCCACGGCCTCGAGGAGGTCGTCGGCGTCGTCGGAGAGCTCGAAATCCGCATCGCGCGTGACGCGGAACAGCGCCCGCTCGGCGATCTCCATCCCGGGGAAGAGCATCGGCAGGAAATGCGCGATGACCGCCTCGAGAGGGACGAGGCGCTTGCCGACCGAGACGAACCGGTCGAAGCCCTCGGGCACCTTCACGCGAGCGAATCGCTCCTCGCCCGTCTCCGGGTCGGAGGCGAGCACGCCTAGGGATAGCGAAAGCCCGGAGATGTACGGGAACGGCTGCCCGAGGCCGACGGCGAGCGGCGTCAGGACGGGGAAGATCTCGCGCTCGAAGTACGCCTGCAGCTTCCGCAGCTCCTTGTCGGTGCAGTCCTCGATCCGCGCGATCTCGATCCCGGCTGCCGCGAGCGACGGTCGCAGCTCGCGGCGCCAGAGGCGCGCCTGCCGCCCGGTGAGCTCGACGACGCTCTCGCGGATCTTGGCCAGCGCCTGGCTCGCGGTGAGGCCGTCGACCGAGCGGACGCCGAGGCCGGCCTCGTCGAGCTCGAGGAGGCCGGCGACGCGGACCATGAAGAACTCGTCGAGGTGCTGGGCGAAGATTGCCGCGAACTTGACCCGCTCGAGGAGCGGCAGCGCGTCGTCCTCCGCGATCTGGAGGACGCGCGCGTTGTACTCGAGCCACGAGAGCTCGCGGTTCAGGAGCCGCGGCGGCGCGGGATCGGTACGGATCGCCACGTCCTGATGGTACGAGAGTGGGGCGGGGTTCCCGTGTCGAACCGGTTACGACGCGTCGAGCGGCGCGTTCGCGACGCCCCTACGCGCGGTCGGCGGTTCCGAGCGCCTCGACGAGGAGCGACTGGAAGTGGGCGATCAGCTTCTCCGATTCGGGCATGAGCACGCCGGACTCGAGTCCGCCGCTCGCGATCCCGCGCTGGACGGTCTCGACGAGGCGGCGGTCCTCCGCACCGACGGCGTCGTCGAGCGCGAGGTAGTCGGCGAGCCACTGCTCGTCGACGCCGGGGCCGACGAAGAAGTCGAGGAAGCGGTACGTCCGCTCGGGCCCGCGCGGGACGATCGGGCCGATCGAGAGATTCGGCCGGCCGGGCATCACGTTGACGACCGTGGCGGGGAACAGGAAGTGGAACTGCCCCCGCTCGACCTCCCCCTCCGCGTCGTACACGCCGCCGCCGCCGTTCCGCGGCGGGCCGACCTGGGTCGAGAGGCGGTCGCGGATCTCCAGCCCGTACGCGTCGGGTGACACGTCGATCGCCTTCGTCAGGCTCGGGTGCGCGACGGCGCAGTGGTAGCACTCGAGGAAGTTCTCGGCGCAAACCTTCCAGTTGCAGGCGTACTCGTCCGACTCGGCCCGCGTCGTGGAAGCTCAGCGCGTCGACGTCGATCCCCCCGGCGGCGAGCAGCGCGGGGAGCTCGCCGAGGACATCGAGGAGTGGCTCGGGCTCGGGGTCGGGGTTGACGAAGACGAACGGGCCCCAGGCCTCGACCGACACCTGCACGAGACCGAGCGCGTCGGGGTCGAAGCCCGGCTCGCGGTCGGCGCGCGGCGCGCTCCGGAGCGACCCGTCGAGCGCGTACGTCCACGCGTGGTAGGGGCACTGGATCGTCTCGCGCCTCGAGTCGCCCTCGCAGAGCACGTGGCCCCGGTGGCGGCAGACGTTGACGAAGCCGCGGAGCTCGCCGTCGCGGGCGCGGGCGAGCACGACCGGCAGCGTCCCGGCCGAGGCGGTCGCCAGCTGGCCGGGCTCCACGACCTGGTCGAGGCGCGCGGCGTACTGCCACGAGCGCGCGAAGAGCCGCTGCTGCTCGAGACGAAGGACGGCAGGGTCCGTGTACCAGTCGTACGGGAGCGTTCGCAGTGCGCCGACCGTCGCCACGCGGCCAAATCTACCGCGCGCGCGAGTACCCTTCGGCCGGTGTAAGGCTCTCCTTACAACGCCTGTCCGTTTTTCTGTAAGGTGCGCCTGCCATGAATCGACGCGTCCGAATCCTCACCGTCGGCGCCGCGCTCCTCGCGGCCGCCGTCGCGGCCAGCGCGACCCCCGCGAGCGCTGCGGCGCCCGCCGCCTCCCTCGCGCCCGTCAAGGCGTACCTCCTCCAGCACACCGCGCTGCTCACCGGCTTCACGAAGGACTTCAGCGTCGTCGCGAACCGCTACTACGCCGCCGCGAAGCGCGCGAGCTTCTCGTATCCGGCGCTCGCGAAGAACGCCCCCGCGCGGCGTGATCTCGCCCGCGCGAAGACCCTCTGGATCAAGGGAAACCCGTACTACGAGCGCGTCGAGGGCATCGTCGCCGGCACGCCGTCGCTCGCCGTGTACGACGTGATCCTCGACGCCGGCTCCTCGGCGAAGGAGGATCCCGCGAGCGCCGTGCCCTTCGACCTGAAGCTCCCGAACGGGAAGGTGCTCCGCAAGCCGGGCAACCTGTACAACCTGACGGAGGGGATGCTCTGGGGGACGCGCCCCGAGCTGGTTCGCGGGAAGGCCGACCTCGACGGCGACGGTCGGATCGAGTTCGGCGAGGTTCTGCCGGACGCGAACGCGCTCAAGGCCGCCGCCGACGCCTTCGTGCTCTACTCGGGAAAGCTCGACCGCTCCGGCAAGGCGTGGCGGCCGACCCCGTCCGACGCCTTCACGTCCGTCGTCGTGATGGTGCCGACGATGAGCGAGTACTTCGGGCAGTGGAAGGTCTCGCGCTTCGTCCTCGGGGACCAGGCGTCGGGAGAGGCGTTCAACGTCGTCTCGCGCCTGTCCGACATCGGCGACATCCTCGGCGGCCTGCGCGTGATCTACCGGGGCATCGGCCCGTCGATCGCGCAGATCGACCCGCAACAGAGCGCGCAGACGCGGCGCGAGCTCGACGCCCTTTGGGGCTACGTCGCGAAGCTGCGGGCGCAGGAGAAAGGCGGGAAGCGCTTCACGCCGCAGCAGGCCGACACGCTCGGCCGGACCGCGCAGGAGCGCGCCACCGCTATCGCGGGCCAGGTCACCCAGGCGGCCGCCCGGCTCAAGGTGAAGATCGTCCAGTAGACCATGACGCGGCGGCTCCTTCTCGGCGTTCTCTCCGTGGCGAGCCTCTGGCTCGCCACCGGCGCTCTGGCAGCGCCGCCGCCGTGGGAGAGCGCTTCCGCCGCCCGACTCGCGCTCTCCGATGCGGAGGCGGAGATCATCCTGGGCGACCCCTCCGTCGTCCGGGCGAAGGTCGGCGAGGCGCGCACCGCCGCCGAGCTCGTCCTCGCCGGACGCCCGGCCGACCTCGCCGCGGCTCGCGCTGCGCTCGACGATGCGGACGTCGCCGCGTCGAAGCTCGACGCGCCGGCCCTGGCGGCTGCCCGCGCGGCGATCTGGACCGCGATTCTCCATGCCTCCTTCGAGCAGGCCGTCGCCGCAACGCAGCGAGGCGACCCGGCGGAGGCGCGCGCCTGGCTGCTCGTCCGCGAGTTCCGCCCGCCGACCAGGTTCACCCGGGCCGCCGCGGACGCGACGCTGGCGCTCGACGGCCTCGCAAGGGGGTCGCTCACGCGCCCGGCGGCGGCCGCCGTGGTGCGCCGTGACCTGCTCGACACGTACGACGGCCGACTCCGCTCGACGCTCGCGGTCCTCGACGAGACGCACCGGCTCGGGTTCGCGTCGAGCCGCGCGGAGGCGGGCGCGCTCCTCCTCGGCTACTGGGGGATCCTCGGTCCCGCCTACCGGGCACAGCGCGGCGATCGCGCCTGGCGTGCCGCGACCCGGGAGCTCGGGACCCTCGCCGCTGCCGCGCGCACGGGCGACGGTGTCGCGGCCGCGCTGGTTCGCGTCGAGAGCCGCCTCGAGGGCTTCCGGGCTGCTCCGCTCAGCGAGGAGGAGACCCTGCGCCGGGCCGGTCAGCTCGATCGGTTCATCCGGCTCGTCGCGATCGAATACGGGCGCGGCGTCAGCGACGGGCGCGTGACGAAGGACTTCGAGATCCAGGAGGCGATCACGTTCCGCGACGGCGCGGCGGCGGCGTTCGCGGACCTCGAGCCGCGCCTCCTTGCGCGCGACCGGGCCGCGACGCGTCGCGTCAAGGCGGCTCTCGCGAGCCTCGGCACGAGTCTCGGGACAGCGAGCCGCGGTGGGAAGCCGCTGGCTCCGGCCGCGCTCGAGGTGACCGTCGGCTCCGCGGTGGACGAGCTGTCCGCTCTGTACCCGAAGGAATGGAAGGACGCGGCCGAGACCGCGGACTTCGACGTCATCGCCGCCGCGCTCGACCGGATGCAGGGCGCGGCGGCCGCGGGAGACTGGGGGGCGGCGGAGTCGGCCCGGATCGAGGCGTACGGCATCTTCGAGCTGGGTCCCGAGCAGCGCCTCCGGGGCCTCGCGCCGTCGCTCTTCCAGGGCGTCGAGTCGCTGTTCTGGTACGGCACCGGCGACCAGACGGGGCTCGTCCGCCTGATCAAGGCGAAGGCCTCGTCGGCCGAGCTCGCAGCGGCGCGGGAAGCGCTCGACACGAAGCTCATGGCCGCCGAGGAGCGCATCGGGAACGGGCCGGGCTCGCGCGTCTCGATCGTCTCGAACAGCGCGATCATCGTCTTCCGCGAGGGCCTCGAGGCCGTCCTCATCCTCGCCGCGCTCATGGCGAGCATGGTCGGCGCGCAGCGCCGGTACCGGCGGCCGCTGCTCGGCGGCGTCGTCCTCGCGCTCGGCGCGTCCGCCGTGACCTGGGTCGTCGCGCAGACGGTGCTCGGCTCGCTCGCGCGCTACGGGGAGCGGCTCGAGGCGATCGTCTCGCTCGCCGCGATCGCCGTGCTGCTCCTGATCCTCAACTGGTTCTACCACCGCGTGTACTGGCAGGAGCACCTCGCCGAGCTGCACGGCAAGAAGCGGACGCTGCTCCAGGGCGCGGGACTCTCGCTGGCCGCCGCGCAGGTGGCCGGGCTCGTCCTGCTCGGGTTCACGAGCGTCTACCGCGAGGGGTTCGAGACTGTCCTCTTCCTCCAGGCGCTCACGCTCGAGGCCGGCGCGTGGACGGTGCTGGAGGGCGTCGCCGTCGGGTTCGCGGCGGTCGTGGGCGTCTTCTTCCTCGTCGTCGCGCTCGAGCGGAAGCTCCCGCACAAGAAGATGCTGATCGCGACGGGCCTGATGATCACCTGGGTGCTTGTCGTGCTCGTCGGGCAGACCGTCCAGACGATGCAGAAGGTCGGCTGGGTCCCGGTCACGCCGATCGAGGGGCTCGAGCTGCCGTACTGGTCGGGCGTCTGGCTCGGCCTCTACCCGACGTGGGAGGGCCTTCTCGCCCAGGCCGCGGCGCTCGCGTTCGTGCTCGGCAGCTACTTCGCGGCCGAGACCGTCCGGAGCCGCCGCCGCGCACGGATCCTCGCCGCGCCGATCGGCGCCCGCCAGGTCGACGCCTGATCGGGCGCGACCGTCAGGTCGCGCGACCGTTGGCACGCTGACGGTTGCCCGTGCACGTCCGCTGGCGGCCGGAGGCCGGCTTGGCCGGCCGGGAGGCCAATCGGCCTCGTCCGTGCCCGACGCGGAAGGAGGGGGCTCGTGGGGGAACCATGGGTTCCCCCACGTCTCTAGCGGCCCACTTCCCACGCGAGGTGGGCGAGCTCCGGCTCGATGAGCCGCTCCCAGGCGAGCGCGACCGCCTTCGGCGAGCCCGGCACCGAGACGACGACGCCGCCCCGGTAGGTGCCGGCGGTCGCGCGCGAGAGCATCGCCGCGGCGCCTACCTGCTCGAAGCTCAGCATCCGGAAGAGCTCGCCGAAGCCCGGCAGCTGCTTCTCGAGCATCGCGGCCAGCGTGTCGTATGTCGTATCGCGGCGGGAGATGCCCGTGCCCCCGTTGACGACGACCACGCGGGCCTTGTCGACGAGCTCGTCGACAGCGGCGCGCACCTCGTCCGGCTCGTCCCGGACGACCCGGTACCCCGCGACGACGGCGCCCGCCGCCGCGACCCGCTCGTGCAGATAGGCGCCGTTGGGGTCGTCGTCGGCCGTGCGCGTGTCGCTCACGGTCACGATGCCGACCGTGACGGGCCCCTCGGCGGCGGCAGCGGCTCGATGCGCGTCGGTCCCCACGCTGCCGGATCCTATGGCTGAAGCCGCTCCCGGACCGCGGCGTGAGCGACGCCGCGCGCATCGTCGAGGACGCCGAGGCGCGGCTGCGACCGTTGCACGAGGCGGCGGCGCGGTCGTGGTGGGACGCGAACACCGAGGCGACGGAGGAAAACGAGCAGCGCCGGATCGAGGCGGAGCTCGCGCTCTCCGATGCGATGGCGGACGCGGAGCTCTTCCGCGCCGTCGAGGTGGCCCGTGCCAACGGCGGCGGAGGGCTCGTGCGGCGACAGCTCGACGTCCTTTACGACTCGCTCGTCCCGCAGCAGGTGCCGGAGGCGCTCCGTCACCGCATCGTCGAGCTCGAGGCGTCGGTCGAGGCGCGGTTCGCCCAGCATCGCGGCGTCGTGCGCGGCGAGCCCGTCGACGACAACCGGATCAAGCAGATCCTCCGGTCGAGCGACGACGAGCCGGAGCGGCGCGAGGCGTGGGAGGCGTCGAAGACGATCGGCGCGGTTGTCGCCGACGACGTGCGCGAGCTCGCGCGGCTTCGCAATGAGGCGGCACGGTCGCTCGGCTTCCGCGACTGGTTCGCGCTCGCCGTCGCGACCTCCGAGATGGACGAGGCGCGTCTGTTCGAGACGCTGTCGGAGTGCGACGCGCTCACCGCCGAGCCGTTCACGCAGTGGAAGGCGGCCACCGACGCCCGCCTCGTCGACCGTTTCGGCGTCCCCGCCGCCCAGCTCGCGCCGTGGCACTACGAGGACCCGTTCTTCCAGGAGGTTCCCGCCGCGGGCGGAGTCGACCTCACCCACGTGTTCGACGGCGCCGACGTCGTCGCCCTCGCTCGCGAGACCTTCGACGCGATCGGGCTCGAGACGGCGGCGATCCTCGAGCGGAGCGACCTCTACCCGCGCGACGGGAAGAGCCAGCACGCGTTCTGCATCGACCTCGACCGCGAGGGCGACGTCCGGGTCCTCGCGAACGTCGCGCCCGACCGCTACTGGGCGGACACGATGCTGCACGAGCTCGGGCACGGCGTGTTCGATCTCGGCATCGACCGAAGCCTCCCGTGGCTCCTGCGCGGCTGCCATCTGACGCTGACCGAGGGCATCGCGATCCTCATGGGCCGCCTCGCGCAGGACGCCGGCTGGCTCCGCGACGTCGCGGGGTTGGGCGCCGGCGAGGCCACCGAGCTCGAGGCGGGGCTCGACGCGGCGCGCGCGGCCGAGGTCCTCGTCTTCACCCGCTGGGTGCTGGTGATGACGAACTTCGAGCGGGCGCTCTACGCGGACCCCGAGGCCGACCACACGTCGGTCTGGTGGGGCCTCGTGTCGAGGTATCAGCTGCTCACACCGCCCGCGGGACGCGCGGAGCCCGACTGGGCCGCGAAGATCCACGTCGCGTGCGCTCCCGTCTACTACCACACGTATCTCTACGGGAACCTCGTCGCCTCCCAGCTCCGGGCGACCCTCGAGCGCGAGGCAGGCGGCCTCGTCGGGCGGAGCGAGGCGGGGCGGCTCCTCGGCGATCAGGTCTTCCGGCCCGGTGAGTCGGTGCGATGGGACCGGCTGCTCGGGCAGGCGACCGGCGAGCCGCTGACCGCAGTGCACCTCGCGCGGGACATCGCGGCCGGGCTCTCCACCTGAGAGAATCACCGTCGTGAGCGGAGCAGTCGGGCTGAACCACGTCAGCGTCGTCGCGCACGACCTCGAGGAGTCCATCCGGTTCTACGTCGACGTGCTGGGCCTCGAGCCCCTGCCGACGCCGGACTTCGGCTTCCCGGTGCAGTGGCTGGCCGCGGGCGAGCTCCAGGTGCATCTCTTCGAGCGACCCGACGATCCGCCGACGCATGCGCACTTCGCCTTCACGGTCGACGACATCGTCGGCGTGTACGAGCAGGCGCGGGCTCTCGGGATCCTCGAGGCCTCGACGTTCGGGTATGCGATCGCCGAGCTGCCCGGCGGAGAGGCGCAGCTCTACATCCGGGACCCGGCGGGGAACCTCCTCGAGCTCGACCATCCCGACGGCGCCGCCGCCCGGGAGCGCATCGCGGAGATGGTCGTCCTCGCCGAGCGCCGCCCACAGCCCGAAGGCCCGGTGCCGCGGCTCTTCACCGCGGCGCGAGAAAGGTAACCACGCTCGGAGTTGCGTCGGCGTTCTCCGGCGTCGAGGTGCTCGGGCTAGGCCACTTGGGCGGGGATGGCAGGCGCCCAGAGATCGACCCAGCGCGAGAACAGCGTCCGCGCGTCCGCCCGCATCTCCTCCGCGCTCGTACGGAACTCGTCGAGCAGTCGATCGAGCCCACCCGGTCCCAACGCGTGCTCCGCGGCGACGACGTACTCCGGGACGCGCGCCCACTCGTCGGCCATCTCGTCCGTCACCTCGAGGTGGAACTGCACGCCGTAGGCGCGGTCTCCGACCCTGAACGCCTGGTACGGATACGCGGGCGACGTCGCGAGCAGTGTGGCGCCTTCGGGGAGCTCGAACGTGTCGCTGTGCCACTGGAGCGTCGGGCGGGGCCAGGCGAGGCCCGAGAAGACCGGGTCGCCGTCTGCCGCATCCGTCGCGAAGACCGGCAGAACGCCTACCTCCGGGACGCCGCCTGTGGTGACGCGCGCGCCGAGGCTCGCGGCGAAGAGCTGCACGCCGAGGCATGCGCCGAAGAAGGGCGTGCCCGCGTCGACCGCATCCGCGATCAGGCGCTTCTCGGCCACGAGCCAGGGGTGCTGTCCCTCGTCGTTCGCACTCATCGGGCCGCCCATCGCGACGATCGCGTCGACGCCGTTGAGCCCGGGCAGCGACTCACCCTCGTCGAGCTCGACGCGAAGGATCGAGGCGCCGCGCTCGAGGAGGACGTCCTCGTAGACCCCTGGCGGCTCGCAGGCGATGTGCTGGAGAACGAGGACGCGTGGCACGGACATCGTGCCGCCTAGCCTGCGATGACGTACGAGCCCGCGACGTCCGGCTCGAGGTAGGCGGCCGACGGGCTGCCCGCCGGGGTGAAGATGCCGAGCACGGCGAGCTCTGCGGTCTCCTGGGTGTTCTCGACGATGTGCACCTCGCGCGGGTGGAGGCGGAAGGCGACCCCCGGCGCGAGCGCCTCCACGGTCTCGCCGATGTGGAGTCGACCCTCGCCGCGCAGGACCCAGACGATCTCGTCGTAGAGGTGGTAGTGCCACGGCGCCGCGCCGGGAGGGATGTAGCCGACGAACATCGTCGCGCGCGTGCACCCGTTGTGCGGGCCGTGGAGCACCTGGAACGAGCGCGCGCCCGTGGCCCGACCGGGCTCGACGTGGTCGAGTGCGACGACGGGCTCGACCGGCCCCATCGGCGCGTGGAGGTCGGTCGCCGCGCCGAGCGTCGCCCGGACGCATGCGAGGCCGTCGGGGCCGGCCGTCAGCGTGCGCGCCTGGCCCGTCGGGACGAAGCCCGCGGCTGCCCCGGCGAGCGGCTCCCCGTCGAGCGAACCGGTTCCCGTGTGGGCGAAGAGGAGCGTGTCGTGGAGGCCGTCGGTCAGGTCGAGCGACGCGTCCGGCTCGAGCCGGAGCGCGTCGAGCGCGAGCTCCGAGCCGCGCTCGGGCGGGACGAGGAGACGGCGCTCCACGGCCTCGCCGGACGGCGCCACGTCATCCGGTCGCGCGAGCCGGGTCATCTGCGAGAGCATAGGAGCAGGACACCAGGAGACGACCGAAGGAGGCGACACGTGCCGCTGATCCGCGTCGAGCTGTTCGATTTTCGCGTGAACGAGGAGACGAGCGCGAAGCTCATCGCCGGGCTGACCGACGCCCTCTGCGCCGCGACGCACGAGGGACTGCGTGACCACACGTGGGTGATCGTCGAGGGCCACGATCCGAAGAACTGGGGCCTCGGCGGGAAGCCGTGGCCCGTGGGCGACATGCCGCCGGGCCCTTCGTAGGGCCTTCGCGGCGGGCCGCGGCTACGCTCGGCGCGTGGCCGCCCGGACGGACATCCGCAACGTCGCGATCGTGGCCCACGTCGACCACGGCAAGACGACCCTGGTCGACGCGATGCTCTGGCAGTCGGGGTCCTTCCGCGAGAACCAGGAGGTCGCCGATCGCGTCATGGACTCGATGGACCTCGAGCGCGAGAAGGGGATCACGATCCTCGCCAAGAACACTGCCGTCTCGTACGGCGACGTGAAGATCAACATCGTCGACACGCCGGGGCACGCGGACTTCGGCGGCGAGGTCGAGCGTGCCCTCCGGATGGTCGACGGCGTGCTCCTGCTCGTCGACGCGAGCGAGGGCCCGCTTCCGCAGACCCGCTTCGTCCTCCGCAAGGCGCTGGAAGCGCACCTGCCCGTGCTGCTCGTCGTCAACAAGGTCGATCGCCCGGACGCTCGGGTCGCGGAGGTCGTCGACGAGGTCTACGAGCTCTTCCTCGACCTCGACGCCGACGAGAGCCAGATCGAGTTCCCGATCGTCTACTGCAACGCGCGGGCGGGACGGGCGGGCCTGTCGAGCGACGCTGACGCGATGGCCGAGACGCTGCAGCCCCTGTTCGACAAGCTCCTCGAGACCATCCCGCCGCCGTCCCACGAGGAGGGCCATCCGCTCCAGGCCCTCGTGACGAATCTCGACGCGTCCCCGTATGTCGGCCGGCTCGCGATCTGCCGCGTCCACAACGGGACGATCCGCAAGGGGAGCCCGGTCGCGTGGTGCCGTGCCGGCGGCTCGATCGAGCGGGCCAGGGTCACCGAGCTCTACGTCACGGAGGCGCTCGACCGCGTCGAGGCCGACGAGGCGGGGCCGGGCGAGATCGTCGCCGTGGCCGGGCTCCCCGACGTCACGATCGGGGAGACGCTGGCCGATCCGGACGACCCGAGACCGCTTCCGGTCGTCGAGGTCGACGAGCCGAGCCTCTCGATGACGATCGGGGTCAACTCGTCACCGCTGGCAGGGCTGGACGGGGCCAAGCTCACCGCGCCGATGGTCAAGCAGCGGCTCGACCAGGAGCTGATCGGGAATGTCTCGCTCCGCGTCGTCGCGACCGAGCGCCCCGACACCTGGGAGGTGCAGGGACGCGGCGAGCTGCAGCTCGCCGTGCTCGTCGAGCTGATGCGCCGGGAAGGCTTCGAGCTGACCGTCGGGAAGCCGCAGGTCGTCATCCGCGAGCTGGACGGACGGGTGCACGAGCCCGTCGAGCGCCTCGCGATCGACGCCCCGGAGGAGTACGTCGGCGTCCTCACCCAGCTCCTCGCGCTTCGCAAGGGGCGAATGGAGCAGATGGTCAACCACGGGACGGGATGGGTGCGGGTTGAGTACCTGGTGCCCGCGCGCGGGCTCATCGGCTTCCGCACCGAGTTCCTGACGGAGACGCGGGGGACGGGGATCCTCCACCACGTCTTCGACCGCTACGAGCCGTGGCACGGCGAGCTGCGCACGCGCCCGAGCGGGAGCCTCGTGGCCGACCGCCGCGGGCCGACGACGACGTTCGCGCTGCTGAACCTCCAGGAGCGAGGTTCGCTGTTCGTCGGCCCGGGCGTCGAGGTCTACGAGGGGATGGTCGTCGGCGAGAACGCCCGGGCCGAGGACCTCGACGTCAATGCGACGAAGGAGAAGAAGCTGACGAACGTGCGCTCGTCGACCGCCGACGAGCTCGTCCGGCTGATCCCGCCGCGTCCGCTGTCGCTCGAGCAGGCCCTCGAGTTCATCCGCGAGGACGAGTGCGTCGAGGTGACGCCCGCTTCGATCCGCCTGCGGAAGGTCGAGCTGTCGGGGTCGAAGCGACAGCAGGCCTCGAGCCGCAAGGCACGCGGCCTCGCCTGAGTCTGCCCCCCAAGCAGGGTTCGGCGTAGCCGAATCCTGCGGCTCGATCCCCCCGCAGCGGGGCAGATCCCTGAAGACGTCGCCTGCGGCGCCGCGCGCGCCGTCGGGCGCTCGGTGTGCTCAGCTCACGAGGATCGTCGCGGAGGCACGGCAGATCTCGCCGCGCGGGCCGATCGCCCGGACGGTGACCGTGTCGCGGCCCGGCCAGTCGGGGATCGTCGTCCTGAGCGAGAACGACCGTGAGCTCGGGTCCGGCCGTCTCGTCGTCCTGAGCGCGATCCTTCGCTCGTGGACGAGCACGACGCCCCATCGCCCCCGGCGGCGAGGCGTGCGAACCTCGACCTCGACGCGCAGCTGACCGGCGTCCTCGGTGCGGACGCGGAGCTCGATCGTGCTCCGCAGGCTGCACGAGCGCTCGACGCGGATGTCGACGTCGTTGCCGTCGTCGGCGCGTGCGGCGACCGGTAGCACGACCGAGACGAGCGCGACGCAGGCGACCACCAGGATGGACCGGAGGCGGGCGGATCGCATGCTCCGATCGTGCCCGTCGCGACCCGTCCGGCGCAATCGGACTTCGGTCCTACGACCCCCCGAGCCCGTGCCGCTCGGCCCAGAGCGCGGCCTGGGTGCGGTCGGTGACGCCGATCGTGCGGAAGACGCTGGTCAGGTGGGCCTTCACGGTCTTCTCGCTGATCGCGAGCTCGCGCGCGATGAGCTTGTTGGGGAGCCCTCGCGCGACCATTGCGAGCACCTCGCGCTCGCGCTCGGAGAGCCCGTCCAGCGGCGAGCCGGCCGTGCGCGCGTGGAGCAGGGCCCGGCCTGCGCGCGGATCGAGCGGCGCCTCGCCCCGCGCGGCGGCGCGCACCGCGCGCGCGAGCTCGTCCGGCTCGGCGTCCTTGAGGAGGTAGCCGATCGCGCCGGCATCGAGCGCCCGGAGGATCTGCTCGCGGTCGGAAAACGACGTCAGGACGACGACCGCGGCCCCGGGGCTCTCGGCGGCGATCCGGCGCGTCGCCTCGATGCCGTCGAGCACCGGCATCTCGAGGTCCATCAGCACGACGTCCGCCCGCCGCTCCGCGCACAGTCGCACGGCCTCCTCGCCGTTCGCCGCGGCGCCGACGAGCTCGACGTCTTCGAAGGTCGCGACGAGGTGCTCGAGCCCGGAGCGGACGACGGCGTGGTCGTCGGCGATGAGGAGCCTGATCATCGGCGCGGCACCGTCAGGGTGAAGGTCGTGCCGGCACCGGGGGTCGAGCGTACCTCGACCGCTGCCCCCGCGTGCTCCGCGAGCTCCTCGACGAGCGAGAGCCCGAGGTGGCCCTGCTCCCGCCGGCGGGCGCGCTCCTCGCCCGTGAACCCCGCGCCGTCGTCCTCGACCTCGAGGCGGACTGCGCCGTCCGCGCTCTGGAGCGTCACCTCGACGCACGTGGCGCTGGCGTGGCGCTCGACGTTGCGGAGGGCCTCGGCGGCGGCCCGGTAGACCAGCTGCTCGTCCGCCTCGCTCAGTCCTGCGTCCGGCTCGATCGCGAGCTCCGTCTCGAGCCCACGCGACCGGAGCGGAGCGAGGAGGTCGTCGAGGGCGGCCTCCAGCCCGCTCGCGCGCAGGTTGGGCGGGTGGATCTCGACGAGGAGCGTGCGGAGCCGGCGCAGCACGGCACGCGTCCCGGCCGCGGCGTCGCGGAGCGTCGCGCGCGTGCCCGCCGAGCCTTCGGCCTCGGCGGCGGCGCTCAGCGAGTACGAGATTCCCGCGAGATCCTGGACGGGCCCGTCGTGGAGGTCGGCCGCGATGCGACGCCGCTCGTCGGCGGACGCCTCGGCGGCGCGCTCGAGGAGCGCCGCACGATCCTCCTGCGTCCGCTGCAGCCGCCTGCCGAGGCGCCACGCGAGCGGCACCTGGACGAGCCAGAGCAGCACGAGGCTGCCGAGCAGGAGCACGGCGAACGGCAGCCAGATCCGCCGCCCGGTCGCGGCGACCTCGCTCCGGCGCTGGTAGGTCTCGAACAGGAGCAGAGTGCCGTCCGGCGCCCGCACGGGGACGTAGACCTCGTACAGGTCGCCCTGACCGCGCTCGAAGCGGTTCTCCGGCCCCGAGAGGTCGCTGAGCTCGGCGCGGGCCGCTCCCGTTCGCAGCACCTCGCGCTTCGCGGGATCGAGCGGGTAGCGCGAGCCGATGAGGCGCGGCTCGTCCGAGTAGACGACGCGGCCGCTCGTGTCCCACAGCTTGACCCGCACGACGCGCTCCCCGAGCACGCGCTCGTTGACGATCCGGTCGACCGCGTCGACCGCGGCGACGTTCCGTTCGAGGAGCCCCGGCTCGATCGCAGGCTCGACGATCCCCTGGCCGGCGAGGACGGCGAACTGGCGGGCGTCGCGGAGCGCCTCGTCGTCCGCGAGGCTCCGGAGAGCCAGGAGCGCTGCGGCCCCGAACACGGCCAGCACGACGAGGCCGGCGAGCGCGAACTGCGCGACGGGGCGTCTCACAGGGGGCGATCGAGGCCTACGACCAAGGTCTCATTGTTGCCCGGACCGGAGCGGGAGCACGCTGCCGATCGTCAGCAACTCACTCCGAGGAGGAGCTATGAAAGCGAAGGGCTTGGCGGTTCTGGCGCTCGTCATCGGCCTCGTCGCGGCCTCGACCGCGCTCGCCGCGATCATCGACGGCACCCCGGGCGACGATCGCCTTCGTGGGACCATGGAGGCGGACGTCATCCGCGCGATGGCCGGGAACGACTTCGTCAACGCGCGAGGCGGCAACGATCTCGTCCGCGCAGGCGCCGGCGACGACCGCGTGCAGGGCGACCGGGGGAGCGACACGGCGTTCGGCGGCACCGGTGCCGACCGGATCCACACGGGCCCTGCCGACGACGTCGCATGGGCCGGCTCGGGCGACGACGACGTCTTCGGTGGCGCGGGACCGGATTCGCTGCATGGCGGAACCGGCAACGACGTCGTCCGCGGCGGCTCCGGCGACGACCGGCTCTGGGCCGGGCACGGAAGCGACCGGTCGTTCGGCGGACCGGGGGACGACACGCTCCACGCGCTCGCGGCCGACGGGGACCCGGACGTCCTCGACTGCGGCGCCGGTCACGACACCGCGAAGGTGCGCGGGTCGGAGCGGTCGACGACGACGATCCGCGGCTGCGAGGTGATCGTGGTCGTGGTGACGCCGTCGGCGGAGGACGACGAGGCCGAGGCCGACCGGGACGCGGACGCCGAGTAGGGGCTCGCGGGCCTGCCTACGACCAAGGTCGCATTGTGGCCCGGACCGCCCGCTGGGCACGCTGGAAGTCACGGCAATCGGAAGAGGGAGCGAACGTGAAGCGAACGACAGGTGCGATCGGAGCAGTGGTGGGAGCGCTGGCGGTGCTCGCGCCGACGGCGGCCGCGAAGGACGGCGACATCGAGGCCGCGGGGACGTGCACGCGCGCGACGACGTCCGAGCTCAAGCTGAGCGACGAGGACGGCGCCGTCGAGGTCGAGTTCGAGGTCGACCAGAACCGGAACGGCGTCCGCTGGGTCGTCACCCTTCACCGCAACGGCGTGCTCGTCGGCAGCCGCTCCCGCGTGACGCGCGGGCCGAGCGGGTCGTTCGAGGTGCGCTTCGTGACGCGGAACGGCGCCGGGGCCGACCGGTTCGTCGCGCGTGCCGCCCGCGTCGGGGAGCGGTGCGTCGCCCGGGCCTCGTTCGCATAGCGGCCTCGTTCGACGACGAGCGGCCTGGCAGGATCGCGCCATGGCCGCCGGCGCCGACATCGTCGCGACAGACGCCGAAGCGGCGGGCGCCGAGCGCCCGCCGCTTCTCGTCCTCGACCGCCTCGACGCATTCCTCGACGCGCACGGGCTCGGTGAGGGCCCTGTCCGTGCCGAGCGGATCGGGGACGGCGGCGGCTCGAACTTCTCGTTCCTCCTCGAGCGCGGTGACGAGCGATATGTCCTGCGGCGGCCGCCGCGGCCCCCACTGCCCCCGTCCGCGCACGACATGGTCCGCGAAGCGCGGCTCCAGCTCGCGCTCGCGCCGCACGGCATCCGCCTGCCGCCGATCGTCGCCGTCTGCGAGGACGAGGACGTCCTCGGCGTGGCGTTCTACGTCATGCGGTTCCTCGACGGGCACGTCGTCACGACCGTGCTCCCGCCGGGTCTCGAGCGGCCGGAGGCTCGACGCCGGCTCGGAGAGGAGCTCGTCGACGCGCTCGTCGAGATCCATGCGGCCGACGTCCGCGACCCCGGGCTCGCCGCGTTCGCGCGGCCGGGCAGCTACCTCGAGCGCCAGGTGCGCCGCTTCACGCAGCTGTGGGAGATCAACGCGACGCGGGAGATCCCGGCCGTCGTCGACGTGGCGCGGAGGCTCGCCGCGACCCTGCCGGAGCCGCTGCCGGACACCGTCGTCCACGGGGACTACCGGTTGGGCAACCTGATGGTCGAGGGCGAGCGGCCCGACCGCGTCCAGGCGGTGCTCGACTGGGAGATGGGCGCCATCGGCGATCCGAGGGCCGACCTCGGCTACCTCCTCGCCACCTACGCCGAGCCGGGTGGTGAGCAGAGCCCGCTGGGCGTGTCTCCGGTCACGGCGCTCGAGGGGTTCCCGACGCGGGCCGACCTCGTCGCGCGGTACTCCGAACGGAGCGGCCGCGAGATCGGGTCGCTCGGCTGGTTCGAGGCGCTCGCGCTCTGGAAGGCCGCCGTGTTCTGCGAGGCGATCTACGGCCGGTTCAGCCGGGGCGAGCTCGGTGCCGAGGACTCCCGCGCAGCCGCGTTCGAGACGGCCGTGCCGCTGATGGCGGAGACGGCGGCCGTCGCGCTCGAGCGCTGAGCTACGGTCCCAGGCATGACCGAGCATCAGCGACCCGCTTCTTCGGTGCGCCCCGGCTTCGCGCGGGAGGACTGGGACGCGCGCTACGCGGAGAAGGAGCTTCTCTGGACGGCCCAGCCGAACCGGCTCTTCGCGGCCGAGGTCGCAGGCATCGAGCCGGGCCGCGCGCTCGACGTCGCGTGCGGCGAGGGCCGTAACGCCGTGTGGCTCGCCGAGCAGGGCTGGCGCGTGAGGGGTATCGACTTCTCCGAGGTCGCCCTCGGGAAGGCTGCGGAGCTCGCCCGCGCCCGGGGCGTCGAGGTCGAGTGGGTGGCAGCCGACGTGCTCGTGCACGAGCCGCCGCCCGGCGCCTTCGACCTCGTCGCGGTGCTCTACCTCCAGCTGCCGCACGACGAGCTCGCGCGTGCCCTCCGAAGTGCCGCGCGGGCCGTGGCGCCCGGGGGAGCGCTGATCGTGCTCGGGCACGACACGCGGAACCTGACCGACGGCCACGGCGGGCCGCGCGACCCGTCCGTGCTGTTCACGCCGGCGGACGTCGTCGCGAACCTCGACGGCCTCGTGGTGGAGCGGGCGGAAACGGTCGAGCGGACGGTGACGCTCGACGACGGCGAGGCGGTGGCGCTCGACGCGTTCGTCCGCGCCGCGCGCGCCGCGTGACGGACGACACTGAGTACGCTCGCCCCATGAAGACCCTAGAGCTCACCGACGAGGAGCTCCGGCTCCTCCTGGCTGCGGTCCGGTCATACCTCGACGACTTCGGCCACGAGGAGGCGGACCTCCTTCGGAGCGTCAAGCACCTCCTCGCGAAGCTTCAGGCCATCAACGCCTGACGACGAAGGAGACCTGCCCGACGGCCTTGCCGTAGCGAGGCGTCTTCGCGGTCCCGAACGCGGGCCAGACGAAGAGTCGGTAGCGCCCCGGGCGCAGCCGCTGCTTCTTGCCGCCGAACGTCCAGGACGAGTGGAGCGCCAGCTTGGTCGACCTCGGCCACATCGTGAGCAGCTTCAGGTCCCCCCGCCACAGCTGGACGTTGTAGAAGCGCGCCTTCGGCACCTTCGCCCAGTTGACGACCGGCGGGCGCTTGACGACGTCGCCCTCGACCGGAGAGAAGATGCCGGCGCCCGGCTTGAGCCCGACCGCCGTGGCGGCGACGTTGCCCGCCTGGTCGTACAGGCGCACCTCGTACCAGTAGCGCGCCCCCGGCGTGATCTTCCGGTCGACGTGCGTGTTCGCCTTCCCGTCGTAGACGACGCCCGGCTTCTTCCCCTTCGGGCCGGGGACCCGGATCACGACAGAGCGCACGACGTCCGCCGGGCGGGTCCATGAGAGCGCGATCGCTGTCCCGCGGTGCGCCGACCGAACGTTCGGGCGCGCCGGCTTCGTCCCGTCGTACTTCAGCTCGAGCGTCGTCGGGGCGCTCAGGTGACCGGCGGCGTCGCGGCACTGGCCGACGATCTTGGCCGGGTTCGCGTCCGGGCCGCCGTACGTGACGGGGTCCGTGCACTGGGCGATTCCGGAGCCCCCGTCCTTGCCCGTGAACACGACCTTGACGGCGTGGTTGTACCACCCGGCCGCGTCCGGTTGTCGCTCCGGGGCCGCCGTCACCTCGGGCGGCGTAGCGTCGTACTTGATCGTCAAGGAGCTCGAGCCGGCGTTGCCGGCGCCGTCGGTGCAGCTCCCGCCGATGGAGACGGCGCCGCCGTCCGGACCGCCGTACGTGCCCGAGCTGCACGACGCGATGCCAGAAGGTCCGCCGTCGCCGCTGAACGAGAACGCGACGGGCTGGGTGTACCAGCCGTTCCCGTCCGGGTCACGGGCAAGCGAGCCGGTCACGCCGGGCGGGCTCGAGTCCTTCCGTACCGTGACGCTGTTGCCGTAGAACGGGCCGCCGTAGTTGACCGTGCAGACGAAGGTGGCGCCTCCGGTGTCCTCCGTGATCACGCCCGCGCCGCAGCCGGTAGTGCCCGTCACGCCCGTCGGGTCGTACGACCAGGACACGGTCACGTTCGACCGGAACCAGCCGCCGCAGCCGCCGCCGTTGCAGGAGGCGCCCGGTGGGCCGGGAGCCGCGGCGGCGGTCTCCGGCACGGAGCCGCCGGCGGCGAGGATGAAGACGACGAGGCACAGCAGCCGGACGGCCATCATGCTCCTCTCGCGAGTCGCCGCACGCTGAGGCCGACCGTCAGGCTGCCGGCTCCGGATGCGGCGAGCAGCACCGCCGCGGCGACGAGCAGCGCCGCACGCGTCGACTCGTCGCCCGTGACCGGGACGAGCCGCGCGAGCGGCAGTCCGAGACGACGGACGTCGTGCGGGGGACGCAGAACGGGTGGTGTCGCGCGCGGCCGAGCCGGGGCGGCTGCCTTGGCTTCGGCTTTGGCTTCGGCTTGGGCTTGGGCTTCGGGATGGTGCGGTTCGCGCGTGTCGTCGTCGTCGGCGCGGGCCGGGACACGGCCGGTTGGGACGCCGCCGGCGGGACGGGCGTCGCCGCCACGGGAGCGGTGCGCACCGGCGCGGGCGCAGGTGCCGTGCGCGTCGCAGTCTCCGCGGAGACCGGCGGATCGGGGCTCGGGGTCGCGCTCGTCTTGGGCTGGGCCGGCGCGTCGGTGCTGCTCGACGTGGTCGTCGACGTCTTCGCCGTTGGCTCCTTAACGCTCTCTGTGTACTGGGTCGGCGGCGGGGCGTCGGGCTCGGGCAGCGGTGCCCCACCCGCACCGAGGGCCGCGCCGGTGGACGTCAGCGCAGCGAGGACGGCGCATGCGGTGAGGGCCGCACGCGAGTGCCGCTGCCGCAGAGACGACGTCCTCGGGGCCATTCGCCTCTCCCTTCCTCCCGCACGGTACGCCGTGTTGCTTGTCTGGTCAATGCATGCCGCGGTTCGGGTGGTCGCCGGTGTCCCGGCGACCACCCGACCACATGGTCACTTGCGCGTGTGCTTCTTCTTCTTCATCCCTCCTTGCAGCGCGAGGGTCATCGCTCCGGCGCGCTGATCGGTCCACGAGCCCTGGCCGCCGACCTGCAGGTACAACGGGCCTGAGCCCACCTGCGTCTGGTCGAGGTACTGCCGGGTCTCGTTCGCGTTCAGCCCGACGGCGAGTGCCGTCACGTCGTTGGACTGCTCGACCGACCCACCCTTCTTGCGGCCGTCGTCGCCTTTCTTGCGGCCGTGGTCGCTCTTCTTGCGGCCATGGTCCGGGCTGAGGACGCGCACGGGCGCGTTCTCGTTCGAGGCGCCGAGCTGGATGGCCTTCGCGTCCGCGTCGGCATCCTGCTTGCTCCACGAGCCCTGTCCGGCGATCTGGACGTAGTCGGCGCCGTGGCCCCGACCGCCGCCCTGGGTCTGGTCGATCGACTGCTTCGTGTCGTTGTCGTTCAGCGCGGCCGCGATCGCGGTCGTGCTGTTGGACTGCGAGACGTCACCGTCGTCGCCCTTCGAGAGGACGCGGACGGGGGCGTTCTCGTTGGACGGCTTGACCTGGAGCGCGAACGCGTCGGCGTCCGCCTTCTGGTCGTTCTTCGCCTCCTGGCCCGCCACCTGCAGGTAGTCGGACCCGGAGCCGCCGCCCTGGACCTGGTCGATCGACTGCTTCGTCTCGTTGTCGTTCTTCGCGATCCCGAGTGCGGTCGCGTCGTTCGACTGCGTGACGTCGCCGTCGTCGCCCTTCGAGCCCACCCGGATCGAGGAGTTCTCGTTCGACGGCTTGACCTGCACCGCCGTCGCGTCCGCGAACGCCTTCTGATCCGAATCGGCCTTCTGCCCGGCGATCTGGGTGTACGAGGAGCCCTTGTCCGAGTAGCCGTCCTTCTTGGCGTGCTCGGACTCGGGTGCCTTCGCCGCCATGGATCCCGAGCCTTGCGTCTGGTCCAGCCACTGCTTCGTCTCGTTGTCGTTCTTCGCGATCCCGACTGCGGTCGCGTCGTTCGACTGCGTGACGTCGCCGCCGTCACCGGGGCTGAGCACGCGGATCGAGCCCGTCGTGTTGCTGGGCTTCCACTGCACGGCCGTCGCGTCGGCGTCGGCCTTCTGCTCGTTGTCGGCCTTCTGGCCGGCGATCTGCGTGTAGGAGCCGCCCTTGTCCATGTGGCCGTCCTCGACGACCCTCTCCTTGGCCTCGGGTGCCCTCTCCTTCGACGCAGAGCCCTGGGTCTGGTCGATCGACTGCTTCGTCTCGTTGTCGTTGAGCCCGGCCGCGATCGCGGTCGTGCTGTTCGACTGGTCGACGTCGCCGTCGTGCCCCGGGCTCAGGACCCGGATCGACCCGGCGGTGTTCTCCGGCTTGATCTGCACGGCGGTCGCGTCGGCGTCGGCCTTCTGCTCGTTCTTGGCCTTCTGCCCCGCGATCTGCGTGTAGTCGGAGCCGTACCCACCAGGCTGCGTCTGGTCGATCGACTGCTTCGTCTCGTTGTCGTTCTTCGCGATCCCGACTGCGGTCGCGTCGTTCGACTGCGTGACGTTGCCGCCGTTGCCCGGGCTCAGGACCCGGATCGACCCCGCCGTGTTGCTCGGCTTCACCTGCACGGCCGTCGCGTCGGCGTCCGCCTTCTGCTTCGAGGTGGACTCCTGCCCGGCGACCTGCGTGTAGTCCGAGCCCTTGCTCTTGCCGTCCTGCTCCTTCGCGTACGGCTCCGACGTCTTCGCCGGCGCCGCGGCGGCTTCCCTGCGACTGGTCGATCGACTGCTTCGTCTCGTTGTCGTTCAGTCCGGCCGCGAGCGCGGTCGTGCTGTTCGACTGCGTGACGTCACCGTCGTTGCCCGGGCTGAGAACCCGGATCGATCCCGCCGTGTTGCTCGGGTGGAGTTGAACGGCCGTCGCGTCGGCGTCGGCGTTCTGGTGGTTTGCAGCCGCCTGGCCAGCGATCTGCGTGTAGTCGGATCCCGATCCTCCGCCTGCTTGCGTCTGATCGGTGTCCTGCTTCGTGTCGTTGTCGTTCGCAGCGAGCGCGCCGGCGGTCGCCGAGTTCGACTGGTTCACGTCACCGTTGTCGCCAGGGCTGAGCACGCGGATCGAGAACGCCTCGTTCGTCGGGGCGATCTGCTTCGCCGTCGCGTCCGCGTCGGCGTCCTGCGTGCTCTTGGCCTCCTGTCCGGCGACCTGGGTGTAGTCGGATCCCGATCCCCCGCCTGCCTGCGTTTGATCGGTGTCCTGCTTCGTGTCGTTGTCGTTCGCGGCGATGCCGACGGCAGTCGTCGAGTTCGACTGCGTGACGTCACCACTCGAGCCGGGGCTCAGTACCCGGATGTCGAACGTCCGGTTCGTTGCCCCGCCCTGATAGGCGTCGCCGCTGCCGTCGGCCTCCTGTCCGCTCGCGGCGGACTGGCCGGCGGCCTGTGCGGCGCCCGGGTCGGACTCCTCCGCGGCGGCCTGCCCCACGCTGAAGCACAGCGCGAGCGTTGCCGTCACGAGGAGCGTCCAGAGTCGTTTCATCGAGTTGTTGCTCCTTCCAGACGTTGTGTCGTGGAACCGGCGTTCCACGGCTGACAGGGTCGGAAGGAGCGCTAGCCGGGCGTGTCGGGGACGCGCCGCCGGTGCCCGGACGGCCACGTCGCACGTTCGAGTGCGACGCGCCGGGCCAGATCGAGCAGCACGGCGACGAACGGAAGTGCAAGGAAGATCGGAAGCCCGCCCGACGAGCCGCCACCTCCGGCTGCGGAGGCGGCGCTCGCACCGCTGGGCGCCGTCGCGGGCGCCCGGGGAGACGGCCCTTCGCTCGGCGTCCAGCGCGGCGAGGGCCTTGGCTTCGATCGAGGCGCCGCCTCCTGCGAGGCGGGGCTCGATGCCGCGGCGACCGCCCCGAGCGCGCTCGCGGCTCGCGGCGGCGTGAGCGAAGCACCGTGCGGCGGCGCCGCGACCGTAGCTTCGTGGCCCGGTCCGCCCCACTGCGTCGCCGGCTCTGGCGTCGGCGACACGTCCCCTGAGACCGGGCCCGCGGGCGCCGCCGGAATCGGCTCGCCCGAGACGATCTCGCCGGGCACGAGCGTGTCGATCTCGATCGACACGCCGGCCACGTTCTCTTCCCAGCCGATCTCGACCAGGGGAATCACCGACGGCGTCCCCTGCGAAGCCGCAGCGGAGTCGCCGACGACGATGGAAGGCAGCGAGATGCCGATGGACGGCATCGGGACGCTGATCGCGGGCAGCGCGACGGTCGTCGGCGCGCGCGGCAGCTGGGGGAGGGAGATCGGAACCGAGATCCCGGTGAAGATCCCGAGGTTCGTCTGCGTCACGGGACCGTCGCTCCCGGGGCTCGAAATACGGATCGATACATTTGTATTGATTTGCTGATACTGGTCGGCCGTCTGTCCTTGATACTGGTCGGAATTGTCGCCGCAGTTCCAGATCCACGTCCACGAAGTCGGAACAGATCCAGTCGTGGAACCCGTCGGTGATACCACCGGGCTCGAGGGAAGATCCTTGCAGTTCCAGTCCCAGTACCACTCGGATGAGCTCGCGGCGGTCGGCGCCGCGGCGGGGGTGGACGGTGCGGCCGGCGACATGGACGGAGCCGCGGTCGAACGGCTTTCATCGCTTGGCCCCGCGGCTGTGTTGAGCTGCGCCACGGCGCCGTTGTCCCCGGCACTGCCGATGCGCACGCTGACGTTGAGATTGATCGCGGCGGGCGTCGGCCCGGCCTTCGTCGGCGCTGCGACAGGCGCGGCCGGTCTCTCTTCGTCGTCACTCTCGGTCGAAACGCTGCTATCGGGCGCGGTATCAGCGCTATCAGCGGTAGTATCGGGCGTCGAGGCCTTTGTCGAAGCGCCATCCGGGTCGTTCTGCGCCGCCTCGCTCTCCGCCGGGGTCGTCGTGTCCGGCTGCTCGGCCGGGGAGGCTGCCTGCTCCGGCTCGTCGTCCTCGACGGAGGCGTCGGCGGCGTCCGGCACGGCCGCGGTCGTCTCCAGCGCGTCCGAGGCCTCCTCGATGACCTCGGAGACGACGCCGTCGACGACCACGCCGACGTCGGTCGCGGGCGAGAGCTCCGGCGGGCTGATCCCCGGCGCCGTGGCGCCGTCGTCCGCGCGCGCCGTCCCGGGGAGCACGGCCGCGCAGCTCGCCGCGACCGCGACCACGCAGAGCGCAGCGCGACGCGGGGAACGAAGAGCACCGGGCATCTCGATATATAGATGCGCGATTTTCGAAAGTTTTATTCATGCTTTTGCATGTCGCCACCTTGTAACAGCGTCGTCGATGGCGCTAGGGTGGCGTCACGGGGAGGTGCAACACTTGGCGTTGTATCCGTGACATCGCGTGCCGCAACGACGGTGTCGAATGCGGTTCTCCTGAGTGCCTACCGGCGCGACGGGGATCGGGCCGCGCGCGAGCGCGTGATCGAACAGAACCTGCCGCTCGTCCACGCGATCGTGCGGCGCTTCTCGCGACGGCCCGACCAGGTCGACGATCTCGTCCAGGTGGGCGTCATCGGGCTCATCAAGGCCGTGGACGGGTTCGCCGAGGAGCGCGGGGGAGATCTGGGCGCCTACGCGGTCCCGACGATCGTCGGCGAGCTGCGACGATCCGTCGGGGAGCGGTCGTGGCCCGTCCGCCGTCCGCGCGGCGCCGAGGGCGCCGGGGCGACGCCGGTCGTCGTGCCCCTCGACGACTCCGCCTTTGGGGACGCTGCGGCCGGCGCCGAGCTCGAGCGGACCGAGGAGCGGCTGCTCCTGCACGCCGGTATCCGCTCCCTCAGCCGCCGCGAGCGCCGCGTGATCGTTCTCCGCTACTACCGGGACTGGAGCCAGCAGCGGATCGCCCTCGAGCTCGGCCTCTCACAGCCGCAGGTGTCACGCACCCTCGCGACGGCGCTCCGCAAGCTTCGCGAGGAGCTCGGCGCCCCCGACGACAAGCATTGTGCGTCTCGTCACACGTGACTACGATGAGCGCACGTTGAGCGCCCAACCGTCCCCCTCGGCCGTCGAGGAGGCGGGCCGCGTCAGGCCGACGGCTCCGAGCGGACGCCTCCTCCTGCGCATGCCGCCTGACCTGCACGCGGACCTGGCGCGCGCCGCCGAACGCGAAGGGACGAGTCTCAACGGGTACATCATCGGGAGGCTGACCGAGTCGGTCAGTCTGCCGGAAGGCGAGCGCCCGGCGGATGCGCCGGCTCCTGCGGACCCGGACGGTCGGCTCGTGACCTGGCTCCTCGTCGCGAACGTCGTCGCGGTGGGGCTCGCCGGGCTCGCCGCGATCGTGATCCTGCTCGTCGCCGGGCTCTAGCGGCGCCGGAGGATACGGTCTCGTCCATGCTCGATCACATCGGGCTCAACGTCAGCGACTTCGAGGTCTCGAAGGCCTTCTACCTTCGCGCGCTCGAGCCGCTCGGCATCCGGACGGTGATGGAGTTCCCGGAGTGGAAGTCTCTGGGGCTCGGGGACGGGCAGAAGCCGTACCTCTGGATCCACGAGCGTGGGACGCCGTCGACGTCGACCCATGTCGCGCTCGTCGTGCCGGACGTCGAGACCGTGGACGCGTTCCACGCTGCGGCGATCGCCGCCGGCGGCACCGACAACGGCGCGCCGGGCCTTCGCCCGCACTACCACGCGAGCTACTACGGCGCGTTCGTCCTCGATCCCGACGGAAACAACATCGAGGCGGTCTGCCACCGCGCATCGGCTCCCGCCGCCTAGGCAGCGCCGCGGTCAGCCGGGCATGAGGCCGACGGCGGACCACCCGCCGTCGACGGTCAGCGTGTGGCCGTTCACCATCGCCGCGGCAGGTGAGACGAGGTAGAGCAGCGCCGCCGCGACGTCACGCGGCTCACCGACACGGCGCGTCGGCGTCACGGTCGCCCAGTGCTCGGCGTAGTCCGGATCGTCGCCCAGGTTCCTCTCGTTGACGGTCGCCCCGATTCCGAGGGCGTTCACCGTGATCCCGCGCGGCCCGAGCTCGAGCGCAAGCACTCGCGCCATGTGCGCGAGCCCGGCCTTCGTCACGGAGTAGGCGGAGAGATTGGCCGCTGCGATCGTGCCCGTCACCGAGGCGGAGAGGACGATCCGGCCGCCGCCGTCCTGCTCGACCATCCTCCGGGCGGCGGCCTGCGCGCCGAAGTACGAGCCCTTGAGATTGAGGTCGACGACCTCGTCCCACGTGGCCTCGTCCATCTCCAGGAACGGCCTCCAGCGCGTCAGGCCGGCGTTTGCGACGAAAACGTCGACGCGCCCGAGCTCGCGCGCCGCAAACGAGACGAGGCGCTCGTTCGCCGCGACCGTTGCGAGATCCCCGTCGAAGGCGACAGCGACTCCGCCCGCGGCCCCGATCCCCGCGACGACGTCTGCGGCGCGGTCGGGCTCGCCGTGGTGTGCGACGACGACGGCGGCGCCCGAGGCGGCCAGCGCCGCCGCCATCGCGGCGCCGAGCTCCCGGCTGGCGCCGGTCACGATCGCGACGCGGTCGTACGGAGCGGAGCCGTGGATGCCACCAGTCGACGGCACGCCGCCATCATTGCGTGCGCTCTCCGGTCGTGCGCTATCCCGGCGTGCGGGCCACGGCGAGGAGATACTCGTAGACGTACTCGGCCGGCCCGGCGGCGGGACCCTCGTTCGCCCGCTCGGTGAAGTCCGCGAAGTCCCGGTCGAGTGCGACGGCGCGGTCGGAGTCGGTGGCCAGCGCCGCGCGCAGCGCGACCAGCGGCCCGAATGTCTCCTCGAAGAGCCGCCGGTAGTCCGCCGGGCTCGCCGCCCGCTCGGTGTACGTCCTTCGCTCCAGGTCGAGGGTCGCCACGCGATCCCGGAACAGCGACCGGACATGCTCCTCGTCGCCCCAGAGCACGGGTGGGACTGCGCCTGCCGGCGGCGGCGGCGCGTGCCGGGCGAAGACGTCGAAGAACGCGCCGCCCGTGCCGCGGGGCGTGAAGCTCGCGAGCCCGATGGTGCCACCGGGGCGGCAGACCCGGAGGAGCTCACTCGCGACCGTCTCGTGATCCGCCGCGAACATTGCCCCGAAGCACGACGTGACGACGTCGAACGAGGCATCGCCGAACGGCAGCGACTCCGCGTCCGCCTCGACCCACTCGAGGGCGACGCCACGACGGGTCGCCTCGTCGCGTCCGGCGGCGAAGTTCTCCGGCGTCAGGTCCGAGGCGACGACATCCGCGCCGCGCTCCGCCGCGCGGATCGCAACGTTGCCCGTCCCAGCGGCGACGTCGAGGACGCGCTGGCCCGCGGTGATGCCGCACGCGTCGACGAGCACCGGGCCAACCTCCCAGACCAGCGCGCGTGCGAAGCGGTGGTAGTCGCCGAGTGCCCATATCGCCCGCACCATCGCCTTCGGGTTTGACGTCGCTGCACGCGCGCCCATCGGTCTCCCTCCTCGTCCGGGAATCGCTCTCCGCCGAGGCTAGGGCGTGTCCGTCGCGGCGGCATCGCCAGGACCGGCCATTTCCTCGCGGTCAGGCGGACGGGGGCTCGACGAGCCCGTCGCGCACCGCATACGCCGCGGCCGCCGCACGGGTCGGCAGGTCGAGCTTGCGCAGGATGTTCGTGACGTGCCGGTGAACCGTGTGCTCGCTGACGACCAGCCGGGCCGCGATCTGGCGGTTCGTGAGGCCCTCGGCGACCAGTGCGAGCACCTCGCGCTCGCGCGGCGTGACCGAGGCGCCGGGCCGTTCGGCCTTGCCGGCGTACGCGTCGAGCAGTCGCTCTGCCCGTGCAGCCTCGGCGGCTGCTCCGAGACCGACGAGCGTCTCGTGCGCCGCGGTCAGCTCCGCAACCGCATCGGCCGTACGGCTGCTCGCGACGAGCAGCGTCGCGAGCTCGATCCGCGCGCGCGCCGTCTCGAAGGGAAGCGCGCTCCGTTCGAAGCCGTCGACCGCGTCCTCGAGCAGCGTGCGTGCCCGCGCGTGATCGGCGAGCGCCGCCGCGTGACGCCCTTCGGCCATGTCGACGGCCGCGCGGAATGGGGCGGTGTCGACGGCGTCGAGGAGCGCGCGGAGCGCCTCGAGCGCGGGAATCGCCTCGTCAAGCTCGCCGCGGCTGATGCGCGCGTGGGCGAGGACCTCGAGGGCAGGCGCGCGGTCGAGCGCGCGGTCGGCTTGGATGTCACGCAGCGCACGCTCGGCGAGCTCCCCTGCCCGGAGCCCGTCGCCGCGGTCGAGCGCGAGACGTGCGCGGCAGAGCAGCGCACGCCGTCCTCCGGCCTGCCCGAGCAACCCGGCAGCCTCGGCAGGCCGGCCCTGGCGCCGGCGGAGCTCGGCAAGCCCGGCGAGCGGCGCTCCGACCCATGCCGGTCGCGACACCGCGAAGTCCTCGACGGCCGCCTCGAGCAGCGCTTCCGCCTCGGCCCACGAGCCGCGCCAGAGATGGACGGCGCCGTACTCCGCCCGGCAAAACGCAAGCATGTAACGGCTCCCGTGGCGATCGGCGAAGTCGGCGATCCGGTCGCACCACGCCCCCGCACGCTCGAGGTCGAGCACCGCGGTGCACGCGGTGACGAGGAAGCAGCACGCCCACGCCGTCGAGATCGGGATCTCGGCCTCTCCCTCCAGCGCGGCCGCGCTGGCCTCGTCGAGCCGCCGCATGCCCTCGGTCACGCGGGCGCACGCCACGAGCGCCGAGCCCTCGAGCGCGAGCCCGAGCATCTCGAGGTCGGCGACGTCGAGCCGCCGGCCGAGCTCGGCGGCGCGCTGTCCGAGCTCGCGCGCCGTCGCCGTGTCTCCGCTCGCGTGCGCGACGTACCCCTCGTGGAAGGCGAGCCACCCGTGCGCCGGCACGGGCTCCAGCGGGTCGAGCAGCCGATGCGCGCGCCGAAGCCAGCCCTGCGCCACGGCCATGCCGCCGCGGAAGTCGAGCTCGTCGGCCGCGAGCCAGGTCGCCATCCGCGCCGCTGCGGCGGCGTCACCGCGCCGGCGGTAGAGCAGGTAGGCGCGCCCGCGGTCTGCGAACACGGCCGCCGCGTCGTCGAGCCACCACGCCGCCCAGCTCGCGCCCTCGCGCGCCTCCGGGGTCTCGGCGATGGCGAGCGAGTCCTCGAACGACGCTCGGGCCGCCTGCCAACGCCCGGCGCGGAGTGCGTCCCAACCCGCGGTCGCCGGGTCCGCCATCGGCGCGCATTCTCCCGCGCCCTCGTTGCAGGATGCATTGCAAATCTGCTATATAGCGAAATTGCGATGAGTCCGACTCCTGGTGACAGCGCCCGCACGGCGCTCGAGCGACTTCGTGAACGGCTCGCCGACGCCGAGGACGGCTGGTTCTTTGCCCAGATCGCCGCCCGCGTCGCGACCCAGCGGCGAGCCCGCGAGCTTTCGCAGGCCGAGCTCGGCGCCCTCGTCGGAACGACGCAGTCGGCGATCGCCCGCCTCGAGTCGGGCGGCCGTCCGCCACGAATCGACACGCTGCTCCGCATCGCCGACGCGCTCGACTGCGAGCTCGTCGTCGAGCTCCGACCGCGCACGACGACGAAGGAGGGGACGGCATGACCGGCCGAGCCACGACACGCGTGGACGTCGAGGAGATCCAGACGACGAAGAGCGAGAAGCTCCTCGCCGTGGTCCTCACGGTGTTCCTGCTGATCGGCGGGCTCTGGACCTACGACCGCCTGGCCGACTGGGCGCGAGATGCCGCGGAGCCGAGCGTCAGTGCCCGCGACGAAGCCGCCGTCCGGGCCGTGAACGAGGCGAGCGCCCGCGTCGGCCGGGCGATGGCGACCGAGCAACGCACGCTCGACGAGCTCGTCGTCGCGCGCGAGGCGTACCGGACGGCCCTCGACGCAGACGAGCCGGCCGGCGCGCTCCGGGTCGCCTACGAGCAGACGGAGCACGCGCACGAGCGCGCGCAGGTCGAGGTACGGCAGGCGCAGGCTGCCGCGGCGGCGCTCCGCCCGGCCGGAGCAGCTGCCTCCGCGCGGATGGCGGCGGCCTCCGAGAGCGCAGCGGACAGCGAGGCGCGCATCGCGTTCGCGCTTCGCTTCGCGCTCGTCGGTGGGCTTCTCGCAGCGGGCTTCTGGCTCCTCGGGCGCACGCGCCGGGCCGGATCACGCTGGTTTCCGCTGGCGATCGCGGTTGTCGCGTTCGCAACCTTGCTCGGAGTGGTCTTCGCCGGCGATTACGTCACCGACTACGTCGATCCTCTGGATCTCGGCCCGCTCGTGCTCTCGCTGCTCGGGATCGGGCTCACGCTCGTGGGCTTCGCGGCCCTGCAGCGCTACCTCGCGCGAAGGATCCCGGCCCGACGGGTCCGCAAGGGAGAGTGCGCGTTCTGCGGCTACCCGGTCGGGACGGGCGAGCATTGCGAGGGGTGCGGTCGCGCGGCCGTCGCAGCGTGCGCGCGATGCGGCGATCCGCGGCGGGTCGGAACCGCCCACTGCCGCGCCTGCGGCCTCGCCTGACCCGAGGGGCGGCGGCGCGCGCCGCACTAGGATCGCGCCCGTGGACGCAGACGTCATCGTCGTCGGGGCGGGGCTCGCCGGGCTCGTCGCCACGGCTGAGCTCGTCGACGCAGGCAAGCGCGTGGTCGTGCTCGAGCAGGAGCCGGAGGCCAGCCTCGGGGGCCAGGCGTTCTGGTCACTCGGCGGCCTGTTCATGGTCGGGACGCCCGAGCAGCGGCGAATGGGGATCCGCGACTCGCACGAGCTCGCCTGGCAGGACTGGCTCGGCAGCGCGGGCTTCGATCGCGACGAGGACCACTGGCCACGGCGCTGGGCCGAGGCGTACGTCGAGTTCGCCGCGGGCGAGAAGCGCGCCTGGCTCCGGGAGATGGGCCACCGGATCTTCCCGATCGTCGGCTGGGCGGAGCGAGGAGACGGGAGCGCGCTCGGGCACGGCAACTCCGTGCCGCGGTTCCATCTCACGTGGGGCACCGGGCCTGGCGTCGTCGCGCCGTTCGCGCGCCGTGTCCGGGAGGCGGTCGACCGCGGCCTCGTCGGTCTGCGATTCCGGCATCGCGTCGACGAGCTGCTGACGACCGACGGCTCGGTGGGCGGCGTCCGCGGCGCCGTACTGGAGCCGAGCGCGGTCGCACGCGGCGAGGCGAGCTCGCGCGTCGTCGTCGGCGAGTTCGCGCTCTCGGCTCAGGCGGTCGTGGTGACCTCAGGCGGCATCGGCGGCGACCACGACCTCGTTCGCGCGGCCTGGCCCGAGCGGCTCGGGACGCCTCCGGAGCACATGGTCGCCGGTGTCCCCGCCCACGTCGACGGACGCATGGTGGCGATCTCCGAGGCCGTAGGCGCTCACGTCGTCAACCGGGACCGGATGTGGCACTACGTCGAGGGCCTCCACAACTGGAACCCCGTCTGGGAGAACCACGGCATCCGGATCCTCCCCGGCCCGTCCTCCCTCTGGCTCGACGCGCGCGGGAGGCGCCTTCCGGCGCCGCTCTTCCCCGGCTTCGACACGCTCGGCACGCTCGAGCACCTGATGCGCACGGGCTACGAGCACTCGTGGTTCCTGCTCACCGAGCGGATCATCGAGAAGGAGTTCGCGCTCTCCGGCTCCGAGCAGAACCCCGACGTCACCGGCAAGAGCGTCCGGCAAGTGCTCGGGCGTGTGCGCGGCGGCGCCCCCGGCCCCGTCGAGGCGTTCAAGCGGAACGGTGAGGACTTCGTCGTCGCGGAGACGCTCCCCGAGCTCGTCCGCGGCATGAACGCGCTCGTCGGCGAGCCGCAGATCGACCATGCCGAGCTCGAGCGGATCGTCATCGCGCGCGACCGCGAGATCGAGAACCCGTTCACGAAGGACGCCCAGATCACCGCGATTCGCGGTGCGCGGCGGTATCGCGGCGACCGCCTCACCCGCGTCGCGAAGCCGCACCGGCTGCTCGATCCCGACGCGGGGCCGCTGATCGCGGTGCGTCTCAGCGTCCTGACCCGGAAGACCCTCGGAGGGCTCGAGACGGACCTCGAGGGTCGCGCGCTCAGGATGGGCGGCGATCCGCTGCCGGGCCTCTATGCGGCCGGGGAGGTCGCCGGCTTCGGCGGCGGCGGGATGCACGGCTACCGGGCACTCGAGGGGACGTTCCTCGGCGGGTGCCTGTTCTCGGGACGCACGGTCGGCCGGGCGCTCGCGGCCGCGCTCGGGCGCGTCTGACGAGTGGCCGTCGAGATCCTCGGCCCGCGCGCGCTCGGGCGCGCGACGCTCGCGCGACAGCTGCTCCTCCGTCGCGACGGGCGCTCGGCGCTCGACGCCGTCGAGCACCTCGTCGGCCTGCAGGCGCAGGTTCCGCGCGACCCGTACCTTGCGCTCTGGTCGCGCCTCGACGGATTCGGGCCGGAGACGCTCTCCGAGCTCCTCCTCGAGCGCCGGGTCGTGCGGACGACCGTGATGCGGGCGACCATCCACCTCGTCTCGGCCGACGACATCCTGCGCCTCCGCCCGCTCATGCAGCCCGTGCTCGACGCCGAGCTCGCGCGCCATCCCGAGTTTGCCCCGTCGCTCGACGGCGTCGACCTCGGGCCGATCCTGGAGCACGCGCGCGAGCTGTTCTCCGACCGGCCGCGGACAGGCCCGGAGCTCCGGGCGGCGCTCGGCGAACGGTTCCCCACACTCGACGCCGCGGCGATCGCGTACGCCTGCCGGTGCAAGCTGCCGCTCGTCCAGGTGCCCCCGCGCGGCCTCTGGGGCCACTCCGCGCAGGTGACGACGACCACGGCGGAGGCGTGGCTCGGGCGCCTACTCGACTCGCGGTCGTCGCTCGACGACGTCGTTCTCCGCTACCTCGCCGCCTTCGGCCCGGCGACGGTCGCCGACGTCACGACCTGGTGCCGGCTCACGGGCATGCGCGCCGTGCTCGAGCGCCTCCGCCCCCGCCTGCGGACGTTCCGCGACGAGTCGGGGCGCGAGCTCTTCGACCTGCCCGACGCGCCGCGTCCCGACCCCGACACGCCCGCGCCGACGCGTTACCTCCCCGAGTACGACAACGCGCTGCTCTCGCACGCCGACCGAAGCCGCTTCGTGTCGGAGCGGGCGCGGGAGGGCGCCGCCCGCGTGACGACCCGCGTGCAGGGCGCCGTGCTCCACGACGGGATGCTCGCCGCGGTCTGGCGGCAGGAGCCCGGTGTGCCGGTGACGCTCGTCGTCACGCCCGTCGTCCGTCTGTCGAAGCGCGCCGCCGCGTCGATCGAGGCGGAGGGGCGGCGGCTCGCCCGGTTCCTCGGGGACGGTGCGCCGGGCCTCGTCCGGCTCGAGGGCTAGGGGAGCAGCCCGCGAAGGAACGAGGCGACTGCCTCGCGGACGGCGGCGAGATCCGTCCGCAGGCTGTGGTCGCCGTTCACCTGGACGACGGTTCGTGCCGGCCCCGGCGGAGGCATCCCGAACGGATCGCGCGCGCCCTGGACGACGAGGACGGGCACGGTGACGGCGTCGAGCTCGTCGAGGCGGCTCGGCGGCGGCTCGCCCACCTTGCGGCGCGGCGGCTGGAGCGGGAAGGCGAGGCAGACGACCCCGGCGGCGCCGGTCGCCGCCGCCGTCCGGCACGCGACGCGCGCGCCCGAGGAGCGCCCGCCCACGACGAGCGGCCGTCCGCCGAGCACGTCCTCCCGGAGGCGCTCGACGACGGCGAGCCAGGCGGCGTCGAGCTGGCGGGCGGGCGCCGGCGAGCGCCGCCCGGCGACGCGGTAGGGCTGCTCGACGAGCGCCACCGACATCCCGTCGGCGGTCGCCGCCTCGGTGGCGGCCACGAGGTCGCGCGCGGCGACGCCGCCGCCCGCGCCGTGCCCGAGCACGAGCCACCCGCGCGGCCCGTCGGCCGAGTGGACATGCGCGCGCGCCGGCCCGTGCGGCGTGTCGATGTCGATCGTCGTCACGCCGGCGCGGCGTCCAGCTCGAGCGTCCCACCGACGTCGAGGATGCGGACGTCGACGTCCGGCGCGACCGTGGCCGCCTCGTCCGCGAACTGCTCGGCGGGCGACCGATCGCCGCGGGCGCGCCCGACGATCCCGTACGTCCCCCAGTGGATCGGGATCGCGATCTCCGGCCGCAGGAGCGTCAGCGCCTGCGCGGCCGCCGCGGGATCGAGGTGCCCGGGCCCGACCTTCGGCCCCCAGCCGGCGACGGGAATGAGCCCGACGTCGAGCGGCCCGAGCCCGCCCATGCCGTCGAACAGCTCGGTGTCGCCCGCGAAGTAGATCGAGCGCGAGCCGCGGAGGACGAAGCCGAGCGCGGGCACGGGCGCGCCGAACGGCCGGCGCCGCCCGTCGTGGACGGCCTCGACCACCTCGACGCGCACGCCGTCCGATCTCGACGACGGCCCCGGGCTCGGTCTCGTCGACGTTCGTGTGCCGGCGGAGGAAGCGCTTGGCGCCGCGCGGCACGACGAGCGGCACGTCCCGCCCGATCAGCGCGAGCGACGGGAGATCGAGGTGGTCGTAGTGGAGGTGCGAGACGAGGACTGCGTCGGGGCGGGGCGGGGTCGCCGCCGACGCGTCGCGGCGGAGGTGGGCGATGCGCCGGCGAAGGACCGGATCCGTGACGAGCGTCGTCCCGTCGAGCACGACGGCGACGGTCGAGTGCCCGAGCCAGGTGATTCGAGCGCCCATCTCCGGTCAAGGCTACGGGCTGGACTCGGGCTCGGGTGCCGCGCTCTCCGTCCCGTCGCCTGCGCGCCCGAAGCGACCCCGCTTCTCCTGCCGCTTCGCCTGCCGCTTCTCCTTGCGCTGCTCCTTCATGTCCGCTGCCCGCACCTTGGCGTCGGTGTACGACGAGCCGACGAGCTGCTTGCCGCCCGTCCAGCCGAAGACGATGACGACCAGCACGGTCGCGAAGAGGACGTTCCAGGCCGTGATGATCAGCTGCTGCGCGGTCGAGTACGCGACTGCGGTGTCCGTCGGGACGTCGCAGCACGTGTCGAGCGCCAGTGCGTTCGTCGCCTGTGTGATGCCCGCCGCACCGGGCGTGACCGACGCGACGTTCGCCAGCGACCCGGAGCCCACCACCCACATCACCGACTCGAACGTGACCGGGATCGCGAACCCGGCGAGGAAGATCGCGATCACGCCGAGCTTGCACAGCCAGGAGAGGAAGGAGGGGAGGAACGCGCGGAGCAGGTACTGACCAGGGTGGGAGAGGATCGCGCCACCCTCCTTCGCCTGGTCCCAGAGCTTCTTCACCTTGCTCCAGAAGATCCGTCCGAGCATGACGATCAGGATGGCGCCCCCGACGAGGATCACGATCACCGACACGGGGTGATCCTTGAGGCCGCCGAGGTTCAAGTCGAAGCTCCCCGGGACCGAGAGGAAGAGATAGAGGTAGACGAAGGTCCCCGCGATCGTGAAGAAGATCTTCTGCACGAGGTACGCGGCGATCGCGCCGCCGAAGGTCGCGGACGGGATGATCGCCACGAACATCAGGAGCGTCACGAACGTGCCGATGTTCGCGGGCAGGAAGCCGTTCATCGCGACACCGACCGCGTACGCGGTGACGATCGGCGCGATCCGCACCTCGCCGGGATAGGCGAAGCGGAGGATCCCGTAGTACGAGATCCCCGCGAGGGCCGTCTGCGCGGACTGGAGGGTGACACCTCCGACGATCGTCCGCGCCTTCAGGTCGGAGATCTGGTCCCACAGATCCGAGAACCATCCCCCGACGTCGACGCCGATCAGGTCGAGGAACGCAACGGCGACGATGACGGCGACGATCGCGGCGCCGACCTTCAGGAGCCGGCGCATGCGGCTCTCCGGCGGCGGAACGTCGACCGGCATGGTCCCCGCGATCGCTTCGCTCAACGTCCAGCCGCTCCTTCCGAGTCACACGACAGGCGCCGACACCGTAGACGTTCGCCCGGGCGGATGAGGAAGACTCGTTTCATGTTGCGGGAACGAGTCTGGACTATCGTCACGCGCCCGGCCACCCGGCGAGAGATACTGCACGTGACGCCGGTATGAGCGATGCCAAGCCGATCACGCGAAAGCGCCCCGGCCGACGCTCGCCGTGAGGGATGTCGAAGTCGGGCCGGGCCGATCGGCCTCCGAGGAGCATCGCGTCCGCGGTCTGAGACGGCTCGTCGCGGCGACCATGATCGCCGTGCCGGCCTTCTTCCGACACCGCGGCACGCAGCTCGCAGCCGCGATCTCGTATCGCGTGCTGTTCTCGCTCGTGCCGTTCCTCGCGCTCGCGCTCTCGATCTTCGATCTCGTCCTCTCGGCCGACGCCGAGACGCGGATCGACGAATGGCTTGCGGGGCTTGCGCCCGGAGACGCCAACATCGAGGCGAGCATCGCGCGGACACTCTCGAACACCGGGACCGTTGCCTCCATCACCGGCCTGGTGGCTCTGGTCGGGCTCCTGTGGTCGGCGAGCGGGATGGCGGCTTCCGTCCGCCTGGCGCTCGCGGTCGTCTGGGAAGAGGATCGCAGGCGGCCGTTTCTCCGAGCGAAGCTCGTCGATCTCGCGCTCGTCTTCTTCGGGGTCGCGCTCGTGCTGGCCGCCTTCGTCGCGAACCTCTCGACCCAGCTCCTGACGACCTACGGTGCGGAGCTCGCGGATCGTCTGGGGCTCGAGCGCCTCGACGCGCGCATGCTCGGCACGGTCGGCCAGACGTTGGCGGCGCTCGCGATCACGATCGGGGCGCTGCTCGTCCTCTACCGGCTCGCGCCGAACGGGCCGACGGTGCGCGAGTTGCTCCCGGGCGCGATCGTCGGCGCGGTCGCCGTGCATCTCGCGATACTCGGCTTCTCCGTCTACCTCGGCCTGGTGGCGGGGTTCGAGGAGATCTACGGGGCGCTGGGCGGGCTCTTCGGCTTCCTGTTCCTCGTCTACCTGGTGTCCTCGGCGATCGTGATCGGCGCCGAGGTCGTTGCGGCCTGGCCAGAGGCTGCGAAACCTCGCGAGCCCGACGGGCCGCCGCAGTCGCTCCGCGAGCGCGTGGTCGGCGCTGTGCGGGGGCTCGTCAAGCGCGCCGCAGGATCCTTCGGGGCGCTAGCGACCCCCGCACGCAGGGACGCGCGCGCTCGCGGCCTCCTTCGCCCCGGAAGATCACATCGGTAGACGCCGTGCAGTCCACGTCGCGCACAGGGTTGCGGCGTCCGCCGGCTCGGTCGTGTGTACTCCTCGCCGACTGCCGTCACCGCGAAGCCGGCGTCTTGGAGGGACGCGCGGACGTCGGTGTCCGTGTGGAAGTACTGGCGGTGCCTCTCGCAGAAAGGATCACCGTCACGGGGCCGCGTGAGCACGATCTTGGTGTCGCATGTGCGGGCGCTCGGGTCGACGACGCTGCTGATCACGAAGTCGTTTTTCGGCCGCTTGGCCCGCGACGACGCCGTGGGAGATCGTGAAGTCCATCATCGCGTCGGTATGGAGGTCGAACACGAGCCACCCGGCGGGCCGAAGCCGGTCGGCCACCGCAGCCATCGTCAGACGCAATTCCTCCGGGGTGAGGTAGTTGAAGCCGTCGACCGTGCAGACGGCCGCGTCGAAGACACCTTCGAGCGTCAGGTCGGGCAACGTCATTCGGCTCAACGCCGTCGTCGGGGCCGAGCCGCTTGCGAGCCACGGCGAGCATCGCCTCGGAGGCGTCGACGCCGACGACCCGGTAGCCCCGTGCCATCAGCTCGCCCGCGAGGAGGCCGGTGCCGCAGCAGAGATCGAGAACAGATCGCACGCCCTCCGCGTCGGCGCTCCAGAGCTCATGGAGAAACGAGGCCACACGGTCGTGGCAGGGGTCGACGACGATCTCGTCGTAGACCCCTGCCAGCTGCGAGTACGCCTCGACGTGCCTCACAGGCCAGCGGGCTGCGGTCCGCGTCAGATTCCGAGGATCTTGGCCTTGCTGGCCGCGAACTCCTCATCGGTGAGCACGCCCTGGGCGTGAAGGCTCGCCAGGTTCTGAAGCTGCGCGTTCGCGTCATCCTCCTGCGGCGGCGGCCGCGGCGGCGCCTGCTGGGGCTGCTGCTGCTGCTGCGCGTCCTGCTCGTCGTACCTCGCGGCCTGACGGCGCTGCACGCGCCCGGACACGGCGGTGGCGGTTCCCGCGACGACCGCGGTGCGAGCTGCCATACGGACAAGTCCCATCTCGTTTCCTCTCGATCTCGGAGGGCTTCTTAGCTTGCCTCGAACGCTTCCACGACGTCGACCGGGATCCGGATCGAGTCGATCAACACCGCGTCCGCATCCCGCAGCGCCTCGACCACCTTCCCGACCCAGAGGTTCTCGTATGCGATCAGCAAAGCAGCACTGTTGGACGGGAGATCGTCGCTGACCTCCTCGGCATCCTCCGGCCCCAACGCACCCGGCTGCGTCGACATCGATCGCGAGGAAGGCCGCGCCCTCCTCGTCGATGTCCGCGGCCTCGAGAGTCGTTACGACGCCGTCTGCATCCTTCATCACGAAGAGGAGATCGAGCACTCGGATCGTGCCGTTCTCCGCGAGCTCCATGATCGCCGGCGCGATCTTCCCACTGAACTTGTTGCCCGGAAAACCAATGATGTATACGTCGACGGGGCCGACTGCCATGACGTCTCCTTGTTGGGACTGCGCTTCCACCGGAAGACATGTTCGAGGCCGTGAAACACGCCTCTCTCGTTCCGCTGCGCCAGTATATGCGCGCGCCCTGCACGCCCCGTCAGTTGGCTATCAATTGTGGTCGTGTCGGCTCGATGTCCGCTCCTTGAGCGGGCCGTTCCGCCGCCGGAGCGAGGTTCACGCGAGTGATCGCCCTCGGATATCGCATCAGGCGTGGCACGGCGCGGCGATTTCGTGAAGGATGGCGCGGTGAGCGCGACGCCGGCCGCACCCTCGAAAGGACGCATCGTCGGCGCGCGGACGCTCACCGTCCTCGCGGCGATCATCGCGCTCGTCGGCAGCATCGCGTTCTACCTCGAGCGGACCGTGCTGAGCGAGGACGGGTTCAACGAGATCGCGACGGAGATGATCCAGTCGCCCGAGATCCGCAACCAGGTCGCCGCGAAGGCGGTCGAGCAGCTCAACGCGAACGTCGACGTCGAGCAGGAGATCGCGAATCGCCTCCCCGAAGCGCAGAAGGCGCTCGCGCCGGTGCTCGCCGGCATCGTCGAGCAGGGCGCCCAGGAGGCCGCGAACCGGCTGCTCGAGCGGCCACGCCTGCAGGAGCTCTTTGTACGCACCGCGACCTCGACGCAGCGGCAGGTCGTCAAGCTCCTCGACGACGAAGGCAAGTTCGTCAGGACGAGCGACGGCACGATCTACCTCGACCTGCGGCCGATCGTGGTCGAGATCGGCCAACAGTCGGCAATCGCCAGCCGGTTGGCCGAGCGGCTCCCCGAGGACGCCGGGCAGATCAAGCTCATCGATGCCGACCAGCTCGACACGGCGCAGACGATCACCCGGATCCTTCGATTCCTCGCCGACTGGCTCGTGGCTCGTCGCGCTCGCTGCTCGCCGCCGCTCGCCGTCTGGGTGGCGCGTGGGCGGCCGCCGGATCGAGTTGCGGGCGATCGCAATCGCGCTCCTCGTGGTCGGCGTGCTCGAGTTGCTCTTCCGCCGCCTCGCGGGCACGTACCTCGTCGACAAGCTGACGACCGACGCGACGCAAGCCCCGCCGGCGACGGACGCGTGGAGCATCCTCACGCAAGGTCTCGCCGACCGGGCCTGGATCGCCATCGTCCTCGGCCTGCTCCTGCTCGTCGGCGTGTGGCTCGTCGGGCCGACGAAGCCTGTCGGCCCGCGCGCGGCGGCTCGTGGCGCCCGTCGCCGAGAAGCCGCTCTGGACGTACGGCGCCGTCGCCGCCCTCGTCGTCGTCCTCGCCGACGCTCGTCCCCGTCTTCCAGCGCGGCTGGCTCTCCTTCCTCGTGTTCCTCGTGCTCCTCGTGATCGGCGTCGAGGTGCTCCGCCGCTTCGTGCTGGCGGAGCAGGGCGCGACCACTGCGCCGACGCCGGCCGCCCCGACTCCACCGCCGGCGACCGGCAGCTGAGCCACTGCGCCCGCGTCGCGCGGGCGACAATCCGGCCGTGCTCCTCGACGACATCGCGCGCACGTCCGAGGCCGTGGCCGGGACGTCGTCGCGCAACGCGAAGGTCGACGCGCTCGCCTCGTGCCTCCGCGGCCTCCGTCCGGACGAGGCGCCGATCGCGGTCGCATACCTGTCCGGCGTCCTCCCGCATGCGCCGATCGGCGTCGGCTGGGCGGCGCTCCGCGACGTCCCTGCACCGTCTTCCGGGCGGCCGTCGCTCGAGCTCGTGGAGGTCGACGCCGCGCTCCGGTCGATCGGCGCGGCATCGGGGCCGGGCTCCCAGGCGGCACGTCGGAGCGCGCTCGCCGAGCTCTTCTCCCGCGCCACGGAGCGTGAGCAGCGCTTCCTCCGAGCCCTCCTCCACGGCGAGCTCCGGCAGGGAGCGCTCGAGAGCGTCGTCGCGGACGCCGTCGCCCGCGCAGCCGACGTCGCGCCTGCCGACGTGCGGCGCGCGCTCATGCTCGCCGGCGACCTGGGCGCGGTCGCCAACGCAGCACTCGCCGACGGCCATGCTGGGCTCGCACGGTTCGGGCTCGAGGTGCTCCGTCCGCTGAAGCCGATGCTCGCGCAGACGGCGGAGAGCCCGCGGGAGGCGATCGAGCGCACCGGCGCGGCCGTGGTGGAGTGGAAGCTCGACGGGGCGCGGATCCAGGTGCACCGACTCGGCGCGGAGGTCCGGGCGTACACCCGCAACCTCGCGGACATCACCGACCGCGTGCCCGAGGTCGTCGCGGCCGTCCTCGCGCTCCCGGTCGAGGCGATCGTCCTCGACGGCGAGGCGATCGCGCTCGAGACCGACGGGCGGCCGCACCCGTTCCAGGTGACGATGAGCCGGTTCGGCAGCAAGCTCGACGTCGATGCGCTCCGCTCACAGGTGCCGCTGTCGCCGGTGTTCTTCGACTGCCTCCACGTCGACGGGGAGGACCTTCTCGACCTGCCGCTCGCCGAGCGCCGCGCCGCGCTCCTGGCGCGCGTCCCCGATGCGATGCGGACGGAGACCGTCGAGACCGCGCTGCCCGAGGAGGCCGAGCGCTTCCTCGAGGACGCGATCGCGCACGGCCACGAGGGCGTGATGGTGAAGGCGGTCGACGCTCCCTACGAGGCTGGCCGCCGCGGAGCGGCATGGCTGAAGGTCAAGCCCGTCCACACACTCGACCTCGTGATCCTCGCGGCCGAGTGGGGGCACGGGCGCCGCCAGGGAAAGCTCTCGAACCTGCACCTCGGCGCCCGCGATCCGGAGTCGGGCGGCTTCGTGATGCTCGGCAAGACGTTCAAGGGCCTCACGGACGCGATGCTCGCCTGGCAGACCGAGCGACTGCTCGAGCTCGAGTCCGGTCGCGAGGGCCACGTCGTCCACGTGCGCCCCGAGCTCGTCGTCGAGATCGCCCTCGACGGCGTGCAGACGAGCTCGCGGTACCCGGGCGGCGTCGCGCTCCGGTTCGCGCGCGTGAAGGGCTACCGGCCGGACAAGTCGCCGGCCGAGGCCGACACGATCGACGCAGTACGCGCGATCCACGCCGGCGCTCGTCCGACGTGAGGTGCCTACTTCTCCACGACGTGCGCGTCCGCGACCGCGCCGACGGGGATCGGGTTCGTCGCGAGCTCGTTGTCGCCGAGCTCGACCTCCGCGTGGAAGCTCGAGAGCACGCCGTAGCCGGCGCGCGCCGCGTCCCCCGATGCACGGTCGGGACGGGTTGCGACGACGACGTTGTCGTCGATCTCGCACATCGACATGTCGTTGCAGAAGATCCCGACCCCGAGGGCGTCCCAGACCTCGTTGTCGTGGATCTCGCCCATGGACATCTCGGTCATCGAGATCGCGCGTAGCGTCGTCCGGCTCACGTGGTTCCGGTCGATCCTCGCCATCGTGAAATGGGTCACGATCCCCTCGAGGCCGCCGACGACGGTGCAGCCCGTCACCCGGCTGGGATGCTTGTCGTTGGAGAAGGAGATGTCGATTCCCTGCGCCCAGGGATTGCCGAGGCTGTCGATCCTGCAGTTGCGGATCGTCAGTGAGGAGCGGCGTGCGTGGATGCCGTCCAGCTTCGCGTCCGAGACCGACACGTTCTCGAGGCGGACGCCGTCGGCCCGGTCGACCTCGATGCCGTACTCGCCCCCGATCACGGCCAGGTCGCGGACGGTCACGTCGTCCGCCCGGACGACGATGCCGCCCTTGACGATCGTGCCCGGCTCGCCGTCGAGGATCTGGCTGGTGGTGATCACGATCGGCCCCTGGTGGACGCCGGCGGAGAGATGGACCGTCGGCGGCCGCGTCGCCCATGCGGTTCCGAGGACGAGCAGCACGACGGTCGGGGCGAGCGCGACGAGCCCGACCCCGCCGCGGCCCAGCTCCCCGCCGTCCTCGGCGTAGGTGAGGCGCACGAGCGGCCAGCCCGCGTGACCGAGAACCTGCGCGAGGGCCCAGGAGGCGACGAAGAACCAGAGCGCGGGCTCGAGCGGCGCGGCGATGTCGAACAGGCGGACGAGCGCCATCGTCGCGGTCAGCTCGAGCAGTCCGAGCGGGATCGCCGCCCACGCGGGCTGGTACGGCAGCAGGCGGTGGTACAGGCCGACGTCGAGCGCGAGCCCGGCGCCGATCATCGCCCCGGCCAGCTCGACGGGCCACCAGGCCTCGAGCCCGAGCGCGATCGCGCACGCGGCCAGGAAGGGCAGCAGCGCCGCCGCGAGCCGGGACTCGATCCGTCCCCTCAGCGTGTACGACATCTCGTGATCCTGCGGAGGAGGCGGCGTGCTGCGTACTTCATCCCGACGAGCGTGTCGGCAGCGGGATACGCCCACTGGCCGTGGGCCCCCGCGACCGCGAGCGTGCGTGTCCCGTCGCTCAGCGCGGCGACCGTCGAGTGGGGGGTGAGGACGAGCCAGCGACCGTGTGTCTCGAGCCCGTGCTCCTCGACGAGGCGATCGCAGGACGGGGTCGTGCCCGTAGCCGTGCCGGAATCCCGTCGCGCAGATGACCTGCTCCTCGCCGTCGACGGAATCCGTGACCCGGAAGCGCCCCTCGGCCGACGCCGCGTCGAGCGGCTCGTCCCATCGCGGCCCGGGCGGGTACGACGGCGCCGAGAGCTCCGCGAGGAGCTCCGCACGCTCGCCCGGCGAGGTCGCGTGGAATCGCTCGAGCCCGCGCTTGGAGAACAGCGGGCGGGGGAGGTTGAGCGGCCGGCGCAGCGGGTCGCGGCGCCGTACCGAGACGACCTCCGCGCCCGCGGCGAGCGCGTTCAGCCATTCCGTCGCCGCCGCCATCCCCGCGCCGACGATCGCGACGCGACGTGCGTAGCGATGCGGCTCGTACGCGTGGACGACGCGCGGGTCACCGGCGAGCTCGCCGGGAACCGCGAGCCCGGGATGGCCCAATGCGAGCAAGACGTGTCGGGACGGCCAGGCGGAACGGTCCTCGCCGGCCTCGATCTCGAAGCCCCCGTCGACCGCGCTGACCCGCTCGACCCGATCGGCGACGACGCTCTCGTCCCAGCCGCTTCGTCCACGGAGCTCCTCGACGTGGCGCAGGAACTCGTCCACGGACGGTCGGTAGCGGTTGCACGCCGTCTGCACGAGCGGCATCAGCTCGCCGCGGCGCACCGCCTCCCGCGGTGCGAGGCCCGGGAACGACCTCGGGTAGCAGTGGCCGTCGCTCTCGGAGCGCATCCGCGCCTGGCGGATCGCCTCGGCCCGCGGGCGCCAGGCGCCGACAGGGTCCGGATCGGGGTCGAAGACCACGATCTCGCGCGTCTCGAAGCCGGCGGAACGGAGGGTCTGGTAGGCGACGAAGCCGGCCAGGCCGCCGCCGACGATCGCGACCCTGCTCATGTCCGCGGCGGACCCCACGGTCGGTCCTCCTACTTGACGGATCCGGCCAGCAGCCCCTGGGTGAAGTACCGCTGGAAGGCCAGGAAGACCGCGAGCGGGATCGCCAGCGAGATGAACGATGCAGGTGCGATGAGCTCGATGTTGTTGCCGAACTGGCGCACGTTGTTGAAGATCGCGACCGTGATCGGCTGCGTCTCGCGCCCGAAGGTCAGCGCGACGAGCAGGTCGTTCCACACCCAGAGGAACTGGAAGATCGCGAGCGAGGCGATCGCCGGCAGCCCGAGCGGGAGCACCAGCCGGAGGAAGATGCGCGCCTCCGAGGCGCCGTCGATGCGCGCCGATTCGAAGACGTCCTTCGGAATCCCCATGAAGAAGTTGCGCAGGAGGAAGATCGCGAACGGGAGCGCGAAGGCAGTGTGGTACAGCACGAGCCCGAGGATCGTGTCGAACAGGCCCAGGGTGTTGTAGAGCTTGAAGACCGGGATCAGGGCCATCTGCAGAGGCACGACCAGGAGCGCAATTACGAGGATGAAGAGCCAGTCGCGGCCCGGAAACTCGAGCCAGGCGAAGGCGTAGCCGGCGAGGGCGGCGATGACGATCGGGAGGATCGTCCCGCCGATCGTGATCAGGAGCGTGGTGACGAGCGCGTCGGGGATGTCGCTGTCGTGCCAGAGGTTGCTGTAGTTGTCCCAGGTCGCGAGGCTCGGCTCGGACAGCAGCCTCCACCAGCCGAACGAGTTGTAGTCCTGGGGCGTCATCAGGGACGTCATGAAGAGGGCAAACGTCGGGAGCAGCCACATGAGCCCGATGAACAGGAGCGCGAGGTTCACGGGCGCACGCGCTGCGGCGCGGCCGATCTTCCGGGCGACACTCTCCTCGACCACGACCTCTTGCCGGCCACGAAGCTCCTCTGCTGCGACAGCCATGGCCTAGACCTCCCTCCGGAAGCGGCGCACGTTGAGCGCGAGAATCGGGATCACGAGGACGAAGAGGAATACCGCGATCGCCGAGCCGAGGCCGAAGTCGTTGACGCCGCCGAACGACGTTCGCCACATCGCCAGCGCGATCACGTTCGCGTCGTCCTGGACCGAGCCCGGCGCGACGGAGAGGATGATGTCGAAGACCTTGAGGACGTTGATCAGCATCGTGATGAAGACGACGCTGAGCACGGGGGCGAGCAGCGGCACGGTGACGCGCCGGAAGACCTGCCATTCGCTCGCACCGTCGGTGCGAGCGGCCTCGAGCGTGTCGCGTGGAATCGCGGCCAGGCCTGCGGCGATCACGACCATCGAGAAGCCGGCCCAGACCCAGATGTAGGCGATCATCGCAGCGGGCGTGATCAGGCTCGGACCGAGCCAGGCGATGCCTTCGAACGGCTTCTGGAACGTCTGGGCTCCGATCTTCGCGCGGTACGCGCCCGCCTCGAGGTCCTCGAACGCGAACGTGCCGTCGTCCGCTGACGTCGTCGAGCCCACCTGGTCGCCCGAGCTGTCGAGGAGTTCCACCGTAACCCCGGGCAGGCCGAGCTCCTGGGTCTCGACCTTGCCGATCGTGCCGCCGCCGGGCTTGAAGTCGCGCCAGACGACGCCGGTGATCCCGCCCTCCTGCGGCTTGGGCTGCACGGCCTGCGTCGCACCGGCGGGCACGTCCTCGGGCGGGATCCCGGTCAACGGGAGCAGCGCCGTCCCGCCCGTCGGGATGGGCGTCCGCAGCGTGTAGCCCTCCGATTCGGAACCGGTCAGCGTAGGGGTCGCGGGGAACGCAGTCGGGAGCGCGCCGGGTGGGTTCACGTAGTCGGCGACGACGCCGATCATCGCGTTGACGGTGCCCCGCTCCGGCTCCTTCTGGTCCATGATCCGCCAGATCACGCCTGCGGCGAACAGCGAGATCGCCATCGGCATGAACACGGCGGTCTTGAAGGCGACCGACCAGCTGATCTTCTCCGTCAGGACGCCGAAGATCAGACCCACCGCGGTGACGAACGCGGGGACGACGAGCACCCAGAGCGCGTTGTTCTTGACCGCCGTGACGAGGATGTCGGTCGTGAAGATCGTCTTGTAGTTGTGGAGGCCGATGAAGTCATCGCCCTCGCGGTCGTAGAGGCTCCGCCAGGCGGTGTAGATCGTCGGGTAGACGACCCACACCCCCAGCATCAGCGCCGCCGGAAGGAGGAACCCGGCCGTGACGGCATAGCGCCGCCAGCGGCCGGGCTCCCCGGACTCCGGGACGTGCTCGGGATGAGCGGTGGCGCTCACCCTCGGCTTACTTGTACGCCGCCTTCGCCGCCGCCTCCAGTTGCGCCGCGATGCCGTCTACGTCGGACGGAGTCTTGAGGAAGTCCTGGAACAACTTGAACTCGCCCTGCCCGACCGTGCCGCCGAAAGCCGACGGGGCGAGGTCGGAGAGATCGAACCGGAAGGTCTTCGCGTGCGAGAGCGCGATCGCCGTCACGCGGTTCAGCGGGTCGGCGTAGGCGCTGGCAGGGACGTTCTTGTTCGGCGACGAGAAGCCCGGAGCGTACTTGGCCGCGATCGTCGCCGCCGCACGCCCGGCAAGGTAGGTGACGAGCGCCCGGGATGCGGCGCTGTCCTTGAACATGAGAACGACGTCGCCGCCCCCAACGACCGAAGGCGGTGAGCCGCCGATCGACGGGAACTTGAAGACGTTGTAGTCCGTGATCCCCTTCGCCGTCGTCGTGGCGACACCGGGGACGAAGTCGGCTTCGATGACCATCGCGGCCTTGGGCGGCTTCGCCCACACATTGTTGACCGAGGTCGGGAAGTCGGTTTGGAGCGCGCCGTCCGTGCCTCCGTACATGTTCGCCGAGGTGAAGACGGTTGCCATCGTCTGCAGCGCCGCCTTGACGGTGGGGTGTGTCCACGGGATCGTGTGCGCCGTCAGCTGGTCGTAGCGAGCCGGCCCGGCCTGGCGAATGTAGATGTTCTCGAACAGGTCGGTGAGCGTCCAGCCGTCGGCGCCGCCGATCGAGAACGCGGGCGTGCCGGAGGCCTTGATCGTGTTCGCCGCGGCCAGCAGCTGAGGCCAGGTCGCCGGAGGCTTGACCCCGGCGGTCTTGAACGCGGCGGTGGAGTACCAGATCGTCGACTTGTTCGCCGCCTTGAAGAAGAGGCCGTAGAGCTTGCCCTTGACCGTGCCGAGCGTGATCCAGGACGGTGTGTAGTTCTTCACGGCTGTTGCACGAGCGAAGGCGATCGACTTCAGCACTCCGCGGTTCGCGAAGTCCCTGAGGAGGCCCGGCTGGCCGACCGAGGCCAGATCCGGCGGCTTGCCGCCCTGGATCGCCGTGGAGAGGATCGTCGGCGTGTTGTCGCCGCCCGACGTGTACTTCACCTTGACGTTCGGATACAGCTTCATGAAGCCGTTGAGGACGGCCTGGAACCGCTTCTGCTCGGGGCCGGTCCAGATCCCGATGATCGAGAGGTTCCCCGAGACCGCCTCGTTCCTCGTCATCTTCGTCGTATTCGTCTGCGATGCCGTGCCCGCTGCCGCGACGGCGAGTGCCGTGACGCAGAGCGCCGCTACCGCGAGGCGAAACCTGGTCATGGGACCTCCTTCTGTCTGGGCTGCTCGTAGATCCCGAGACCGGTCTCGGGATCGAAGAAGTGGAGTGTGCGCGTGTCGACGGCGACCTCCGCGACGTCCCCCTCGCGCACGCGCGAGCGAGCGCCGAAGCGGCCGACGACGGTCGTCTCGGTCACCCCCTCCTCGAGGTCGTGCGCGACGACGGCGTCCATGTCCTCCGCGAGCTCCCGCACGTCCTCGGTGAGGGCGGGCTTGGCGTCGACCTTCAAGTGCACCATGACCTCCGAGCCGAGGGACTCACGGAGCAGCACGGTGCCCTTCAGCCGCCGATCGGCCGGCGTGTCGGGCGCGAGCGCCGCATCCTCGAGGTGCTCGGGCCGGATCCCGAGGATCACCGTCGAGCCGATGAACGATTGGAGCGCCGGATGTGCAGCGACGGTCTCCTCGTCGAGCGCGATCGAATGCGCGCCGGCCTGGGCGACGATGTGGCCGTCGCTCCGGTCGAGCGTCGTCTCGAGCATGTTCATCGCCGGCGAGCCGATGAAGCCGCCCACGAACAGGTTGACCGGCCGGTCGTAGAGCTCCTGCGGGTCGGCCACCTGTTGGAGCTGGCCCTTGCGCATGACGGCGACGCGGTCGCCCATGGTCATCGCCTCGACCTGGTCGTGGGTGACGTAGACGGTCGTCACGCCCAGGTCGTGCTGTAGCCGGGCGATCTCCGCGCGCATCTGCACGCGGAGCTTCGCGTCGAGGTTGGAGAGCGGCTCGTCCATGAGGAACGCCTGCGGCTGCCGGACGATGGCGCGACCCATCGCGACCCGCTGGCGCTGACCGCCCGAGAGCGCGCGCGGCTTGCGCTTGAGGAAGGGCTCGAGGTCGAGGACATGCGCAGCGTCGTTGACACGTCGGTCGATCTCGTCCTTGGGAATCTTCTTGACGCGGAGCCCGAAGGCGATGTTCTCGTAGACGGAGAGGTGGGGATACAGGGCGTAGCTCTGGAAGACCATCGCGATGTCGCGGTCGCGCGACGGCACGTGGTTGACCACGCGCTCACCGATCCGCAGTACGCCGCCCGAGATGTCCTCGAGGCCGGCAACCATCCGGAGCGCAGTCGTCTTGCCGCATCCGGACGGTCCGACGAGCACCATGAACTCGCCGTCGGAGACCTGCAAGTCGAGCCCCGGTATCGCCTCCGTTCCGTCGGGGTAGACCTTGCGGACAGCCTCGAACGAGACTGCGGCCATCCACCGATCCTATGACGCGCCCGCACCCTTGCGCAAACGACGCTCTCCTGAGCTCGTCGCGTTCGGCGCATCGGGTGCGGTTCGGACGACTGGCACTGTCGGCGCGCCGCGTGCCCTGGCGTCACTGGTCAGAGCGAGATCCCGCAGCACGGGAGAGGAGTTCCCCGATGGCCGACGAGCGAAACCCGATCAGCAGCGCGAAAGAGGACGCGGGTCGGAGGGCGCACCGCAGAGACGGTGCGCCCTCGTCCGCGACGTGCCTACGTACTCCGTGTTGTCGAGCCCGTACGGGTCAGCGCCCAGATCACCCAGACGCAGAGGGCGATCACGAGGATCGACCAGAACGGGTAGTACGGGATGAAGAAGAAGTTCTCGATCGCGGCCAGTACCGCCATCACGATGGCGAGCGCAGCCGCCCACGTCGCACCCGAGTACAAACCGTAGCCCGCGAGCAGCAGCAGGATCCCGATCAGTAGGTGGATCCAGCCATAGGCGGTCGCATCGAGGTCGAACGTGTAGTTCTGGGTGACGACGTAGAAGTCGTCGTTGAAGATCGCGACCAGACCGGCGATCACCTGGAACACGCCGATCATGATCATCATCACGACGGCGAACGTGATGCCGCCGACCGCCCAGCCCGAGAGGGCGGGGCCGGAGTCCTGCTGGGACATGAGTGCTCCTTTCCGAGGTCCGGGCACTATCGTTCGTGTCGAACGGCTCCATTCCTGCGGCGCCTCGCGGGGACCGACGCGCGCGGCGACACCGCGGAGGCACCATGGATCCGTGGGTGCATAGCCGCGCTCGCGAGGCGAGAGAGGAGCGACTCATGACCGCAGAGGCGATCGCCGTAGAGTCGTCCGAGGCGACGACGATCACCGAGTACGAGGCCGAGCAGGTCGAGCGCGCGAACGCGACGGGCCGGACGCCCGTCGTCTTCGTCCACGGTCTCTGGCTGCTCCCGAGCAGCTGGGACCGGTGGGCGGCGGTGTTCGAGGAAGCCGGTTACACGGCCCTGACTCCGGGGTGGCCGGACGACCCCGAGACCGTCGAGGAGGCGAACGAGCACCCCGAGGTCTTCGCCCACAAGACGATCGGCCAGGTCGCCGACCACTTCGAGGAGATCATCCGCGGCCTCGACCGCAAGCCGGCCGTGATCGGGCACTCCTTCGGCGGGCTCCTCACCCAGATCCTGGCCGGCCGCGGCTGCGCCGCCGTCTCCGTCGCGATCGACCCGGCACCGTTCCGCGGTGTCCTCCCGCTCCCGATCTCGGCCCTCAAGTCCGCCTTCCCCGTGCTCCACAACCCGGCCAATCGCAACCGGGCGGTGCCGCTGACGTACGAGCAGTTCCGCTTCGGCTTCGCGAATGCTGTCGGCGAGGACGAGGCGAAGGAGCTCTACAACACGTACGCGGTGCCGGCCCCCGGCGCGCCGCTCTTCCAGGCCGCGACCGCGAACCTCAACCCGTGGACCGAGGCGAAGGTGCGCAGCAAGAGCCCGGAACGCGGACCCCTCCTGATCGTCTCCGGCGAGAAGGACAACACCGTCCCGTGGGCGATCGCGAACGCCTCGTACAAGCGGCAGAAGCGCAACGAGGGCGTGACCGAGATCGTCGAGATCGCCGGGCCGCGGCCACGCGCTCACGATCGACAGCGGCTGGCGCGAGGTCGCCGACACGGCGCTCGCGTTCGTCCGCCGCTTCGCCCCGGCGGCATGAGCGTTTGCGCGCACCTCGACTCGATCGCGGTCACGGAGCTGCCCGAGACGATCGCCGGCTGCGAGGAGTGCCTGAAGATCGGCAGCCCGTGGGTCCACCTGCGGATGTGCATGACGTGCGGGAAGATCGGCTGCTGCGACTCCTCCCCGAACCGTCACGCGAGCCGGCACGCCGCCGAGGTCGGCCATCCGATCGCGCGCTCCGCCGAGCCGGGAGAGGACTGGAGCTGGTGCTTCGTCGACGAGATCGCGTTCGTGGTCTCGCCCGGCGGAGCGAGTTGATCGGGAGGGAACGGGTAGGACGACGGTGCAGGCGACGAAAGGAGCAGCGATGCTCGGCTGGGTCGGAGACATCGAACGGGAGACCCTCGACAACACGACGTTCCGCACGGTCGTCTTCACCGGGGAGCACACGCAGCTCACGGTGATGCGGCTCGCCGCGGGCGAGGACATCGGGCGCGAGGCGCACCACGACCGCGACCAGTTCCTGCGTATCGAGCAGGGCCAGGCGCGCATCGAGCTGGGCCGGACCGAGGACGCGATCGACGAGACGCACGAGGTGGCAGACGACTGGGCGGTCATCGTCCCGGCCGGCGTCTGGCACAACGTCGTCAACACCGGGAACGGCGAGCTGAAGCTGTATTCCCTCTATTCACCGCCCGAGCATCCGGACGGGACCGTCCACGTCACGAAGGCCGATGCGATGAAGGCGGAGCAGGCCCACCACGGAGCATGAGCGTGAGCGAGGCGGAGCGCCTCTTCGGCGACGAGCACGTCCGGCGCTATCGCGAGACCGACGGCGCCGTCGGCCACATCTGGCGTCGCGGAGCCAAGACCCTGCTCCTCACGACGAGAGGCCGGAAAACCGGTGAGCCCCGGACGGCGCCGCTGATCTACGAGAGCAGCCCGAACGGGTACGTCATCGTCGCGTCGAACGGTGGTGCCCAGAAGCACCCGGGCTGGTACCGGAACCTGCTCCGGGATCCACACGTCGAGGTGCAGGTGGAGGGCGACGTGTTCCCGGCGGAGGCGCGTACGGCGACGGGCGAGGAGCGGGCGGAGCTCTGGCGGCTCGCGGCGCAGCAGTGGCCCCCGTACGACGACTACCAGACGAGGACGGGCCGCGAGATCCCGGTCGTCGTCCTCGAGCGGCGCTGACGCGGCTCAGGCGAGCACGAGCTCGCGGAACAGCTTGTCCAGCTCGTCCGCGGGCGTATCGCAGAGCCCCGTGTGCACCTCGGAGGGCTGGATGATGGTGCTCGACGGCGAGACGAGCCAGTGGAAGCGGGCGGTCGTGTCGAGCGCGGCGATCGGGCCGGCCCCGGGATCCCCGGCCGCGATCCGCTCGATGCGCGCCCAGGTGCGCCCGCACCGACTCGACGTCCAGCTCGGGCCAGAGGACGAGCGCCCGCTGCTCGTCGAGGGCCGTACGCGCCTCGAGGTACTGGAGCGGCCGGCAGAACACGATGACGCCGACGTTGATCCGCTCGCCGCGCTCCACGCGCGGGACGAGCCGGCAGATCGCGTAGGAGAAGGGACTAACCCCGGGCACGCTCGGCCTCATGGGCGAAGCGGCGCGGCGGCTCGAGCCGTCGGCCGAGGTAGTCGGCGTACATCTGGGGATCCTGTCCGTCGAGCCAGACGGCCGGCACGCGCCCGGCGATCTCCCGCAGGAGCTCCTCGGTCACGAGCGGCGCCAGGCGGGCATCCGCGTCGTCGACGGACGAGGCGTACGGCAGCAGGACGTGGGCGCCGATCGCGGCAAACGGCGCCGCGGCGTCCATGGACGGCTCCGCCGCGTGATGCCAGTAGAGCGCGGCGCCGTGGTCGATCAGCCACAGCCGTCGGTGCCACCACAGCAGGTTCGGGTTCTGCGCCGTACGGTCGACGTTCGTCACGAGCGCGTCCAGCCACACGATCGCCGCAGCGAGCTCGGGATCCGGCGGCGGCCCGGCAGCCGGGGAGAACGGCAGCGCGCCGGGGAGGAAGTCGACGCCGAGGTTCGTCCCGCCGCTCGCGACGAGGAGGTCCTGGATCTCGGGATCCGGCTCGGCGCGCCCGATCGCCGGATCGAGCTCGACGAGGACGAGCTCCGGCACGGGCAGCCCGACCGCCCGGGCGAGCTCGCCCGCGACGACCTCGGCGACGAGCGCCTTCGGGCCCTGACCCGCCCCGCGGAACTTCAGGACGTAGAGGCCGTCGTCGTCCGCCTCGACGAGGCCGGGCAGCGAGCCGCCCTCGCGCAGCGGCGTCACGTACCGGGTCGCGGCGACCGCCCGCACGCGCGTCAGCGTAACCGCGCGTCGACGTCGCGCAGACTCCTGCGCGATTCCGTCGTCTCAGTCGACGAGGGCATCGTGCAGGGGTCTGAAGAAACGGAGCAGCCGGCCGACGAGCTGCGGTCGCTCCAGGAGAACGAGCTGGCCGTGAGCTATGCGCTCGCGTCGATGGAGTACGCGCTGGCGCACGAGGCGTTCCACGTCGGCTCGACCATGCGCGAGGCGGGCATCGTCTTCGATCCGCTCACGTTCGTGGCGCTCCGGATCCTCGAGGCGAGCGCCTCCGAGATCGCAGATCCGCCCGGCCTGCTGAGCGCGCTCGCCGACAACGGCTCGCTCGACCGGTCCGTCGAGCTCGCGACCGACTGGCTCGCCGAAGAAGCGGCCTGACCCCCGGTCAGCGCGTCCGCGAGAAGCGCTGGACGGCCGCGAGCAGGTCCTCGCTCTTGCGCTCGGCCTCCGCGGCGTCGCCTGCGGCGATCGCGTCCGCGACGCAGTGCCGCACGTGGTCCTCGAGCAGCTTCACCGAGACGCTCTCGAGCGCGGTCGTCACGGCGGCGATCTGCGTCAGGATGTCGATGCAGTAGCGCTCCTCCTCGACCATCCGCTCGATGCCGCGGACCTGTCCCTCGATCCGGTGCAGGCGCTTGACGAGCGCATCCTTGTTCTCGACGTAACCGTGGGTCATGCGGGTGCTCCCTCGAGTCGGTGACGTGCCCGTGCAGTGTCCGGGTCGGCCTCTCGCTCGCTCCGGAAGCGGCGGAGGCGAAGGCTGTTCGTGACGACGAAGACGCTCGAGAACGCCATCGCGGCTGCCGCGACGATCGGGCTCAGGAGGCCCGCGACCGCGAGCGGCAGCGCAGCGACGTTGTAGGCGAAGGCCCAGAAGAGGTTCCCGTGGATCGTCCGTAGGGTCCGGCGGGCGAGGCGGATCGCGTCCGCCGCGGCCCGCAGGTCGCCCGAGACGAGCGTGAGGTCGGACGCCTCGATCGCGACGTCCGTGCCCGTCCCGAGCGCGAGCCCGAGGTCGGCCGTGGCCAGCGCGGGCGCGTCGTTGATGCCGTCGCCGACCATGGCGACGACCTCCCTCGATGCCTGGAGCCGACGGATCTCCTCGACCTTGTCGTCCGGCAACACGTCGGCGCGGACGCGCTCGATCCCGACCGCGTCGGCGACCGACCGGGCCGTGCGCTCGTTGTCACCCGTGAGGAGCACCGGCGTCAGGCCGAGGGACCGGAGCTCGGCGACGGCCTCCGCGCTCGTGGGCTTGATGCGGTCGGCGAGGACGAGGAGCCCGCGCACGGCGCCGTCCCAGCCGACGGCGACGACCGTGCGGCCTTCGTCCTCCGCCTCGTCGCGCGCTTCGGCCAGCACGGGCGTCAGCACGGCGCCGGGCCCTCCATGGAGCTCGGGCCGCCCGACGACGACCTCGCGGTCTCCGACGACGGCCTCGACACCGAGGCCTGCGCGACTCACGAAGCGCTCGACCGACGGCAGCGAGCCGAGCTCTTCGCGGGCACCGGAGGCGATGGCGCGGGCGATCGGATGCTCGCTCGCATCCTCGGCTGCGCCGGCGAGGCGCAGGAGCTCGAGGCGGTCGACGCCGTCCGCCGGGACGACGTCGACGAGCCGCATCCGCCCATCCGTGACCGTCCCCGTCTTGTCGAGGACGACGGTCGTGATCGCCCTCGTGCGCTCGAGGACCTCGGGCCCTCTGATCAGGATCCCGAGCTGCGCGCCCCGGCCGGTCCCGACCATCAGCGCGGTCGGCGTCGCCAGCCCGAGCGCACACGGGCACGCGATGATGAGCACGGAGACGGCGGCCGTGAACGCGTCCGCCGCATCGCCGGTGAGCGCGAGCCAGCCGGCGAGCGTCGCGAGCGACAGGCCGAGCACGATGGGGACGAAGATCGCGGAGACGCGGTCGGCGAGGCGCTGGATCGGCGCCTTGCCGGTCTGCGCCTCCTCGACGAGTCGGGCGATCTGCGCGAGCGCGGTGTCGGCGCCGACCCGCGTCGCGCGAACGACGAGCCGGCCATACGTGTTGATCGTCGCCCCGGCGACCTCGATGCCGGGACCGACGTCGACGGGCACGGGCTCGCCCGTCAGCATCGACGCGTCGACTGCCGAGAGGCCGTCCTCCACGACGCCGTCGGTCGCGATCTTCTCGCCCGGGCGGACGACGAACCGGTCGCCCGGCCGGATCCCGTCGACGGGAACGACGACCTCCTGCCCGTCGCGCAGGAGCCGCGCGTCCTTCGCGCCGAGCTCGAGGAGCGCGCGGATCGCTGCGCCTGCGCGACCGCGCGCCCGCGTCTCCAGGAATCGCCCGAGGAGGATCAGCGTCGTGATCACCGCGCCGACCTCGAAGTACGTGTCGGCGTCGTCGACCGCGGCGAGTGCCACGACCGACCACGTCCAGGCCGCGAGCGTCCCGATCGAGACGAGCGTGTCCATCGTCGCCGTCCCGTGGCGCGCGTTCGCCACCGCCGCGCGGTGGAACGGCCAGCCGGCCCAGAGGACGACGGGGGTCGCGAGCGCGAAGGCGAGCCACTCCCACCCGTCGAAGTGGAGAGCGGTGATCATCGCGAGCGCTGCGAGCGGAGCGGTGAGCGCGGTCGCGACGGCGAGACGTGTCCGCAGCGCCTTCGCCCGCTCGTCGGCGGCCTCGGCGCGTGCCTCGAGGTGGGCGCCGTATCCGGCCGCCTCGACCGCGTGGACGAGATCGGCGACCGCGGCCCGGCCCGGGTCGTAGGCGACGCTCGCCTGCTCGGTCGCGAGGTTGACGGACGCCTCGACGCCGTCCAGCTCGTTCAGCGACCGCTCGACCCGCGCCACGCAGCCCGCGCACGTCATCCCCTCGATGGCGAGGCGGACGCTCGCCCGCGGCTCGAGCTCGGGGATCGTGGTCATGACGTGACCATCATACCCCAGGGGGGTACGAAGCCCTGCCGTGCGAGAGCGCTAGCGAGGGCCGTCGAGCGAAAGGAGGAGCTCCCGCAGGAGCGCCGCGAGCCGGCTTCGCTGACTCGCGGACAGGTGGGACACCAGCCGGTGCTCGTTGGCGACATGCGCGGCCACCACATCGTCCATGAGCGTCGTGCCCTCGTCCGTGAGCGCGATCAGCTTGCCGCGTCGGTCGCGCGGATCGGGCTCGCGACGGATGAAACCCGCCTCCTCCAGCCGGTCGAGACGCTTCGTCATGCCGCCCGTCGTCACCATCGTCGACCGGCTGAGCTCGCCCGGCGTAAGCCGGTGCGGCGGATCGGACCGTCGGAGCGTCGCGAGAACGTCGAAGTCGCCGCCGGCGAGCGCGAAGCGGCCGAAGACGGTCTCGAGCTCGCGCTCCGCGAGCGCGGCGATCCGCGTGATCCGGCCGAGCACCTCCATCGGGGACGAGTCGAGGTCGGGGCGCTCGCGGCGCCACTGCTCGGTGATCCGGTCGACGGCGTCGTGCGGCTCGGACATCACTCCACTATAGCTTACTTGCGAGTGACTTGACAGAAAGCTATTTGAGAAGTATCTTCCAAGAAAGTTTCTTTGCGAGAGGAGGCGACATGCCGTACCCACACGTCACCCAGCTCGAGACGCGCCTGCGATTCGATCTCATCGCGCCGCCGGCGCCTCGCCCGCGCCGATCCCGCCGTCGCCGACCGTGGCGGCTCGCGCTCCGGGTCGTCGACGCGCCAGTGGCGCGGAACGTCGGGGGCTACCGCTGAACCGGTGCCTCCGATCCGTGGCGCAGGCGCGCCGCCTCGGCCGCGCGCCGCCGCGGCGAGCGCGGGTCAGCGGGCCGGGAGAAGTGTCGGGTCGACCGCCTTCTCCATCGGGACGATCGGCAACGTGGGCGGGCGCCCCTGTACATCGCGCGCACCCGTACGGGGTCCACGGCCGGGTGAAGGAGATCGCTGCGAACATGGCGTCGTGCCGGACCTGTTCGCGCCCGCACCGAGCCGTGGTCGTACCCGGGCGGCAGCCGCCGGCGCCGGTGCCGCCGCGCTGTGGGCGCTGCAGGAGCCCGTCGACCGGCGGCTCTTCGGTTGCGACTACTCGGACGTCGCGATCCTCGGCAAGGCCGTGACGCGCGGACGCCACTGGCGGCCGGCCGGGCTCGCGGTGCACATCGCGAACGGAGCGCTCTTCGGGCTCGCGTTCCACGAGCTGCGGCACCGAACGCGCGTCGAGCCTCGGAGGCTGGCCGTCGCGATGGCGCTCGGCGAGCACGTCGCGCTCTACCCGCTGACCGCCGTCGTCGACCGGTTCCACCCGGCGCGCGGCACCGCGGGGATCCCCCCGTTGCTCACGAGCGGCCGCGCCTTCGCCCAGGCGACGTGGCGTCACGCGCTCTTCGGCGCCGCGCTCGGCCTGCTCGCCGGACGCACCGCGCGATGATCGAGGAGCGGTGGGCGCTCCTGCTGCTCGGGTGGGCCGTCGCGGCCGCCCTGCAGGCGATCCTCTACCTCCGCCAGCGGCAGACGCACGACGCCACGCTCGTCGATGCCGGGTGGGCCGTCTCGCTCGCGCTGCTCGCGGTGCTCTATGCCGTCCTCGCACCCGGTGGGATCGAGCACCGCGTGCTCGTCGCGATGCTCGTCTCGATCGAGTCGCTCCGCATCGCGTGGCTCGTCCTCCGGCGGATCGGCCACGGCGAGGACGCGCGCTACGCCGAGCTCCGCGCGCGCTGGCGCGCGCGGGGTCGCGAGCAGGCGAGCTTCGCAGTCCTCTTCCAGGCGCAGGCGCTCGCCGCCGCGTTCCTGTCGCTGCCGTTCCTCCTCGCGGCGTTCAACGAGCACGACGGGCTCGAGCCGCTCGAATGGGCCGGCGCTGCGCTCTGGGTGCTGGCGGTGTCGTGCGAGGCGGTCGCCGACCGGCAGCTCGCGTCTTTCAAGCGACGGCCGGACAGCTCGGGAAGGACGATGCGCGAGGGCCTCTGGCGCTACTCGCGCCACCCGAACTACTTCTTCCAGTGGCTCACGTGGGTCGCCTACGCGCTCGTCGCGCTCGCGGCGCCCTACGGCTGGCTCGGCCTCTCCGCTCCCGTCGCGATGCTCCTCCTCATCCTCTTCGTGACCGGCATCCCGCCGGCCGAGGAGCAGGCGTTACGAAGCAGGGGGGAGGACTACCGCCGGTACCAGCGCGAGACGAGCGCCTTCGTGCCGCTCCCGCCGCGTGCCGCCTAGTCCTCCTGCAGCACGTGCTCGAGCGCAGGCCCGAGCTCGGGATGGGCGAACGCGAACCCCTCGCCGAGAATCCGGTCCGGCACTGCCCGCTGCCCTCCGAGCAGGAACTCCTCGCCCATGTCACCCCAGACGACGCGGACCGCGGTCGCCGGCAAGGGGAGCACGGTCGGCCGATGGAGGGCGTCTCCGAGCGCGTCGACGAAGTCTCGGTTGCGGACGACGCCCGGCGCGACGAGGTTGAACGTCCCGGCGAGTGGCCGATCGAGCGCGAAGAGGTACGCGGCGACGACGTCGTCGAGCGCCACCCAGCTCCACCACTGGTCGCCGCTTCCCACGCGTCCGCCGAGCCCGAGCTTGAACGGCAGCAGCATCCGTTTGATCATCCCCTCGTGCCGGGCGAGGATCGGGGCCTGGCGGAAGTGGACGACACGAGCGCCGGCCTCGCGCGCAGGGTCGGCTGCCGACTCCCACGCCTCGACCACCTCGGCGAGGAAGCCCTCGCCGCGCGGCGCGTCCTCGGTGAGCTTCGCGTCTCCCTGCTGACCGTAGTAGCCGACCGCCGAGGCGCACAGCAGGGCGGGCCGTGGCTCGAGGGCCGCAACCGCCGCGGCCACGAGCCCGGTGCCGCGCATGCGCGACTCGCGGATCCGGCGGCGCCGGTCGTCGCTCCAGCGCTTTCCGATGTTCTCGCCCGCGAGGTGCACGATCGCGTCCGACGCCCTCGAGCGCCGCCGCGTCGAGCTCGCCGCGGGCCGGATCCCACCGGATCTCGTTCGCGTCCTGCGGCTCCCGACGCACGAGGCGCAGGACGTCGTGCCCGCGCTCCCGCAGCGCCGGCTCGAGGGCGGACCCGATGAGGCCCGAGGCTCCGGTGATCGCAATGCGCATCCGTTCTCCGAGTACGGCGGCGGTCCGGTTACCGGACCACGCGCTCCGCCAAACCTACGTGAGCTCGCGCGGCACCACGAAGCGGGTCAGCGACGCTGCGCCGGGCGCGGCGTCGCCCCACGCCCCGACGTCCAGCTCCAGCACCGCGAGCGCTCCGGTCGGCACGTTGGCCGCCGCGCGGTCGCGGAGCCGCCCCGGCCCGGCGAGCAGGAGCACGAGCTCCATCACGCCGGGGTTGTGCCCGACGACCATGGCCTCGTCGACCTCCGCCGGCAGCGCGTGGACGCGTGCGAGCAGCGTCTCGGCCGAGGCGGCGTAGAGCGTCACCTCGAACCACACCTCGGGCTCACCCAGGTAATAGAGCATGCGGTGCAGCGTCTCGCGGGCGCGCACGGCGCTCGAGCACACGACGAGCTGGGGACGGACGTCGTGCTTCCTCGCCCATTTGCCCATGCGCTTCGCGGCCTTCCGCCCGCGCGGCGCGAGCGGGCGGTCGCGGTCCCGCAGCGTCGGGTCGTCCCACGCCGACTTGGCGTGCCGGAGCACGTAGAGCCGCTTCACGCGCTCACGATAGAGCGCCCGGCCGCGGCCGTCAGGCGGCGACCGCCTCGGACGAGCCCGCCGGCGACGAGACGTCGGCGATCGCGCCGGCGAGCGACTCCGCGCGCGCGAGCCGGTCGACGGGGACGCCGTCGGGCCGGACGATCAGGGCGCCTTCGCCGACGATGCCGAGCGCGCGGGCGGTGACGGCGTCGAGCGCGTCGACGGCCAGCGGCGGCCCCGCGGGGACGCGGTCGGCGGCAGCGCGCCAGCGCGCCACCTCGGGCCCGGTGAGCACGGTGAGCCCCGGCCCGAGGAGGTCGAGCGTGGAGACGCGGCCTTCCCGGCGGTTCAGCCAGTGATGCGGGATGCGACCGCCCAGGTCGACCCGCAGCTCCTCGTCGGTGGTCCGGGTCGATCCGTTCGGGTCGGCGGAGCGCGCGACGTTGTGCGCGGCGACCGGTCGCCGCTCGCGCTCGTAGCTGTCGAGCAACGACGCGTCCGCCCAGCCGTTCAGCACCCAGCCGAGCTTCCACCCGATGTCGTGGCCGTCGTGAATGGCCGTGTTCATCCCCGTGCCGCCGCGCGGCGTCACGCGGTGAGCGGCGTCTCCGACGAGGACGACGTTGTCGTTCCGGAATCGCGCGGCGAGCTGGGCGGCCGAGGAGAACGAGCGGATCCCCTCGATCCGGACCGGCAGGTCGGAGACACCCGCGGCGTATCGGATCCGCGCGACGATGTTCGCGTCACTCGACGGCCCATGCGCATCGTCGGGGTCGACCACGGTCGCGAAGATCCAGCGGTCGCCCCCCGCCGGGAGGAAGAGGCTCTCTGCGCCCGGGCGCTCGACCCAGTACGCGCCGTAGCGGGGCTCCGGGAGCATCGACCAGAGAGGCGCTCTCACCAGCGCGCCCGATCCCGCGAGGACGTCCGACGGCCCGAGCATCGGGATCCCGAGTGCCTTCCGCACGGTGCTGCGCGCGCCGTCGGCGGCGACGAGGTAGCCGGCCCTCACATCGCGGGTCTCGCCGCCGTGGCCACGAAGTGCGACCAGAACGCCGTCCGGCCGGCTCTCGAGTGCGGTGACCTCGGTCTCGAGGGCGACGGTCGTGGTACCGAGCGTGCGGACAGCTTCGAGGAGGACGCGCTCGAGGTGGTCCTGCGGAACGCACTCGGGCGCCGAGGGACTGAGCAGCGCCGCCTGGGCGCGGGTCGGGAGCCCGACCTCGACGCCGCGTCCCGCGTCTGCGCGCGCGAGTGTCTCGCAGAACCACATCAGCCAGTCGACCTCGATGCCCCCGGCCAGCACCTCGCGCTCGAGTCCGAAGGAGCGGACGAGCTCCATCGACCGCGTGCTGACCACCGTGGCGCGGGGGTGCGACGAGGGCTCGTGTCGGCGCTCGACGAGCAGGCACTCGACCCCGTATCGGCCGAGAGCGAGTGCGGTCGCGAGGCCGGCAGGCCCCGCCCCGACGATCAACACCGGAATCTCTTGCGTTGCCATGGCAATCCTCATTTCCATCGGACAGAACGTCTTGTATCGGACAGAGTGTCTTTGGAAGGACGATCTGTCAAGTGAAAAGGATAGGATCGGATCGATGGCCAAGCGCCCGTACCAGCAGCGGCTGCGCGCCGAGTCGGCGGCCGAGACCCGGGAGCGGATCCTCGATGCGCTCTACGACCGGCTCCGCGAGGCGCCTGCCGAGCCGATCAGCGTCGACGAGATCGCGCGTCGTGCCCGGGTCGCCCGCTCGACCGTCTACCTGGTGTTCGGCTCCCGGAGCGGCGTCTTCGACGCCCTGACCGACCGGCTGCTCGTGGGTGCGGGGCTGGACCGCATCCAGGAGGCCGTGCGCCATCCCGACGCGCGCGAGACGCTCCGCGGCGGTCTCGCCGGCGGCGTCGACATGTACGCCGCGCACCACGACGTCTTCCGCGTCCTCAGCTCGATGGCCAAGCTCGACCCGGACGGTGTCGGTCAGGCCCTCGCGCGGTCGGAGGCCCGACGCGCGGAGGGAATGAGCTGGGTCGCCGGTCGGCTCGCCGAGCAGGATGCGCTCCGGCCGGGGATCACCCCGGAGCGCGCAGCAGACGTGATCTGGCTGCTCGCGAGCTTCGAGGCGTACGACTCCCTCGCCTCTGGACGTGGGCTCTCACCGCGCGCGACTGCAGAGCTCCTCGTCGAGACGGCGGTCCTGGCGCTCCTTTCCGACTGACGACCGCAGGGCTCGGCGGCCGGCGCTTCAGAGGGGCCAGCTCGGCCCGAGATCGAACGACATCGAGACCGTCGTGCCGTCGTCGCCGGTGTGAACGGCGTGCCGGGGGGCGACCCTGCCGATGATGAGCAGCCCGAAGCCTCCGGCCAGCTGGCCCTCGTGCGGTTTCTGCAGACCGTGGCCCTCGTCGCGGACGACGACGCGGAGCTCGTTCTCGAGCCGGACGACGAGCACCTCGACCTTGCCGTCGTCGCCCGGTCGATAGGCATGGCGAATGGCGTTGGTCACCGCCTCGCTCACGCACAGGCGGATGTCGTCTGCGAGCTCGGCGGAGACGAACGGGGCCACACTCTCGGCGACGGCGGCACGCGCTACACGGACACTCGACGGAATCGCCGGCAGCGACAGCTCGAGGCACTTCGTCGCCGTGACCACGCCTGGTTGGTACCCGGCGGTCGGAGTGGGCGAAACGCGCGGGAGCCCTCACCGCGCTCGCCGCGATTCAGCGGCTCGGCTGCACCGTCACCTGATCGTCACCCCGCGTGCGCGTCGTCGCCGCCCGCCCCGCCGTTCCCCTCGAGCAGCCCTGACTGATAGGCGAGGACGACCACCTGGACGCGGTCGCGGAGGTCGAGCTTCTGGAGGATGTGCGTGACGTGGGTCTTGACGGTCGTCTCGCTGATGTAGAGCTCCTTGCCGATCTCCGCATTCGAGAGGCCGCGTGCGATCAGACGGAAGACCTCTTGCTCGCGCTCGCTGAGGTCCTCGAGCTTCCCGGGCGGCGAGGGGCGTGGTGCGCGCGTGAACTGCTTGATCACGCGTTTCGTGACAGCCGGTGAGAGCAGCGCGTTTCCGCCGGCGACGACGTGGATCGCGGTGAGGAGCTGCTCGGGCGGGTCGTCCTTGAGCACGAAGCCGCTCGCGCCCGCGCGCAGCGCCTCGTAGACGTACTCGTCGAGGTCGAACGTCGTCAGGACCAGGATCCGCGCGCCGTTGTCCGCGGCGAGGATCCGCCTCGTCGCCTCGAGCCCGTCGAGCTCGGGCATGCGGATGTCCATCAGGACGACGTCCGGATGGAAGCGGTCGGCCTTCTCTACCGCCTCGAGCCCGTTGCTCGCCTCGGCCACGACGTCGATGTCCTCCTCACCGGAGAGCAGCATGCGAAAGCCGGCGCGAACCATCGACTGGTCGTCGGCGACGAGCACACGGATCGTCACGGTCCCTCGCCGCCGACGGGTAGGCGTGTGCTGAGCACGAATCCGCCCTCGTCCGACGTCCCGGCGCTCATCTCACCACCGTAGATCTTGACGCGCTCACGGACGCCCACGAGCCCGTGCCCCTGGCCGTCGCTCGTCGCGCTGCCCTGACCGTTGTCGCGTACCTCGATCTCCAACTCGTCGGGCCGATAGCGCACGATCACGTCTGCGTCGCTCGCGCGCGCGTGCTTGAGCGCGTTGGTCAGGCCTTCCTGGACGATCCGATAGGCGGAGAGGTCGACCCCGCGTGGAAGCGGGAACGGCTGCCCGTCGACGTGCAGCTCGACGGGGAGCCCGGCGCGACCGACCTCGTCCAGCAGTGCATCGAGGCCGTCGAGGCCGGGCTGCGGCCCGAGCTCCGCCTCCTCCCCGTCGTGTCGCATCGCGGACAGGAGGCGTCGCATCTCCGTGAGCGCCGTGCGGCCGGCCCGCTCCACGCCCGTGAGGGCTTCGCGGTCCTCGGCGAGCGAGTCGGGGAGCTTGTGCCTGACGGCGCCGACCTGGAGCACCATCACGCTGACGGCGTGGGCGACGATGTCGTGGAGCTCGCGCGCGATCCGCGCGCGCTCCTCCGCGACCGCGACGCGTGCGGCTGACTCACGCTCGCGCTCGGCCTGGATCGCCCGCGCTTCCGCCGCCTCGGCCTGCTCGGCGCGCTCACGCAGTGCGTAGCCGGCGAGCCAGGCCACCACGAACCGGAGCGTGATGAAGACGAAGTTGCTGGTCGTCGTCGTGCCGGGGATGTTGTAGACGACCGTGACGATGCCGACGGTGACGACTGCGAGGCCGATGCCCGCCTTCAGGCCGTTCCGCAGGTTCCCGAGCATGAAAGCCGTTGCCAGCCCGACGACGCCGAGGCTGCCGATGAACGGGATCAGCTCTCCGTCGTAGAACGTGATCGCCGGGGCGAGCACCCAGTAGGCAAGCGGCCCGCCGAAGGGAAACCGCCTGCGGGCGAAGATCGGGGCGACGAGGACCGCCAGCAGGAGCATCGGAGACCCATAGGTCTGTAGGCGGGTCGCTCTCCGAATCGCGTGCGACGACGAGCTCGAGCATCCCCGCGATCGCGAGGAGCGCGATCAGGGCGTCCACCCAGTACGTCCTCGCGAGGTCCTCGAACCGGCTCACGCGCTGAAGGTACTCCACGTCTTCGCGCGCCGCCTCCTACCTGAGTAGGAGCCCCGGTCGTCGGAGGGTCGGAGCCCGAATCGTCTGCAGGTGCGAGCGCGAATCGTCGGCGCGTCCGAGTGCGAATCAGGCCTGCCGACGATGGCACCGCTCCGCCGCCCTCCTAGCGTCGTCGCCATGGAGTTCGGATCACAAGGAGGAGCCATGAGCCCCGCAACGCAGACGCGTGAACTCGCGGCGCGCGAGGGCGACGGGATCCAGGTCACGTTGCTCTGGCACCCCGGCGACAACGCGCTCACCGTCTCGGTCGAGGACACCCGCGTCGGACGTGGGTTCCAGCTCGCGGTCGCACCCGACCGCGCCCTCGACGCCTTCTACCACCCCTACGCCTACGCGGCCTGAAGGAGGAACGAGCATGTCCCGCACCACGCATACCGATCGCAACATCGCGGCCCGGATGGGTCGCTGGAGCGCCGCCCACTGGAAGATCGCGACGTTCGGCTGGCTCGCGTTCGTCCTCGTCGCATTCGCCGTCGGCGGCGCAGTCGGCATGAACACGATCGACCCCAACGAGCCCGGGCCGGGCGAGTCCGGCCGCATGGACAGGATTCTCGACGCCGGTTTCGACCAACCGGCCGGCGAGAGCGTCCTCGTCCAGAGCAGCTCGCTGCGAGCGAGCGACCCCGCCTTCAAGGCTGCGGTCGCAGACGTCGTCGCCGGCATCTCCAAGGTGAACGTCGTTCAGAACGTTCGCTCGCCGTTCGAGTCCGGCAACGCGGGGCAGATCGCCCCGAACAAGCACGCGGCTCTCGTCGAGTTCGAGATCCGCGGCGACCCGGACGATGCCGCAGACAAGGTCGCCTCGGTGCTCGACGCCGTCGACGACCTGCAGAAGGCCCACCCGGGGCTCTTCATCGGCGAGTTCGGCGATGCGAGCAAGGTCGACGCGGTGGTGACCGCCTACGAGAACGACCTCGGCAAGGCCGGTCTGCTCTCGCTTCCGGTCACGCTGCTCATCCTGGTGGTGGCGTTCGGAGCGCTCGTTGCGGCGGGCATCCCGCTGCTCCTCGCTCTGACCGCCGTCTTCGCCACCCTCGGCCTGGGCG
>CAWCRC010000014.1:0-139676 GCA_963797805.1 uncultured Actinomycetes bacterium | reverse complement strand
GGTCTCGGCGAAGACGAAGTCGTCCTCGTCGTCGATGTTGAGGCCCTCGTAGCCCTCCGTCAGGAACGGCGCGAGCACGCGGCCCTCCCGCGTGCCGGTCCCCTGCACCACGCGCGTCCAGGCGATCTCGAGCGCGCTGTTCTGGACGTAGACCGGCGGCAGCGCCTGGTACTGGCCCGCGTGCCAGGCGACGTCGAGGTGCGACTGGTCGAGGAGCGGCATCATCGTCCGACCGTCGATCGTCAGCTCCCACATCTTCCCCGGGTGCTGCTTCACGCGCTCGACGGCGCGGATCGAGTCGGCCTCGGGCGTCGCGAGCAGCTGCTCGAGGCCGCGCCGGATCACCTCCGGCCCGCGGAACGGGTTCGTGGCGCGGACGATCGCGAAGAGGTCGTAGCGCTCGCTCGAGGCGGGGCAGCGTCCAGGCGATCCATTCGATGTCGGGCGACGTCGCGGTCGCGTACTCGTCCGGGCGGAGGAACGGGACGTCGGCGCCGTACCAGCGCGCCACCTTCGCGATCTCCTCGCTGTCGGTCGAGACGACGATGCGCTCGAAGATCCCCGACTGGCGGGCGGTCTCGATCGCGTACGCGAGGAGCGGGTGCCCTGCGAGGCGCCGCACGTTCTTCCCCGGCACGCGCTCCGAGCCGCTCCGCGCGCCGATGAGCGCGACGACGCTGTGGCTCACGACCCGGGCTCCCGGCGGTACAGCCGCGTCTCGCCACGCCGCATCATCTCGACGAACCCGCGGCGCTCGATCTCCTGCTCGACCTGCTCGACGGTCGGCGCGCCCCAGAACCGCATGGCCGGGTCGAAGACGATGTAGTCGAGCTCGCGCGGTCGCGCGCTCCCGCTCCGCGTCGCCCCACTCCGTCCCGACGCGAACCGCGAATGAGCGGCTCGGGAAGGACGTAGAGGTGCGTCCGCTCGGAGAGGTGCGAGAGCGCGTGCATCGGCGCCGCGACGCGCGCTCCGTCGGGGATCGCGTCGAGGATCGCCTGGCGATCGCCGCGGTGCGGCCACTCGAACCGGATCTGGCGGCTGATCGCGCCGACCCACTGCGCGGAGAGCAGCACGAGCAGGCATCCCGCTGCCGCTCGCCCACGCGAGCCACGTGCGGGTGCCCGCCGCCCCGACCCGGCCGGCGCCGATCGCGCCCGCGACGGCCACGGCTCCCGCGGCGACGATCCAGTAGTGGTACTGGATCGTGTGCTGGAGGTCGTAGGCCGAGAGCAGGTTGAGCGCCGCGGCGGGGACGGCGACCAGCAGCCAGCGCGGCGCGAGCAGGCACAGCCCGCCCGTCGTCAGGACGAGCATCGCGAGGATCCCGAGCTCGGCCGGCCCGAGCGCCTGGTCGACCGTCGTCAGCGGGTTCCGGACCATGAACTCGAGCGCGTCGGCGAACGAGTTGCCCCGCACGCCCGCGAAGCGCGGGCCGAACTCGTTCTCCGCGGCGTTCCCGAAGGCCGGGAGCACGACGAACACGGCGATCGCCGACCACGCGGCGCTCGCCGACGGCGAGCCCGAGCGCCGAGCCGCCGTCGGCCCGTCCAGGCGAGCACGAGCCCGAGCGCGGCATACGTGAGGCCGACGTCCTCCTTCATCGCGCAGGCGATCGCGGCCGTGACGAGGAACCAGACGAGCCGCTCCCGCGCGAGGAGCACGCAGCCGCCGACGAGGAGCACCGGGACGAGCGTCTCCGGGTGGAAGTCGTGCAGCGCGGGCCGCAGCACGACCGGCGACGCGCACCAGAGGATCGCCGGCACGGCCGCGACCCAGCCCGCGGCGCCGTGCGCCGCGGGCGAGCAGCCACAGGAGCGGCGCCGTCGCCGCGAGCGCGAGGGTCTGGACGACGAGCAGTCCCGGCGCGCCGACGCCGACCGTCCCGAGCGGCGCGAGGAGCGCGATCCCCGGCTCGACGTGGTCGCCGAGCAGCGTCCGGAGGTTGATCGTGTTGAACGGCTCGTGCAGGTGGCCGAGCAGCCAGACGTACTGCGAGAAGATCCCGTGGTCGAAGTCGGAGGCGAAGGACTCGTAGCGCAGCAGCGCGAGCGTGCCGACGACGAGCGCGTAGAGACCGGCGACGCCCAGCACGACCCGCCGCACCAGGACGTCCGTCTCGCGGCGCGCCGCCGCAACGGGCGCGTCGACGGCTCTCGGGCGGGGCTCGTCCACGGGCGTCGTGGTCATACGGCGCCTCAAGAGTGCCTGGCCGCGTCGGCGAGCAACCCGTCGAGCATCGGCGTCCAGACGCCCAGCCGACGAGCCGCGCGCACGACCGAGCCCGTGATCGCGTCGAGCTCCGTCGGGCGGCCGACGGACGCGTCGCGCGCCGCCGAGGGAACGAGGCTCTCGGGCAGCCGCTCGACGATCGCCCACTGGGCGGCGGCGTCCAGCTCGACGCCGTCCGCCTGCCGCGACGGCGCACGCCTCGCCGAGCGCGGCCTCGAGCCTCGGCCGCCAGGCGGGGTCGTCACGAAGGGCGCCGATCGGCCTGGCCGCGGCGATCGACGCGGCGGCGAGCACGGCGAGGCGCGCGGCCTTGTCCCACAGCACGCGGCGCTCGCCGTCCGTCGACCACGACCTCGATGCCGGGCACCGCGAGCGGCGCGAGACGCGCCTCGAGCTCCCGGCGCCCGAGCGCGTCCGATGCGGCGGTGATCGTCGCTCCCGCGGAGCCGCTGGACGACGAAGCCCGGCTCGGGCGAGAACGCCTCGACGCTGCCGATGCTCCCCGCCGCGACGACGGGCGCCGGGCCGAGCCGCGCCCGGATCGCGTCGACGTGCTCGAGGCCGTTCAGCAGTGGCAGCACGACCGCGCCGTCGAGCGACGCGGGGTCGATGCGGTCGAGAGCCTCCTCCAGCGCGTACGCCTTCACCGCGACGACGAGGAGCGAGACGGGCCGGTCGAGGCGTGTCACCACCTCCGGGCGCGTGACGGTCGTCTCGCCCGTCGTGGAGGAGCGTCAGCCCGGACGCGCCGATCGCCTCGACGCTCCCCTCGGTGCCGACTCCCGAGCGCGCCGGTCCGCGCGACGAGCATCCCGCCGATCCCGCCGAGCCCGAGGACCGCGACGGGCACAGGCGTCACGCGAGAGCCGGGTCGACGACGAGGTTCACGTACTGGGTCTCGGAGTAGACGTCGAGCGCCTCGACGCCCGCCTCCTTCCACCCCGTCCCGGAGGACTTGACGCCGCCGAAGCCCATGTGCGGCTCGCTGCCGTGCGTGCCGGCGTTGACGACGACGACGCCCGCAGCGACCCGCTCGGCGAAGAGCATCGCCCGGTGGACGCTCGCGGTGTGGATCGCCGCTGTGAGCCCGTAGGGCGAGTCGTTGACGACGGCGACCGCCTCGTCGAAGTCGCGCACGCGGTAGAGCACCGCGACCGGGCCGAAGAGCTCCTCGCACGAGAGCGGCGCGTCGACCGCCACTCCCTCGACGAGCGTCGGGGCGACGTGCCAGCCGGCGTCCCCGACCCGCTCGCCGCCGCGCAGCACCGAGGCGCCGACCGCGCGCGCCGCGGCGACGGCGGCGAGGATCCGCTCCATGCTCTCCTCGCTGACGACCGGTCCGACGTCCTCGAGTCGGTCGACTCCTGCGACGAGCCGTTCGACGAACGCGTCGTAGACCGCGTCGAAGACGACGATGCGGCTCGCGGCCGCGCATCGCTGGCCGGCGTTCGAGAACGCCGAGGCGAGCGACCACTCGACCGCCCGCCCGAGGTCGGCGTCGTCGCAGACGACGAGCGCGTTCTTGCCGCCGAGCTCCATCACCGTCTTCGCGAGGCGTCGGCCGGCCGCCTCGGCGAGGAGCCGGCCGGTCCCGGCCGAGCCGGTGAACGAGACGAGGTCGACGCGCTCGTCCTCGACGAGCGGCATCCCCGCCTCGGGCCCGAGGCCCTGGACGACGTTCAGCACTCCCGGCGGCAGCCCCGCCTCGAGGCACAGGCGACCGAACCACGAGGCCGAGAGCGGCGCGTGCTCGGACGGCTTGAGCACGGAGGCGTTCCCGCAGAAGATCGAGGGGAACGCCTTCCACGCGACGTTCGGCAGCGGCGTGTTGAACGAGATCAGGAGCGCTGCGACCCCGACGGGCCGGCGGAGCGTGAGCACCGTGCGGTTCGGCATCGAGGCCGTCGTCGTGCGGCCGTACGACCGGCGACCCTCGCCGGCGACGAACAGCCCCATCTCGACGGCGGCGTCGGTCTCCCCGCGTGCCAGCTCGAGCGACTTGCCGGTCTCGTCCGCGACGAGCTCGCTCGCCTCGTCGCGCCGCTCGCGCAGCAGCTCGGCGATCGCCCGCACGACGTTCCCGCGCTCGACGGCGGTCCGGGCCGCCCAGCCCGGCTGCGCCTCCCGCGCGGACGCCACGGCGGCCGCCGCGTCCTCCGCGCCCGAGCGCGCGACGCGGCAGAGGTGGGTGCCGTCGCCGGGCCGGGTCTTGTCGAGCCAGGCGCCGGTCGCGGGGGGCCGGTCCTCGCCCGCGACGAGGTTCGGCACCTCGGCGGGGATCACCAGGCCGACCAGCCTCCGTCGACGACGAGGTTGGCGCCGGTGACGTAGGACGACGCGTCGGACGCGAGAAACACGACGGCGCCGAGCGCCTCGGAGACGTCCATCAGCCGGCCGAGCGGCGAGCGCGCGGCGAACGCCTCGACGAACGGCTCGGGCTGCCCGTTCTCGATCCCGTGCGGCGTCAGCGTGTTGACCCGCACGCCGCTCCGTCCCCAGTACGTCGCGAGGTAGCGCGTGAGGTTGAGGAGCGCGGACTTCGAGACCGAGTACGCGACCGGCTTGAAGAACGTCTCCCCGGCTTCGCGCCGGAAGTCGTAGAGGCCCTGGTCCGGCGAGAGGAGGCCGTAGACGGAGCCGACGTTGACGATCGAGCCGCGCCCGGCGCGGGCCATCGCGCCGCCGACGACCTGGCAGCAGACGACGACACCGACGACGTTGACGTGGACGACGCGCTCGAGCGACTCGAGCGGCACGTCCTCGAACGGCCCGACCTCGATCGCCGGCGCGTCGGGCGGCGCGTCGATCGCGGCGGCGTTGACGAGGAGATGCGGCACGCCCCAGTCGGCCTCGACGAGAGCGAGCGCCGCTTCGAGCGCCCGGCGATCGGTGACGTCGCACGCAAGCGCGCGGACGCCGCCGTCCTCGATCGCGGTCGCGAGCCCGGCGGCGCCTGCCCTCGGCGCGGTTTCGAGGTCGAGGATCGCGACGCGCATGCCGCGTTCGGCGAGCCCGGCGGCGAGCGCCGCCCCGAGCTGGCCCATGCCGCCGGTGACGACCGCGACGCGGCCCTCGAGGTCGAAGAGCGGGTCCGCCACGGGGCGATCGTACTTCGGGGGCGAACGGCTTATCGTGGTGAGCCGTGGGAACGGTCGCGTTCCTCGCGGGCATCGCGATGCTCGTCGCATCCGCGGCCATGTTCGGAGCCAGTCTCCGGCTGCGGACGGCAGCGGCCTACCTACTCGCCGTGTACGTCCTCGCATGGACGGAGATCGTTGCCCTGAGCGTCCTCCTCTCGATCCCGCACGCGCTCATCCGGGCGTCTCTGCTCGCCGGGCTCGCCCTCGTCTCGCTCGCAGCGTTCGTCGTCTGGCGCCAGTTCGGCAGGCCGCGTCCGCCGCTGGCAGGCGCACACTGCCGCTGGCTGTTGCGCCAGCTCCGCGACCCGGTGCTCGGGCTCCTCGCCGTCGCCGTCGTCGCCGGCTACCTCTACGCCGGCGCGCTCGCGTTCCTGACCCCGCAGAACGACGGCGACCCGCTCGTCTACGAGCTCACCCGGGCCGCACTATGGCGCCAGGAGCACGGGATCGGGATCATCGACGCCGACTTCGAGCTCCGGCTCGACGGGAATCCGATCGTCGCGGAGGTCGGCCAGCTCGCGACGATGGTGCTCTCCGGCAACGACCGCTACGTCGCGCTCGGCCAGCTGACGGCGGTCGTGGCGCTTGCACTGGGGGCGTACGCCCTCGGTCGCCGGATCGGCCTCGACCCGCGCCGGGCGCTGTTCGGTGCGCTCATCGTTCCGACGCTGCCGGTGGTCGTCCTCCAGTCCTGGACGGCGGGGAACGATGTCGTGGCAGGCTCGTTCGTGGTCGCGGCCGCGGTGTTCGTCCTCGACCGGGCGCCGCCCGAGCTCGCGCTCGCCGCGTTGGCCACCGGGCTCGCGGTGGCGACGAAGTTCACGGGGCCACTGATGCTCCCGGTCCTCGTGCTCCTCGCCGTTGTCGGCATCCCGTCCGGACGACGGCTTCGGGCCGTCGCGGCGATCGGCGCCGGTGTCGTGCTCGGCAGCGGATGGTCCGTCGCAAACCTCGTCCGGACGGGCACGATCGACGCCGGCCTCGAGGACTTCTCGGGGCAGGGAGCGACGTTCGGGCTCGGAAACGCCGCGAGCACCGCGTCACGGCTCCTCGTCGACGCGATGGACGCGTCGGGCGCCATCGACCAGTACATCTGGGCCTATGTCGTCGCCGCGGCCGCATTCGCAGCGGCGCTGCTCGGCGCCCGGGCACGAACGACTGCGTTCCTCGGCCCCCTCGTCGTGGCGTGCGTCCCCCCTTGCGGCGTGGGTCACGTGGCGGCTCCTCTCGGACGGCCTCGGATGGGCGTGGGACCTGGTACGTGAGCCCGGGACCGCCGCGGAGCTGCGCAACGAGGACTGGGAGCTCCAGACGGTGGCGAACGCGTACCTGAGCTGGTACGGCCCGATCGCCGTCTTCACCTCGGCTGCGATGATCGTGGTCGCGGTCGTCGCGGTCCGCCGGGGATCGCTTTCACGTGCTGCGGTTGCGCTCGCCGTTACGCCCGCGGTCGCGCTCGTCGTGGTCGCGGCGAGCCTCGACTACGACCTGTCGCGCGGTCGTTTCCTCATCGGCGCCATCGTCGCCGGCTGCGCGACGTGGGGCCTCATGATGCGCGTTCGGTGGCTCGCCGGCGCGGTCGCCGTGACGAGCGCCGTCACGCTCGGGCTCGTGCTCGTCAATGCGATGGCGAAGCCGTCTGGGCTGCAAGCGGGGACATACGCCTTCTCGCCGGCGATCTGGCGGCTCGAGCGCTCGCAGGCGCAGATGCTGCTCCGTCCCGTGCCGACCGACCAGGGCGAGGCGAGCGTCGTCCAGTTCGTCGCGCGAGCCGTGCCGGAGAGCGACACGATCGCGCTCGCGGTCCGCGCGAACGACTTCCTCTTCCCGTACTTCGGACCGGGGCTCTCGAGGAGGGTGGAGCTCGTCGACGCGGACGAGGTCGTGCCCCCGGATGCGGACTGGCTCGTCGCTGCTCCCGAGCGCAGACCCCTGGCCTGCCTGGACGCGTGGCGGATCGCGTATCTCGTCGGGGAATGGCGCGTCTGGCAGCGCGGCGCGCCGGATCGGTGTGCGAGCGCATCCCCGATCTGACGGACGAGCACGTGGCTCACCGAGCGCGAACGGCGTCGCCGTCGCCGGCTCGCTCCGACCGAACCCGAGTCAGAGAGCGCGCGACGAGGATCGGCGCAACTGCCGCGAGACCCACGACGAGCGAGAAGACGACGCGATCCCCGGCCGTGACCAGGAGCCAGTCCACCGGGGCCGGGGACGTGTAGTAGACGACGAGGAGCGCGGAGAAGACCAGGGCGCCCCATAACCCCACGAACAGCACGTGCCACCACAGCCTCGCAATGCATGCCAGGAGGACGGCGCCGACGATGCCGACCGACGCGAGCGGCCAGGCGTCGACGACCGCACGCAGCAAGCCGTCCGCGGCCACGGGAATCCTGCTCGCCGCCTCGGCGGCGTAGCCAGGATCGCGAAGGACCCGCCCATCGACGTTGTCGCCGCCCGCTCCGTTGAGTCGATCGACCGCGATCCAGAGCAGCGGAATCGCCAGCACACCGATTGCGAGTGCCGCGAGGGACCGGAGCGGGCGCCGGAAGCCACGCGCAACGGCGATCGCCGCCGCGACGGAGCAGACGGCGAACAGAAGGCCTTCCATCTTCGTCGACGCCGCGGCCGCGAGAAACATCCCGGCCAGCACGAGCATGGGCGCAGAGCCATCCATCAGCCATACGAAGAGGCAGAGGAGGCCGAGCGCGGTGAAGGCCGCTATGACGGTGTCGGCATAGTTCGCCGCAGCGTTCGCGACCAGCGGAGCCGCTCCGGTGAGGGCGAGCGCTACAGCGGCGGCGGCGACACCCGGGATCGCGAGCCGGAGAGCCGCCCACACGCCCCACCCGAGAGCCACGAGAACGACACCGGGCTCGATGTCGATGAGCGCGAGGTCGTACCGACCGATCGCGTCCGCAGAGAGCGCCTCCAGCGCCGGCAGCAGGACCGGGTACTCCTGATGCTGCATCCCGTACGCGGGGTCGCGAAAGACGGGGCCCCAGATATCCCCCTCGACGAAGAGGGCGTGCGCCTTCGGGCCCCACATCGCCCAGCCGTCCCACACGTCGAGGTGGCTCGCCGCGGTGAATCGGAGGAACGCGACGGAGACGACCGCCAGCACGACAAGGCAAGCGAGCTCGACCGCGAGCGCCGCATGGTTCTGCCTCGGAGGCGAGACCGAGGGGTCGGCTGAAGGCCGAAGCCGCCTCACGAGCATCAGGGCGAAGAGGGTCACGAGGACGAGGACGCCGGTCGTCGTTATCCGGACGTCGATCCCCACCATGGCTCCGACGCTTGCGGCGAGGCCGCAGATGGCCAAGCCCGAGGCTGGAGCCAGGCCGGCGACTGTTGGCAACCAGGGTCGTCGCGCCGGGATCCCGACGAGAACGACTACTACGGCCCCGATCCCAGCGACGGCGAGGTTCAGCGCAAGGAGACGAGCGGTGTCGCTCACGACGACCGGTGACCGAGCCAGACGTCGCCGACGACTGCGACCTCATCGAACGATCGCCGAACAGACGCCGAGGGACGACCGAAGACCATCACGGCATCGGCGCCGGACGGGTCTGAGGTCGCGATCGCCGGGTAGAGGTACGACAGCGAGACCAGCCGGTAGAAGCCTCGGCGGTCACGGTCGACATCCGGGGCGAACACGAGCGCGAACCGATCGCCGTCGGCGAGAGTCGACCGGAATGATCGGAACGCCTCTGCTGTCGAGCCCGTCGCGTCCGCCACGTCGAACGTGGACGCCAGAGCCTGGTCCCGACGCCGATCGACATCGTCGAGCCGTCGAACCGTGTTCCTCACCCCGAGCACCAGCACAAGGAGGAGCCCGGCGACCAGCGCGTACGTGAGCGCGGGCCGTGCCCGGGAGATGGAATCGGCCGCGACGCCGGGCTCACCTCGCATCGGCCGCGCTCGTCGTCGCTGATCGGAGTGAGCGTGTCCTCGTGCAATGCGGCTCGGGGACGATGGTCGATGGTACAACCGATCGGTGCGGACCCGCGTGGGGCTTCTCGTGTGCATCGCGTCCGTCGCCTTCGTCGTGTTTCTCGCCGTCGAGCCGCGACTGCACCACGCGTTTCCGTCGATGATCGACGACTGGAACGCCATCGCGAGCGGAGGGGGCCAGCTTCACGACGTCATCCGCCTCGGGAATCCCGAGGGACAGCGCTATCGTCCCGGCTTCGTCGCCTGGAACGCTCTCCAGTGGCACACGTTGGGGACGCCGACGTCGTTCGTCGGCCCGAGGCTCTGGGAACTCGTCCGTCTCGGTCTGCTCGTGGTCGGCATCACCGCGCTCGCATGGCTCCTGGTCATACGTGGCCGCGACGCGGCATCGGAGCCGGATCTGCGCTGGCTTCTGACCCTTGCCGTCCCGCTGATCGTCCTCACCGCTCCGGCGGGCGCGATCGACCTCGCGCGCTACGGGCCGCAGGAGCCGCTCCTCGTCGGCTGCATGTCGCTCGGGGCGGTGCTCCTCGTGCTGTCCCTGGATCGGTTGCTCGACCCCGGAGGCCTGTCCGGCCGCGTCATCGCGTCGATCGTGATCGGATTCGTCATCTGGTCGTTCGGCGTTCTGCAGAAGGAGACGTCGCTCTGCGTTCTCCTGCTGGCGCCGTTCCTCCTCCCGTCCTTGCGGTCGCAACGCCTGCGCTGGGCGCGGCTGGATGGCGCGCGCCGCCTGACGATCGGAGCGGTCGCAGCGGCGATCATTCTCCCGTTCGTCCCGATGGCCTTCCGCACCGTGCAGCTGACGCTCGCCGACAGTCGCGTCTACGAGGGTTCGGCGGCCGGACGCAGCTTCTACACGCGGGCGGTGGAGCAGATCGGCGAATCCGGTGAGTCGCTGCACTCGCCGGTGTTCTGGCTCTGCGCCGTGATCTCCCTCGTCGCCGTCACGTTCGCCTCCTTCCGAACGGGCGTCGACTGGCTCACCGTCGGCCTGCTCGTGCCCGCCGCGGGGTTCGTCGCGTTCGCCGCCGAGTCGGGTGTCGTCGCGAGCCGCTACTACCTCCCGCCGCTGACGCTGCTCGCACTCGCGGGGGCTCGTTCGCTGTCGACGCTGCGAGCGACGCCGATCGCGATCGCCGGCGCCCTGGTCGTCCTCGCAAGTGTCTGGCAACTGCGCGAGGCGCGCGAATGGGTCGAGTGGTGGGTCGACGGAGAGCGCACACGCGAGACACTCGTCCGGGAGGCCGCCGCGCGTGCTGCGGGGGGCTGCAGCGTCGACGTCATGGGGCGGAACGTCGAGCTCGTGCTCGCACTGCCGGTCCTGATGCCCATCGCCGAGGAGACGCCCCACTCGTGCGAGCCCGGGCAACGGTTCATCGTCTTCCTGGACTGGTCCCCCGGCGAGACGCCGGCGGAGGATGCGATGGTCGCGGCGTGCGCACCCGAGCCCGAGCCCGTCTGGGAGGCACCCGGGGCGAAGATCGTGCGCTGCTCACAACCGGCGTGAGCGCATCATCGAACGAGAAGGATCGCGCCCGCCCCGACGAGACCGAGACCCACCGCGCGAGCCGTCGTCAGGTCCTCGCCGAGAATGGCCGCGGCGGCAACCGCGACCGTCGCGTACGTGATGCCGGTGAAGAGCGGGAAGACGGTGAGCACGTCGAAGCGCCGTAGCGCGAGCAGGAACGTGCAGAAGCTCGCCGCGTAACACGCCACGCCGACGTAGACGGCGGGATCGGCGAGCGCCTCGGCGGTCGTCGTCCCGTCGAGCCGTGATCGGAGCAGCATGAGACCGGAGGTCGCGAGGACCGTGTAGACCGCCGCATAGACGATCAACGCCACGGCGGCAGGGGACCGAGCTCGAGGCCGTGGGCACGCGCGACGATGTAGAGCGGCCGTCGCTTCACCTCGTCGTGGATCCGCGAGACGTACTCGCCGATGATCCCGATCACGACCAGCTGGATCCCACCGACGACCCCCACGAGGACCATGATCGAGGTCCACCCGGGAACGACGAAGACTCCGGCCAGACGTGAGACGAGGGCCGAGAGCCCGAACAGGATCGATGCGATCGAGACGAGGAACCCCAGGTTCAGCGCGAGCCGCAACGGCCGATCGGAGAAGCCGACGATCGCATCCGTCGCCAGTCGGATCATCCGTCGCGTCGAGTACTTGCTGTGGCCACCCGTGCGCCGCGGGCTGGCGAACTCGACGCCGGCCTGCTCGAACCCCACCCAGCTGAACATCCCGCGGAGGTATCGGTGCGACTCGCGCATCGCGCGATATGCATCGAGCGCCGTCCGATCGACGAGGCGAAAGTCACCCGCCCCGGTGGGGACGTCGATGTCGGCGAGGCGCGTCAGGGTTCCGTAGAACGCCTTCGCCGTGACCGCCTTGAACCGGGACTCTCCCTGTCGCTCCGTCATGACGCCGTACACGACGTTCGCGCCGGCACGCCAACGGGCGACGAGCTCCGGGATGACCTCCGGCGGGTGCTGAAGGTCTCCGTCCATGGTGATCACCGCATCACCCGTCGCAGCGTCGAGACCGGCCGACAACGCAAGTTGATGACCGAAGCTCCGTGAGAGACGGATGATCTTGAACCGCGGGTCCGATCGGTGGACGTCGACCGCCCGAACGTACGTCGTGTCCCGGCTGCCGTCGTCGACCAGGATCACCTCCCAGTCTCCGGACAGCTGCTCGAGGACGGCGGCGAGCCTCGTGCACAGGGCATCGATGTTGGACTCCTCGTCTTTCAGAGGAACCACGATCGAGAGCCGAAAGTCCTCGGACTCCATGCGGGCCGAGCCTACTCCCGGCCCACGACGGCCCTCCGCGCTAGGACGACCGTGCCCGCGCCCGCCAGATGGCGTCACAGACCTCGCGGACGCAGCCGTGACCACCCGGGCGCTGGAGGACCCAGCGGGCGAGCGGCACGACCTCCGTCCAGGCGTCGGCCGGGACGACGGGCATGCCGACGACCTGCAGGCAGGATGCATCGTTGACGTCGTTCCCGACGTAGGCGACCGCGTCGAGGCCCACGCCCGCGGCAACCGATTCGTCGTGGAGCACGACGAGCTTGTCGGCGACGCCGTGGACGCAGCGCGCGCCGAGCTTTCGCGCCCGCTGCGCGACGACGGGGTTCGGCTCGGTCGAGACGATCACGCACGGAACGCCGACCTCGTCGAGGCGCCGGAGGCCGATCCCGTCGCCGCGCCAGCACGCGACCGACTCCTCGCCCGCCCCGTTCACCCAGACGCGGTTGTCGGTGAAGACGCCGTCGAAGTCGAAGACGACGAGCCCGATCGCACGGAGCTCGTCGCCGGCCGGCCGTCTCACGGCGTCGCGGCCGTCGGTGCGGCAGCCGTCTGCGCCGCCGGAGCGCGACCGGCGGCGCCGACGTGCTCCCAGAGGATCGCGTCCTCCTCAGCGAGCGGCCGCACGAGCGGAAGACCCATGAGGGTGTCGAGCGCGTACGGCGGCAGGCCCTCGTCCGCCGGCGAGCGCGCCGCCAGGTCGCCGGGCGCGAGCACGTGCCCGGCTCCGAGCGCCCGCGTCGCGACGAGCTTCTTCCCCATCTTCTGCAGCGGCTTCTCCTCGCTCGGCAGCGGCCGCTTCTCCGCGTCTCCCATCGCGACGGGGATGCGACCGAGATCGCGTACGAGCTTGCGCATGCCCTCGGGGATCAGCGAGAAGGCGTGGTCCGTGCCCTTCGACGAGTGGCTCAGCGTGAAGTGCTTCTCGATCACTCGCGCCCCGAGCATGTACGCGACCGTCGCCATCGCGATCCCGTCCTGGTGGTCGGAGAGGCCGACGACGAAGTCCGGGTACCGCTCGCGGAGAGTCGTAATGACCGCGAGGTTGAGCTCCTCGACCGCGGCGGGGTAGGCGGCCGTGCACTGCAGGAGGCAGATCTGCCCGTTGATCGGCGCGACCGCCTCGACGGCCCGGTCGACGTCCTCGATGGTTGCGCCGCCGGCCGACACGATCATCGGCTTCCCGAGCGCCGCCACATGCCGCAGGAGCGGCGTGTTCCGCAGGTCGCCGGAGGCGATCTTGTAGGCGGGCAGGTCGAGCTCTGCGAGCAGGTCGGCGCTCGTCTCGTCGAACGCGGTTGCGAAGAAGACGAGCCCGAGCTCGTCCGCGACGGCGCGGAGCTCCGCGAACGCGCCCCGGTCGAGCTCGAGCGCCTCGCGGTGCCGGCCGTACGTAGCGCCGAAGCTGTTCTCGTTGTCGTACGGGCTGTCGTACAGCGCGCGTGTGAAGAGCGAGCGGTTGTCGCGCTTCTGGAGCTTGACCGCGTCGACGCCCACGTCCTTCGCCGCGTGGAACAGCGCTATCGCCTGCTCGACGCTCCCCTGGTGGTTGTGGCCGATCTCCGCGATGACGAAGCACGGCGTGTCGTCCGCGATCCGGCGTCCGTCGATCGTCAGCTCGCGCATCGCGCGATCGTACCCCTCGGGTTCGGCGCGCCCGCCGTCGAAGGGCGGCATCGCCGTCCCGCATAGGCATTACGATCCGCGAATGTCGTCATCGCTCACTCGGTCGCACGCGCCGGAAGTCGAGCTGGAGCTCGAGCTCCCATCGCCGGAGCACGAGGGGGTCGTAGGTCACGATTCAGGGAACGCGCAGCCGCACTACGGCCTTCAGCTCCAGGTGCTCGAGACGCTCACCGACGCGCGGAACTACAACGACTGGGTCGCGTCCATGGCGTTTCCGTACCTCGGGGCCGATCCGCTCGAGATCGGAAGCGGGCTCGGCGATCAGGCGGCGATGTGGCTCGCGCGCGGTTTGCCGCGTATCACCCTCAGCGATCTCGAGCAGCGGTCCGTCGAGACCCTCGAGCAGCGGTTCTCGGGGGACGAGCGGGTGGCCGTCCGACGTATCGACCTCGTCGACACCGCTCCGGCGTTGTTCAGCTCCGTCGTCGCCATCAACGTCCTCGAGCACGTTCACGACGACATCCGCGCTCTGCGCGGAACCCGCAACCTCGTGCGGGGCGGTGGACGAGTGATCATCTTCGTTCCCGCGTTCCCGTTCGCAATGTCCCGCTTCGACCACGAGATCGGCCACTTCCGCCGCTACACGATCGGCTCACTCACCGACCGACTGGAGGCATCCGGCCTCGAGCCGCTCGTCGTTCGCTACGTCAACGCACCAGGGCTCGTCGCGTGGTTCGTCCTCATGCGGCTCCTGGGGATGCGGCCGTCCGGCGGGGCATTCGTCCGCGCCTGGGATCGGACCGTCGTCCCGATCGCGCGCCGCCTAGAGCAGCGACGCCCGGCCCGCTTCGGCCAGTCGGTGTTCGCGGTGGCGGCTCGACCCGGGCCGTAGCGCGGGCTTCGCGGGCGTCCGTACGAGCGGGGCAGGCAGCGGATCGTGATCCTCCTGGCAGTCGGCGTCGTGCTCGTCCTCGCCGCAGCGACGGGAGCAGCCGCCCTCCTCCGCCTCGAGGGTGTCGTCTCGTTCGTCCTCGCAATCGGCGTACTCGCGTTCGCCGAGACCGTAACGGTCAGCTACGCGCTCTCGTTCGTCGACGCGTACGAGCGCGGCTGGTTCCTCGCCACGGTCGGGGCCGTTGCCGTCGCGGCTCTCGTCGCTCTCGCGATCGTCCGACCTCCCATCCCCGGACTCCGGCGCGGAGAGTCAGTACGCGAGCTGATGCGCGATCCGTTGCTCGTCGTCCTCGGCGCGATCGTGATCGTGGAGCTCACGTACATCGCCGCCCTCGCGCTCTTCACGCCGCCAAACGACATCGACGGGCTGACGTACCACCTGTGGCGCGCATTGCTCTGGATCGAACAAGGATCCATCGGCCCGATCGGAGACGCGACGGACGCACGCGTCAACGTCTTCCCCCCGAATGCGGAGATCCTCCAGGGGGCAACGATGCTCCTCTCCGACTCGGTGCGATGGGCGGCGCTCGTCCACCTCGCCGCCCTCCCGGCCGCGATGCTCGCCGTCTACGGCATTGCCTGCCGGATCGGCCTCGAACGAACGCAGGCGCTGTTCGGCGCATTGTTGTTCGCGACCCTGCCTGTCGTCGCACTTCAGGCTGCAGCGCCGTTGAACGACCTCCTCGTGGCCGCGCTCGTGGCCACGGCGGCGTACTTCGCGCTCGGGCGAGCCAGAAGCGAGACGATGCTCGCGTGCGTGGCGGTCGCCCTCCTCGTCGGGACGAAGGTGACCGGGCTTTTGGCCCTTCCCGTGCTCTTCGCCGTCGCGGTACTCACGCTTCGAGGCCGCGACCTTGCGCTCGCGCTGGCGGGAGGTCTGCTCGCGGTCGCAGTGGGTGCGGCCTGGTACGTCGTCAACATCACGCGGGGCGAGGGACTCTTCGGCGAGACGAAGGGTTGGGTCGGAAGCAGCGACGGCGTCCGTTCGATCGCCGCCCGATTCACGCGCCACGCGCTCGAGGCGGTCGAGTTGCCCGGCGCGGCCGGACGAGATCGCTTTCTGTACCTCATCGCGGCGGCCGCGCTCCTCCTCGTCGGCGTCGCGCTCCGCCAGCTCTCCGTCGCGGTCGTCGGCGCCGCGCTCGCAGCGCTTCCCCTCCTCGTGCTTCCCGCGCAGCGCGTGCTGTACAGCGTCTACTGGCATGGATGGGAGCTCGTCGGCTACCCCGAGGCCACGACGCTGGGCGCCAGCCGCGACTCGACCATCGCGTCGCAGGGCGAGTCATGGTACGGGCCGGTCGGGCTCGTGATGACCGTCGGAGCGCTCGTGCTGGTCGCGCACCGAGTGTGGCGAGGGACCCTCCCATGGGTCGCGCTCGTGTTCGCCTCCGCGCCAATCGTGCTGCTCCTGGGCGTGTCCGCCGCGGTGCGATACCACGAGCTGAGCGGCCGTTTCGTCATGGGCGGCATTGTGCTCTCGGCCACGACGTGGGGCCTCGTCCGCCAGTCCCGCGCAGCCTCGGTCGCGGTGGTCGCGGTCGCTGCGACGACGGTCGTCTTGTCGCTCGTCAACTCCGTGATGAAGCCGCTTGGGGTCGACCTGCTGGAGCCGAACGAACGGCGGTCGACGTGGACGCTACCGCGGGAATGGGTGCAGAGCAGGCAGCCGGAGGTCGCGGTAGTGATCGGCCATGTCGGCGATCGCGCGACACCCGGTCAGACCATCGCGGTGACGCGCGACTACCGCGTGTACCCGTTCGCCTACGTGGGGTGGCCGGGGATCGACCATCGGATCGTCTATGCCGATAGCCTCGACGAGGCGGCCGCCCGCGGCGCCGTCTGGGCGGTGGTCACCGACAACGTCTCCTGTGCCCGCGGGTGGCGCCGTTCGCTCCACTCTGCGCCCTGGGCCGTCTATCGCGCCGACAAAGATGCCCACTGCCCGCCAGGGAAGGGTGCGCTCTCACGGCCCACACCCTCTTCCTCCTGATGCCAGTCTCCAACGAGCTCGCGACCGTGGACGCGGCAATCGACATCGCACTGACCGCCTAACTTCCGGTCGAACTCAGCGCTCTCGACCTGTAGCTCGACGCGTTGATCGTTGGCCGGTACACGCCCGACGGCGACGTCTATCAGCGGTCCCCCGCCTTCTCCACGCCGCGGCGGTGATCGTGCTCGGTCTCGGCGCGCTGCTCGTCGCGGCGGCCTCCTGCTGCGGCTCGGCCTGCTCCGGCCGAGCGACGTGGGACATCGTCCGGCGATACCGCGCGCGGCGATCGCCGTCGCCGCCGTGAGCGCCACGACCGTGCTCCTGTCACTAGTCAACTCCGCCGAGAAACCCATGGGGATCGAGCTCCTCGAGAAGACCGGCCGGCGATCGACCTGGACGCTGCCACGCGAATGGGTGCAGAACACACAGCCGGAGCTCGCGGTCGTGACGAAGTACCTCGACGATCATGCAGCGCACGGCGCGACGATCGGGCGTGACGCGAGACGCCTGGTTCGACAGTTCGTCTATGTCGGGTACCCGGACATCGACCACCGAATCGTGTATGCCGACTCGCTCGGAGAGGCGGCCAGCCGTTCCGCCGAGCGGGCGGTGCTCCCGCTGTCGGCCATCCGCGAACCTGGATGGGAGCTCGGGCTCCGGTCGCCGCCGTGGGCTGTCTACCGTCATGTGCCCCGTTCCAGCTGCCGATAGGGGTACGGTGCCGCGGATGCCTACCACGCTCTCCATCCTCATGCCCGTGTTCAACGAGCTCAAGACCGTGGAGGCGCGCGATCCACGACGCGCTCACGGCCGAGCTCCCGGTCGAAGCGCGCCAGCTCGTGATCGTCGACGACGGGTCGACGGACGGGACACGCGAGCTGCTCGCTTCGAGGGAGTGGCCTGCCGAGGTGACGATCGTCGAGCACGAGCGGAACCGGGGGAAGGGCGCTGCGCTGCAAACCGGGCTCCAGCATGCGACCGGTGAGTGGGCGGCGATCCTCGACGCCGACCTCGAGTACCGCGCCTCTGACCTCGCGCCGCTGCTCGAGCCGCTGCTGAACGGCGATGCGCGCGTCGTCTTCGGGACGCGCTCGTGGTCGAGCCACGCGGCGTTCAGCTTCTGGTACGTGATGGGCAACAAGGGCGTCACGACGGCGACGAACGTGATCTACAACTGCTGGATCTCCGACGTCATGACCTGCCACAAGGCGATGAGCACCGAGCTGTTCCGCTCGCTGCGGTTGAAAGAGCGCGGCTTTGCGATCGAGCCCGAGATCGCCGCCCGCGTGTTGCGCGCCGGCGAGCGGATCTACGAAGTGCCGATCACGTACAAGGCACGCTCGCGCGAGGAGGGGAAGAAGCTGACGACGCTCGACGGGCTTCGCGTGCTGAAGACCCTCGTTCGCTGCAGGATCGACTGAGCGGCACGTCCTGACGCCGGGCCGATTCGTCCCGGTGCCTACGGCCGGTCTGCCCGCCGCGCGCGACCGCTCATTGCCACGCGCGCACGCAGCGCCGAGTCGAGGGCAACCCGGAGTGGCGTCCGCCGACGGCGCCGAGGTCCCCGTGCCGCTTCGAGACCGGCACGCAGCGGCTCGGTGATGTCTCGCCGCGGACGCGCCAGCGCGCGCTCGTACACGGCCAGGTACCCCGCGGCCGTCCTGTCCCACGTGAGGCGCGTTGCGATCTCGGAGATCGCCTCGACGATGCCCGCGCGAGCGGCCGGGCTCGAGAGGAGACCGGCGACGAACGCGCCCGCCTCGTCCAGCTCGAACGATGGCAGTGCGCCGACGGCAGGCAGGAGCTCGTCCATGGCCGGCCGCCGGGCATACACACAGGCGGTGCCCAGGGCCGCGGCTTCGAACGGGATGAACCCGAAGCCTTCGTAGAGCGACGGAAAGAGCACGAGCGCGGCGTCGCGATAGAGCGCCAGCTGCTCGCCCTCGGGCACATGCCCGAGATCGACCACGCGATCGGAGAGCGACGACGCCTGCGCAAGGAACAGCTCCTCCGCGCGGCGAGACGATGTCCGCTCGTGATGACCTCCGACGAGGACGAGCCCCCCGTCCCATCGATGAACGTCGACGAGCCACTGGAGGAGCCGAAGGGAGAAGACACGGTTCTTGTGCCAGAACGAGGTGCCGACCATCAGGAGGTACGGCCGTCCCGCGAGTGGACGCGCGAGCGTCTCCGGCACGTCTCGTCCCGCGAGATGGTCGACGCCGAGCGGGACGACGGTCGCGCGGTCGAGGGCGAGCGCTCCGTCGCTCGCCGCGTCGATCGCGGCGTGGAAGGAGAAGAAGCCGACCTCGTCCGCCACGGAGAGCGCCGCGCTCGTCGCCGTCCGATAGTCGCGCCTCGCGTCGCCGACGTGGTACGCGCGCGTTCGGTCCCAGATCATGTCCTGGTGCGTCAGGACGAAGCGCTCGCCGATCTCGAGCCGATCGGTGAGGTCGTGCAGCGACACCACCTGAAACGGACGATGCAGGATGACCGGCCGTCCGAGGCGATGCCGCTCGGCGAAGCGGACATGGGAGGTTAGCGACACTACGCGCGGATCGACGGTCGGATGAAGCTCCGGCGGTCGCATGACTGTGAGGTCGGCTCCCGCCCGAGCGAGCGCGTCGGCGAGCTCGAGCACCTGGACCTGCGTCCCGGTCAAAGGATGTGCGAGGCAGCTTCCGTCGAGGACGACGGCGGAGCCCGTGCCTCGCGCGCGTCCGCGGGCGGGCATGGCCGCCGGCCGGGCGGCCGGCGCCTCGAGGCCCACGGCGCGATGGACGAACCCGGGCCGTTCGAGCAGCGCCAGGAGCTCGGAGACGATCGGGCCTCCCCCCGCCTCCCTCGGCGACCCGGCGACGAAACGTCCCGTCAGGTCCGCCTCGTCGCAGGCGAGAAGAAGGTCGGTCCGCCGGACGAGGACGACGCCGGCCCGTGGGTGGTCGATCGCGGGCGGTGGCACGCCTTCGACGACCGGGTGCGATCCTTCGTCGAGCGACACGGTCGTGCACGCCGAGTCGCCCGCGAGCGCCGCCCGAAGGCCCTCCAGGATGGGGGGTGTGAGCCGGCCGGCCTCGGAGACGAGAAGCACGTCGCCCGGGTTGCCTCGTACGACGTCGAGAAGATCCTCGAGCGCTTGCTCGGCGATCGGCACCGTGACGACGGCGCCGGAAACGACGTCCGGCGCGGAGGCGACCGCGGCGCGGCCTTCCAGCAGCGCAGTGAGATTCTCGAGGGGCGCCTCTGGCTCTCGCGGCCGGTCGGCGAGTTGCTCGGCCAGCGTCGGGAATCCTGGCGTCGTCTCGAAGCCCACCGCGCTTCAGCCTAGCGCCGGGGTCCATCGGATCGGCCCCCGGCCACCTCGCCGTACGCCGCGACCAGGGCCTGGGCGGCCCGCTCGGACGAGAAGCGCTCCCGGGCATGACGGGCAGCCGTGGCGCCGAGCCTCTCGCGCAGCTCCCTGTCGCCGAGGAGTCGCTCGATTGCCGACCGCAGTGCGGTCGTGTCGCCTGGCGGGACGAGGAGGCCCGTCGCGCAGTCGTCGATCGCGTCCGTCAGGCCGCCGACGGCGGTCGCGACGACGGGACGCCCGTACGCCATCGCCTCACGGGCGACCATCCCGTAGCCCTCGCGACGTGACGGGACGACGACGACGGACGCCCGCTCGTAGAACGGGCCGAGCGCCGTCGGCGGAACGAAGCCCTTCGCCTTCGGGAAGAGCGAGCGGAGCGGCCCGTCGCCGACGACGACGAGCGGCAACCCATCGGCTGCCACGGCGAGCTCGCGCACGCCCTTTTCCTCCGAGAGACGCCCGACGTAGAGGACGTGCGGCGGCTCCTCGGGCTCGCCGACGGTCGCCGGAACGGGGACGCCGCTCGGGATCACGCGCACGTCATGCGCGCCGAGCCGCCGTGCGTCGTCGGCGAGCGCCGACGACGCGCACACGACGATCCGTGCGCGCCGCACGAGCGCGCGCGCGAGCGGACGAAACCGCCGTGCGAGCGCGACGTCCGAGCCCCAGAGCTGCAGAACGAAGGGTTTCCCGGTGGCGAGCGCGGGGAGCGCCGAGGGCAGCCAGTGGGCGTGCACCACGTCCGCGCCTTGCGCGGCGCGCCGTGCAGCACGCGCGAACCCGAACAGAAACAGCGGCAACGCCAGGAGCTTCCACGGCGCCTTCCGGAGGTTGTTCACGATCCCGTCGCCGTACGCGATCCCGTAGTGCCGGAAGCTCGCAGGCGAGACGACCCGAACTTCGAGACCGGCGCGCCGCAGCTCCTCGACCCCGTCGCGCACGAAGGTCCCGGCGACGTCGTCCGCGCTCCGCGGATACGACGTCGTGAGGACGACGACCTTCACCGCCGGTCGTCGAGATCGTGCGCGAGCGCGGCGGGCGCCGCGATCGCGAGCAGTGCGAGCACGTAGAAGTAGTAGAAGGACATCGTCAGGTAGAAGATGTTCGAGACCATCGTCGAGACGATGGCCGCGGTGAGGCCCCATCCGAGCGGCCGGACGCGAGCGGCGAGCGGGTCGCCGGCGGCCGCGAGCGCGCGACCGATGCGTCGCGTCAGGCTCGCCCGGCGGAACAGGTAGACGAGGAAGGCTGCGAACACGAGCGTCCCAACGAGCCCGTACTCGACGAACGAGGCGACGTAGAACGAGTGCGGGCCGAAGTTCGTCTTCCCGGTCTGGAACTCGTAGTAGACCGAGAACGTGTTCAGCCCGAGCCCGAAGAGCGGGTTCTGCGAGAGCACGTCCGGAATGAAGGAGTAGACGATGAGGTGCGTGTCGGCCCCTCGTCCCTCGGTCGAGAGTCGCGAGCTCAGCACCTGCTCGAAGAAGTCGGCCCGCCGTGCGACGAAGACGGCGAGCCCCGCGATGAGCACCCCGAGCGGGACGAGGAACTGCGGCTTCAGCAGCATCCGCCGGTACGGGATCGCGAGCACGACGAACCCGCAAGCGAGCCCGAGCAGCCCGCTCCGCGAGAGCGTCGCGAGGTCGACGACCACGAGGAACAGGAGCAGCAGGGCGAGTGGCACGCGCAGCCGATGCCCCTTCTCGAGCCGTAGGTAGATCGGCAGGAGGAGGAGGATCCCCGCCGCCACCTCGATGCCGAGGTGGTTCGGGTCCCCGGTCAGGGCGTTCACCCGGTAGACGAACGACCCCTCGATCGCGCCGAAGATGTTGATCTTGCTCGCGCCGCCGGTGAGCGGCTGGAGCCACGCCTCGTCGAGGTTCGCCCCCGTCGTCTCGGCGACGGCGAGCTGCATGAGACCGTAGGCCCCGTTCGCCGCGAGCCCGCCGACGAACGCGCCGAGTGTCAGCCAGTAGAACCGCATCCCGCGCCGGGCGATGAGCGTCACACCGGCGACGAGGAAGAGGAAGTGGAGGACGAACTTGATCATCCCCTTCGCCCACTGGGCGAGCGACTCGGCCGTCTCGAGGTTGAACCAGCCGATCAGGTAGACGAGCAGGAAGGCGAGGAAGAACGCGAGCGATACCGCGGCGGCACGCGGAAACTCCCCGTCGAAGCGCTCGATCCGGTAGACGGCGAACGCGATCACGAACAGGAACGTGACGACGTCCGAGAAGGACATCGTCCCGGCCACCTCCCACTGGAGCTTGGCGAACGTGACCGTGAAGACGGTCGCGAAGAAGAGCCCCTCGACGACGGGGGCGCGCTCGACGGCGGCGCGCGGTCGGTCGAGGGCGAGCGCGGTCACGGCGGCGTCATGGTACGGGCGGGTCGCGGAAGCGCGTGCGGTCAGCCCGGCGGCTCGAGCTCGAGCCGCGCTTCGAGCCCGGCCCCGTGCGCCTGCTCCGCGGAGCTTGCCCCCTGCTCGTACGACTCGATGCCGTCGTACAGCACCTTCCAGCGCAAGCATCCGTCTCCCTGTAGCTCGGCGTCCACGTAGCCGACGCCGCGCACCTGCTCGAGCAGCGCTTCCGCCTCGGCGACGGTGTCGCGCCGCCCGAAGACGAGATCGAGCTCTCCGGTCTCCCCCTCCGAGGCAAGCCGTACGCAGTCGTCGGTCGACGGGAAGCGGGCGCCGCCGGCGGCGACGAGCGGGTAGGCGAGCAGCGGCACCACGATGATCGCGGCCGCAAGGATCCGCGCCCAGGAGCGCGTCACGTCTCGCCCTCCCTCCCGCGCCAGACGGACTCGAGGAGCAGCGGAGTGGCGGCGGCGGCGAGCATGACGACGGCCCCCGTGTACCGGACGATCGGGTTCACGGCCTCGTCGTCCGTGATCGGGATGTCGACGAACGAGTAGGTGACCCAGGCGCCGCCGAGGAAGACGATGCCGATGAGCACGCCGACGAAGAGCGCCAGCCGACGGTCGCCCCAGACGGCGGCGGCGGCGAGCGCGACGAGGGCGATCAGCGGAGCGACCGACCAGCGCCCCGTGTCGAACAGAACGTCGAACGACAGCCGCAGGGAGTCCAGCACCCGGTCGAACGAGCCGCCGAGCCCGCCGTCGGACGGCGCCTCGCCCCCGATCCCGTTGCCGCGGTACCACAGGCGCCACGGGATCGCGAGGGCGACAACGGCAAGCCCGGCGCCGACCAGCACTCGGCGGCCGGGCCGTCGCCAGATCGTCGCCGCGAGGAGCGCCACCGCGAGCGCAGCCGCCGCGAAGAGGAGCCCCTCACGCTTCGTCAGCGTCGCCCCGGCGAGGAGAAGGCCGGCGAGAGCGACGCGCCACGTGCCGCCGTCCAGGAGCCAGAGCGCGAGCAGCAGCGCCGCGACGACGAAGAAGACATCGACCAGGACGTCCGCCTGCGGCGTGAGGAGCCCCGCGCCGAAGCGCGGGACGACGAGGAGCAGGAGGAGCGTCGGCCAGAGCAGCAGCGGGTGGGTGCGGCGATGGAGCAGGCCGGCGATCGCGGCGACCGCGCCGACGACGAGGAACCAGTACTGGAGATGGAAGCGTCACGGTGTCGACGCGGCCCATCGCGTGGAACGCGGCGGCGTCGAGGATCGGGACGAGCGGCGGATACGTCGGCCCGGGCAGCGTCGTGAACACCTGCTCGTCGAGGCCGCCGAAGAAGAAGATCGCCTTCGCCTTCGGCACCCAGAAGGCCCAGGCGTCGTACGCCTGGAGGCTTTGCAGGCGGACCGCGCGGAACAGCGCCTCGAGCAGCAGCCCGGTAAGGGCGACCCCGGCGGCCGTCGTGAGGAGGGCGGTCGTCGAGGATCCACGGCCGTCGCCGAAGCCGCGCGGCATGCTCCTGCCGAGGGCAAGACCGAGGACGCAGACGGCCGCGGTGCCGACGGCGAGTGTCGCGACGATGCCCCACCCGCCGAACGGCACACCGATGACGAGCAGCTGCGTCCAGAGGGTTCCGAACGCCGCGACGCCGGCGAGGTAGCCGACCCCGGCGAGCCGGAGGGCGTCCGCCCAGCGCGGAAGCGCGCCGAGCGACCAGAGCAGCGACAGGCCGAGCAGCGCGAACGCGCCGTTCAGTGCGAACAGCCCGGCGATCGCGCGAACCGTCATGGGCCCTGCCGAAGGATCGACAGGCCTTCCTCGCCCTCCCAGACCGGCTCGGCGCCGGGGTGAGCGTTCCGGTCGCAGCCGAAGCACAGGATCCAGGGCGCGTCAGAACGCTCGCGTCGCGGGAGCAGGAACGAGCGCATGAAGGTCGTGATCGGATCGGGCGTCGAGAGCGGAGTCCACCCTTCCTGCGGCTCGCCGACGTCGACGGCGAAGCTCTCGTCCGACGGGATCCGGCCGCGCGCCTCGATCGCGATCGCCTGGTTCGGAAGCACCGAGTTCCCGCCGCCGAGCTCGCGGTCGACGTAGTCGAGCGCAGCGTTGGCCCTTGCCGCGTCGTTGGCATACGGGAACGTGTCCGGATACAGGACGACCACGGCGCCGACGGTGACGGCGACGCAGAACGCGACGACCAGCCTCGGCATGGCGTCCGGACGCGCGAGCCAGCGTGCGAGCAGATCCGACGTCAGTCGAGCGTACTCCGCATGACGGCGGCCATCTCCTCGACCCGGGTCCGCCGCGACAGTCGGTCGCGCCACTCGGTCGACAGCTCGACGTCCGGCAGGCCGCCGCTCCGCCATCGTCCGTGGAGCTCCTCGAGGGCGGCGCGGATCGCCGAGACGTCGTCCGGCGGACGCGACGACGCCCGCACCGGTCTCGCGGATCAGCTCCGCCGCGGCCCCGTCCGGCGGGACGACCGCGAGGATCGGGCGGCCGACGGCGATGTACTCGAACACCTTCCCGGAGAGGACGCCCTTGCCGCGTCCGCCTGCCTCGGGGATGAGCAGGAGGAGCGCCTCGGAGTCGCGCTGGAGCGCGAGCGACGTCGCCCGCGGCGCGTACGGGATGAGCTCGAGCCGGTCGCCGAGGCCGAGCCCGGCGGCCCAGTCGCGGTCGGCGTCCCGGAAGTCGCCGAGGAACCGCGTCACGACGTCGAGCCCCGAGTCGTGGAGTGCCTGGAGGAACGGCCGCGGGTCGCGACGGCCGAAGAAGCTCCCGGCGTGGGTCAGCCGAAAGCGGTCGGAGGATGCGCGCTCGAGGCCGGCGACGTCGTCGAAGTCGCAGCCGTTCGGGATCGTGACCACCGGCCCGCGCGGCTCGAGCGCCCGCGTCTCCTCGGAGATGGCCTCGGACACGCACGTGATCGCGTCGGCCCGCGACGCGACGAGCTGCGCGACGCGCCGGTGCGTGGCCGCCTTCGCCTTCGTCGCGACGGTGTCGGCACGCCGATGGGCGTGTGCGACGAGCGAGTCCCGGAGGTCGGCGACCCAGCGCACCCCGGTGGCGCGCGCGATCGCAGCGGCGATGAGGTGGGTCGACGGCGGCGGCGACGTCGAGACGACGACGTCGATGTCGTGCTGGCGGACGAGGCGGATCCCGGTGGGAATGGCCGTGACGGCCCAGGTCGCGTTCTCGTCGGGCAGCACGAGCCGGCGGAGCTGGAGCCGTGCCTGCGTGAGCGCGCGCTCGATACCGTCGGTGCCCGCCAGCACCTCGCTCGGCTTGCCGCCGCTGACGCCGACGTAGCGCGCGCGATGGACCCACGCCTGCGTCGGCATGCGGAGCCCGTCGTCGCGATGCACCCACCGCGGGTCGTCGGGGGCGAGAACGTGCGTCTCGATCCCCATCGCGGGCAGGTACTGGGCGAGCTTCAGCGGCCGCTGGACGCCGCCGCCGCCCGCGGGCGGGAAGTAGAAGCTGACGATCAGGGCCTTCACCGCGGCGATGGTAACGGCGTGCCTCTAGCCTTCCCGCGTGCCCGAGCGGTCCCGCGTCTCGTTCGCATCGGTCGTCTACGACCACGAGGTCGCTGCGCAGCACCTCGTCCCGTCGCTCGACGGGCTCACAGAGCCCGTGCAACGACTGCTCCTCCTGAACGAGGGGAATGGACTGACGACCAACCTGGCGTCGCTCTACAACGTGCTCCTGCGAATCGACGGCCCGCCGCTCAAGGCCTTCGTCCACCCCGACGTCTCGTTCGATCCGGACTTCGTCACCCGGCTGGCCGCCGGGATCGAGGCGATCGAGGAAGCCGGGGGACACTGGGGCGCGATCGGCATCGTCGGGCGGGCGTGGGAGGGTGGCGACTACGTCTGGTGCTACGAGATCGACGAGCCGCGGCCGGTCTGCACCCTCGACTGCTGCTTCATGCTGACCCGCACGGCCCTCGGCCTCGAGTTCGACGCGAAGCGGTTCGACCAGTTCCACTGCTTTGTCGAGGACTACTGCCTGCAGTGCCACGCAGCGGAGTACGGCGTCTGGGTCGTGCCGGCCGTTGCCACGCACGCGAACGCGACATTCAGCCGCCTCGGCGCGCGCTGGGGCGGCTACGACGGCTACCGGAAGCGGCTCGACCGCAAGTGGCGCAGGCGGTTCCCGGGTTTCACGACCGTCTGACGCGATCGACGACGAGCGCGCGAGCTCGCGTCCCCCACCGGATCGGGAATCAGGTCGCCGGGTCTCCCGGGACGACCTCGCCGAGCGGGTTGTCCGGAAGGACGCTTGCGAGGCTCTCGCCGGCGACGGCGGCCGTGTTGCCGATCGCACCGAGGTCGACGGCAGCAGCGACGGGCCGCCATGCCTTGCGCCGGACCGCCCAGACGACCATCGCGACGACCGCGCCGGCCGCGACGGCGACGAGCGCCAGGCGCGGCCTCTCGTCGAACACCGGCGCCGCGAGGAGGAGCGCCGGGACCGCCGGGAGGAGCGCGACAGGCCCGTAGCGCGCCGTCAGCCGGAGCGCGCCGGCGATCAGCGAGACGAGGACGACGACGGCCACCGTGCCCGCGAGCGTGCCGTGGTCCTCGTTCGCCGGAAGCAGGTTCGGGGAGACGGCGACGACCAGCGCCCAGGCGCCGATCGCGCCCGCCAGCAGCGGCCCATCGGCCCGCCAGCGACCGCGGAGCGGCAGCGTCGCGAGGGCGAGCGCACATGCGATCGCGAGGGCGACGACGAACGGGACGACCGCGCCCCAGTCCGAGTCGAGTCCGAGCCTCGTCGCGACGGTGTCGACGAGCTCCGATGCCCGGAGCAGGCTCCACCACGCACCCAGCCCCTGGTCCTCCCCGGTCAGCGGGTCGGTGAGCGTGGCGAGCGCGGTGACCGCGACCGAGACGATCCCGAGCCCGGCGACGGCGAGCGGCCGTGCCCGGAGCGCCAGGGCGAGCGGCAGCACGAGGAACGGCAACGCCGGGACGAGGAAGCGCGGCCCCGGCGCCTGCCCTCCCCACGGCAGGTAGTACGCCGCGTTGTAGGCGAGGAAGCTCGCGGCGACGCCGGCGCACACCACCGTCTCGGCCCTCCGCCCGGCGCGCCAGAGGAGCGGCAGCCCGAGCAGCGCGACGATCGCGAGAGGAGCGACGAGAACCATGCCCTTCTCGGACAGCAGGAGCGAGAGCGCGGCGCGCGGGTCGGGCAGGCCGACACCGTAGAAGCCGTCGTCGTTGGCGCCGACGAGGGGAGCGCCGGAGCCGACCGGCGCGAGGAGAGCATTGGTGTAGCTGAGCCGGAGCGGCGAGCCGAAGGCCCACGTGTTGTAGGCGAGCAGCGGCAGGATCCCGAGCACGAAGCCCGCGGTGTACGTCCCGAGGCGGCGCAGTCCGTCGGCGCGGGCCGCCGCATAGCCGGCGAGAACCACTCCGACGATGGCGAGCGGGAACTCGACGACGACCGCGAGTCCTGCGAGCAGCCCCGCCGCGGCAACGAGCGGCCACCACGATGGGCCGGCACGTTCGCGCAGCAGGACGACGAACGCGGCAAATCCGAGTGTGGCCGCAAGGACATGGTCGAAGAACATCGTCGAGAACGGCAGCAGCAGGGTCCCGCACGCGAGCAGCACCGCCGCAGGCAGCCCGTAACCGGGGGCGAAGCGCTCGGCGGCGATCACCATCAGGAGCACGACCACGAGCATCGGCAGGACAGCACCCCAGAGGTTCAGCTCCCAGAGCCGGACGAGAAAACCGCTCCTCTCCGTCGCCAGGGGCCCGTCCTGGAGCCCGGTCGCGCGCAGGGCCAGGTACCAGGGGACCGTGAACATGGCGAGCCCAGGCGCCTTGGCGGCGTAGTACCTGCCGTTGACGTACGAGGCGTCGATCGTCTGGGTCGGGTCGATCTCCGCAGTGCCCGACGCGAGCGCCCGCACGAGCGCGTGATGCGCCGCCTGGTTCGGCCCGCTGCGGTCGACGACGAGCGCCGCGGCGAGCGCGAGCGCCACGAGCGCAAGCGAGAGCGTGACCCTGGGCGAGAACGGCCGAAACGTGCGCATGCGAGCCGCTTGATGGTACTCCCGCGGAGTGACGCCGGCACCCGAGCGCCCGCGCCCCCGCCCCGGTCGCGCGTCAACTCGTGTCGCGGTCGTCGCCCGACTTCCGCCGCCCGCGGCGAGAGGCGAGGTGAGTGAGTTGCAGCCTGCGTGCAGCACGCAGGGGCTGCGTCACCTTCCAGGAGAGCGTGGCGTATGCCCGCCGCTCTGGGTCCCAGCTCTCGGCAAGGTCGTACTCGAGCTCTCCGAAGAGCGACTCGCAGTAGCGTGACCTGCTGACGTCGACCCGCAGGTCCCGGTCCTCGGGGTGGAACGCCGCCGCGATGAGGCCGTCGCCGCTGAAGGACTCGCCCACGGTGTGCTCGGCGACGATGTGCGCACCGAGCGATCGGAGCAACTCGCGTGCGTCCTGATGCGTGAGCGGACTACCAGAGATTCTGTGGTGGTGAGTGGAGAGGACGAGAAAGCGAACCCGGCCGGACTCGAGCTCACGTTGGCCCCGATCGAGCAGCGTCGCCTCCGCGCCCTGGATGTCGACGAGCAGCATCGAAACCGTCTCGACGCGCGTCGTCTCGAGGAGCGAGCGAAGATCGTGGCACGGAACGGTCATCGTCGCCGACGTACGGCCCGACCGAAACGCCACGAGCTCACCAGGCGTCTCGCCGATCGCACCCGCGAGAAAGGTGGCATCGAGCCCGTTCAACCGGAAGTTCTGCCGTCCCACATCGAGGTAAACCGGGTCAGGCTCGACGGCGACCACTGCGGCGTCACGGGCCGCGGCCGCGAACCACAGGCTGTAGTAGGCCCACCAGGAGCCGAGCTCGATCATCGTCGGCCGCGCCTCCGTGCTCGCGATCCGCTCCATCAACTCGTGGAAGACGAACTCCTCCTGCGGCTCGTGATGTCCACGGAGACACCGGATCACCTCGGTCATCCAGGGGCCGTGGTAGCAGCCCTCGACGATGAGCACCCCGTTGTGCATCCGCTGGAGGCGCTGGCCCTCCCGTTCGAAGACCTCGCCCGCCCCGTCGACCTTCGGGATCACGTCTGTGTCGCGACAGGAGACGGCAATGGCAACTCTGCGCGCCATCTCCCGGTCGAGATGATCGAGTCGAGGCTCGGGCGGGCATGCCCCGGCGCCGGCAGCGTGGCTCACCCGGCCAGCCTACGTCCTCGGGGAGCGTGCCCCCGGATTCAGAGCCGGTAAAGCGTCCATCGCCCATCGCGATGGATGACCGGGAGGTCCGGCTCGAGCGCGAAGCGCTGCCGATCGACGACGAGCCAGGTCGCGCCACACGCCCGGGGGATCCCGAGGTCGCCCGTCCGCGCGAAGCGGCGGAACTCGCGCACCCGCTCCCGCGGCCGGTTGTCCGCCGTGTCGGCGACGTGGCCGGGCGGGCCGACGCAGACCCGGACCGGAGCGGCGGCGGCCAGCCGGTAGCTCGCCTCCGGATCCGCGTACACCGTCCCGCCCACGGGCACATCGCGGCGAACTGCGGCGACGAGGCCGTCCGTGAGCGGGCTCGGCGCGCGTGCCTCGGACGGCGTCCAGTTCGCGAGGCCGTGGACGTAGGTCGGGAGGACCAGGAGCGCGGCCGCAAGCGCGGCTCTCCGCTCGAGCGGTGCTCGTCCCCGGAAGCCGATGACGAACGCGGCGATCGCACCCGCGACCGCGACCCACGTCGCCCACGCCGGGCCGCCGTCCTGGAGGGCGTAGCCGAAGTCCCCGGGGTACGCGAGTTGGAGCAGGATGCCGGCGGCGAGCGCGAGCGGCGCGACGGCGCGGCCGGCGACGCTGGCGAGGACGCCGATCCCGCCCGCGAGCGCGAAGGCGAGCGGCAGATAGCCGGCCAGCCTGCGCGCCTGCGACAGGGACACGATGTCCGCGAACGGCGTGAAGAGCCAGGGGACGAGGCAGATGGCGAAGATCGCGAGCGAGCCCCCGACGACGTAGGCGGACCAGCGCCGCCGCGCCGCGAGGCCGGCCAGGGGAAGGAGGAGCAGCCCCGCGACCGCGACCGCGCCGGTGCGGCTGAAGAGCTCGGGCGCGACCGAGAAGCGATCCGGCGTGCCGTCGAGCTGCCCCGCGTACTGTGCGAAGGCGCGGTCGCGCTCGGCGGCGTCCGGGCTGACGGACTCCGTGTCCCCGATCACGGGCAGGAGCCAGGCGAAGAAGAGGGCCGGGGGGACGACGAGCGCCGCCAGTGCGAGGCCGCCGGAGCGTACGTCGCGCCGGTCCCACAGCCAGCGTACGGCGAGGAAGCCCCCGAACGGGATCCAGAGGAACAGCGCGTACGTCGGATGGACGACCGCGAGAACGAGCGACGCGGCCGCGGCCGACGCGAGGAGCGCTCGCGACGGGTGGCGCGTCGCCTCGAGTGCGAGTGCGAGCGCCGCCGGGACGAGCAGCTGGCGCGACCCGGTGGCGGGCAGCGCGAGCGCGGTGAAAGCGCCGCCGTGCCCGGGCGCCATCGCCACGCCGGCGACGCCGGCGGCGACCGCAGCAGCGGCCGGGACACTGCGCCGGAACAGCGCCCAGCCGGCCTCGTACGCGACGAGGACGACGAGCGGGGCGAGAACCGTCGGCCCATGCAGGACGACGTCGGTGGGATCGGCGCCCGACACCTTGGCGACGAGCGCGAGGAACCCGTGCCACAGCGGGAAGGCGTACCCGGGGTGGAGCCCGCCGTCCGGGAACTCGTTCGCGCTGTCCAGCGAGAGGTCGTCGAACGCGAGGAGCTTCTGGACGCGCGCGAGGTGGAAGAAGCCGTCGCCGCCGACGTTCCCGGCCACGCGCCAGAGGAGGAGGCCGAGCACCGCGCCCGCCGCGAGAATCCACCCGCGCCGCGGGACGGGCACGTCCCAGCCGCGTCGCCGGAGCGACACCGCCAGCGCCGCGAGCCCCGCAAGGAGCACGAGCGCGAGCGTCAGGTCGAGCGACGCCCCGACGGCGAACGTCACCGCGAGGGCCGCGAGCACGAGCGCGAGCGACCACGCGACCGCGGCGGCGGCGCGCCGGACGCCGAGCGCCCGCGCGACGATCACGCCCGGCGCGAGGACGACGCCGAAGCCGACGACGAGCCGCAGGCAGAGCCAGACACCGCTCATCGGGCCGCCACGCTACCCCCGCTTCCGGCCACCCGATGCGACCTTCAGCCGGCCAGCAACGACTCGACGTCGCCCGAGCCGAGCCACGCCGCGGCGTCGCGGTAGAGCCGCCCGCGCTCGCCGCGGTACAGCCGCCCGCGCACGGCGAGCGAGGCCCGCAGCATGCGCCGCGCCCGCTCGGCCTCCCCGGGCCTGCCGTGGAGCGAGAGGTAGCGGAGGTTCCCGCGGACGTTCTCGCGGAACAGCCGCCCGCCGTGCGAGGCGCCGCCGACGTGGACGCAGTGCGCGTCGGGCGTGAAGACGACGGACCACCCGCGATCGGTGGCCCGGCGCATCCAGTCGACCTCCTCGCTGAAGAGGAAGTACCGCTCGTCGAAGGGGCCGACGTCGTCGAACGCGGCGCGCCGCACGAACATGCACGAGCCCATCACCCAGTCGACCACCCGCTCGCTCTCGTGGTCGAAGCCCGCGCCGTAGAACGCGTTCAGCGCCTTCGAGCGTGGCGCGAGCTTCCGCAGGTACAGGTACTCGGTCGCGAGCCGCCATGCGGTCGGGAAGCCGCGCACCGAGCGCTGGAGCGAGCCGTCCGGGTCGAGGAGTCGCGGGCCGATCACGGCGGCGCGTGGATGGCGTCCGGCGGCGGCGAGGAGCGCGTCGAGCGCGTCCTCGACGAGCCAGGCGTCGGCGTTCAGGACGAGCACGTGCTCCGCGCCGGTCGCGGCGATGCCCGCGGTTCCAGCCCGCGCAGAGACCGCGGTTCTCGGCCTCGATCACGCGCACCGCCGGAAAGCGATCGCGCACGACGTCCACCGTCCCGTCGGACGAGCCGTTGTCGACGACGACGGTGTCGATGCCCCCAACGCTCTCGAGGCACTTCTCGATCCACGGCAGCGCGTCGTACGTCACGACGACGCACGCGACGGAGCCTGCCGCGTCAGCCATGCTCGAGGCGCGGCCGCGAGCGGCCGCGGATCCCCTCGTAGAGCAGGACGAGCGCGCCGGGCAGCGCGAGGAGCGTCGTCACGAGGAAGAAGAGGAACCCCGCGGCGAACGCGGTGTCGGCGGGGACGCCGACACTCCCGAGGAAGCTGACGAAGAACGCCTCGCGCACCGCAATCCCGTTGAGTGTGAACGGGACGAGCAAGACGAGGAAGAACAGCGGGCCCATCACGTAGTAGATCCGGGGCCCGAGCTCGACCCCGACGGCCCTCCCGGCCGCCCAGATGGAGAGCACTCGCACCGCCTGGATCGCCGTCGTGAAGACGAACACCGCGACCAGCAGGCGGACGTGCCCGCGGAAGTGGTGGACGCCCTCGTAGAACGCGCGGAGCGGGCGGTCGACGCGGAAGCGCCGCAGTAGCGGTTGCATCCGGGCGAGGAGCGGGCGCGCCGAGCGCGCGAAGAAGAGGAACATGAGCACGATCGTGCCGAGCACGAACGCGCCCTCGAGCCAGAGGTACGCGCTGACGTCGTATGTCCCGAGGGCGAGCAGGAAACCGATCGCACCGAGGAGCACAGTGCCCGCGCCGCCGAGCCCCCGCTCGAGGAGGATGATCGCGGTCACGTCCGCGGTTCGGCCAGGGTGCCGGCGCGCCGTCTCGTAGACGCGCGATGCGTCCCCGCCGATCGACGTGGGCAGCACCTGGCTTGCGGTGTACGAGACGAAGTACGCGCGGGTCAGCCACCAGAAGCGCTCCTCCATCCGCTGCGCGCGCATGAGCCACTGCCAGCGGAGCGCCATCGGAAGCGCGGTACCGATCATGATCGCTACGGCGAGCGCGAACCACCACGGGTCGGCATCGAGCAGCGTGTCGACCGTCTCGTGGATGTCGACCTTCCAGACGAGGTAGGCGATCGCCAGCCCCGTCAGGAGGACCGTGAGCGCGATCCGGGTCGAGCGCCTCATGCGGCCAGGCGGGCGTGCACCCGTCGGACCGCGTCGATCGCGTCCTCGATGTCCTCGTCCGAGTGGGCCGGGGACAGGGGCAGCGAGAGCACCTCGTCGCCGGCCCGCTCGGCGACGGGGAGGCGCGGCTGGTCGGGGTAGCGCTCGCGGAACCACGTCAGCCGGTGCACGGGCAGGAAGTGGATGCTCGTCGCGATGCGCTCCTCGGCGAGCGCGCGCTGGTACTCGTCGCGGGTCGCACCTGCGCCGTCGGGGTCGATCCGGACGGCGTAGAGGTGGTGCGCATGGGTGTCGCGGGCGTCGCGCGCGAGCGGCGTGATCCCGCCGAGGTCGGCGAGGCCGTCGTCGTAGAGCCCGAACTGCCGCGAGCGGATCTCTCCGTGCGCCTCGAGCTTGTCGAGCTGGACGAGCGCGATCGCCGCGAGCACGTCCGAGAGGTTCGCCTTGTAGCCCGCCGTCACCTGGTCGTATCGCGAGCCGTCGCCCCTGCGCGTGAGCCGCATGCTTCGGATGCGGTCGGCGACGTCGTCCGCGGTTCGTCGCGACGAGCCCGCCCTCCCCTGCGGCGACGTTCTTCGTCGCGTAGAGCGAGAAGGCGGAGGCGTCGGACAGCCCGCCGAGCTTTCGCCCGCGGTAGCGGCTCTCGAGCGCGTGCGCGGCATCCTCGACGACGGGGATCCCGAGCGCGTGGATCGGGTCGAGGTCGCACGGCTGCCCGGCGAGGTGGACGGGGAGGATCGCCTTCGTCCGTGCGTTGACGAGCGACGGCAGCAGCGCGGGATCGAGGTTGAGGTCGTCCCTGCGGACGTCGCAGAACACCGGCGTCGCACCGCAGTGCTCGATCACGTTCGCGGTCGCCGGCCACGTGATCGGCGACGTGATCACCTCGTCACCGGGGCCGACGTCGAGAGCGACGAGCGCCAGGTGCATGGCCGCCGTGCCCGAGCTCACGGCGAGGGCGTGGTCGACCTCGAGGTACGCGGCGAGGCGCTCCTCGAGCAGCGCGGAGCGGGGGCCGGTGGTCAGCCAGCCCGAGCGCAGGGTCTCGGTGACGGCGGCGACCTCCTCCTCGCCGAGGGCGGGAGGCTGAAAGCCGAGCGGCGTGTCACGGCGCGTCCGCATCGACCCGGAAGCGTACGGCGTCCGCCGCACGGCGAGCCCGCGACAGCGCCTCGTCCCGGTCGGCGCCGGTGGCGAGGACGGCTCCCGCCCGGTCGGCGCCCCGCCGGAGCGGGCCGAAGACGTGGCCGGGCCGCCGGTAGACGCGCACCCATTCGACGCCGTCGCCCGCCTCCGCGACGTCGACGCCCTCGGCCGCGACCAGCCGGCCCGCGGGCGGCACGAGGAACGCGACGGCAGCGCCTCCCACGGGCGACCCCGAGGCCGCGGTGGGCGACGCGTGTCCCGTCTCGCTTTCGGCCTCGCCGAGCGCGGCGGCGATCGCGAGCGCGTTCAGGTCGAGCCCGACGGCCGCGCGGCAGAGCTCGGCGTCGTGCCCGCCGCCGAGGCGGGCGGCGACCTCCATCACCACAGGCCCGTCCGCGCCGAGCCGCACCTGGGTGTACGACGGCCCGTCGCGGATGCCGACCGCCTCGACCGCCGCCCGCGCGACGTCGATCGCGCGACCCGGATCACCGGCCGTGGGCCAGACGTGGGCGAGCGCGACGCCGAAGGCGGGCGGGTCGGCGGTGAGCCGATCCGTGACGGTGAGCGGCACGAAGTCGCCGTCGCGCGAGAACGCGTTCACCGTGACCTCGGGCCCCTCGACGTGCTCCTCGACGAGGACGCCGCCGCCGCGGGACTCCACCGTTGCCGCCTCGAGCGCCCGCGCGAGATCCTCGCGGCGCGTGACGAGCGTGAGGCCGCGCTGCCCCTGGCGGTCCGGCGCCTTGACGACGCACGGGACCGGCGCAGAGCCGTCCGGCGAGAATGCGCGCGGGTGCGGGACACCGGCGGCGGCGAACACGTCGCGCTGGCGGAGCTTCGACGTCGCGACCGCGGCGACGCTCGGGTCGATCGGATGCCCGATGCCCATCCGCGCGGCGACGCGCGCTGCGATGCCGACCGTCCAGTCCGCGCCGGGCGAGACGATCCCGTCGACGTCACGTGCGCGGGCGAGCCGCTCGACGCCGTCCTCGTCCTCCGTCGACAGCACCGCTCGCTCGTCGGCGAGCGGGAAGCCGGCCGCCAGCGGATCGCGGTCGACGGCGATCACCTCCAGGTCGCCGCGTGCGCGGGCGGCCTCGAGCAGCCCGAGCTGGGCCGGGCCCGCGCCTAGGACGAGGAGACGTGGACGCGTCCGAGGACGCCGCGCCACCAGGCCTCGTTCTCGCGGTACCAGGCGACCGTCCGCGCGAGCCCGTCCTCGAACCCGATCGACGCCCGCCAGCCGGTCAGCGCCGCGAGCTTCTCCGTCGAGCCGATGTGCCGGTCGACCTGTCCGGGACGTTCGTCGACGTGGACGGTCGTCGCGTCGGGGTTGCCGACCGTGTCGAGCACGAGCTGCGCGATGTCGAGCACGGAGATGTCGACCCCCGTCGCGACGTTCACGACCTCGCCTGCGACCTGCTCGAGGGGCGCCTCGACGAGCGCCTCGATCGCCGAGGCGGTGTCGTCGACGTGGAGCCAGTCGCGGCTCGCCAGGCCGTCGCCATGGATCGTGAGCGGCTCGCCGGAGAGCGCCTGCGTGATGAAGCGCGGGACGACCTTCTCGGGGTGCTGGCGCGGGCCGTAGTTGTTGAACGGCCTCACGATCACGACCGGGAGGTCGTAGGTGATGCGGTAGCTGTAGGCGAGGCGGTCCCCGCCTGCCTTCGTCGCGGCGTACGGGCTGCGCGGGTTCAGCGGGTGCTCCTCGTCCATCGGGTCGCGCTCCGCGGTCCCGTACACCTCGCTCGACGAGACGAGCAGGAACCGCTCGACCGGCGTCTCCCGGATCGCGTCGAGCAGGATCTGCGTTCCCTCGACGTTCGTCGTCACGAACTCGGACGCGCCGTCGACGATCGACTTCTCGACGTGCGACTCGGCGGCGGCGTTGACGATCACGTCGACGCCGCCGACGATCTCGCCCACGAGCCCGGCGTCGCGGATGTCGCCGTGGACGAACTCGAGCCGCGGATGGCTCATCACGTCGGCGAGGTTCTCGAGGTTGCCCGCGTACGTGAGGGCGTCGAGCGAGACGACCTCGTGGCCGCGTGTGCTCGAGCAGGTGCCGGATCAGGTTCGACGGGATGAACCCGGCGCCGCCGGTGACCAGGACTCGCTTGCCCACGCGTCAGAGCTCTCTGTCGACGAGGTAGAGGGGGCGATGCTCCACGATGCGCTGGATTCTGCCCAGATACTCGCCGACGAGGGCGAGGATGAAGCCCTGGATGCCGAGGACCGCGACCACGAGCGCACCGAGGAGCAGCGGCCCGGGGAAGTCCCCCTCGCCGATCCAGTAGACGACGCCGTACACGCCCAGGGCAAACGACGCGAGCGAGCAGAGCAGCCCGAGGACGACCCCCGCCGTCTGGATCGGCTGCGGCCAGAACCCGGCGAGGACGTGGAGCGCGGTACGGGTCAGGCGGAGCGGCGAGTAGCGCGAGGCACCCTCCCGCGGCGCGTGCCCGACGTCGACCTCGACGACGGACGCACCGCCCGAGAGGACGAGCGCCTTCGTGAACTTCTGCCGGCCGATCGCGCCGAGCATGGGCTCGACCGCCTCGCGACGGTAGGCGTTGAACGCGCAGCCGAAGTCGGAGATGTCGACCCCGGTGAAGCGGCGGAGCATCCCGTTGATCAGCCGCGAGGGGAGCGTCCTCCCCCATGAGTCCCGCCGGGCGGCGCGCCGCCCGCTCGCGACGTCGTAGCCCGCCTCCACCGCTTCGACGAGCGCGGGGACGTCCTCCGGCGGGTTCTGGAGGTCGCCGTCCATCGTCAGGAGGATCGCGCCGCGCGCGCGAGAGAGGCCTGCGTGCATCGCGGGGTGCTGACCGGAGTTCCGTTTGAGCCGCACGGCGCGGACGTGTGCATCGCCGGCGTGGATCCGCTCGAGCGCGGCGAACGTCCCGTCCGTCGAGCCGTCGTCGACGTAGAGGATCTCGTACGCGCGGCCGAACGCCGCGAGCGTCTCGGTGAGCCGGCGGTGGAGCTCGTCGAGCGTCGCGACCTCGTCGAAGAGCGTGACGACGACCGAGAGCTCCGGTCGCGCGCCGCCCTCCTCGACGCTCTCCGGCGCGCTCAGGGTCTCGGGCCGCGACACGCCCCGGAGCGTAACCCGGCTAGCGTCCCACGCGTGGCCTGGCGACGCGACGACGTGATCGTGCACCGGGAGATCTTCCGCGACGTGCCGTGGTGCGTGATGCCCGTCGTCGTCGTGGAGGACACGCCGGAGCTGCTCGTCACCTACCTTCCCGAGCGCGCACCGTTCGCGTTCCCGCCGAGCGCCGACGGGCGACCGCACCCGTGGGCGAAGAAGCGCCGCTGGCGCGGCAACGGCGTCCTCATGCTCCGCCGGCCCGGCGAGGCGGTCTCGGTGTGGCACTTCTGGGACGGCCCCGAGCGGCGCTTCAGCGGCTGGTACGTGAATCTCGAGGAGCCGTTCCGTCGGACGTCCACGGGCTACGACACCGCAGACCTCGAGCTCGACATCTGGATCCCCGCGCGAGGGAGGTGGCGGTTCAAGGACGAGGAGCTCCTCGAGGAGCGCGTCCGGGACGGCCGCTACACGGCCTCGCAGCGCGACGCGATCCGTGCGCTCGGAGACGAGCTCGGCGCGAAGCTCGACCGCGGCGAGCGGTGGTGGGACGACGGCTGGGTCGACTTCGAGCCCGACCCGGCGTGGCGAGCGCCCTCCTTCCCGCCGGGATGGGAGAGCGAGCCGGTGCCTCCGGCGCCCGCGCCTGCGGCGTACCGCGCGCTCGAGTGATCCGGAGAAGAGGCGGGCGGTGCCCGGCCGGAGCCGGGCACCGCGCCTCGTTCCTACGACCCGCCCGTCGCCTCGGCCGGCTTCGGCTCGATGCCGCCACGGACCTCGCCCTCGTGCGGTGCCTCCACCGTGATGTTCGGCAGCAGCCGGTCGAGCCAGCGTGGGATGTACCACGTCCTCTCGCCGAGGAGCGTGAAGAACGCTGGGACGAGCGTCATCCGCATCACGAACGCGTCGACGAGGATCGCCACCGAGAGCAGGAGCCCGAACTCCTTCGAGACTCGATCACCGCTCAGGATGAACGCGGCGAAGACCGTACCCATGATGATCGCGGCGGCCACGACCACGCGGCCGATGGCCGCGATGCCGTGCTCGATCGCGGCGCGTGTCTGCAGGCCGTGGACGTGCTCCTCCCGGATGCGGCTCATCAGGAAGACCATGTAGTCCATCGAGAGCCCGAACAGGATCGCGAACGCGATCGGCGGGATGAACGTCTCGATCGGCCCGGTGCGGTCCAGCCCGGTGAGCCCGAGCAGGTGGCCCTCCTGCACCACGAGAGTCAGGACGCCGAAGCCGACGAACGCCGACAGGATGGTGGTGACGGCTGCCGTCAACGAGACGACGATCGAGCGGAACGCCATCGCGAGCACGATGAACGTGACGCCGATGATGTAAAGCAGGAACAGCGGCGCCCGCTCCATGATCCGGTCGCCGATGTCCTTGAACGCCGCGGTCTGGCCCGAGACGTAGGCGACGGCGTCCCCGCCCTCGGTGGCGGTGGGCACGACGGTAGAGCGCAGGTGATCGACCAGTTCGTCGGTCGCCTCGTCCTGCGGCGCCGTCGTCGGAGTCACGAAGACGATCGCGACGGACTTCGCGTCGTTGAACTGCGGCTCGCCGACGGAGGCGACGCCGTCGAGATTCTGGACGCCCTGGTAGATCCGCTGCGGCGCCTGCTCGTCACCGTTGACGTCGACGACGATTGGGATCGGGCCGTTGAAGCCCTTCCCGAAGCCCTCGGCGAGCAGGTCGTACGCGCGACGCGCCGTCTGCTCCTTGGGCTGCGTGCCCTGGTCGCCGACGCCGAGTCGGACGATCCCGGCGGTCGCCGCGAGCGCGAGCGCCGCGAGCAGCACGACGGGGAAGACGACCCGGGCCCTGCGTGTGACGAAGCGGCCCCAGCGGGCGATGAAGGTCTTCTCGCGGGCCGCCTCCGAGTCGTCGATCGGCGGCAGGAACGGCACCTTCAGCCGGTCGATCTTGTGCCCGAGCAGCCGCAGCACGGCGATCAGCGCCGAGTTGGCGAGGAGTACCGTCGTCAGCACGCCGAGGGCGCTCCCGATCCCGAGCTTGGTCACGAAGTCGAGCCCGAAGAACGCCAGGCCGCTGACGCCGATCGCGACCGTCAGGCCGGCGAAGAGCACCGCGCGGCCGGCCGATGAGCCGGCCTCGGCTGCCGCGTCACGCGGAGACAACCCCTCGTGGAGCGCCTGCCGGAATCGGGTCACGATGAACAGCGAGTAGTCGATGCCGACGCCGAGGCCGATCATCGACACGAGAATCGGCGTGATCGTGTTGATGTCGGTGAGACCCGCGAGGATGAAGAGCAGGAGGAACGCGGTCGCGAGCGCGGCGAGCGCGAGCATGATCGGGATGAACGCCGCGACGAACGTCCGGAACACGATCAGGAGCACGATGAGCGCCGCGAGGAGGCCGAGCATCTCGGACGTCCCCTGCTCGATCGGCGGGAACTCCGCATCGCCGTTGTACTCGACGATGACGCCGACCGGCGCGACGGCGTCGCGCACGAAGTCCTCGACGGAGACGACCGCGTCGCGGTCCTCGTCGTAGATCACGCGATCGAACTGCGCCTCGGCGTACGCGATGCGGCCGCTGTCGGAGAAGGTCTCGTCGCTGAACGGGTTCCCGACGCTCGTGAGGCCTGCGCGGTCCTCGCCCTCGGTCGTGACGGGCTTGAACTCGGGCGACCGAAGCTTCGCCATCGCGTCCTCGATCGCCGCCTTGCGCTCCGGCGTGTCGAGGCGCTCGCCCTGGGGCGCGGCGAACACGATGTTGAGGACGCCGCCCTGCTCCGACGCGAACTCCTGCTCGATCAGGTCGGTTGCCCGTTGCGTGTCCGATCCCGGGATCTCGAACTCGTCTCGGAGCCCGCCGCCGACCGTCGCGACGAGCACGACGAGCACGACGACGATGCCGAGCCATCCGCCGAGCACGCGCCACGGGTGCGTCGCGCACAAACGCGCCCAACCGGCGAGCGCGCCGGTCGACATTCTCTCGTGGGCTGCCATGCGCCCGTTTTCGACTGTCGTTTCGTCAGTTCCCACGCTTCCCTCCATCGCTCGCGCTCATATGTCCACGCTCCGCAGACCGATTCCTGGGCCGGAACTCATCGGTTCTCCAGGCTCGCACGACGGAGGTAGCGCCACAGTAGGGCGATCAACCGTCCCGAGGGTGCGGTTCCCCGTACCCCTCACGCGGCCTCCGCCAGCGGCTCTTCTGTCATGACAGGCACCGCGTTGCGTCGACCGCGGCCGGGGATCGCGAACGCCGCGACCGCGCCGACCGCGACCACCGCCGCGCCGACGAGCACCGCCGTGTTCATCCCGTCGCTGAACGCCTCCGCCGACCGGTAGCCGCCGACGTGCGCGAAGACCGCGGCGAGCACGGCCACGCCGAAGACGCCGCCGAGCTCGCGGATCGCGTTGTTGGCGCCCGACGCCTGCCCCTCCTCGGCGGGCCGCACGGCCGAGAGGACGACGTTCGCCACGGGCGCGAAGAAGAGCGCCATCCCGACCCCGGCCACGACGAACGGCGCGATGAGCGACGAGTACGGCACGGTCGGCGTCGAGACGAGCCCGATCCACGCTAGCGCGACCGCCTGCATCGCGAGGCCGGTGCCGATGATCAGCTTCGGCGGGATGCGGTCGGAGAGCGCGCCCGCGACCGGCGCGATGAACATCGGCGCGAGGGTCCACGGGAGGATCCGCAGCCCGGCACCGAGTGGCGAGTAGCCCTGCACGGTCTGGAAGAACTGGGCGAGCAGGAAGATCGAGCCGAACATCCCGAAGAACATCAGGAGCGAGGCGAGGTTCGTCAGCGAGAACGTCGCCGAGCGGAAGAAGCGCATCGGGAGCATCGGCGCCCGGCTCCGGAGCTCCCAGGCGACGAACGCCGCGATCAGGAGCGCGCCGGCGATCAGCGAGCCGACGATCTCCGGGCTTCCCCAGCCCTCGGCGTTCCCGCGGACGAGCGCCCAGACGATCCCGAACAGCCCGGCGCTCGCGAGGGCGACGCCGGGAAGGTCGAGCCGGCCGCCCGGCCCGTGGCTCTCGGTCAGCTTGCGCAGCGCCAGCGGGACGAGGACGAGCCCGATCGGCACGTTGAGCCAGAAGATCCACTGCCACGCGATGCCCTCGACGACGGCGCCGCCGACGACCGGCCCGAAGGCGATCGCGAGCCCGCCGATGCCGCCCCACGCGCCGAGCGCGAGGCCGCGCTTCTCGGGCGGTACGGCCGCGCTGAGGAGCGTCAGGGTCAAGGGCATCACGAGGGCGCCGCCGAGGCCCTGGACGGCGCGCGCGACGTTCAGCGCGTCGACCGTCGGCGCGAGCGCTGCGGCGACCGACCCGAGCGTGAAGACGAGCAGCCCGAGCGAGAACACGCGACGGCGCCCGAAGCGGTCGCCGAGCGCGGCGCCCGTGAGCAGGAGCACCGCGAACGTGAGCGTGTACGCGTTGACCGTCCACTCGAGGTCGGCGAGCGATGCATCGAGATCCGTGCGGATCACCGGCAGCGCCGTCGTGACGACGAGGTTGTCGAGGGAGACCATGAACAGGGCGATCGACGTGATCGCGAACGTCCAGAGCGTCCGGGTCCTGGCGGTCATCGGTGTCCTCCGTTCTCTATCTTGTGATCAGTCACTCACAACTTGGTCGAAATCGAGAAGGGGTTCATGCGTCTGCTGACGAGAGCACGGCGGCCTTCTCCACACCGACGCAGCCCTCGATCAGTCTCCGGGCCCACGGCTCGCGCGTTCCCCAGAGGTCCATCGCGGCGACGACGTTCAGCAGCATTCCGCGCGCGAACCAGTTCGCGACGGTCTCCTGGTCGAGCCCCGACACCGTCTCCACGAAGAGGTGGAGACGGCCGTAGCCGGTCGTCATCGCCTCACGCACGTCGGGGTCGTCGCACGCCGCGTACGCCTGCATCTGCGCGAGCAGCATCGTTCGATCGCCGGTCACCATGGCGACGTAGGCCTCGCCCATCGCCCGGAGCGCGTCCTCGCCGCGGAGCCCGCCGGCCGCCGTGCGGAACACCTCGAGCGTGTCCGCGAGGCACCGCTCGACCGTCGCGACGAAGAGCTTCTTCTTCGTCCCGAAGAGACGGAAGAGGTAGGGCTGCGAGATCCCGGCCGCCTCGGCGATCTCGTCGGTGGAGGTGCCGTGGAGGCCGCCCCGTGCGAACGCGACCTGCGCGGCCCGGAGGACGGCGTCGCGCCGCTCGGCGGCAGTGCTGCGTGTCGTCTCGACCATAGATAGTGAGTGATAACTCACATCATCGGAAATGTCAAGCGCCTAGTATCGCGTCGTGGACGTGCTCACCCCTCGGACGGTCGAGGAGGCGCTCGCGCTCAAGGCCGAGCACCCCGAGGCACGGTTCATCCAGGGCGGCACCGACGTCATGGTCGAGCTGAACTTCGGGCACTCGCGCCCGCCGGCGATCGTCAACCTCGGCGAGCTCGCCGAGCTCCGCGGGTGGAAGGAGGCGGACGGCGGGCTCAGGCTGGGCGCCGGATTGACGTACACGGAGGCGATGACGTCGCCGCTCGCAGAGCGGCTCCCGGCCCTCGCGGAGGCGTCGCGCACGGTCGGCTCGCCGCAGATCCGCAACCGCGGGACGATCGGCGGGAACCTGGGCACGGCGTCACCCGCGGGCGACGCGCTGCCGCCGCTCCTCGTCGACCACGCGACGGTAGAGATCGCGAGCCTCCGCGGCGTCCGGACGATGCCGCTGTCCGAGTTCCTCCTCGGCGTGAAGCGCACCGCCCTCGAGGCGGACGAGCTCATCACCGCCGTCCGCGTCTCCCCGTCGGGCGGCGCGCAGACGTTCATGAAGGTCGGGCCGCGCAACGCGATGGTGATCGCGATCTGCTCGCTGGCAGTCGTCGTCGACACCGACGCCGGCGAGGTGCGGGCGGCGTTCGGGTCTGCCGCCGTCACGGCACGTCTCGTGACCGTGCCGCTCGCCGACGCCGCGACGCTCCCCGAGCGCGTCGCCGAGGCGGCGAGCCCGATCGACGACGTCCGCGGAACCGCCGCCTACCGGCGCCATGCGCTCGGCGTGCTCGCGGGCCGTGCGCTCGAGAGGTGCCTCCGCTCGTGAGGATCTCGCTGACCGTCAACGGCCTGCTCCGTGAGGCGGACCTCTGGGGCGGCGAAAGCCTCCTGACGGCGCTCCGCGACACGCTCGAGCTGCCCGGGTCGAAGAACGCGTGCGAGCAGGGCGAGTGCGGCTCCTGCTCCGTGCTGCTCGACGGCGAGCTCGTGTGCGCGTGCCTCGTCCTCGCCGCGCAGGCGGACGGCCACGAGGTCGTCACCGTCGAGGGCCTCGCGGACGGCGACGACCTCCACCCGGTGCAGACCGCGTTCGTCGAGGCCGGGGCGGTGCAGTGCGGGTTCTGCACGCCCGGGCTCGTCGTCGCCGTTGCCGACCTGCTCGAGCGGGCACCCGACCCGTCCGAGGACGAGGTCCGGGAGGCGCTCTCGGGCAACGTCTGCCGCTGCACCGGCTACGTGAAGATCTTCGACGCCGTGCGCATCGCCCAGGAGCGCCGGTGAGCAACGCTCGCCTCCGGCTCGCGTTCGTGGGGGAAACCATGTTTCCCCCACGAGCCCCCTTCTTCCGGGGAGCGTGGGGAACCTCCCGGTTCCCCACACCCCTCCCCGCTCATGGGGCAACAGAGGTAGCCCCATGAGCGTCACGGTGCCGCAGACACGGCTACGCGTCGGTCGGGTCGGCGAGCGCCTCCTCCGCGACGACGCGATCCCGAAGGTGAAGGGGGACTTCGCCTACGCGAGCGACCTGTCCGCGCCCGGGATGCTGTGGGGGGACACGCTTCGCAGCCCGCGCGCCCACGCGCGGATCGTGTCGCTCGACATCGCCCCCGCCCTCGCGCAGCCGGGCGTCCACGCCGTCCTCACCCACGCCGACGTCCCCGGGCGCAAGACGTACGGCCTCGAGTTCCCGGACCAGCCCGTCCTGGCGATCGACCGGGTGCGCTACGTCGGCGAGCCGATCGCGGTCGTCGCGGCGGAGCATCCCGAGCAGGCGCGCCGCGCGCTCGACGCGATCGTCGTCGAGTACGAGGCGCTCGAGCCGGTCGTCGACATGGAGCGTGCGCTCGAGCAGGAGCCGCTCCACCCGGACCGGCCCACGATGGGGCACGGCTACCGCGACGACCCCAGACCCAACGTCGTCCGTCACATGGTGATCCGGCACGGCGACCCCGAGACGACGGGCGACGTGGTCGTCGAGGGCGTCTACGAGCTCGGCATTCAGGACCAGGCGTTCCTCGGCCCGGAGTCCGGCCTCGCGGTGCCGGACGGCGAGGGCGGCGTCGACATCCACGTGGCGACGCAGTGGCTCCACGTCGACCGCGACCAGGTCGCCCCGTGCCTCGGCCTTCCGCTCGAGCAGGTGCGCATCCACCTCGCGGGGGTGGGCGGCGCATTCGGTGGCCGCGAGGACCTGTCCATGCAGATCCACGGGGCGATGCTGGCGCTCCACGCGAACCGCCCGGTGAAGATGGTCTACGACCGCGCCGAGTCGTTCACGGGCCACGTCCACCGGCACCCGGCGCGGATCTGGTGCGAGCACCGAGCGACCCGCGAGGGCCGTCTCACCTGCGTCCGCATGCGGATCCTCCTCGACGGCGGCGCGTACGCCTCGAGCTCGACGGCCGTCGCGTCGAACGCGGCCTCGTTCGCGCTCGGCCCGTACCGGGTCGACAACGCGCTCGTCGAGTCGACGGCGGTGTACACGAACAACCCGCCGTGCGGCGCGATGCGCGGCTTCGGCGCGGTGCAGACCTGCTTCGCCGCGGAGGCCCAGATGGACCTGCTCGCGGCCGAGCTCGCGATCGACCCCGTCGAGCTGCGCCTCCTGAACGCGCTCGAGCCCGGCGACCGCCTCCCGACCGGACAGGTCGTCGCGGGCTCGCTCCCGACGCGAGAGGTGATCAGGCGGGCGGCCGCGATGAGGATCCCGGACGAGGAGCCGCTCCCGCGGGACCCGCTGCGGCTTCCGGGCGGCGCGGGCAACACGACGCGCGGCGAAGGCGTCCGGCGCGGTGTCGGGTTCGCCGTCGGGTTCAAGAACATCTGCTACTCGGAGGGGTTCGACGACTCGTGCGCGGCGCGCGTCGTGCTCCACGCGGACGGGGGCGCGGAGGTGCATTGCGCCGCGGCCGAGGTCGGCCAGGGCGTCGTCGGCGTGATCCTCCAGGTCGCGCACACCGAGCTCGGCACGGACGACGTCGTTCTGGCGGCTCACACGACCGCGTCGGTCGGCTCGGCCGGCTCCGCGTCCGCCTCGCGCATGACCTGGATGGCCGCGGGCGCCGTCCGCGACGCGTGCCGCGCCGCCCTCGAGGAGCGGGAGCGGCAGGGTGGCGGCGAGGTCGATGTCGAGCGGGTCTATCGCCACCCGCGCACGACGCCGCTCGACCCGGAGAACGGCCAGATCACCGGCGAGCGTGCCCACGTCGCCCTCGCAGTCGCCGCCATGCGGGTCGTCGTCGAGGTCGACGTCGATCTCGGCCTTACGCGCGTCGTCTGGATCGGAACGTCACAGGACGTCGGCAAGGCCGTCAACCCGCTCGCGGTCGAGGGTCAGATCGAGGGCGGCACCGCCCAGGGCCTCGGGCTCGCGCTGATGGAGGAGATCGTCACGCGGGACGGCGAGATCCTCAACGCGAGCTTCACCGACTACCTGCTCCCGACGGCGCTCGACATGCCGCCCGTCGAAATCGACCTCGTCGAGGTGGCAGAGCCGGACGCGCCCTACGGCGCGAAGGGCGTCGGCGAGCCTCCCACCGTCGTCTCGACCGCCGCGATCGTCTCCGCGCTCCGTGACGCGACGGGACGGCCGTTGACGCGCGTGCCGGTGCGCCCCGACGACATCTGCTTTTGACGTGGGGGAACCCGGTGGTTCCCCCACGAGCCCCTCCTCGAGCGCGCCGAATGGACACGCAGGTTCTCGCCTCACGGCCGGCAAAGCCGGCCTCCGGCCGCTACCGCCGCCGCCGCGGCGGCGGCGGAATATCTAGAGGCGCAAGGTTGTCAGCGAGCGACCTCGGCGAGGGCGTCGGCCGCTGCGTCGGGATCGAACTCGAAGGGGCCAGGCCCCCCGACGTAGACGAGCCGTCCGCCCGGCTCGGCGACGTAGAGGCGCTCCGGCCAGGCGGCGAACGCCTCGCTCACGGCGTCGTCCATTGCGTCGACGAGAACGGGCATCGTCAGGGCGAGGCGCTCGACGCCCTCGCGGGCCGCCGCGTTCCGCTCGTCGAGCGTCACGTGTTGCCGCAGGAGCACGCCGTCCTCGACGTTTGCCTCCATCTGCCACTCGTCGACCGCATGCGCCTCGGCGACGTAGACGAAGACGACGTTCGCCCGCTCCCGGAAGCGCCGATGGAGCTCTTCCACGTCGCCCGACCGGCGACGAAACGGCGGTCAGGTGAAGCTGCCGAAGACGAGCAGGAGGGGACGGTCTCGGGCCAGGTCGCGGAGCGTGACGCGCGCCCCGTCGTCGAGCCGGGCGGCGGCGAGGTCGGGCAGCAGGTCGCCGACTGCGAGCCGGTCTGGCCGTCGATACCGCGCGAGCGTCGACACCACGACCTCGCGCTCGTCTCCGTCGAGCTCCTCGACGTAGGCGCGGTCGCGCCGATCCAGGGCGAGCAGGCGTGGGTCGTCCGTCTCCGTCACGTGCGACGGAACCGTGCCACAAGCCGTCGCCCAGGGAACAGCGAAGCCGCCGTCGGTGTAGTCACGGCGTGCCTCGTCGCGCGTCGAAGCGAGCGCCGCTCCGCCTGCTGCTTGCAGCGGGGCTCTGCGCCGCAGTCGCATCGGCCGCGGAGGCGGCACCCGCGGAACCGGCCGGGTGCGCCGGGACGGTGCCCACGCGAGTCGCCCGCTCGGGCCCGGTCCCGTCCGCCGCGGCGTTCAACTACGGGAGCGCCCGGCTCCGCGTTCAGCTCGGATGGCCGAAAGGGCACCTCGCCGCGGGCATCCTCCCCGGGGGCGGGTCACGGGCGACGGTGGAGGACGACGGCTCGATCCACGCGAAGCTCGGCTGGTGGCGCGGAGCGTCGGGCCGGCTGCGGATCACGGGACGGCGACTCGACGCGCCGGCGCCACCGCTCGAGGCGCACGTCCCGGCGGGGTACGGGCAACGCGGGTTCCAGCCGACCGGGCTCGTATTCCCGACCGTCGGCTGCTGGCGGGTCGAGGGGACGGTCGGCGACGCGCGGCTCACGTTCGTGGTGAAGGTCACCAGGCTCCCTCTGCACTGACCTCCGTCCTAGGCGAAGCGCGCGAGCGCCGAACAGACCCGCTCGACGTCGTCCTCGGACATCGTCGTCGCGAACGGGAGCGCCAGCGCTCGCTCGAAGGCCGCGTCCGCGCCGGCGAAGGAGCCGCGGTCGCGATACGCAGACAGCCGGTTGACCGCGTACGTCCCGATCTGCGCCTCGATCCCCTGCCCGCGCAGTCCTGCCAGTGCGTCGTCCCGGCGATCGAGCGAGACGACGTACGCCTGCCAGCCGTGCCGGTCGCCCTCGTCCGCGGTCGGTGTCCCGACGAGGTGGGCGAGACGCTCTGCGTACCAGCCGGCGACCCGCTCGCGTGCCTGGAGGAGCGACTCGAGCCGCGCCAGCTGCGGGATCCCGAGCGCGCAGAGGACGTCGGGGAGGCGGTAGTTGAAGCCCGGCGCCGGGATGTCGACGGGGCTTCCCGCCGCGATCCCGTGGTGACGGAGGCGTCGGACGGCGGCGGCGAGCTCCGCCTCGTCCGTCGTGACGGCTCCTCCCTCGCCGGTCGTGACGATCTTCCGGGGATGGAACGACAGGCAGCCGATCAGCCCGAGCGCGCCGCACGGCGTGCCGCGATAGCGCGCCCCGAGCGCGCCGGCGGCGTCCTCCACGAGCGCGACCTCCTGCGGCACCGCGGTCTGGAGCGCCTCCCAGGCGACGGGCCGGCCGAACAGGTGCACGACGAGGACCGCGCGGGTCCGCGGCGTGACCGCCTCCGCGACGAGCTCCGGCCGCACGAGGAATGTCTCCGGCTCGATGTCGACGAGCACGGCCCGCGCACCGCAGAGCTCGACGGCGTTCGCGGTTGCCGGGAACGTGTAGGCCGGGACGATCACCTCGTCGCCGGGGCCGATGCCGAGCGCGAGCACCGCGAGGTGGAGCGCCGCCGTCCCGGTCGAGACGGCGACCGCGTCGGCGGTGCCGACGGCGTCCGCGATCGCCCGCTCGAAGGCGGCGACCTGAGGCCCCATCGTCAGCTGGCCGCTCTCGAGGACCGCGGCCACCGCCGCGAGCTCGTCCGTGCCGACGTCCGGGCGCGCGAGCCGGAGGTCCGGCTCGGTCACGCGGCTGCGCCGAGCCGGGCGCGATACCACGCGATCGTCCGCTCGAGGCCCTCGTCCAGCTCGACCTGCGCCTCGAAGCCGAGGAGCGCCCGCGCCTTCTGGACGTTAGGGATCCGGAGCTCGACGTCCGTGTAGTCGAGCGGCACGAAGCGGATCTCGCCGGGACAGCCGGCGATCCGCTTGATGCGTGTCGCGAGGTCGTAGATCGTCACGGCCGAGCGGGCGTTCCCGACGTTGAAGCTCTCGCCGACGGCGGCCGGATGCTCGAGCGACAGGAGGATCGCCTCCACCATGTCGTCGACGTAGCACCACGCGCGGATCTGTGACCCGTCGCCGTGGATCTCGAGATCACGTCCGGCAAGCGCCGCCTCGATGAACGCGCGAATCGCACCGCCGCCGATCTGGCCCGGGCCGTAGATGTTGAACGGCCGCACGGAGACCGTCGGCAGGCCGAGCTCGGAGTGGTACGCGTGCGCCATGTGCTCGCCCGCGAGCTTCGAGACGGCATACGTCCAGCGCGCCTCGCCGACGGAGCCGATGGTCGTGACGTGGGCCTCCTGGACGTTGAACGCGTGCTGCCCGAAGACCTCGCTCGTCGAGAACTCGACGAGCCGCTCGACGGAGTCGCGCGTCGCGAGCGCGGCCTCGAGCGCGTTGTACGTGCCGATCACGTTCACGCGCATCGTCAGGACCGGGTTCCCGACCACGGTGTCGACCCCCGCGATGCCCGCGGCGTGGACGACGTGCGTGCAGCCCGCCATGAGCTCCGTCAGCTGCGCCAGGTCGAGCACGTCGCCCTCGACGAAGCGGAGGTTCGGGTGGGTCTCGAGCTCCGTCCCCGACAGGGCATCCCGGTGGAGGTTGTCGACGGCGATCACCTCGTTCTCGTCGACGAGGCGGCCGGCGAGCGTCGTGCCGATGAACCCGGCGCCGCCGGTCACGAGGATGCGCTTGCCCGTCAGGGACACGCGGGGAGCTTAGATGGCCCGGCGGTGACCGACGGACGCCCGGCGGCGTACCTTCCGTGGAGATGCGCGTCCTCCTCGTCCTCGGCTGTGCGCTCGTCCTGCTCGCGCCTGTGGCGCAGGCATCCTCGCCGACCGTGCTGAGCATCGTGTACGTCGAGGACGCGAAGCGGCCGTCGGAGCGGGTGCGCTGGTCGCTTCGCTGCGACCCCGTCGGGGGGACGCTCCCGCGGCGCGCGGCCGCATGCCGTGAGCTCTCCCGCGTCGGCTGGCGGGCCTTCGCGCCGGTGCCCGCGAACGTGGTGTGCACCGAGATCTTCGGCGGCCCGCAGGTCGCGATCGTCAGCGGGCGTGTCGACGGCCACCGGGTCTGGGCGCGGCTCACTCGCGTCGACGGGTGCCAGATCGCGCGGTGGACGCGCATTCCGTCGCTGCTGCCCGCAGGTGGCGTTCGGTAGGCGGCGTGTCGTCGCCGTTGCCCGGCATCCCCTCCTCCCGGCGCCGCGTGCCCTGCAGCGACGGCGGAGTGCCCGTTCTGGACATGTCCGCGGCCCCGCCTTCCGGGCCGCCGACCTCCTCCCCACGGCTCATAGCCTAACGAGACAACAGTGCCGAGTGGGAAACGACGTCGAGCCGATCTCGTGTCGATCGTTCCCCACGGTCGCCTCGACTAGCATCGCGCCGTGCCGAGCGTCCTCTTCGTCGGCGCGGGCCGCCACCAGCGCCGCGCGATCACCCAGGCGCGCGAGCGCGGGATCCGCGTCGTCGCGGTCGACCGCAATCCCGACGCGGCGGGCCTCGAGGCGGCGGACGTCGCGGAGGTCGTCGACTTCGCGGACGTCGACGCGGTCGAGGAGGTCGGGCGACGGCACGGCGTCGACGGCGCGCTGACGGTCTCGGCCGACCGGGCAGTGCCGGTCGTGGCGGCCGTGACCGAGCGCCTGGGGCTGCCGTCGATCGGAACCGACGTCGCGCACCGGATGACGCACAAGATCGCGATGCGGCGGACGCTCGCCGAGGAGGGGATCCCGCAGCCGCCGTTCGCCGCCGTCCGGAGCCTTGCCGAGGGTCGCGCTGCGATCGACGCGGTCGGGCTTCCGGCCGTCCTCAAGCCGGTCGACTCGGGTGGACAGCGGGGCGTGTTCCGGATCGACGACCCGGGCGACATGGAATCGCACCTCCACAGCGCGCTCGCCGAGTCCCCGGCCCGCGAGACGATCCTCGAGGGCTTCGTCGAAGGCACGGAGATGAACGGCATCGCGATCGCGCGCGGAGGCGACGTCACGCTGCTCACGCTCTCCGACCGGCTCCGGCCGCCGGGCATCGGCTTCGGCGTGGGCTGGATCCACGTCTACCCCGCCTCGATCCACTCGGACCAGCTGGAGCTCTCCGAGCGCGTCGCCGAGCGCTCCGTGGCGGCCCTCGGGCTCCGGGACGGGATCGCGTTCCCGCAGCTGATCGCATCGCCCGACGGCGGGGTCGCCGTCGTCGAGGTCGCCGCGCGCATCCCCGGTGGCCAGATGGCCGACCTCGTCCGCCACGCGGTCGGGGTCGACCTCGTCGATCTCGCGCTTCGCTTCGCGCTCGGCGAGCCGGTCCCCGACAGTCTCGCGCTTCCCCGCTTCTCGCAGCCGCTCGCGATCCGCTTCCTCACGGCGTCGCCGGGACCGCTGCCCACGGGCCTCGTGACGCGGGTGGGCCCGCTCGACGACGTGCGCGCGAGCCCCGGTGTCGTCCAGGCCGAGACGTACCTCGTCGAGGGCGAGACGATCCGGCCCGTCCGGCTCGACGGCGATCGTCGCGGGTACGTGATCGCCACCGCCGACACGTCGATCGAGGCACTCGCCCGCGCCGAGACCGCCGCACGGCTGCTCGAGGTGGAGGTCGAATGAGCGATCCGCGCACCGCGCTCGTGGCCGAGGGCTACGACGCGATGATCGACAACTGGGAGGCGTGGAAGGATCGGATCGAGGACGACCCACGCGCGGAATGGTGCAAGGAGCTGCTCGACCGGCTGGCTCCGGGAGCGGTCGTCGTGGAGCTCGGCTGCGGCGGGGGAACGCCAGAGACCCAGGCGCTGGCCCGCCGGTTCCGCCTCACGGGCGTCGACCTGTCCGCGGCACAGCTCGCGCGAGCCCGCGTGCGCGTTCCCGAGGCGGATTACCTCCACGCCGACCTCACGACGGTCGAGCGCGAAGCAGACTCGCTCGACGCCGTCGCATCGTTCTACACGCTCAACCACGTGCCCCGCGAGCTGCTCGGCCGCCTCTTCTCGCGCATCAACAGGTGGCTCCGGTCGGGCGGCCTGCTCCTCACGACGCTGGGCGCGAGCGACGTGCCCGGCTGGACGGGAGAGTTCCTCGGGGCGCCGAGCTTCTTCTCCGGTTATCCGCCCGAGACGAACCGTCGCCTTCTCGACGAGGCGGATTTCACCCTCGTCCGCGACGAGCTCGTGACGATCCGTGAGCCCGACGGCGACGCGACGTTCCACTGGGTCCTTGCCCGGTCATGAGCTGCGCCTTCTCGCTCGATCACTACGGCGAGCTGCTCGAGGCAGCTCGTGCGGGCGGATACTCGTTCGCCGGCTTCGAGAGCCCGCCGCGGCCCGGGGACCTGTTGCTCCGGCACGACGTCGACCTCTCCCTCGACGCTGCGCTCCGCATGGCCGAGCTCGAGGCGGAAGCCGGCGCGACCGCGACGTACTTCCTGATGACCGAGTCGGTCTTCTACAACCTCGCCTCGAAGGAGGGCACCGAGGCACTCGATCGGCTGCGGGCGCTCGGCCACCGCGTCGGGCTGCACGCGGTGTACCCGCGAACGGCGCTCGACGCGCGGTTCGACCCCGTCGTCGCGTGGCACAACCCCGATCCGGAGTACATGACGGCGCCGATCGAGGGCGCGGTGAACGCGATGCAGGAGGGCTGGTTCGACCCGCCGACGTACCGCTCGGACTCGAACCAGCGGTGGCGCTTCGGCTGTCCTCACGACGAGCTGCGCGCGGGAGCGTTCACCTGGCTCCAGCTCCTCACGCACCCCGAGATCTGGGTCTATCCGGGGGACACGATGGGAGAGACCATGCGGGCGATGCTCGACGCCGAGCGCGAGCGGCGCCTGACCCAGCTGGCCGAGGACAGAATCGACCTGGCGTGAGCCTCCGTCCCGTCACCGTCCTCGTCTCGGCCTCCGGTGCGCCGGGAACCGCGGCGCTGCTTCGGGCGCTCCGCGAGAACGGCGAGCGCGACCGTGCGCCTCGTCGGCACGGACATGTCCGAGCGCTCCGTCGGCCGTCACCTCTGCGACGCGTTCCACCTCGTCCCGGCCGGTTCGGACGCCGGCTTCGCGGACGCGGTGCTCGAGATCGTCGAGCGCGAAGGCGTGGACGTCGTCCTGCCGCAGTCGTCGTTCGACCTCGAAGGCCTCTCCGCCCACCGCGAGCGGTTCCCGGTGCCCGTCCTCGTCTCCGCCCCGGACACGATCCACCGGTCCAACGACAAGGCGGAGACGTACGCGTTCCTCCACCGGATCGGCGCGCCCGCGCCGGCGTTCCGCCGTGTGAACGGCGCCGCCGAGGTCGAGGCTGCGGCCCGCGAGCTCGGCTACCCCGACCGAGCCGTCTGCTTCAAGCCCGTGTTCTCGTCGGGCTCGCGGGGGTTCCGCGTCCTCGACCCGACGGTCGACCGCGCGCACCAGCTCCTGCACGAGCGGCCGGGCTCGGTCGCGATGCGCCTCGAGGAGGCCGTCGAGCTGCTCCCCGACGAGGGCGGCCCGGACCTGCTCGTGATGGAGCTCGCGACCGGCGGCGAGCGGACGATCGACGGGATCGCCGACGGGGAGCGGGTCGTCCTCGGTCACCCCAAGACGCGGGAGGCGATGCGCGCCGGGCTGGCGATGTACTTCGTGACGCTCGACGACGACGAGCTGATGGCGCTCGCCGACCGGATCGTCGCCGAGCTCGGGATCGAGTGGTTCTTCAACATCCAGCTCGTCGGCGACCTCGTGATCGAGATCAACCCGCGCATCTCCACGATCGTCTACCAGGAGGACCTCAACCTCCCGTACCTCGGCGTGAAGCGCGCTCTCGGCGAGATCTCCGACGACGAGCTCGAGGCCCTCCGCCGGCTCATCCGCCCCGGACGCACCGCGCTCCGCTACTTCGACCAGCTTCAGTGGGGCTAGCCTCCGGCGGCCTCGGGTGAGCAGGCGACGGCCAATCCGCGTCGTCCACTGCCCGGTCAACACCGCGGGTGTCCCGTGGACGAACGTGCAGGCGCTTCGCCGGCGCGGGATCGACGCGCAGCTCGTGGTCTTCAACCGGTATGCGCTCCATCCCGAGGCCGACCGGTCGCTCGACCTCGAGGGCGGCCTCGTCCGCCGCCAGCTCGCACAGTGGAAGGCCCTCGCGCAGCTGCTCCCCGCGACCGACCTGTTCCACTTCACCTTCGGGCTGACGCTCGTCCCGCAGTCGCTCCAGTTCCCGATTCTCCGCGCTTTCGGCAAGCGGTCGGTGATGCACTACCTCGGCTCGGACATCCGCGGCAAGCCGCCGGAGGAGCTCGCGTACGGCAAGAAGGCGGGCGCCGAGATCGTCGGCAGCTACGACGCGATCCGCTGGGTGCCGGAGGCGACCGTGATCCCGCCCGGGATCGACCTCACGGCCGTGACGCCGTCGCCTCCGTCCGGCCGCCGGCGCCCGGTGATCGTGCACGCACCCTCGTCCCGGCGACGCAAGGGGACGGATCACGTGCTCCGCGCGTGCGAGGGCCTCGACGTCGAGCTCCGCATCGTCGAGGGCGTCCACCACCAGGAGGCGCTCGCGCGCTACCGCGACGCCGACATCGTCGTCGACCAGCTGAACGCCGGCTGGTACGGGCTGTTCGCGATCGAGTGCATGGCGCTCGGCAAGCCGGTCGTCACGTTCCTCCACGACGAAGCGACGCGCCGCACCGAAGAGGCGTTCGGGCTGCCGGTGCCGCTCGTCAACGCGTCGTCCGAGTCACTCCACGATCGGCTCGCGGAGCTCGTGGCGATGGGGCCTGCGGGACGGGACGAGATCGGACGCGCCTCGCGCACCTACGTCGAGCGTGTCCACGACCTCGAGCACGTCACCGACAGCCTCGTCGAGCTCTACGACACCGTCCTCGCACCGGCGCGGGAGCCGAGCCCGGGCATGGTCGTTCCGTCGGAGCCTGCCGCCGACATCCCGCCCGCGCTTCCGCTCGGCCAGAGCGAGCTCGAGGCGGTGGACATCTCCGACCCCGAGGCCGTCGAGGCTCCGCGCATCCCGGCGGCGACGGGTGGGCTCGGGGCACAGCTCCGCCGCCTCGGCCGCCACTCCGCCATCTACGGGATCGGCGGCCTCGTCTCGCGCATCATCGCCGTCCTCCTGTTGCCGCTCTACACGCGGTACCTCACGCCGGCCGACTACGGCAAGATCGAGACGCTCCTGGCGCTGACGACCGTGATGGGGCTGATCCTCCGGGCGGGGATCACGAGTGCGTTCTTCCGCTTCTACTTCGACGTCGACGACAACGCGGGACGGCTGCGGGTCATCCGGACGTCGTTCTGGTTCACGATGGGCGGCGGGACGCTCGGCCTCCTGCTGCTGCTCGCGCTCGCCGACCCGGTCTCGGAGGTGCTGTTCGGCACCTCGGGCGCCGCCAACCTCGTGCGCGCGTCGGGCGTCGCGCTGTGGGCGACCGTCAACTACGAGCAGCTGACGGCCCTGTTCCGGGTCGAGGAGCGCTCCGTCGCGTTCGTGTCGGCGAGCCTCGCCAACGTCTTCCTCACGATCGGCATCACGCTCCTTCTCGTCGTCGTGCTCGAGAAGGGGCCGCTCGGCGTCATCGTCGGGAACTTCAGCGGCACGCTGATCGTCTATCTCGTGCTGCTCTCGTACCGCCGCGAGCAGCTAGGGCTCGAGTTCGACCGCGGCCTCCTGCGCGAGATGAACCGCTTCGGGCTCCCACTCGTCCCGACGGCGCTGTTCCTGTGGATGACCAACTTCAGCGACCGGTTCTTCCTCGTCTGGCTCGCGGACGTCTCCGAGGCGGGGCTCTACTCCGTCGGCGTTCGGGTCGCGTCGGCGATCGTGCTCCTGCTCACGGCGTTCCGCATGGCCTGGCCCGCGTTTGCGTACTCGATCCGCGACGAGCAGGAGGCGCGCCGGACCTACGCATTCGTCCTCACGTACCTCACGGTCGTCACGGCGTGGGTGGCGCTCGCGCTGACGCTCCTCTCTCCGTGGATCGTCGAGCTCCTCGCGGCCGCGCGCTTCGCGGAGTCGTCGGAGGTCGTCGGCCCGCTTGCGTTCTCGACCGTGTCGTACGGGGCGTACGTCGTCGTCGCGATCGGCGTCGGGCGCGCGCGGCGGACGAAGTTCAACTGGGTCGTGACGGGCGCCGGAGCTGCCGTCAACGTTGCGCTCAACCTGATCCTGATCCCGACCTACGGGATGATGGGCGCCGCGATCGCAACCGTCGCCGCGTACACGACGATGGCGGTCGGGATGGCGTGGTGGTCGCAGCGCATCTACCCGGTTCCGTACCAGTGGCGGCGCGTCGCGACGGCGACCTTCGGCGCGGTCGCGCTGGCGATCCTCGGAAAGCTCCTGGACGTCGGGCTGCTCGCGGCGATCGCCCTGACGCTCGTCTACCCGCTCGTGCTGCTCGTCTTCGGCTTCGCAAACCCGGACGAGCGCCGCCGCCTCACGCAGCTCGTCCTCAGGTGAGCGTCTGCTCGAGGAGGAAGACGTTGAGCCCGACGATGAGCACCGTGATGCCGGCGGCGACGACCGTCGTCGCGCGGCGGTTGACGAGCGCGCCCATCAGCGCCCGGTCGCGGCAGAACCAGAGCAGCGGGATCAGCGCGAACGGGATGCCGAAGGAGAGGACGACCTGGCTGAGGACGAGCGCGCGGGACGCGTCGATGCCGATCGCGATGATCACGAGCGCCGGCACCATCGTCGCGGCACGGCGCAGGAAGAGCGGGATCCGGCGGCGGATGAAGCCCTGCATCACGATCTGGCCCGCAAGCGTGCCGACGCTCGACGAGGACAGCCCCGAGGCGAGCAGGGCGACGCCGAAGAGCGTGTTCGCATGGCTGCCGAGCTCGTCGCCGAGCCCGCTCGCGACCTCGACGAGGTCGTCGCCGACCTCCGTCATCCCGCTCCCGTGGAACACCGCAGCGGCGGTGACGAGCATGCTCATGTTCACGAGCCCCGCGATGCCCATCGCGATCACGACGTCGACGACCTCGAACCGGTAGATCCGCCGCTTCGCGTCCTCCGTGGCGCCGACGATGCGGTGCTGCGTCAGCGCCGAGTGCAGGTAGATCACGTGCGGCATCACGGTCGCCCCGAGGATCCCGACCGCGAGCAGGACGCTCTCCGAGCCCTCGAAGCCGGGGACGAAGCCGCGCGCGACCTCCGACGGCGCGGGATCGGCGAGGACCACCTGCGCGGCGAATGCGACGACGATGACGCCGATGAAGCCGGCGATCACCGCCTCGAGCCGGCGGTAGCCGCGCGCCTGCAGCGCGAGGATGGCGAACGCGGCGGCTCCCGTGATCAGCGCGGACGGGAACAGGGGGATGCCGAAGAGGATGTTGAGGCCGATCGCGGCGCCGATGAACTCGGCGAGGTCGGTCGCCATCGCGATCACCTCCGCCTGGATCCAGAGGAGCACCGTCGCCGTGCGCGGGAAGCGCTCGCGGCAGACCTCCGGCAGGCTCAGCCCGGTGGCGATCCCGAGCTTCGCGCTCATCGACTGGATCACCATCCCCATGAGGTTCGCCATGACGATCACCCAGAGGAGCAGGTAGCCGAACTTCGCGCCCGCGGCCATGTTCGTCGCGAAGTTGCCCGGATCGACGTAGGCGACGGACGCGACGAAGGCGGGGCCGAGGAACGGCCAGAAGCTGCGAACGCCGGCACGCGGGCGCCCGAGCGACTCCTGCGCGGCCTCGAGGACGCGAGCTTCGCCGGGGAGGACGTCATCGAGCGGATGGACGGGCGCGGCGCGATCGTGCTCGGGCGGCATCGTCCGACGATAGGCGTCGTGCTGCGGCCCGGTCAGCCGATCAGCAGGCCGGTGACCCACATCGCGGCGATGCCCGCGAGGTAGCCGCCGATCGCCCAGCCCGAGCGGAGCCCGCCCGGCGCGGTGCGGGCGACGTAGCGCGCGACCTCGACCACGACCTGGAGCGCCGCGCCGGCGGCGATGCCGAAGAACAGGGCGGCGAGGACGTCGTTCGCGGCGTACCCGCCGAGCCAGGTGCCGAGGATCGCCGGCGCGCCCGCGATCAGCGCGAGGCCGGCGAGCTGCCAGAGCGTCACGCGGCTCCCGCTCGCCGGCGCCGCGATCCCGAGCCCCTCGGTGAGGTTGTGGACCATGAAGCCGATCACGAGGAAGGCGCCGAGCTGGAGCTCGCCGGTCGCGAAGGACGTCCCGATCGCGAGCCCCTCGCCGAGGTTGTGGACGCCGATGCCGATCGCCACGAGCAAGGCGAGCGCGAGACCGGTCACGCCGGTCCTGCCCCGGGAAAGCCGCGCGGACAGGAACGTCATGCCGAGCGCGCTCGCGGCGACGCCGAGCAGGACGAGCCCCGGGCCGCCGAGCGACGCAGGGAGCGCGGCCTGCAGGTCGAGCGCCTCGGCGAGCGCCTCGACGCCGAGGAACGTCAGCAGGCCGCCGGTGAGGGCCATGAACGCCGCGAGCCAGCGGGGATCGGCGCGGCGCAGGGACGGGAGCCAGAGCAGGCCGAGCGCGACGGGCAGGACGCCGACCAGGAGCCCGATGAGGCCGTAGCCGAAGAAGCCGCGCGCGCTCGGCTGCGGCGTGAGCACGGCCGCAGGGATCTCCTCGACCGTCTCGATCCCCGTGGAGCTCGTGACGCCGACGGCGATCGGCTCGTCCGGGACCCAGTCGTAGGGCACGACGATCGTGCTCGAGCGGAGCCGAGCCAGCGTCGAGGGCCCGTCGAGCGTGTACGGGACGATGGCGTCGTCGACGGTGACCGACGCAATGGTCAGGTCGTCGCGTTGCGGATTGCGCACCAGGATCCGGATCTCGCCCGCGCGGAACTCGACCCGGCGGACGTCGAACTCGTCGGCCGGCGGCGGCGTGCCGCCGAGCAGGTCGACGACCCGGTCGCCCTGCGAGACGACAACGGCGACCGCGAAGGCGAGCAGCACGATCGGCACGAGCGCCCAGAGCCGCCACGCGACGCCGCCGCCAACGGCCGTCGGCGCTTCCATCAGTGTTCCTTCAGGTGATGCTGCCTCGTTCCTCGAGTGCGAGGAGCAAGCCAGGCGAGGACGCAGGGAGCGGCCATATCCGGAGATATGGACGCGACTGAGGACGACGCATGGCGCCGCTCATCGCACGCGAGGGACCTGGAGGGCATCGCCTGAAGGAGCACCTTGACCTACTCCTCCACCTGGAAGTACCCCATCCACCCGAGCTCGGTGAACTCCGACTGGTGCGCGTGGAACATGAACGTGCCCGCGTGCGCGAAGCGGAGCTCGAGGACCCCGCGCTGGCCCTGGCACTGCATCACCGTGTCCGTGTACTCCCAGTTGTCGCCGGTCCCGGTCGGCTGGTAGTGGAAGAAGTCGGCGTGGAGGTGGAACGAGTTGATGAGGTCGAACTCGGTGAGGTTCGCGAGGTAGATCCGGACGAGCTCGCCCTTGCGGACGGCGATCGGGTACTTCGCGTAGTAGAAGCTCCGCCCGTTGACGGTGTAGAAGTTGTTGCCGCCGTCGGCGTCCGTGTCGTAGCCGTTCATCACGAGGACGAGCTCCCGGGCGGGCTCGCGCGGCACCTTCGGGTCGATGATGAACGCGCCGTAGAGCCCCTTGTGGATGTGCTTCTTGAGCGGCGTCGAGTGGCAGTGGTAGAGGTGCATCCCGGCGGGCTTCGCGGGGAACTCGTACGTGAACTCCTCGCCGTGCTCGACGATCTCGAACACCCCGTCCATGTTCGTCGGGTGGATCCCGTGGAAGTGGATGGTGTGCGGGTGCGAGCCGCGGTTGATGAACCGGACGCGCAGGAGATCGTCCTCCGTCGCGCGGATCACGGGGCCCGGCACCGTGCGGTTGTACGTCCAGGCGGGAAAGAAGACGCCGGGGGCGATCTCGATCTCCTCGTCGGTTGCGACGAGCGTGTAGTCGCGCACGCGACCCGGCCTGTGCGGGAGCGCGCGCGGCGGGTAGAGAAGCTCGTCGAGGTCGTTCGGCCCGCCGACGGCGGGCGCGCCCTCACCGATCATCGCCGCGTGCCCCATGCGCGCGCTACCGGTGTGGGACGCGGTCGCCCGGTGCGACGAGTGGTCGTGGGCCGCGTGGTCGTGACCCGCCGCCTCGGCCTCGCCGCCGAGCACGATCTTCGCGCCGAGCGGGGCCGCCGCGAGCGGCGCGGTGGCGCAGAGGAGCTTCCGGCGGGTGAGTTTAGCCATGGCTAAACTCTAGCCGAGAGCTTTAGGCCTGTCTAAACCTCGCAGCGCGACGGTGCGCGGCCGAGCACGCGCAGCGTGCCGCGGCACAGGCCGAGCGCCGCGCGCTGACGCACCGCCGACCGCCCGAGCTCCCGGTCCTCGACGGGGTTCGTCATGAACCCGAGCTCGACGAGAATCACGGGCACGTCCGCCCAGTTGAAGCCGGTGAAGTCCGTGTGCTCGGAGATCCCGCGGTCGGGGAAGCCGAGCACGCGAACGAGCTCCGGCTGCACGAGCGAGGCCGCGCGACGGCTCGCGCGGTAGACGTCGTCCGTCCACCCCCGCCGCAGGGCCGGGACGAGGATGTGCGTCCCGCGCACCGTGCGGCTCGGGTGGCCGTCCGCGTGGACGCGGAGGAAGAGGTCGGCGCCTGCCTGGTTCGCGATCCGCGCCCGAGCGATGTTGCCCATGCTCGCCCCCGCCGTCTGCGTCCGCGTCATGACGACCGACACGCCCGCGCGGCGGAGCAGCGCGCGCAGCCGGAGCGAGATGTCGAGCACGAGGTCGGGCTCGCGCGTGCCGGTGACGACGCCGTGCGTGCCGCCCCCGTCCTTGATCTTCATGGTCGCCGACCCCGGTCCGATCGGCTCGGTCGCGAGGTTCGCCCGCTCGTCGTGCCCCGGGTCGATCACGACGACCGGGCGCGAAGCACCGGCGGCCGCCGGGACGAGGAGGAGCGCGGCGAGGAGCGTCAGGGCCGCCCTCACGGCGGCGGGCCGACGCGGACGCGCATCCAGACGAACGTGAGGAGCACGCCGGGGACGAAGAGCACGGCCGAGGCGGCGATGAACAGCTTTGCGGCCGTCGAGTCGAGGTCGACGGCCAGCCCGGCGACCATGCAGAGGCCCGCGAGGACGCAGAGCACGAGGCCGATCGTCCCCGGTCGCATGCGGGCGGAGCCGGGCGACGAGGGCTCAGCCAAGCGCTGCCTCGAGGAACTCGTCGATCGGGCGCTGTCTGCGCATCTCGTCGGCTGCGCGCATCGCGGACGCCCGGAAGCGGTCGTCCTCCAGCACCCGTTCGATCCCGTGCCCGATCCCGTCGAGCGGCGCGACGACCCCGGCGCGCGCGGCCGCGACGCTCGCGACGTTCATCGGCTGGTCGCCGAACAGCGGCACGCCCACGAGCGGGCAGCCTGCTGCGAGAGCGCTGAGCGTCGTCCCCGTCCCGCCGTGTCCGACGACCGCGGCGGCGTGGCCGAGTATCGCCGGCTCGTCGACCCATCGCTCGACGCGAACGTTGCCCGGCAGCTCGCCGAGCTCGACGTCGTTGCCGCCCGTCGAGAGGAGGACGCGCGCCGGGAGTTCGGCGACCTGCTCGACGGCGCGCGCATAGACCTGCGCGGCCGGCGGGAACGTGGCGGCGACGCTTCCGAAGCTGACGTAGACGAGCGGCCCGTCGCGTCCGGGCCACCAGTCGGGGAGCGCCGCGGGCACGGCCCCGGCGGCTGGGAGGCGGAGCCGCGTGACGGCGAAGGGGGCGGGGTCGACCGAGGGCGGGAAGTACGTCAGGTACGGCGATTCGACCACGCGGTCGAAGATCCCCTTCAGCCGCTCCTCGATCACGGGCCCGGCGATCCCGAGCGCGCCGTGCTCGACGTAGGACGTCGAGGCGGCGACGCGCACGTGCGGGACCCCGTGCTGCTCTGCGGCGATTGCGGAGGCGAACTCGGCGGACTCGCGGACGACGACGTCCGGGCGCCAGCGCTCGAGCACCTCGTGGTGCTTCGGGAGCATCGCGTCCACGTTGAGACGGGCGAAGATGACTCCGACGACGACGACCTCCCCCTGCGCGGGGGGAAGCGTCGGCATCGACCCCCACAGCGGGCCGAGGATCTCGTCGGGAGGCGCCGCTCCCGCCTCGAAGTCGTAGCCGCGGGCCTTCAGCGTCGGCGGGCCGACGACGAGCGTCTCGTGGCCGTTCCGGTGGCACGCGTCGATGAGCGGGATCAGCGGGCCGAAGTGCCCCGTCCCCTGCGTCGATGCGAACAGAACGCGCACGAGAGGCGACTCTAGACGCGCGTCAGTGGTAGGCGTGCACCACGGCGTGGCCGCGTCCGCGGGCGATCAGCCATCGGTTCACCGGGTAGGCGGCGACGCCCGCGATGAGGAGCGCGACCGCGAGGCTGCCCCAGAAGAGCCCGTCTGCGAGACCCGCCTCCATCGCTCCCGGGATGAGAAGGATGATCGCGTTGTCGACGATCTCCATGATCGCGATCGAGACGGTGTCCGAGGCGAGCGCCACCGGGACCGCCGCGCCGAGCGCGATGCCGCTCCGCAGCAAGGGAAGCATCGTCAGCGAGTAGCCGAAGAGGAACGCGAGCACGACGGCGAGCACGATCGTCGCCCAGTCGCCCCAGCCGAGGGCCGTGCCGATGATCATCCCGAGCACCTCGCCGATCGCGCAGCCCGTGAGGCAGTGCAGGGTCGCCGAGAGCGCGACGCGGTTCAGCGAGCCGTGCGCGTGAGCCATACCCTCGTGGCCGGCCATCCGCCTCACTATACCCCCAAGGGGTATTTACACCAACGGGTATCTACCCTACGCGACCAGGCGGTAGACCTGGAACACCTCGGCGTAGTCGCGGTTCACGTTCGTCCCGTGGACGCGCGCGAGGTTCCAGATGTACTCCTCGTTCGCGTAGCGCCGGTGCTGCTGCGAGGCGTACCGCTGCACCGCCGCGACCTTGCGCTCCACGTGGCGGTGCTCGAGCGTGAGGTAGGCGCCGTACGAGAAGTCGAAGTTGTTCCAGGGGATCTCGTAGCCGAGGACCGTCGTGCGCTTGAACGCGCGGAGCCCCTCCTGCGCGACCGTCTGGTGGTCCTGGTGGACGTCGTGGTGGGACGGTTGGAAGACGACGTCCGGCTGCCATTCGTCCCACAGGCCGACGAGCAGCTCGAGGATGTCCTGCCGGCGCTCGGGGAACGTCCGGACGTCGAAGTCGTGCACCGTCAGGTGATCCTCGGGGATCCCGAGCTCCGCGGTCGCCTCGCGCACCTCACGGGCGAGCGTGTCGGGCGGGAACCCCTCGGGCAGCGAACGCGTCGCGATCGAGAACGCGAGATAGCGGACGGCGCAGCCCGACTCGACGAGGCGCGCCATCGTGCCGCCGCAGCCGAACTCGCCGTCGTCGGTGTGCGGCGCCAGGACGAGCGCGCGTTTCCAGCCCTCGAGCACGGCGCGAGTCTAGAGGCTAGGCAGTGGCCGTCGGCTCGGGCACGGGGGACGGTGCGGGCGACGACGCGTCCGCAACGACGCGCGGCGGCGCCTTCTTCGGCACGCGGGACACGAGCCCCACGAGGCCGAGCAGGGCCCACGTCATCGGGTCCTCGAAGAATGCGGCGTAGAAGAGGCTGTGCACGGCGATCGCGACGAGGACGACGCCCGTCGCCAGCGCGACGCGTGACGTGAAGCCCCGGCCGAGCCCGCGGAGGGTCGCGAAGAACGCCGCCGCGGCGAGCCAGGCGAGGAGCGCGAGCCCGACGATGCCCGTCTCGGCCGCGACGGTCACCGGGGTCGTGTGGGAGGCCACGCGCTTCGGGTCGCGTCCCGGGATGCCGAGCCGGCGCTGATACTCGCGCGAGAAGCCGCCGACGCCGACCCCGACGACGGGATGGTCGCCGGCGATCCGGATCCCCTGGCCGACGAGGTTCGCCCGCCCGGACGTGACCCGGTTCACGCCCGACCGCGACTTCCCGACGACCTCGTCGCGGACCTGCGGGACGGCGAACAGGACGGCGCACGTGATCGCACCGAGCGCGACCAGCGCGACGAGCGCCCGGCGCCCCCAGGCGACGGCCGCCGCGACGACGATCCCGGCCGCGAGGGCGACGAAGCTCGACTGCGAGAACGAGATGAGGAGCCCGCACCAGGTCGCGATGACGACGGCGTAGAGCGCGGCGACACGCCAGCCGCGGACCCCGCCGAGGAGGATCCCGGCGAGCGAGGCGAGGACGGCGACCGTGAGGTAGCGCCCGTACACGGAGGGGTCCCAGAAAACGGAGTTCACGCGGAAGAACGGGGCATACGCGTTGAAGACCTTCACGCTCGGGTTCCAGAAGACGTCCCGTGTCAGCCACTGGTACCCGCCGACCGCCGCGTAGGCGAGCGCCGTCGAGACGAGGCCGCCCCAGAGCCAGGTGAGCCAGCGCCCGCGCCACGGCAGGCGGGCGAACCCGATCGCGAGGAGCCCGAAGGGCAGGACGAAGGCACCGAGGAAGATCGCCCCGCGCCGGACGTCGACCGTCCAGAGCATCGACAGCCCGAACCACATGACGACGGCCGCGAGCGGCAAGGCGACGGGGCCGAGCTCACGCGCGCGGCTCTCCCCGCGCAGGAGCGCCCAGCCGAGCGACAGCGCCAGCCCGCCGATGACGGCGTACAGCGGCAGCAGGAGGTTGACCTCGTCGGTCCCGATGTCGACCGGCAGCCGGAGCGGAATGCAGGCGAGCGTGGCGAAGGCGAGGAGGTACGGCCAGCGCCGAAGGGCCCACGCGAACGCGAAGGAGAGAACCAGCCCGCCCACCGCGGCGGCGACGAGCCGCGCCCGGCTCAGGTCGGGCAGGAGGTAGAGGCCGAGCACGCCGAGCCCGGCCGCCCAGGCGACGAGGCCGAGCATTCGAGCCTCGCGCCGCGGCGCAAGCAGCAGGGCGCCGAGGCCGAGCGCGCCGACGACCCCCGCGATCTGGGCGGCGACGCTCACTCGGCGGGCTCGCGGACGACGACGAGGGCGCGCTCGACGTGGCCGTTCGCGTCGACGCGCAGCACGTAGCGACCGGGTCGGTCCGGGGCACGGAGCCGCAGCGTCCCCGGCCGGGCGACACCCGAGCGGTCGCCGAGCTTCCAGCGAAGCGTCCGGGCCTGCGACAGCGCGAGGATCGCGAAGGACCCGCCAGGCGCGGTCACGACGCGGTCGCGGCCGAGCGCGAGGAAGTGGATCGCGACCGTCCGCGACCCCGAGCGGCGGCCGAGGTTGCCCGCGACGTCCCGTGCCACGAGCCGGAGCGTGTAGCGCCCTTGCGGCAGCGGCTCGCCGCCGGCCGTGCCGAACCAATCCATCGTCCCTGTCGTCCGAGTCCCGGCGCGGCGCAGCGCGCGCGTCCCGTCGACGAAGAGCTCGACGACGGACCGCTCGCTGACCCGGTACCGGATCTTCGCGCGATCGGACCGCCCATCGCCGTCCGGCGAGATCACGATCGGGCGCGCGGTGAAGTTCTCGATCCGCGGTGGCGTCACGTCGACGCGGATCGGATTCGGCATCACGATCGTCCGGCGCTGGCGATCGAGGTGGACGCGCGGGCGGTAGGCGCCCTCGGGGACCACCCGGCCGCCGGCGTCGCGGCCGTCCCAGAGATAGGTGACGGGCGCTCGTCCCTGCGGCCGGCTTCGTGCCAGCTCCCGGACGACGTCGCCGTCCGAGTCGATGATCTCGAGACTGACGCGGTCGGGGCTCCGCAGCCGGAAGAGGATGGACCCCTTGTCCGTGGCGCAGTCGCACACGGGCGAGAAGATCTTGGCGACCTGCGGGCCGACGATCGGGTTCCGCGTCAGCTTGAGCTTCTCCGTGACGACGAACGCGGCCGAGGTCGCGGCGAGTAGTGCCGCGACGAGCACGGCCGGGGCGAGTCGAGAGCTCATCTCAGTTCCAGAGACACGATGCGTTCGGAGATGCGCTCTGCGCCACCTCGAAAGCGATTGTAAGGACGGGTCGGCCGCGCCGACGGGGCAGGCACACTTGGAGCCGGCACCCCCGCTGCCGCCCTCATGCCTCGTCGTTGGCTGTTCATCCTCGTAGGAGCGCTTGCGCTCGCCCTCGGCGTCGGTGCCGCGATCGTCCTGACCCCGAACCTGCCGGGCGGGAAGCTCGAGACCGACGTCACGGACGTGACCGTCGTCGCGCCGCCACCGCCGACGACGACGGCGCCCGAGCCGCCGCCTCCGCCGACGACCGAGCCGGAGGCGGACGTCGACCAGCGCTGCTGGCCGATGTTCGGCGGCGGGCCGCGCCGCGAGCTCTCGCGGCCGGCGATCGATCTCGGCGTCCCGGCGGCGAAGCCCATCTGGGCGCGCGGGCTCCGCGAGTACATCGAGTACCCACCCAGCTACTGCGACGGGATGCTCTACGTGAACACCTTCCGCGGCGACACGTGGGCGATCGAGGCGGCGACCGGCAAGGTCAAGTGGAAGAAGGTCAGCACGGCGCCGAAGCCGTCGACCCCGGCGATCGCGGGCGACAAGCTCATCGTGAGCTCGAAGGACGGCACGGTCACGGCGCTCACGCGCGAGAGCGGCAAGCTCGTCTGGCAGCTCCGGACGAACGCGAAGGTCGAGTCGTCGCCCGCGGTCGCGGGGGACACGGCCTACTTCGGGGCGACCGACGGCCGGCTCTTCGCCGTCGACGTCGACACCGGCCGGATCCGGTGGGCGTTCGACACCGGCGGCCGGATCAACTCGAGCCCGTCGCTCGCCGACGGTCGCGTGTGCATCACGACGTACGCAGGCTCGATCTTCTGCCTCCGCCAGCGCGACGGACAGAAGCTCTGGAGCACGTACGTGAAGCGGGACACCTTCCGCTACGAGAGCTTCTACGCGAGCGCATCGACCGACGGCGAGCGGCTCTACACGATCTCGCGGTCGGGCCGCATCGTCACCCTCGACGCCGATACGGGCCGGATCATCTGGACCGATCACGTCAACTCCCTCGGCTACTCGACGCCCGCCGTCGGGCGCGACCGCATCTTCGTCGGCGACTTCAACGGCGGGCTTCGCGCGTACCGGAAGACGGACGGCGCCCTCCTGTGGCGCGCGCACGTGGGCGGCCGGATCCTCGGCGCGCCGGTGATCGTCGGCAACCTCGTGTTCTTCTCGACGCTCGAGACGGAGACGTACGCGGCGAGGGCTTCGGACGGCAAGATCGTGTGGCGCTACGGGCTCGGGAAGTACTCGCCGGGGATCGCGACCGAGCGCGCGTACTACTTCTCGCTGAACGGGATGCTGATGGCGTTCCGCGGCCGCAACGGGCCGAAGTAGGGCTACTGCAGCAGCGGGTGGCGGCGGCGCCAGAGCCGCGAGCTCTGCGTCACGCCGGCTCCCGCCGTGCGCCACGCGCCCGCCTTCGCGCGGTATACGGCGAGCCTCCGTCGGTCGTGACCGCGCGTCGACGCGTCGTAGCCGAGCTGGGCGAGGAGGTCGCCCGCGACGGCCTCGAACGCCGCGACGTCCTCGGCGCTCATCTCGGTCCGGAAGTCGCGCACGCCGACGCGCGGCGGCTCGTTGAGCCGTTGCTGGTGCTCCTTGCGCGCGGAGTCGGTCTGCCCGACGTACCCGAGCATCCCGTCGTCGTACTCGAGCCCGGCGAAGTCGCAGACGCGCCGGAGCTCGGCCTCCGCATCAGCGACGAGCGCCTCGTAGCGGACCTCGAGGTAGCGGCCGGGCCCGACACGGGTGCCGAGCCCGCGCGCGGCGCGTACCTCGGTCGACCACTGGCACGCGAAGCCGGCGGCGTCGTGCGGGTGCCCCCACGCCTCCGTCATGATCCCCGCCGGCACCGAGAGGAAAGAGAGCGCCGCGTCGCGACCGTCCCGGATCAGGTGGACGAAGCGCGCATCGGGAAAGAGACGCTCGAGCAGCGTGAGATGCTGCATGTAGAGCGGCGTCTTGTCTCCCCACCGTGACTTGCCGCGCTCGGCGGCGTACGTCTCGAACACGGCCGCGATCGCCTGGCCCGTCGGCATGCCCGGGCGAAGACGCGGCGCGACGTCCTCGTAGGAGACGCCCCATTCGACGAGCGTCGGCAGGCGACGCAGGTCGTCGACGAACGCCGCAGGATCGAGCCAGTCGCGATGCCTGCGCGCGAGCTGCGGGACGAAGTACGACTCGTCGGGCACCGCGAGCCTCGCGTTGCGGTCGAGCATCACCCGCAAGAGCGTCGTCCCGGAGCGGCGGACGCCGAGCACGATCACCGGGTCGGCCGCTGGCATCGGTCAAGTCTAGGAACGACTACGATACTTCACGAAATGAAGCGAGCCGCTCGCCGCCGCGCCGACCCCTATCGCGACACGCAGCTGATCGACGAGCGGGCGCCGCGCTTCAACCAGGTCGTCGTCGGGCTCTTGTCGCTCCTCGCCGTCGCCACGGGCTGGTGGCTCCTCCTCGCGCTGCTCGCGCTGCAACTCGCGCTCGGCCTGACGCTCGGCCGCCGGTGGTGCCTCGCCTGCGTCTTCTACTTCGAGGTGCTGCAGCCGCGCTTCGGCGAGGGCCGCCTCGAGGACGCGCGCCCGCCGCGCTTCGCGAACATGGTGGGGCTCGGCGTCCTCGGAGCGGCCTTGCTCGCATTCGCGTTCGGGCTCGACACCGTCGGCGCGGCGCTCGGCCTCCTCGTCGCCGCCCTCGCGCTCCTCGCGGCGACGACCGGCTTCTGCGCCGGCTGCACTGCGTACAAGGTCGGGTACCGGCTGACCGGGCGGCGATTCGTCTCCTGCCCGATCCCGCCGGCGCTGCCGGAGTAGCTCAGCCCTCGCGGACCGGCTCGGGCGCGGTGCGCGTCACGGCCCAGCGCCATCCCGCCGCGAGCACCGCGAGCACGGCCGCGACGGCCCCGGTGAGCACGATCACGTCGGCTCCGGGTGGATCGATGAGCTTGACCCCTGCCAGTGTCAGCGTCGCGGCGAGCGCGATCCGGAGCGCGCGGTCGGGGAGCTTGACGGTGAGCCGGCCGCCGATGAGGACGCCGGGGACGGAGCCGATCAGCAGCCAGCCGGTCGCCGCGAGGTCGACGTGCCCCGCCACGAGATGTCCTGCACCGGCGACGGCGAGCAGGATCGCGGCTTGGAAGATGTCGGTGCCGACGATCTTCGCGGCGGTCAGCGGGAATGCGATCAGCATCACGAGGCCGAAGATCGTCCCGCTCCCGACCGAGGTGAGGCCGACGACGAAGCCGCCGACGACGCCGGTCGCGACGGCGATCGCCCGGTCCCGGTTCGAGAGGATGAACGGCTTGTCCTCGGGGCTCGAGTGGAGGTACGCCTTGACGAGGAACGCGATGCCGCAGCACACGAGCGCGACGCCGAGGATCGCCTTCGCCGTGTCCTCGTACCCGTCGCCGTACTCGCGCCTGAGCCACCACGCGAGCGCGACGCCGAGGATCGAGAACGGCGCCGAGCCGAGCAGGATCCACGCCGCCAGGCGCGCGTGCACGTGACCCATGCGGCGATGCTGGACGGCCCCGAAGGACTTGAAGATCGCCCCGTGGACGATGTCCGTCCCGATCGCGATCGACGGCTTGAAGCCGAAGAACAGCACGAGGAGCGGCGTCATGAGAGAGCCGCCTCCCATGCCCGTGACGCCCACGAGCAGGCCGATCAGGAGACCCGCGAGGGAGAGCTTCCAGTCCATGGCATCGACGCCGAGAGGGTCGGTCAGCCCTCGCGGGACGGCTCGGTGGCCAGCAGGATCTCCTTCAGCGTGTCCGCGCGGAGGCCGAGCCGGAGCGTCTCGACGGCGATGACCTCGTCGGGCGGGATGTTGCCGAGGTTGACGTTCGGCCCGAACTGCTTCACGAACCAGGCCTGCGAGGACTTCGTCGGCGCCTCGAAGAGGACGTCGTCGACCGAGATCTCGTGCGCGATCTCGTCGATCAGACCGGTTCGCATGTCGCCGTCCGACCGGAAGATGCCCGCGGTGCCGCCCTCGCGGCCCTCGGTGATCACCTTCCACGCGCCCGCCTCGAGCTCTTCCTTGATCCACTCGACCCACTGGTACGGCGCGTAGACGACGTCCGAGTCCTTCGACCCGACCTCCGAGAGCACGGTGAAGTCCTGCGCGAACTCCGCGATCAGCTCGAGCTTCCGCTCGCGCGGGATGTCGAGCGTCCCGTCGGAGATCTCCACGTGCGAGAAGCGGTTCTCGACGAGCCATGCCTTGAACTCGTCGAGCCGCTCGCGCGCGTAGACGGCCTCGAAGAGCGTGCCGCCGCACACGACCGGCGTCTCGAACGAGCGGTAGAGCGAGATCTTCTTCTCGAGGTTGTTCGTGACGTAGCTCGTGCCCCAGCCGAACTTCACGATGTCGACGAACTGGCCCGCGGTGTCGAACAGGCCCTCGATGTCGCGGAGGTTGAGCCCCTTGTCCATGACATGGGTCAGCCCGACCTCGCGCGGCTTGCCCGGCCGCGCCGGGACGCCGAGGAAGCCGTCGTTAAAGCCTTGCATAGAGCTCCTCCAGCTTCGCCTTGGCGCGGTCCTGCACCTCGCGGTACAGCGAGCCGCCGTGAGCGTCGATCCCGACGATCAGCGGACCGAAGTCCTTGACGCGGAACTTCCAGAGGCACTCGGGCATGAGCTCCTCCCAGGCGACCTCCTCGATCTCCTCGATCTGGGTCGTCTCGAGCGCCGCGGCGCCGCCGACGATCGCGAAGTAGACCATCCCGAGGCGCTGCATCGGCTCGATCGCCTCGTCCGGGAAGCCGCCCTTGCCGCAGATCCCCCGGACGCCGTACTGCGAGCCGAGCCCCTCGGTGAAGCGCACCATGCGGGCGCTCGTCGTCGTGCCGATGCAGATCTTCTCGTAGCGGCCCGGCCCGACCTTGCGGACGTTCGGCGCCGTGTGCAGCAGGAACGCGCCGCTCAGGTCCATCGGCGGCTCGATCCCCTGGTCGAAGATCCGGATCTGCGTACGGTCGCGGATCCCGATGATGTGCCCCTGGACGATCACCTCGTCGCCGGCGCGGAGCTTGAGGATCTCCGCCGGGTCGGTGACCGGGAACGTGACTTCGTGGACGGCCATCTCAGAACTCCCGGTCGAAGTCGGTGGTCCCGTCCGCGGCGATGTGCGCCGACGCACGGCGGGCGGCCCAGCACTGGTAGTTCACGGCGACGGGATTCAGCGTCATGTGGGTGTCCGCGTGCTCGATGTGGCACTGGAGGACGGTCACGTCGCCGCCGAGGCCCATCGGCCCGATCCCGGTCTCGTTGAGGAGCGCGTAGAGCTCGTCCTCGAGCTGCGCGACGAGCGGGTCGGAGTTCCGCGAGCCGATGGGACGTGCGATCGCCTCCTTGGCGAGGTGCATCGCGTAGTCGGCCGAGCCGCCGAGCCCGATCCCGACGATCCCCGGCGGGCAGGGCTTGCCGCCCGCGCTCGACGATCGACTCGAGCACGAACTTCTTGATGCCCGCCACGCCGTCGGCGGGCACGAGCATCTTGAGGAACGTCATGTTCTCCGACCCCGAGCCTTTCGGCACGCACTTGACGTCGAGCCCGTCCCAGTCCGAGACGAAGTCCCAGTGGACGATCGGCACGCGGTAACCGACGTTCGGGCCCGTGTTCTCGCGCGTCAGCGTGTGGACGGTGTTCGAGCGGAGCGGGTGCTCGACCGTCGCGCGCGAGGTCCCGCTCTTGAGCGCGTCGTAGATCCGCGCGGGATGGAGGGGGAAGTGCTCTCCGACCCGGCAGTAGTAGACGGCGATGCCGGTGTCCTGGCAGACGAGGTTCTTCTGCTCGTCCGCGATCTCGACGTTGCGGTGGATCGTCTCGAGGACGCGCTTGCCCGTGACGGACGTCTCGCGGTCTCTCGCCGCGGCGAGGGCGTCGCGCAGGTCCTGCGGGATGTCCTTCAGGGCCCAGACGTAGAGGTGCGCGGCGGCGTCCTCGACTGCCTGGGCGAGATCGGTGGTCGTGATCGTGCTCATGCCTTCGCTTTCGTCGCGGCGTTCGCCCCGGCCCGGCGGCCGAAGACCACGCACTCGAGGAGGGAGTTGCCCATCATGCGGTTCCGCCCGTGGGTCCCGCCGGCGATCTCGCCGCACGCGAAGATGCCCTCGAGGGTCGTCTCCGCGCCCGTGTCGATCACGAGGCCGCCGTTCTGGTAGTGGAGGACGGGGTAGGTGAGGATCGGCTCGCTGAGCGGGTCGAGGCCGCCGCCGCGATAGCGGCGGAGCATGTACGGGAGCGAGATGTCCGCGTCCGCGGGCGCGATCCGCGTCGTGTCGAGCCACACGGCGGGCCGGCCGTCCTCGGTCAGCACGCCGCGGCCGGCCTCGACCTCGTCGAAGATCGCCTGCGCGACCTCGTCGCGCGGCCCGAGCGAGTCGGTGAACTCCTCGCCGTCGGCGTTCAGCAGCACCGCGCCGTACGCGCGCGTCGTCTCCGGGATCGAGTAGCCCTGCATCGTGGCCGGCCAGGCGCCGCCGTTCGGGTGGTACTGCAGGGCGTCGAGGTCGCGCGCCTCCGCGCCCGCGTCGAGCGCGATCCGGGTCGTCTCGCCCGTGGCGTTCGGGTGGTTCGTCGAGAGCTCCCCCCGCACCTCCGCCTCGGCGAAGCAGCGGCCGCCCGAGGCGAGGACGACGGTCGCGGCCTCGACGTCGTCGTGGCCCTCGGGGGTCGAGAACGAGGCGCGCCAGCCTCCCGGCGCGGACGCGAGAGCGGTGAGCCGATGGTGCGCAAGCGTCTCGCCGCTCCCGGCCTCGAACGACTCGCGGAGCGCCTTCGTGATCGCGTGTCCCGTGCGGTCGCCGACCTGGAGGAGCCGCTTGCGCGTCGCGCCGCCGCAGCGGGCGAGCCGATACCCTCCGGCACTGCCCGCGCGGCCGCCGTTGACATTGTCGCGGGTGAACGCGCACCCCTGCTCCTCGAGCCATGCGATCGCCGATGCCGCCTCGGAGGTCAGGACTTCGACGAGCCGCGGGTCCGCCGTGTCGTGGGAGGAGCGCATGACGTCCTCGGCATGGATCTCGGGCGAGTCGTCGTCCCCCATCGACGCCTGGATCCCGCCCTGTGCCTTCGAGGAGTTGTTCGCCTGCAGGGTCGTCTTCGTCGCGACGGCGACGCGAGCGCCTGCCCGCTCGGCCGAGACGGCTGCGGCCAGGCCCGAGGCACCGCTGCCGATCACGAGCACGTCGATGTGGGCGCTGGTCGCCACGCGGCGGAATCGTACCAAGGAACACGCGTTCCGCTAATCATGTTCATTAGCGTCGCTTATTCTAGAGGCGACACGGTAGACTCGCGTGCATGCCGCGCCTCGCAGACGTCATGCGACCCGAGCCGATCGTCGTCGCGCCCGAGGACACCCTCGGCGAGGTCGCCGAGCGCATGACCGCGGTGAATGTCGGCGCCGTGATCGTGAAGGACTTCGGCCGGATGATCGGCATCCTCACCGAGCGCGACATGCTCAAGGCGATGGCCGCCCGCGTCCACACGAGCGAGGCGCGCGTCCGGCAGTGGATGACCGAGGACCCGATCACCGCGCCCGCCGACACCGACTGCGAGGAGGCCGCGCAGATCATGCTCGAGCACGGCTTTCGCCACCTGCCCGTCGTCGACGAGAGCGGCGGCGTGAGCGGGATCGTCAGCCTGCGCCGCGTCGTCGCGGCGACGAAGGCGACCGCCGGCTCCGCCTGACCCTCAGCAGGCCGACGCGGAGCCGCGCAGCACGGCCTCGGCTGCCTGGTCGACGCTGACCTTCATGCGCGCGAGGCGGGTGAGGAGGCCGTGATCGCTGCGGATCGCCTGCGCGATGTTGTGCGTCGTCGCGTTCGGCGCGGCCTTCGCGAACACGCAGGACTTCGGGTCCTTCGTGCCGCGGATCCAGCCCTCGGCGAAGAGGTACCGGAGCGGGGCGCGACCGTAGGGCGCCCGGGCCATCACGGCGCGCGCCTTCGCCGGTGCCACCTTCTGTGTGCGGGCGGACGATGAGACGAGCGACTGCGCCTTCGCCGCGGTCGTCGGGAGGCGCTTGGCGAGCAGCGCGTCGGGGATCGTCCCGATCCCGAGCGCGATGATCGCGACCATCGTGGTGACGAGCGCGTATTCGGCCATGGACGGATGATCGGTCGCCCGGCCGCGCCGGTCAACGCCGCGGCTACCAGATCGAGCGCAGCAGCCCGGCGACCTCGACGTCCGTCGCGGGCCTCGGGTTCGCCTTCGCGCCCGGCCGCGCGACGATCGCGGCCGCGACGTCGTCCAGCTCGGCCTCCGGGATGCCGAAGTCCCGGAGCCGCTCGAAGCCCCCGAGCCGCGCGAGCTCCACGACGCGCCCGGGCGCGTCGTCCGTCCCGAGCGCCTCCGCCAGGCGGCCGACGGCCTCCGGGACCGCGTCCTGGTTGAACCGGAGCGCGGCGGGCAGGCAGACGGCGTTCATGGCGCCCTGCGGAAGCCCGTACCGGCCGCCGAGCGCCTGGGCCATCGCGTGGGCGAGGCAGACGCCCGAGTCCCCGAGCGCGAACGCGGCGCGCATCGCGCCTTCGAGGAGTCGCGTGCGGCCGTAGATCTCTCGCGGGCTCGCGACCACGAGCGGGAGCGCGTGGCCGATCGCCGTCGCCCCCGTGTCCGCGTGGCGGGGCGCGCGTCGCTGCGCATCCGGGTGGTAGTAGGCCTCGGCGCAGTGCGCGAGCGCGTTCATGGCGGTGCCGACGGTCGCCTCGAGCGGCAGGTCGAGCGTGAGCTCCGGGTCATAGATCGCGGCGATGGGCATCGCGCGCGGGTCGCTCCCCCCGCCCTTCTTACCCGGCCCGAGCAGCATCCCGAAATAGGGCGTCCACTCGGCGCCCGCATACGTCGTCGGCACCGCGACGACGCGTGGGAGCCTCTCCTGCGACGCCGAGGCGAGCTCTGCGACGACCGCCTTGCACGTGTCGGTGGCGCTCCCGCCGCCCAGCCCGACGAGGCCGTCCGCTCCGAGCTCCTGCGCGCGCGACGCCGCCTCGTGCACGGTCTCGACCGGGACGTGTGGCCGGACGCCGTCGTAGACGCCGACGACGGGACGCTCGCCGACGGCGGCCGCGCCGCGGCGCGTCGCGACGAGCATGGGCCGCTTCACGTCGATCTCGTCGCAGAGGTCCGCGAGCTCGGTGAGCGAGCCGGCCCCGAAGCGCGTGATCCGCACGGGCGGATCGCTCATGCGCTCTCCGCGGAGGTCCGGCGCGGCGCCGGCGAGAGCCCGAGGCCGATGACCGCGACGCGCTCGCGCGCGAACTCCGCGAATTCCTGCGCGGCGCGCGTCGGGACGCGCGCGGTGCCCCGCGCGAGGACGATCTCGCGCGTCCCGTCCATCCCCTCGATCCGGGCCTCGGCGAGCACGCCCGACGCGAGCTCCGCCTCGACGGCGGCCCGGGAGATGAACGTGACGCCGAAGCCGGCCAGGACGGCGCTGCGCACCGACTCCTGGAGCCCGAGTTCCAGCCGGACGTCGAGATCCCGAAGCCGGAGGCCGAGCCGGCGGAGCTCGTCGTCCACGATCCGGCGGACGCCCGCGCCCTCCTGCATCACGACGAGCGTCTCGTCGGCGAGCTCGTGCACCGGGATCGTCCGGCCGGCGAACCGGTGCCCCGGCGGGCAGACGAGGACGACCTCGTCGTACGCGAAGGGCTCGAACTGCACTCCACGGTGGCGCGGTGATGCGCCGACGATCCCGAGCTCGAGCTGCCTTTCGGCGACGAGGTCGACGACCGTGCGGGTGTCGTGTACCTCGAGCGCCACCCGCACCGCGGGATGCGCGCGCTGGAACTCGCACAGGAGCTGCGGCACCACGACGGCCGCGGGTCCCGTCGAGGCGCCGATGGAGAGCACGCCGGTGAGGTCGCCCTCGGCCTCCGAGACGACGTCTGCGAGGACCTGCTCCTCGAGCGCGAGGAGACGCTGGGCGCCGCGGTACAGCCGTCGGCCGGCCTCCGTCGGCTCGACCCGCCGTCCGGAGCGGTCGAGCAGCTGCGTGCCCAGGCGCTTCTCGAGCGCCCGCACCTGCAGCGACACGGCGGGCTGCGTGACGCCGAGCCGCTCGGCCGCCTGCGAGAAGGAGTGACGCTCGACCACGGCGCAGAACGCCGCGAGCTGACGCGTATCCATAAGCGAAGCTTATCGCAGACGTTCGTCCGGCCCGGTGCGCGAGGATGCCCCTGTGCGCATCTGGATCGACGTCACGAACTCACCGCACGTCCTCTTCTTCCGGCCGCTCGTCGCGCTGCTCGAGGAGCGCGGGCACGACGTGACGATCACCGCGCGTAACTTCGCCCAGACGCTCGAGCTGCTCGAGGCCGCGGGCCTCCCGTACGCCGTCGTCGGCCCGCCTCACGCCGGAGCCGCGCGCGCGGCGAAGGTGCGCGCGATGGGCTCCAGGCTGCGCGCTCTCCGCGGGTTCGCCCGCGGGCGCGGCTTCGACGCCGGGTTGTCCCACGCGTCCCACGAGCTCCCGCTGGCGGCGCGCGCCCTCGGGATTCCGTCGTCCTACGCGTTCGACTACGAGTTCGCGCTCGCCCAGCACAGCCTGGGCTGCCGCGCCGCGACCCGGGTCGTCGTCCCCGAGGTGATCCCGCAGAAGCGACTGAGCCGGCTCGGGGCCCGGGCTCGGAAGGTCGCCCGCTACGCGGGGCTCAAGGAGGAGTACTACCTCCACGGCGTCACGCCCGACCCGGGCGTACCGGACGCCCTCGGGATCGACCGGGCGCGCGTTCTCGTGGTCGTCCGGACGCCGCCCGAGGTCTCGCTCTACCACCGCCACGGGAACCCGCTCTTCGTCGACGTGCTCGAGCGGCTCGGCGGCAGCCCGGGGGTCCACGCGGTCGTCCTGCCGCGGACGCCGTCGCAGCGGGAGGAGATCGCCGGCCGGGGGCTTCCCTCGCTCGTGGTACCGGAGCGCGCGGTCGACGCGCTCAGCCTGGTCGCCGCGGCCGACCTCGTCGTGTCCGCAGGCGGGACGATGAACCGCGAGGCGGTGGCGCTCGGGACGCCCGTCTACACGACCTTCTCGGGCCGTATCGGCGCGGTCGACGAGTCGCTCCTCGCCGCCGGCCGGCTTCGTGCGCTCGCGCGGGTGGACGACCTCCGGCTCGAGCGCAAGGGAGACACCGCGCGCCCCGCGACCCGCGACCCGTCGCTGCTGCTCGACCGCCTGTTGCCGCCGGCCTGAGGGCGTCAGCGCGCGGCGACGGCGCCGGGCGGGACGAGATCGAGGCGCACGACGAACCCCGGCCCGCCGGCGAAGAGGCAGTGGTCGATGTTCCTCACGCGCCCGTCCCCGTACACGAGCGGCTCGATCACCTCGTGCGGGTCGACGCCGCGCACCGTCGCGATCGGGGTGTGGCCGTGGACGATGCGGGTGCCGCCGAAGCGCGCGAGCAGCGCGTCGACCGCCTCCGGGTCGCCGAGCCGCATGCGGTCGCTGAGGGTGCCCAGGAGCTCGTCGACCTCGTCGGCCTCACCGGCACCGAGTACCGCCGAGACCGCGGCGTTCACGGCCGCGACCGAGTCGCCGTAGTCCAGGTATGCCGTCGTGTCGGCATGGAGCAGCAGCCAGTCGTCCTCGCGGCCGACGGCGGGGCGCGTCGCGATCCACTCGACATGCTCCGGCGCGAGCGCCCGGAGGTCTGACTCGAGCCCGCCGTTCATGCGCCACACGTCGCGGAACGTCGTCCCTGGATACGACGTCTCGACGTCGCCGAAGCGATGCACCGCGAGCAGGAGCGCCTCGTGGTTGCCGAGCAGGCAGTGGAGCGCGCCGTCGCTCTCCCGCTCGAGGCGGCGGACGAGGTCGACCGCGCCGATCCCGTCCGGCCCGCGGTCGACCAGGTCGCCGACGAGCCAGACGACGGCGTCACCGCCCGACCAGCGCTCCGCCGAGTCGATGAGCCCGGCGTCGCGGAGGAGCGCCGCCAGCACGTCTCGATGGCCGTGGACGTCTCCCACGGCGAACAGCGGGGCGGGCACGCCTACGAGACGGTCGCGCCCGTGCGCGCGCGCTTCGGCTCGTCCACCACGCGCCGCAGCTCGCCGACGAGCTCGAGTGTCTCCCCGTCCGCCACGAGCCGCTCGAGCACGGCGAGCTCGGACTCGAGCCAGTCGGGGTCGATCGGCGGGCGGCTGATCAGGTCGATCTTCGGGTGCGCGCTCGGGGATGCCGTCTCGCCGGCGCCGACGAGCTCCTCGTGGAGCTTCTCTCCCGGGGCCGGTCCGATGAACTCGATCGCGATCTGCGTCCCGGGCTCCTTCCCCGAGAGGCGGATCATCTTCTCGGCGAGGTCGACGATGCGGACGGGCTCGCCCATGTCGAGGACGTAGACCTGGCCCCGCCCGCCGATGGCGCCGGCCTGGACGATCAGCTGCACGGCCTCCGGGATCGTCATGAAGAACCGCGTCATCTCCGGGTGCGTCACGGTCACCGGCCCGCCGCGCGCGATCTGCCGGCGGAAGATCGGGACGACCGAGCCCGAGGAGCCGAGGACGTTGCCGAACCGGACGGCGACGAACCGCGTCGTCACGTCGGTGCGGTGCCCCCAGGTCTCGACGATCCACTCGGCGAGCGCCTTCGACTGGCCCATCACGGTCTTCGGGTTCGCCGCCTTGTCGGTCGAGACGAGCACGAACCGCTTCGCGCCGTACTCGGCAGCGACGTCGGCGACGACGCGCGTGCCGAGGGTGTTGTTCCGCACGGCCTCGACGGGGTTCGCCTCCATCAGTGCGACGTGCTTGTACGCCGCGGCGTGGAAGACGACGCCGGGCCGGTACTTGTCGAAGATCTGCCGGAGCTTGCCCGCGTCCTTCACGTCGCCGACGACGGCCGCCGCGGCGAGGAAGCCGCGGTCGCGGACGAGCTCGCGCTCGATCTCGAACAGCGCCGGCTCGGCGTTGTCGAGCAGCACGAGCTTCGCGGGTCGAAGGCGCGCGATCTGGCGGCAGAGCTCCGAGCCGATCGAGCCGCCCGCGCCGGTGACGAGCACGACCTCGTCCGCGAGATAGTCCGAGAGCGACGCGAGGTCGACGCTGACCGGCTCGCGGCCGAGCACGTCCTCCACCTCGACCGGCCGGAGCTGGCGCGCGAGGTCGCGGTCGCCCGAGACGAGGTCGGAGAGGCTCGGCAGCGTCTTCACCTGGACGTGCAGTGGCCGCGCGGTCTCGACGATGCGCGCGCGGAGCTCACCCGATGCCGAGGGGATCGCGATCAGGATCTCGTCGGGCCGCCGGTCGCGGACGACGTGCGCGAGGTCGGCGACGGTGCCGAGCACGCGGACGCCGTGGAGGCGCAGGTTCCGCTTGCGCGGGTCGTCGTCGAGAAGCCCGATCGGCGTGTAGCCCAGCGCCGGGTTGCGCTGCATCTCCTTCACGACGAGCTGGGCCGCGTCCCCCGCGCCGACGACGACGACGTCCTTGCCACGCGCGACGATCCGGCCCGGCAGCGGGCGCTCGATCAGCGTCCGCGCCAGCAGCCGCGAGCCCGCGACGAGCGCGAGGCAGAGCAGCAGGTCGATGAACCAGACGCCGCGCGGGACGGCGACGCGGTGCACGTCGAACAGGGTGAAGACGAGGAAGACCGCGATCGACGCGAGCACGACGCCGCGGAGCGCCGCCCACATGTCGCGCGTCGACACGTACCGCCACCAGCGGTTGTAGAAGCCCGAGAGGCCGAAGACCGGAAGCTTGATCGCGACGACGAGGAGGACGATCTCCCAGTCGAGGTACCGGTCGTAGTAGACGGGCCGGGCCTCGAAGCGCAGGTTCCACGCGAGCCACCAGGCGGCGGCGACGAGCGCCGCGTCGGCGGCGACTTGCCAGATCGAGTGCCGGGTGACGGGGCTACGCACGCGCCTCCTAGACGGCCACGCCCACGGCCGCGCGCACGGTCGAGACGACGCGCTCCTGCTCCGCCGGGCCGATCCCGCCCCACATCGGGAGGGCCAGGTTCTCGGCCGCCGCACGCTCGGTCTCGGGCAGCGATCCGGGCTCGTAGCCGAGGTACGCCATCGCAGGCTGGAGGTGGAGGGGCGTGACGTAGTACGAGGCGGACGCGATCCCGACGTCCCCGAGCGCCGCCGCGATCCGGTCCCGCTCGGGCGAGCGGACGACGAACATGTGGTAGACGTGCCCGGCGTCGTCGAGGGGCAGCTCCACGGCGTCGCCGAGCCCGAGCTCGGTGTAGCGGACGGCCGCCTCGCGCCGGGAGCGGTTCCACCCGGCGAGGCGCGGCAGGAAGACGCGCAGCGCCGCGGCGTGAATCGCGTCGAGGCGCGAGTTCGTCCCGACGAGCTCGAAGGTCTTCTTGTCGACGGAGCCGTGGAAGCGAAGCCGACTCACCGTCTCGGCGACGCCCTCGTCGGTGAATGCGATGAGGCCGCCGTCCCCGAGGGCGAAGAGGTTCTTCGTCGGGAAGAAGCTGAACGTGGAGCAGACGCCCGTCGTCGCGACGCCCGGAGCCCCGAAGGCCTGGGCCGCGTCCTCGAGGATCGGCAGGCCGAGCGCGGCGAGCTCTTCGAGCGGGGCGGGCCGGCCGAAGAGGTGCACCGGCATGATCGCCTTGGTCCGCGCGGTGATGCGCGCCGCGACGTCCTGCGGCTCGACGTTGAGCGTCACCGGGTCGATGTCCGCGAACACCGGCGTCGCGCCGACGCGGGCGATCGCCTCCGCGGTCGCGTAGAACGTGAAGGCCGGACAGATCACCTCGTCGCCGCGTCCGATGCCCATTGCCTCGAGCGAGAGGACGAGCGCGTCGGTCCCGTTGGCGACGCCGAGCGCGCGCGGGACGCCAAGGTATGCGGCGGCCTCGCGCTCGAAGGCCTCGACCTCGGGCCCGAAGATGAAGCGGCCCGACTCGAGGATCTCTGCGAACCGCTCCTTGAGCTCCGGGATGAGCGGCGCGTACTGCGCCTTGACGTCGACGAGCGGGATCACGATCGCCCGAGTGTACCGGCCTGCGTGCAGGGAAATCGCCGCTAGGCCGGCTCGTCGGCCGGGCGCCGGCGGCGCTTGACCATGCGCCAGCCGAGCCAGGCGACGACGCCCACGACACCGGCCGCGACGAGGTAGTCCACGTATCGGAAGGCCTCGTGGAAGCTCTCCCAGTTCGCCCCGGCCGCCCAGCCGGCCCCGGCGAACGCGAAGCACCAGATCGCCGAGCCGAGCAGCGTGAGCCAGACGTACGGCCCGAAGCGGGCCCGGAAGACCCCCGCGGGAACCGAGATGAACGACCGGATCACCGGCGTGACGCGGCCGAGGAAGACGGCCCACCCCTCCCAGCGGTCGAACCACCGCTCCGCGCGGTCGAGCTTCGCCGCGTTCAGGTGGAACCACCGCCCGTGCTCCTCGAGCCACGGCCGGCCGAGGTAGTCGCCGAGCGCCCAGCCGAGGATCGCGCCGACGAGGTAGCCGACCGTCCCGGCGGTCGCCATCGCGACGTAGGCGGGGAACCCGTCCGCGAACTCGTACCCGAACAGCGTCACGGTCTGGCCGGCGATCGCGCCCGACGCAACGGCGCCGGCATAGACCATCACGACCTCGCTCGCCGCCGGGAACACGGCGTCGATCAGCATCAACCCGAACACGGCGTACAGGCCCTGGTTGCCGATCGCGTCGGTGACGACCTCGGTGATCCCGGACAGGACGCTGGCGACGGGCATCGCGGAAGGCTAGCCGCGCGGTCGGAGCGGAGCCCTGCCGGTGCCGGACGTCAGCCCGACCCGCGCTATCGCGCCGCGCGCAGCGTGATCGGCGCATCCAGGGTGGACGAGCCGAGGCTGCTCCGCGCGACGACGCGCACGGTGTAGGCGCCGGCCAGACGCCTTCGGCCGTCGCCGAGCCCGTCCCACATGACCGCCTGGTCACCGGGCTCGAGCTGCGTGGCCGGGGCGAGCCCGCGCCGGACGACCCGCCCCGCCGCGTCGTGCACCGTCACGAACACGCGCGCCTGCCGGAACAGCCGCCACGCGATGCGGATCGAGCCGCCCGACGGTGGAACGGCCGCCCGCGCGGGGACGCGGAGGAATCCGAGCGTGTCGTCGACGACGAACGTTCTCGTCATCGTCGAGGCGCGTCCGAGGTCGTCGACCGCCTTGACCTCGAAGGTCCATGCGCCGGCCGCAGCGGGCGCGACGGTGTCGGCGGTCTCAGCGGCAGCCGCGTCGCCCGCATCGGGGAACCGGACGGGGTACGTGCCGGGCCCCTGCTCGGCGGTCGTCGTCACGGGGGTGGAGCCGTCCGGCGTACGCAGGATCACCGTCACGCTCGACGCCCGCGGGAGCCGGTAGCGCAGGTCGGGAGTGTCCGCAACGCCGTCGCCGTTGGGCGACACACGGGCGGGCGGCTCGGGCGCGAAGACGCCGCGGTAGAGGAGCATGAGCGCCGTCGCGACGGCCCGCTCGCGGCCGTCCGAGGGCCGGTTGAGCAGCGTGCCGTCGAACGCCATCGTCGTCGAGCCACCGCTGTCGAGCGCCATCCCGGTCACCGCGCCGAGCCGGACGAGTGCCTGCGCGAGCTCGAAGTTCGTGAGACCGGTGCTGTAGCCGGGCTGGCGCCCGTCGACGGCGACGAGGACGATCCGCCCGTCGCGGAGCTGGCCGACCCCTGTTCGCGGGGCCGCCGGCCCGAGCTGCTTCGTGGTGAACGCCTCGCCGGCGCTGAAGACGGGGGCCCCGGCACGAACGATCTGAGGCCCGCCGCCGATCGCGGCCACGACGCCGGGCCAGGCGGGGCGCAGAGTGAGCCGGACGACGGCCGTCGCCCCGGCGGGCGCCTCGGTCTGCAGCGTCGTCGCCGCCGTGCCGCGCGCGACGAGGACTGCGCCGCCGATCGGGATCGGGACGGGTGTCGCCGCCGGGAGCGCCTCGACGACGGGCGCGACGAGATCGACGTCGGGCGTCGCCACGGGGAACGGGAAGAGGATCACCGCGAAGCCGCCGGGGACGGCCGGTGTCGCCCCGCCGTACGCCGCCGTGTAGAGCGCGACGCCGTTCACGGCGGGCGGCTGGTTCAGCGCGCCGAGCGGACGCGCCTGCACGCCGGTCCGCCACGTCCCCGCGAGCGAAACGCGCCGGACGTCGAGGGCGCCGGCGGTCGTGATGCCGGCGCTCGCGCGCTGCCCGTTCGGCGGGTTGATCAGCTCGCCGTCCCGCATCAGGACGCCCGAGGGTCGACCCGTCGCGAGTGTGAAATAGTCGCCGTTGACGCCCGCTGCGGTCGCACCGGGGGCGAGGCGCCGCTGCATCGAGGTCAGCGTCTCGCGCCCGACGATCGTCTCGTTCGAGAGGACGGGCTCGAGCGTCGTCAGGCCGCCGGGACGCGGGCCGCGCAGGATGTTGATCGCGACCGGGCCGCGCGTCGTGAACTGGACGCCGCGCTCGTACGTGACGCCGGGCCAGAGCGTGCGCGTCGCCGCGGTGGTGGGCGTCGCGACGACGGCGGCGAGCGCCAGGGCGGCGAGCGGAAGGAGGAGGCGGCGACGCATCGACCGCGGCCGAGCGTAGTCGCGCAAAGCACATGTGCAGGCGAATCCTCACGGATTCCGAACGAAGGCCGCTCTACGGCGACGCGTGGGTACGCCGGCCCAGGACGACCGCGTTGAGCGCCGCCGACGCGACGATCAGGCGACCGGTCAGGTACAGGCTGAAGAGCAGCGCGGCCGCCGCGCCTAGCGCCCCGTAGGAGTCCTCGCGCTCCTCGATCAGCCACCCGATGACGACCGCGTTGAAGAGGTAGAGCGCGAGCGTCCCGACGCCGTAGAGCACCGCTCCGGGGATGCGCTCCGTGAGCGACGCCGTGCCGTGCGGGAAGAGCTCGGTGACGCCCAGCCAGAGCGCCGAGACCGACACCACTCCGACGGCGATCCCGAGCAGGACGGCGAAGATCGAGCCGCGGCTCAGGGCGGTCGCGACGTTCACGGCGGCCGCCTGTCCGATCACAGCGAGCCCGAACAGGCCGATCGACCTCGGAAGGAGCTTCACCGCGCGGCCGGAGCCGTCGTACGCGAGCGCGTGCACGATCGCGATCGAGCGGTAGAGCTGCCCGACCGCGTACGCGAGGACCGGCACGCTGACGACGAGGACCCACCAGCGAGCCGAATCGCTCGCGGCGCTCGACACCTGCGTCGCGATGATCCGCGTCATCCCGATCTCCCCTGCGACCTCCGCTGTGCTCTGGTCGGTCGCGCCGGCGTAGAGCCCGAGCCCGACGACGACGAAGACGGCGAACGGCAACAGGAACACGAACAACCGGTAGGCGAGCGCGCCGGCGAGGAGGCTGCCGCCGATCTCCGAGTCCCGCTCGATCGTCGCGAACGCGACGTCGACCGACCGGTGCCGCGCACGTGCCTCCTCGATCTGCTCCCGGAGGATGCGGACGCGCTCGGCGGCAGCGAGGACGCGCCCGGCGATCGTCCTGCCGGCGACGATCTCCGGCTCCGCCGGCGAGCCGGGCGGTGGCTCGGGCGACTCGGCCATGCGGCAATGCTACGACGGCGGATTCGGTGAGTCCGGCCGCGCGAGACGCCGGCCTCAGCCGACCGGCACGCCGTCCTGCAGAAACCGGAGCTCGGGCACGTGCGCTAGCTCGCCCACGTCCCGTGCCATCTCGAGGAACGTGTAGAGCCCCGCGCGCTCGCGGGGGCCGAAGCTGTAGCGGAGCTTCTCGAAGTACCGCGCCAGGAAGCCCGGCGGGTAGCCGTAGCGCTCGCTCGCCTCGTAGGCGAGCCGCTCGGGCTCCGAGCGGGCGAGCCGCACGGAGGCGACGAGCGCCTCCTGGAGGTCGAAGAGACCGTCCACGACGGGCTCGGGCGCCGCCCAGACGGCGAAGACCATAGGCAGGCCGGTGCGCTCGAGCCAGAGCTTCCCGAGGTCGTGGTGCGGTGTCGGGTCCTCGAAGGCGCTCTTCAGCGCGGCATCGCCGATCAGGAGCTTCGCGTCGGCGTTCGCCGCCTCGTCGAGCGGGACGATCTCGGCGCGCGGGAGGAGCACCTTCGTCAGGACGACCGAGGTCGCGCTCTCGGGCGTCACCGCGACCGAGCCCACGCGGCCGAGGGGGACGCGCGACACGAGCTGGATCGAGTCCACCGCACCCTCGGACGAGACGCACATGCGGGGCATCAGCCGCAGACGGCTCGCATTGCGCGCGTACTCGATCGACGAGATCGGGGCGACGTCGATCTCGCCTGCAAGGAGCAGCCGGTTGAGCTCGGTCGGGACGCCGACGACCTCCTCCACCTCGTGGGTTAGGCGGTGGAAGACGGGCGCCATGTTGACGTAGGAGATGCGGCCGAGACGGATCATCGCCGGCCCAGTCTAGGCGAGGCCCAGCTCGCGGGGGAGCGGCCGTGCGTGGAGGACGACGAGGGTCTTGGTCGGGCGCGTCAGCGCGACGTAGAGCTCGCGGAGGCCCTGGTGCCGGTCGGCGACGAGCGCCGGCTCGACGACGACAACGTGATCGAACTCGAGGCCCTTCGCGTCGCGCGGGACGAGGAGGGCGATGCCGTCGAACGCGTTCGGCTCGGCGAGCGCGGGCTCGAGGAGCGCATCCGGGACGATCACGGCGAGGAGCCCGTCCTCGCCCGCGAGGCAGCCGGCCACGCGGAAGGCCTCGCGGAGCAGCTCCTCCTCGTCGACCCGCCGCACGATGGGCTCCGCCGCGCCCGTGCGGTACGCGAGCGGCCGCTCGGTGCGCGGCGCGATCGTGTCGAGGAGCGGCAGCGCGAGCGCCATGATCTCGTGGGGGACGCGATAGGCGTGGCGCAGCTCCTCCATTGCCGCGGCCTCCCCACCCGGCAGGTGGCGGACGACCTCGTCCCAGCTCTCGTACGCGACCGGGCCGGTGCCCTGGGCGATGTCGCCGAGGAGCGTGAGCCCGAGGCCCTTCGCGCGCCGCGCGATCATGCGGAGCTGCATCGGCGACAGGTCCTGGGCCTCGTCGACGATCACGTGGTCGAACGGCCGCGGCGGCTCGCCGACCAGCGCGTGCGCCTCGTCCAGGAGCGGCACGTCCGCGTCGCTCCAGCCGCGCCCGCGACGGCGAAGGAGCCGCTGCTCGTCGGCGTCCAGGACGCCCTCGGCGGCCTCCGCCAGGAATCGCGGGGTCGTGAGGAGCGAGCGCACGAGGTGCTCCGGCGCCACCGCCGGCCACGCGAGGTCGAGCACGCGCTTCAGCTCGCCGCTCGACCGGAGCGCCCGCTCGACCTCCTCGGCGTCGCGGAACGCCCCACCCTCGAGCAGCCGGGCGTACTCGCCGTAGAAGTTGCGGACGATCCCCGTGCGGAACCGCTCGCGCGCCGCGGCCGTCGTGCCGTGCTCGGCGCGGATCTCCTCCAGCAGGCGCTCCTGGTCGCGAACGCGGACATGGACGAAGGCGCCGTCGAGACGGAGGAGGAGCTCGTCGGGCTCGGAGCGCAGGAGGAGGCCGGCGCCGCGCTCGAGGACCTCCGCCATGCGGTCGTCCCCCTTCAGCCGCGCGACGTCACGGTCGTCGGTCGCGCTCTTCTCGATGCCGTCGACGAGCTCGGAGACCGCGCGCTGCTCGACGGCGTGCTCCCCGAGCGCGGGCAGGACGTGCGAGACGTACTCCATGAACGTTCGGTTCGGCCCGACGACGAGCACGCGGCTCCGCGCGTGCCGCTCCCGCGCCGTGTAGAGGAGCCATGACGCCCTGTGCAGGCCGACGGCGGTCTTGCCCGTCCCCGGCCCGCCCTGGATCACGAGCGCGGTTTCGGGGTCGTGCGTGATCAGCCGGTACTGGTCGGCCTGGATCGTCGCGACGATGTCGCGCATGCGGGAGTCCCGGCTCCGCTCGAGCTCCTCGAGCAGGAAGTCGCTCACGCGCGCGCCGTCGAGGGTCGTGCCGTCGAGCGCCTCGTCGGCGAGGTCGAGGAGCTTTCTGCCGTGCGCGCGGAAGCGACGCCGGAGCGTCACGCCCTGCGGGTCCATCGGCGTGGCGGTGTAGAACGGCCGCGCCGCGGGCGCCTGCCAGTTCACGACGAGGCGCTCGCCGTCGTCGTCGTGCACCCAGCGCCGCCCGATGTAGAGCGCCCGCTCGAGCGTCTCGAAGTCGAGGCGGCCGAAGCAGAGCCCGCGCTCGGCGTCCTCGTAGGTCGCGAGCCGGCGCGCCGCCCAGGCGTCGAGAGCGGCTTGCGCCACCTCACCGTCGGCGGCGTCGGCGGCACGGACGACGACGTCGCGCATGCGCTCCAGGCAGGCGTAGGCGTGGTCGACGTACGCCTGCTCCGCCGCGAGCTCGGGGTGCGTCACGACCCGAGGGTAGCCCTTGCCGACGCCGCCTGAAAGCTCCGGGTCCGGCCTCCGCCGGATACCGTGCAGGCGTGGGGATTGTCACTTCGACCTCCCGGACGGCGCTCGTCGAGTCGCTCATGGATCGGTTCCCGCACGTGCCCCGCGAGGCCGTGCTCAAGGAGGACCTGCTCCGCACGGGGATCGCCTTCGGCGACTCGGCGCTCAGCGACAACCTCGACGGCGAGGTGAAGCCGAAGTCGTACTTCATCTTCTCCTTCGACCAGAAGCCGCTCGCCGAGCTCGGCGAGGCGGCGCGCCGTCGGCCGCCGGAGGAGCTCGCGCTCACGGGCGGCCCGTACGGGCTCCGGCGCACGATCGTCTCGGTCCGCGTGAACCCCTCCTCGCCCTACCGCGTGGCGCGCGTCGAGGACGGCGCGCTCGCGCTTTCCCTGGAGGGCCGCGCGATCGCCGACGTCGGGCTTCCGCCGATGCCCGAGTACTACCGCCACTCCCTCGCGAACGGGAAGACCGTGATGGAGACGGCCCCGACGATCCAGTGGGGCTACCTGATCTACCTCACCGTGCTCCGCCTCTGCCAGTACTTCGGGGCGAAGGAGGAGTGCGGCTTCTGCGACATCAACCACAACTGGCGCCAGCACAAGCGCGAGGGGCGGCCGTACACGGGCGTGAAGCCCGTCGCGGACGTGCTCGAGGCGCTCGACCTCATCGACCGCTACGACACCGAGGGGACGAGCAAGGCCTACACGCTCACGGGCGGCTCCGTGACGAGCACGGTCGACGGCCTCGAGGAAGCCGACTTCTATGGCCGCTACGCGCAGGCGATCGAGGAGCGCTTCCCCGGCCGCTGGATCGGCAAGGTCGTCGCGCAGGCGCTGCCGCGCGCGGAGGTGCAGCGCTACAAGGACTACGGGATCACGATCTACCACCCGAACTACGAGGTCTGGGACAAGCGGCTGTTCGAGCTGATCTCCCCCGGCAAGCAACGGTACGTCGGCCGCGAGGAGTGGCACCGACGGATCCTCGATGCCGCCGAGGTGTTCGGGCCCCGCTTCGTGATCCCGAACTTCGTCGCCGGGGTCGAGATGGCGAAGCCGTTCGGCTTCGCGACGATCGACGAGGCGATCGCGTCGACCACGGAGGGGCTCGACCATTTCATGAGCCACGGCGTGACGCCGCGCTTCACGACCTGGTGCCCGGAGCCGACGACGCCGCTCGGCCGCGACAACCCGGACGGCGCGCCGCTCGAGTACCACATCCGCCTCCTCGAGGCGTACCGCGACGCGCTGCTGCGCCACGGCCTCAAGCCGCCGCCGGGCTACGGCGTCGCGGGCGCCGGCAATGCCGTCTTCTCGGTCAGCTCGTTCATGGACACGCTCGACGCCGACGAGGTGACCGTCGAGGAGGCTGTCCCGCGATGAGCCGCATCTCCGTCGAGGAGGCGGCCCGACTCTGGAACGAGGCGTCCGACGACGAGCTGAGGGAGCTCGCGGGCGCGGCCCGCGCGCAGTGGCACGAGCCCGACCGCGCCACCTACATGGTGATGCGGATCGTCAACTACACGAATGTCTGCGTCGCCCAGTGCGACTACTGCGCCTTCTACGTCCTGCCGAACCAGGACGGCGGGTACGTCCTCGACCGGCAGGAGGTGTTCGCGAAGATCGACGAGCTCCTCGAGCTCGGGGGCGATCTCGTCGCCTTCAACGGCGGCTTCAACCCCCGGCTGCCGCTCGACTTCTACTGCGACCTCTTCGCCTCGGTCCGGGAGCGCTACGGCGACCGGGTCGAGTTCTACGCGCTGACCGTCGCCGAGTTCGTCTTCCTCGCCGACCGCGCCCGGCTCTCGCACGCGGAGGCTGCCGCCCGGCTGCGGGACGCCGGCGTGTACTGGGTGACGGGCGGCGGGAGCGAGATCCTCACCGAGGATTTCCGCAAGCGGCACGCCAAGTGGAAGTACACGGTCACCGAGTACCTCGAGGCGCAACGAGCCATCGTCGAGAGCGGGATGCGCACCACCGCGACGATGGTGATCGGCTTCGACGAGACGCTCGAGGAGCGGCTCGAGCACCTCCAGCGGACGCGGGACTTCCAGGACGCCTGCGTTCGCGACGGCCTCGACGGCCTCTTCTCGTTCCTCTGCTGGACCTACAAGCCGTACGGGACGGCGTTCGGCGGCCGTGAGATCTCGGCCGAGGAGTACTGGCGGCACATCGCGCTCTCGCGGATCTTCCTCGACAACGTTCCGCACATCCGGACGTCCGTCCTGACGCTCAACGAGGAGGCGTTCCGCGCGCTCGACTACGGCGCCGACGACTTCGATCTGCCGATCGAGGACGAGGTGACGCAGAAGGCCGGGGCGCGGATCGACCTCGACCTCGAGGGGCTGCTGGCGATCCCGCGCGGGCTCGGCTACCGGGTCGAGTACCGCCGAGCCGAGCGGCCGGCCGCGCTGAGCGCGTCCTAGCCGCTCAGCGGTCGCGGTCGACGACCGCGTCGGCGAGCGCCTCGAGCTCCTGCCGGCGGACCGCCCCGTCGAGGCTCTCTCGCGCGCGCCGCGCGTAGTCGAGGGCGATCTCGCGCGACCGGGCGAGCGCGTCGGTGGCCGCCACGCGGACGAGCGCCCCCTCCAGCGGACCGCCCTCGAGCGCCTGCCGGACGACGTCGTCCTGCTGCGCCGCGAGAAGGAGCGGCAACGTCGGCGTCCCGTCGCGGAGGTCGGTGCCCGGGATCTTCCCGGTCTCGACCGTCTCGCCGGTGCAGTCGAGCACGTCGTCGACGATCTGGAACGCCACACCGAGGAGGCGGCCGAACTCCGCCTCGCCGCCGCCGAGCGCGCACGCGACGGCGAAGAGCGAGCCCGTCTTCAGCGAGCACCGCGCCAGGTACGACTCGACGGTCGTGGACGGATCGTGCCGCTGCAGGCGCTGCATCGCCTCGCCGCGGGCGAGCGCAAGCGACGCGTCCGCGAGCGCCGACACCTGCGCGCGCGACCCGGTCACGGCCAGCGTCGAGAACGCTGCGGCGAACAGGTGGTCGCCGGTCGCCTTGGCGGCAAAGGCGCCGTGCGCCGTCCACGCGGCGGCCCGGCCGCGGCGGACGTGGGCGCCGTCGACGATGTCGTCGTGCACGAGCGTCGCCATGTGGACGAGCTCGATCGCCGCGCCCTCGGTCACCGGCGCCGCCGCCCCGGGCGGCGACGAGAGGTACGTGAGAGTCGGACGGAGCCGCTTGCCGCCCGCCGCGAGGGCGTCCGTGCCGACCGCCGCGACGGTGCCCGGGTGCTCCTCGACGATCTCCGCGAGCCGCGCCTCGACGGCGTCGAGGTACTCGGTCAGCCCGACCGCGGAGCGGACGGTCTCGAGCGCGGTCACGCCGCGCTCCCCTCCGGCCCGTTGGCGCCGACGTGCAGCGCGACGATCGTCGCGCCGAACAGCCTGAAGGTGACGTCCTCGAAGCCCTGCGCCTCCAGGCGCCGCACGAGCTCCTCGGCGCCCGGGAAGCGCCGCACGCTGGCGGGCAGGTACGTGTAGGCCTTCCCGCCGGGCAGCACCTTGCCGAGCAACGGCACGACCCGGTCGAACCAGAGCGAGAAGAACGGCCTGAGGACGCCGCGCGGCTGCGTGATCTCGAGGATCGCGAGCCGTCCGCCGGGCCGGAGGACGCGGCGCAGCTCGCCGAGCGCCGTGTCGAGATCGGCGACGTTGCGGACGCCGAAGCCGACCGTCGCCGCGTCGAACGAGTCGTCCGCGAAGGGAAGCGCGAGGAGGTCCCCCTCGATCCACTCGACGGTGTCCGACTTGCGCCGCGCCCGCTCGAGCATCCCCGGCGAGAAGTCGAGCCCGGTGACGATGCCGCCTTCGCGCTCGGCGGCGAGGGCGAGGTCGCCCGTCCCGCAGCATGCGTCCAGAACCCGGTCGCCCGGCTGGACGACCGCCTGGACGGTGACCCGCCGCCACGAGCGGTCGAGCCCCGCGGTCATGATGCGGTTCATCGCGTCGTACACCGGCGCGATCCGGTCGAACATCCCGCGGACCTGGTCGGGCGCGAGCGACCCGGACTCGTGCGTCACTCGCCCCACCGCCTGATCAGCGAGGTCTCGATGCCCGAGCTGGTCGAGGCACCGGGCGACGACGAAGTCGACGAGGTCCTGGATCGTGTCGGCGCCGTGGTAGAAGCCCGGCGCAGCGAAGAGGATCACGGCGCCCGCGTCGTTGAGGGTCGCGAGACCGCGGAGGTGGATCGACGAGAGCGGCGTCTCACGGGGCACGAGGACGAGCTTCCGCCGCTCCTTGAGCGCGACCGACGCGGCGCGATGGATGAGGTTCGTCATCGCTCCCGAGGCGAGCGTGCCGACCGTGGCCATCGAGCACGGGCACACGACGTAGGCGTCGACCTTCGCCGAGCCGCTCGCGTACGGGCTCGTCCAGTCCTGCGCGTCGTAGACGGTGGCGGCGGCGTCGGCGACGAATCGTCCGAGCACCTCGTCGCGGGGGAGCGTCGCGTCGCGGTAGAGCTCCGTCGCGAGGACCTCGATCCCCGCGGAGGAGGCGCAGAGCCCCACCTCGGCGCCGGCCGCGACGAGCCCGTCGAGGATGCCTTTCGCGTACGGCGCGCCCGACGCGCCCGTGATCCCGAGGAAGACCCGCACGCCGAGAGCGTAACCCCGTCGTGCCCGCAGTCAGCCGGACACCCGCCTCGGCGGGACGTCGGTGCTACCCGCCGTCCTCGCCGCCGCGGCTCGCGTTGAGGAAGGTCGCGAGCTTCGTGAGGTTCTCGTCGCCGAGGTAGGAGTACGAGATCATCACGTTGTTGCCGAACTGCGCCGGGTTCGAGACGTAGGCCTTGAAGAACTCGATGCCGCGGTCGGTCGCGCCCACGTCGCTCAGGTCGGGTGCCCCGAGGTTCGAGTTGCCCTCACCGAGGTACGTGTGGCAGTTGAGGCAGCCGGACTGCGCGAACAGCGTCGCGCCGGCCACCGCAACCGGGTCGTCGGCGAAGCCCTGCTCCTGTGCCCACTCGTCGACCGTGCCGGAGGCGATGAGCTCGGAGCCGAGGGCCTCCTTGGCCGTGGCGCCCTTCCACGTGAGGACGCCCATCGAGATCACGGTCAGGATCGCCGCGACGAGCGCGACCGGGCGACGGCTGATCCGGCGCTCGGGGCGCCGGTCGTAGAACGGCAGCCCGATCAGCAGGATCAGCAGGAGCGTGGGGACGCCGACCGTGCCGAGCACGACCGTCTCCGGCCACTTGAAGATGCGCAGGAGGTAGAAGAGGAAGTAGAAGAACCAGTCCGGCCGCGGGACGAACTGGATCGTGCCCGGGTCGGCCTCGTCCGTGTACCAGGGGCCGAGGATCCCGGCCTCGATGCCGTCCGCCGTGAAGTACCAGACGCACGCGAGGCCGATGATCACGGCCACGACGACGAGGGACATGATCGAGTCGTGGAGGACCGCGTAGGGGAAGAAGCTCTTGCCCTCGCGCTCGACGTCCTCCTTGTAGCGCTTGAACTCGGCGCGGTTCCGGTCCTTGAGGGGCGTGCCCACGGCTACGACTCTCCCTCGGGCGCCGCGTCGCGGATCAGACCCTCACGCGCGCCCATCGCCTCCGGCCGCTCGCGGCCGGCGGCCGACTTCGACCACGGCGGCGACGTCACGCCGAGGCGCACGACGAGGTACAGGTGCAGCCCGATGAGCGCAAAGATCGCGCCCGGGACCAGCAGCATGTGGAGGGCATAGAACTTCGGCAGGGTGTCGGGGTTGATGTCGAGCCCGCCCTGCAGGAACTGCGCGAGGAACGGGCCTGCAAAGGGCGCGGTCGCGTTCAGGTTGATCCCGACGACGGTCGCCCAGTACGCGGTCTGGTCCCAGGGCAGCAGGTAGCCGGTGAACCCCTCGAGCATCCCGAGCACGAGCAGCAGGACGCCGATGATCCAGTTGAGCTCGCGCGGGTACTTGTAGGCGCCGAACAGGAACGTGCGCGCCATGTGGAAGAACAGCAGGATGATGAACACGCTCGCGCCCCACTTGTGCATGCCGCGCACGAGCCAGCCGAGCGTCACCTCCTCCGTGATGTTCACGATGGAGCCGTACGCCGCGTTCGGATCCGGCTTGTAGTACATCGCGAGGAAGACGCCCGTCAGCGTCTGGACGATGAAGGCCGTGAGCGCGGCGGCGCCGAGCGTCTGCGCCCAGCTGATGTCGTGCGGCACCTTGCGGAACAGGAACCACTTCGTGTACCCGACGAGGCCGGACCGCTCCTCGACCCAGTCGAGCGGGTACAGGGCGACCGTCTCGAGCTGCCTGCGCTTCGTGGACTTGACGGCCATTAGCGGCGCCTCCGGTGATGCTGCCCGGTGGGCATTGCGGGAGGGGCCACTAGCCTCGGCTCCCCGGGGTCGGGAGCGGGTAGAGGAACCGCTCGATGCCGTCGACGTGCACGCCCGGATAGGCCTTGTAGTACTTCGCGATCCGCGCCTTCGCGCCCGTCCCGTCGACGCTGCCGACGCTGAAGAGGCGGCCGAGGACGAGGTTCCCGTTCACGATCGAGAACTCGTAGCGGTCGAGCGAGCGCACCGGCGGGCCGGCGCTCCGGTTCCCCTCGGAGTCGTAGAGGCCGCCGTGGCACGGGCAGCCGAAGCTCGCGGCGAGCACCGGCCGGAGCTCGACGCCGTCGACGTCCTTCCTCGCCTCCTCGTCGATCGGCCCGTTCGGCTGCACGGGGCAGCCGAGGTGGACGCAGCGGCTGAAGAGCGCCGTGAAGCTCGGGATGCCGTCGTCCGTCCGGCCGTTGTTCCGGATGAACGCAGTACGACGTGAGACCTCGCCGATCTCGGGGTTCTGGAGGTACGTCGCGATCACGTACTCGCCCTCGGGGAAGTTCGAGATCGGCCCGAGGTCGACGTTGAACGTCTCGACGCCCTCGCCCATGAACGACGGCAGCACGCCGAAGCCGAGCACCGGCAGCGTCACGCCCGCGCCGATGAGCCCGCCGACGCCGATCGTCGCGAGCGACAGGAAGGTCGCGCGATCGACCGACGTGCCCAGGTCCGCCTCGGTCACGGCTCCGAACTGCGCCGCCCCGGTCGATGGAGCGCCCGGGCTCGCGGCCTCCACGGGATGAGCGACGAGCAGGTCGCGGATCCAGAGGAGGCCGAAGACGAGCGTGATGATCGCGCCGATGATCAGCGCAGGGATGCTGACGACGAGGCCGACGAGGATGCACGCGACGCCGATCGCGAAGCCGATGGGCCAGAGGCTGGGCGGCGGAACGTGCGGTGTGTCGGGCTGTTCGTCGCTCACTCGTCGGCTCCGTGCTTCGACTCTCGATTCAACCCTTCCGCCCTGCAGCGTGTCAACGCCGAACCCGCCGACCGAGTCGGCGCGACTCGCCGCGGCGCCCATTCTGCACGGTTCCGTCGCCGGAGGGCGCGGGCAACCCGAGCTCGGCCCATCGGGCGTCGACGCGCTCCTTCACCTCGGCGGTCATCTCGATCTCGGGCGGCCATTCGCGCGTGCCCTCGTCGGGCCCCTTCGTCGTCGCGTCGAAGCCGATCTTGCCGCCGAAGGACGGGAGCACGGACGCGTGGTCGAGCTGGTCGATGGGGCCGTCGGCGAGCACGACGTCGCGCTTCGGGTCGACGTTCGCGCAGACCCGGAAGAAGACGTCCTCGTAGTCGTGGACGTCGACGTGCTCGTCGACGACGACCACGGCCTTTGCGAGCGAGAGGAGGCCGAGCCCCCAGACGGCGTGCATCACCTTCCGCGCATGCCCGGGATAGCGCTTGCGGATCGAGACGATCACGCAGTTGTGGAACGCGCCCGCGGTGGGCAGGTCGTAGTCGACGAGCTCCGGGACGCTCATCCGGATCGCGGGCAGGAAGATCCGCTCGGTCGCCTTCGCCAGCCACTCGTCCTCGGCCGGCGGCTTGCCGACCACGATGGACGGGTAGATCGCGTCACGGCGCATCGTGATCGCGGAGATGCGGAAGAGCGGGAACTCCTCGGGCGGCGTGTAGTAGCCCGTGTGGTCGCCGAACGGGCCTTCCATCCCGGTGTCGCTCGCATCGACCCATCCCTCGAGGACGATCTCCGCGTTCGCGGGCACTTCCAGGTCGACGGTCTTGCACGCGACGAGCTGCACGGCCGACCCCTTGAGGAAGCCGGCGACCATCAGCTCGCCGACGTGCTTCGGGAGCGGCGCGCTGGCCGAGTACGCGGTGACGGGGTCCAGCCCGAGCGCGACCGCGACCGGGATCCGTCCGTCCGGCGCGGCGAGCAGGTCGGCGCGCCCGTCCTTGTGCACCTGCCAGTGCATGAACGTCGAGCGCCGGTCGACCTTCTGCATGCGGTACATCCCGACGTTCCGCACGCCGGTCTCGCGGTCCCGCGTGATCACGGCGGGAAGGGTGATGAACGGCGCCGGGTCGAGGGGCCAACAGCGCATGATCGGAAGGAGGTCGAGGTCGACGTCGTCGCCGGCCAGCACGACCTCCTGGCACGGCGCCTTCGTGACCGTCTTCGGCGCCGAGTCGGCGATCGACTTGAGCGTCCCGAGCTTCCGGACCTTGTCCACGAGCCCCTGCGGCGGGGTCAGCTCGAGCACCTCCTCGAGCTTCGCGGCGACATCGTCGAGCCGGTCGACGCCGAAGGCGAGGCACATGCGGCGCTCGGTGCCGAACTGGTTGATGAGGAGCGGCAGCCTCGAGCCCCTGACGTTCTCGAAGAGGAGCGCCGGTCCGCCCGACTTCACGACGCGGTCGGTGATCTCGGTGATCTCGAGCTCGGGATCGACTTCGGCCGTCACGCGAACGAGCTCGCCCTCCCGCTCGAGGAGCGCGATCCACTCGCGTAGGTCCTTCGCGGGAGCCGCCATGCGCCGTCAGTCTAGGAAGCCGCGGGGCTCGAGCGCTCCGCCTTCTCCGCGACGGCGAGGAACGACCAGTTCGGCGTGACGACCTCGGCCCGCACGAAGCGGAGCCCGTCGATCACGCCGATCAGCCGCTCGAGGCTGTCGGGCGTGAAGACGTGCTTGTGCGTCGGGTCGAGGAAAATGGTGTCGCCGGCCCGCTCGTCCGGGACGATCATCGCGACCGTCCCGCCCGGACGCGTCACGCGCGCCCACTCCTGCAGGGTCTTCACGACGTCGACGTAGTGCTCGAGGTTGTGACGCGAGACGACGTAGTCGAGCTCGCCGTCGGCGAACATGTGCAGGTCGTCCCCGGAGGCCTGGATGTCGGCCACCGACGCCTGCCCCTGGACGACGCCATGCTCGCCCACCTCACCGGCCGCGAGCAGGTCGACCCCGATGCAGTGGTCCGCGACCTTCCGGTGGCCGCAGCCGACGTCGATCCCACGACCGACGCAGAAGGGCTGGAGCGCGAGCGCCTCCGGGTGGTTGCTCTCGTCGACGGGTGGCGGTCGCAGCGGTCGCAGCGGGACGAGCCCCGACTGCACGGGCGGCGGTGTCCGCCGGAAGACGCCGCGCGCGCGCCTGGCGGCCGCGTAGAGCCGCGGCGAGCGGGCGAGGAGGCGCTTGAGGCCGCTCTGCTCGGCGTCGGTCGTCACGTCTCGGCGAGCGTCCGGCCGCGTCTCAGAGCGGGCGGCCGAGCTTCGCCTTCTTGCGCTTCGCCGCGCGGTACGAGTTCAGCTCGCCGAGCCCGATCACCGCGAGGAAGATCAGCCCGACGACGAGCATCGAGAGGACGACGTCCCTCCCCTCCTCGGCGGCGTCGGCCAGGATGCGGAGCGCGGCGAGCATCGCGGCGATGCTATCGCAGTCGGTCGGCGTGCGCAGCGAGCGCCCGGTCGACCGCCTCGCCGCCGGCGCGCTCGCGCGCGAGCCGCTCGAGCGGAGCGGATGCGCCCTCCTCGCGCAGCTCGGACCGCGCCTCGTCGAGCCCCCCACGACCCAGGCAGGCGGCCGTCGCCGCCCACGCCACGCCGTCGCCGTCGCGCCCGTCCGCCCGCGCCTGAGCGCAGAGGGAGAGGAGCGCTGCGAGGTCTGCGACCGCCGTCACCTCGCCGGTCTCCGCGATCCGGACGAGGCCATGCGCGAGGAGTGCGTCCCCGAGCAGCAGCCCGACGTCGTCGTCCGGCGGGGCGAAGAGCCGCGAGCGGCCGTAGTGGAGCAGGTAGCCCTCGTAGATCGTCTCGACCCCGAGCGCGAAGCGGCGATCCTCGACGAGCGGCGAGAAGACGGGATCGAGCTCCCGCTCCCCGGGCGGCCGGAGCGCGGCGTCCCAGAGCGGGCTCTCCGCGGCCGCCCCGGCTGCGATCTCGTCGAATATCTCCTCGCGAGCGGGATCGGCTTCGCCGCTGCGATGTCCCGTCATGCCGACCGTGACTGGAAAAACGACCGGGTCGCGGCGATCGTCGCGTCGACGTGCTCGTCGGTGTGCGCCGTCGCGGGGAAGAGGCACTCGAACTGCGACGGCGGCAGGTAGACGCCCTCGGCGAGGAGATGCCGGAACAGCGCCGCGAAGCGCTCCGTGTCGGCGGCCGCGGCGTCCTCGTACCGCTCGACCGGACCGTCGCCGCAGAAGAGCGTGAGCATCGCGCCGACGCGCTGCACCGTCCCGAAGGGAGCGAGCCCGGCCTCGAGCCGGGCGCCAAGCCGCTCGAGCTCGTCGTAGACGCTCCCGTCCCGGAGCCGGCGGAGCACCGAGATGCCCGCGGCTGTCGCGAGTGGGTTCCCGGAGAGCGTTCCCGCCTGGTAGACGTCGCCGACCGGCGCGAGCCGCTCCATGTGCTCGGCGCGGCCGCCGAAGGCCGCCGCCGGCAGGCCGCCTCCGACGATCTTCCCGAGGATCGTGAGGTCCGGGACCACGCCGTAGCGCTCCTGCGCGCCGCCGCGCGCGACGCGGAACCCGGTCATCACCTCGTCGAAGACGAGCATGGCGCCGGTCGCGTCGGCGAGCGACCGGAGCGCCTCGAGGAAGCCGGGCCGCGGCGGGACGCAGCCCATGTTCCCTGCGACGGGCTCCACGAGGATCGCAGCGAGGCCCTCTCCGTACCGCGCGCACACCTCGGCGACGTCGTCGACGTCGTTGAACGCACAGACGATCGTGTCGCCGGTGACGCCGGCCGGAATGCCCGGCGTCGACGGGATGCCAAGAGTCATCACACCCGAGCCGGCGCTGGCGAGAAGGGCGTCGACGTGGCCGTGGTAGCAGCCCGCGAACTTGATCACGCGGTCGCGGCGCGTCACCGCCCGGGCGAGCCGGAGCGCGCTCATCGACGCCTCCGTCCCCGAGCTGACGAGCCGCACCATCTCGACGGAGGGCACGGCGTCGACGATCTCCGCGGCGAGCTCGACCTCGGCCTCCGTCGGGGCGCCGAAGGACGTGCCGCGATCCGCGGCAGCGTGCACGGCCTGAAGGGTCTCGGGGTCGGCATGGCCGAAGATCAGCGGCCCCCACGACTGGACCCAGTCGACGTAGCGGTTGCCGTCGACGTCCTCGATGACCGCTCCCTCTCCGCGCGCCATGAACACCGGCTCGTCGAGCCCGACGGCGCGCATCGCCCGGACGGGCGAGTTCACGCCTCCGGGGATCAGTCGGGACGCCCGACGCCGGAGGTCGGTGTCTACAGCCATCCGGCCAGATCCTTCGCCCAGTACGTCACGATCGTCCCGGCGCCGGCGCGCTTGATCGCGGTGAGCGCCTCGAGCGCGGCCCGCCGCTCCTCGAGGTGCCCGGCGTCCGCGGCAGCGCGCACCATCGCGTACTCCCCGGAGACCTGGTACGCCCAGACCGGGCAGTCGAAGCGCTCGCGCACGGCGCGGATGACGTCGAGGTAGGGGAGCGCCGGCTTCACCATCAGGACGTCTGCCCCCTCGTCGAGATCGAGCGCGCACTCCCGGAGCGCCTCCCGGACGTTCGCCGGGTCCATCTGGTACCCGCGCCGGTCGCCGAACGACGGGGCCGACTCGGCCACCTCGCGGAACGGGCCGTAGAACGCGGAGGCGTACTTCGCGGCGTACGAGACGATCGGCGTGTCGGGCAGCGCGGCGCGGATCGCCCCGACGCGCCCGTCCATCATGTCGCTCGGGCACACGGCGTCCGCGCCCGCATCGACGTGGCTCGCCGCCGTGCGCGCGAGCAGCTCGAGAGTCTCGTCGTTCGCGACGGTGTCGCCCTCGAGAACGCCGCAGTGGCCGTGCTCGGTGTACTCGCAGAGGCAGACGTCCGTCAGCAGCGTCAGGCCGGGCACCTCGGCGCGAAGCGCCCGAAGCGCCCGTTGGACGATCCCGTCCTCGTCCCAGGCGCCCGATCCCTCCGCGTCCTTCGCCTCCGGGATGCCGAACAGGAGCACTGCGCGGACGCCGGCGCCCGCGAGCTCGGCGGCCTCGTGGACGATCTCGTCCACCGAGCGCTGGGCGATGCCGGGAAGGCCGGCGACGGGCCGTACGACCCCCTCGCCGGGGCAGGCGAAGAGCGGCATCACGACGTCGTCGAGGGAGAGCGACGTCTCGCGCACGAGCGCCCGCAGCGTGTCGGTGCGGCGCAGCCGGCGCAGCCGCGTTGAGGGGAACGTGCTCACGCCCGAAGCGTAGAGGCTCGGCTGCTCAGCGCTGGAGCTTCGCCGTGAAGTTGCCGTTGCCGCGGCAGATGTGCGGGCCGCCGTCGCGGGTGATCGTCAGCTGCCCTGGACCGACGACGCCGATCAAGCCGCCGTTCTGATCGAAGGTCCCGTTGATCCCCGCCTGGATCGTCGCGCCCTCGAACTGTTGTGGGAACGACCCGCGGAACGAGAGGTCGGTGCGGAGCGGCATCACCAGGTCGGTTGCGAGCGTCACGCTCACCGGGATCCTCGCGACGGGGCCGCAGGTCAGCTTGCTCTCGGCTCGGACGCCGCGGACCTGGCCGTCGGCTGTGACCTCCACGCAGACGCCGCCCCCGCCGAGGATGAAGCCGCAGTACGTGCCCGCAAGAGCGCGCTTCGGCGGCGGCGGGGGCGTGACCGCTGTCCACGTGACCGACCCCTGGCACGTTTGGGTCCGACCCTGTGCGTCGGGGGGATAGCCGACGTCGATCGAGACCGTCCCCTGAGCGCCGGCCGGCGTGAACCGCCCGGCGATGGTCAGCGCCCTGGCCTTGAACGAGAACGTTCCGTCGTCAGCGATCGGGAACGGCCCGGCGAGGGTCGAGTCGACGCCCCACTCGCCCCGGATGCGGAGACCGTCGCTCCGGACGCACTCGTACCGAAACTGGCCGAGCAGCGCCTTCGCGATGGAGCGGCCATCCGGCGTCACGTCGAACAGGAACGCGGCATCCTGCGCCGTCGAGCCGCCGTAGGGGCCGGGTGGCGCGTCGACGCGTGGCCCGGCGCGCCGAGCAACGCGACCGCACCGACCCCGAGGACGGCGGCCACGATCAGGTGCCGGTACGGACGACCGTGCGTCACTCCGACCGGAGCATGGCACCGCGGGCTAACACCCCTCTAATCGCGGCCGCGCTCAAGAACCGCCGGAGGCAGCCCGTGGCGGCTCCTCGCGTGGCGGCTCGAGCTCCACCTCGACGGGAATCGGGCCTTCGGGCGCCTCCTCCCACGACTCGAACTCGACGCGCCCGCGGAAGAACTCCCAGATCGCCCTCCCTGCGGCCATCGTCGGCAACGCCACCAGCACCCCGGGGATGCCGTACAGCTCGCCGCCCGCGAGCAGGCCGAAGATGACGAGCAGGGGATGCAGGCGGAGCGCGCTCGCCATCACGTTCGGCACAACGACGTGGCCCTCGACCTGGTAGATGAAGACGAAGAGCACAGCGACCCAGATCACCCCGACCGGGTCGACGGCGAGGGCGTAGACGGCCGGCGGCACCGCCGACAGCCATGGCCCGATGTACGGGATCACCTCGATGAAGGCCGTCCAGACGCCGAACAGGAGCGCGTACTTCTCGGCGCCCTCGACGAGGCCCGTCGTACCGAGGATCCACATCCCCACCCCGGCGCTCGTCCCGATGACGAGCGAGAGGATCGCCTGGCCCTTGAGGTACCCCCACAGCGCCCGCTCGATCTGCTGCGTGAGCGGGAGCCCACCCTCGCGGGGCGGGAACCGCCGGTCGATCAGCCCCTCGAGCCGGGGCATGTCGAGGAGCATGTAGATCGTGATCACGATCACCAGCACGACCGAGAACAGCAGCAGGATCACGGAGATCGCCGCCCCCTGGGCGAACGAGATCGCGTCCTGCACGTACCCGGAGACGTCCCCGGCGCCGATGTTCGACGTCAGGTCGTCGAGCTGCTCCTCGATCCGGACGCCCTCGAGCCCGTGGTCGTCGAGCCAGCGCTGCAGCCGGTCGACGTCGACTTCGACCCCGGTCTGGCCCGTGACCCGGTTCTCTTCCGTCAGGTACTCGTCGATCCGCTCCGCCGCCGACCGCGTCTCCGAGACGACCACCGTGCCGAGCGCCACGAGCAGCCCGATGAACGCCGTCGCGAAGATGACCGAGACCACGGCCACGGAGAGCCCACGCGGGATGCGCAGGCGCGTCAGGTCGCGCACGAGCGGATTGAGCGTGAACGCGATCACCGAGGCGGTCAGGAAGAGGAAGAGGACGTGCCCGAGCGTGCGCGCGAAGACGAACACGACGAGCAGGAGCACCGGAAGGACGACGAGCTGGATCCAACGCGGGATCCGGATCGACGGAGGACCGGAGCTCGTCCCACTCACGCGCCGATCGTAGCCCTGGCTCGGGCGCGGGATGAACCCGACGGCAACGTGCGCTACCGTGCTTGCCGATGGCCTCGCCGCGCTCCCGGCAAGCCGCTCGTGTTCGTGAACGCAGGCGCCGTGCGCAGCGACGCGCGCGGCGGCTCGTCGCGCTGTCCCTGATCGGGGTCCTCGGGCTGATCACGCTGCTCCTGACCGCCTTCGGCTCGGGGTCGTCGCGGACGGCCGTGCCGATCGTCGTCCAGACGACTCCGGCCAACGCGGAGGCCGTCCGGCCGCGGCCGCAGATGCTCGCCACGATCGGCAACCTCCAGATCCAGCTGCCCGTCGCCGCGCCGGCGCTCACCGCTATCGGCTTCCACGGTACGAGCGACGGGTCGCTCTCGCTCCAGCCGGTCGGCCGACAGGCGAACGAGGGCATCCTCGCCCGGCTCTGGCGCCGCATCGCCGGCGCGCGACGCGACACCCCGCGCTGGTACCAGCTCGAGGGCGGCCCGCCCGGCACGAACGTCCTCGACGTCGGCACCGCCCCCGGGACGGACGTCTACGCGCCGGTGGACGGCTCGGTCGTCGCGGTGCGGAAGCTCGTCGTGGGCGGCAGACGGATCGGGAGTCGCATCGACCTGCGGCCGTCCAAGTCGCCGTCGGTCATGGTCTCCGTGATGAACGTGCGGCCCGACCCGGCGATCGCGGTCGGCACGCCGGTGCTCGCCGCGTCGTCGAAGCTCGGGACCGCCGCCGACATCGCGGCCGTCGAGAAGCAGGCGCTCTCGGCGCACGCCCCCGACGGCGGCAACAACGTCTCGATCTCGGTCTACCCCTCACCGGGCTCGCTCCCCTAGACCTGCGTCGTGCGCGTCCTCTTCGTCGGCGACGTCGTCGGGCGGCCCGGCCGCGATGCCGTCGAGGCCCTCCTGCCGGGACTCCGCGACCGGCTCGAGGTCGACGCATGTGTCGTCAACGGGGAGAACATCGCGAACGGCATCGGGATCACGCCGAGGCTCGCCGATCGGCTTCTCGCCGCGGGCGCCGACGCGATAACGCTGGGCAACCACGCCTGGCGACGCGAGGAGATCGGGCCGTACCTCGTGACATCGCCGGCCGTCATCCGCCCGGCGAACTTCCAGGCCGGCGCCCCGGGGCGGGGGCTGACCGTCGTGACCGCCCGCGACGGCACGCGCGTCGCGGTCCTGAACCTGCTCGGGACGCTCTTCCTCGATCCCGCGCACAGCATGTGGGAGGTCGTCGACGAGCTCGTCGACCAGGCGAAGTCGGAAACGGACGTCGTGGTGGTGGACGTCCACGCGGAGGCGACGAGCGAGAAGGTCGCGCTCGCGTCCTGGCTCGACGGCCGCGTCACCGCGGTCCTCGGCACGCACACGCACGTCCAGACGTCCGACGCGCGTGTCCTCCCCGGCGGCACGGCCGCGCTCACCGACGTCGGGATGACGGGGCCGCACGACTCCGTGATCGGCGTGCAGACCGAGCTCGCGATCCGCCGGATGCGGACGGGGATGCCCGTGCGGTTCGAGACGGCGTCGTCGGGCGTGCGCCTCGAGGGCGCGCTGATCACGTGCGACCCGGGGACGGGACGGGCGAGCGCGATCGAGCCGGTTCGCGTTCCGTGGCCGTGAGCACGGCGAGCAGGGCCACGAGCGCGACCCCGCGGAAGAGGACGAGCCAGGACGAGAGCGGGTCGAACTCCCGCACCAGGTCCCAGTAGCCCGCGGGGAACCAGGCCGCGGTCAGTGAGCACGCGAGCACCGTCAGCCACATCGCCCCCCGGCCCCGGACGCCGACGACGAGCGGCACGAGCAGCACGAGCCAGACGAGGTACTGCGGCGAGAGCACCTTGCTCAGCGCGACGAACGCGACGAGGGCCGCGGCGGCGTAGCGAAGCAGGCGCTCGGTGCTCGCAGGCCCGCGCGCGAAGCCGACCCAGACGAGCGCGAGCGCTGCGATCTGCGCGACGCCCTGCAGCACGGCGACCGCACCCGCCGTGGTGCCGGTCAGGTTCTGCGAGCCGCTCCCCGACGACCACTCGAGCGGCATGCCGGCCGCGTGGTGCAGTGCGAGCAGGACGCCCGCGCCGAGGCTCTCGATCTGGAGCGGGCGCCCGAGCTGGCGGCCGAACGAGTCGAGGACGCCGTCCGCACCGAGGATCAGGAAGGGCACGTAGACCGCGACCGCAGGGGCGGCCGCGAGCGCGACGACGACCACCGCCTCGCGTCGACCCGTGCGGCGCCAGGCCGCGATCGTCAGCAGCGGGAGCAGGACGACGGGGTACAGCTTCACGGCGATCCCGACGCCGACGACGAATGCCGCCGACCGAAGCCGCCCCGTCGCCATGAGCCCGGCCGCGAGCGCGACGAGCGCGGCCGGGACGAGGTCGAACCGCGTGAGGATCACACCGCCGAGGAGCACGGGCACGAGGGCGATGACGCCGAGCACGACGAGCCGGTCGCGCCCGTGACGGCCCAGGCTCCGGAGCGCCCAGTCGAACGCGAGGACGGCGAGGGCGCCGACGACCGCGAGCTCGGCGACGAAGACGGCGCGATAGGCCTCGAGCGAGTCGGTCACGAGCGCGGGAAGGACGAGGAACGGGAGCGCGCCGGGCGGGTACTCGAACGCGAAGTCGCGGTACGGGACGAGCCCGCCGGCCACGCGCTCGCCGTAGGTCCGGTAGAGCGGGATGTCGGTCACCGCCTCGCCGAGAAGCTGCCAGGCGACGGTGACCCCGACGGCAACGGCCACGAAGACGCCTGCGGCGGCGACTGCGGCGACGTAGGGGCGGTCGCGCACGGCCCTACGGCGTGCTCGCCGGCCGGAGGCGAGGGGCGAACAGCGCGAGCAGCGCGAACGGGAGCACCCAGGGAAGGTAGAGGTAGAACCAGTGGGTCAGCGAGAGCTGGACCGCGAGGAGCACCGCGGCGGTGAGCGCGGCGAGCTCGAGCGGCCCCTTGTCCCGCGGCACGACGGCGACGACGCCCGCGAGGACGATCGTCCCGACCTGGACGACGGTCTGCAGTGAGGCGAGGTCGGGGATCCCGGCCGCGTGGTACTGGCCCCAGCCCCAGACGGAGAACGGCGAGTCGCGGCCGAGCTGGAAGCCGAGTGTCCGGTCCCAGAAGGTCTCGAGCGCCGACCAGAGCGAGGGCTCGAGGAGGAGGATCGAGAACGCGAGCACGGTGGTCACGCCGAAGGCGGCGGCGAACCGCGCGACGGATACGGGCCGCAGCCCGGAGCGATAGGTGAGCCACAGCGGCACGATCAGGAGTGCCGCGAACTTCGCCCAGCCGGCGAGCGCCGTCGCGGCACCTCGGGCCGTCTCGGAAGATGCGAGCCAGAAGCCCCACACGAGGAACGCGGGCATCAGCGCGTCGTTCGTGTTCGCGAGGAGCGCGTAGGTCGTGAACGGGTACGCCGCCCAGCCGAAGGCGAGCGTGGCGGCGAGCCGCGCGCCGCTGAGCCGGCGGCCGACGAGCACGAGGCCGAGGAGCACCAACAGGTCGGCTGCGATCGCGACGGCGTGGGCGGCGGGCAGGTCGTCCCAGAGCCCGCTCCATCCGAACGCGAGGACGGCGGGCACGTAGGCGAGGTACGCGACCGGCCCGTATGTGTCGCCGCGCGGGTTCGTCGACTCGCAGCGGCCGTCCGCCTGGATCCGCTCGCGGATGCGCCCGTCCGATCGTGGCGGAGCGCAGGCGCGACCTCCGTCGACGGGCATCGTCCCGTACGGGGCGCGGCCGTCGAGGATCCGGTCGGCACCGATCACGCCGGCGTACCCGACGTCGATGACCGTCCGCGGGTGCTCGACGTCGAGCCCGACCCGGAAGCCGACGAGGAAGAGCGTCACCGCGGCGAGGAGCCAGACCGGCCAGCGCGTCTGCGTCGGTCCTGCCCGCGCGCCGGAGCGGAAGCCGATCCACGCTGTGCGCAGGAGCAGGTAGACGAGCGGCGGCACCGCGAGTGCCGCGCTTTCGAAGACCTGGCCGCGGTTGAAGAAGAGGAGCGAGACGCCGAAGGAGAGCAGCGCCAGGAGGTCGAGCGTGCGCATCGACAACGGCCGCCGCAGGTCGACGAGCCCGAGGAAGAACACGGCCGAGAGGCCGAGCCAGACCGGCCAGGAGGTGAGGAGCCTCCCACCGAACGCCCCCGGCCGCCCTCTCGCCATCTGCCACGCGACCTGCGGGCCGGTCCACGCCTCGGTCACCTGCCCGTCGGCGTCGTCCACGACCCCCTGCGCGACCTCGCCCGCCTTCCCGGACCAGACGCGCACCGTCCAGGTGCGCTTCGCCTCGTCGAACGACGCATCGGTCGCAGGATCGGGGGGATAGCGCTCGATCCACCCGGCGACCTTCGGCTCTGCGAGGAACGCATCCAGGACCGCCTGCTCCGTGAGGCGGGGCTCCCCGGTCCGGGGCTCGAAGGGCCGGCCGCCGAGCGAATCGGCCGTGGTGGGCGGGGGTGCGGCGGCCGCCGCGCCGGCGAGCGCCAGGAGGACGGCGACGAGCGCTCCCGCGCGAGTCAGCGCGCCCGGCACGGGGCTACCGTCGCCGGTGGCGGAACGACCAGAGCTTGTTGCCGACGAAGTTGACCGGCGTCACGAGGACGATCGCGATCGCCTGCGAGACCACCTCGCCGAGCCCCGCGCTCACGAGGACGTGCAGGACGACGAGGTTCGCAGCGAGCGCAAGAAGGGACACGACGAAGAAGCGGGCCCCCTGCAGCACGACATGGCCCCGCTGGCCGCGGAACGTCCACATGCGGTTCCAGGCGTAATTGTTGGTCACCGCGACGAAGAACGAGCCGATCGCCGCGAGGACGTAGTGGAGCCCCGCACCCTCGAGGAGAAGCGTGTACACGGCGAGGTTGACGACGTAGCCGATGGCGCCGACGACGCAGAACTTGACGAGCTGCTCCCAGTTCGCGCGCCGGCGGAGCGCCGCGTCCATCCGCGCCCGCGCGACCGCGACGCTGCTCGTGCTCCGCTCGGACATCCCGCGGGCGAGGGTAGCGGTCGTCGCGGCGGGGCGTCGTACGCGGGAGCCTGGTCTCAGCCCTCGACGAGCGGCACGAAGCGGCAGCCGAGCCAGGCCGTCCGCTCGGGCCCGTCGGCCGTCTTGACGATGCGGACGAGGTGCTGCCCGCGCGGACCGCCGAGGGGAAGCACCATGCGGCCGCCCAGCGCGAGCTGCTCGTAGAGCGCCGGCGGCACGCTGGGCGTCGCGGCGGCGACCGCGACAGCGGCGAAGGGCGCGCGGTCCGGCGCGCCCAGCGTGCCGTCGCCGAGCCTGACCTCGACGCGGGCGTGCCCCGTCTCGTCGAGCGCCGCTCGGGCCGTGTCCGCGAGGGCCGGGATCCGCTCGACCGAGACGACCTCGGCTGCGAGCTCGTCGAGCACGGCGGCCGCGTAGCCCGAGCCCGTGCCCACGTCGAGCACCCGCTCGGTCCCCGTGAGGCCGAGGAGCTCGCACATGGCGGCGACGATGTAGGGCTGGGAGATCGTCTGCTCCTCGCCGATGGGCAGTGCGGCGTCGTCGTAGGCGCGATCTGCGAGCGGCGCGGGGACGAACGCCTCGCGGGGAACCTGTTCCATCGCGGCGAGCACGCGCTCGTCCGAGATCCCCCGCCGGCGGAGCTGGCGCTCCACCATCCCGGCGCGGCGCTCCTCGGACGACGGGTCTCTCCTCACGCTGCCCGCTCGAGCGCGTAGCCGGGCGCCTCGACCCCGAAATGGGCGAGGATCGCGGGCGCAACGTCGACGACCGCGCCGGGCGCGGCGGCGCCGTGAAGCCCCACGGAGAGGATCGGGACGACGGAGTCCCCCTCGACGAGCGACCCGTGCGAGCCCCCGCCGAGGTGGTGCCGTCCGCCGAGGTCGGCGAACTCCCAGCCCTCGGTGGCCGAGACGATCACCTCGCCCGCGTTCGGGCATCGGACCGAAGCCTCGGCACGGGCGACCGCGTCGGGGTGGTCGAGGAGGCCCGGGTCGCCGTCGAGGACGAGCCCGCCCGCGCCCGCCGCGATCCGCACCTCCGCGCCGTCACGCCGCGCGACGACGACGCCGTCCTCCGCGAAGAGCGCGACCTCGACCGACGGCTCGCCGTCGAGCCGCTCTGCGAGCTCCCGCGCCGACGGGGCCTCGGGGCCGAGGCGGTAGAGCTGCGCGGCCCGGTTGGAGGCCGCGACGAGGGTCTCCGGCACGTTCCGGAACCGCTCGCCGAGGCGCGCGATGTCGGTGACCGCCGTCTGGCCGTGGTCGGACATGACGACGACGGCATACCGCTCGAGGAACTCCTCCAACCCACCCGCGGCGCCGACGAGACCGCCGACGGCCGCGTCACACCGCTCGAGCACGTCGGCGGCGGCGTCCGGGCCGGCGGCGTGCGACGCGTAGTCGTAGTCCGAGAGGTAGAGGAGGAGGAAGTCGAAGCCGTCCCGGGTCACCAGCCAGCGCCCGACCGCGGCGGCGTACGCGTCGATGGTGCCCGCAGCGCGGTTGCGAAACGAGAGCGGCGCACCCGTTCGCTCCGAGCGGAAGAGGTTGTAGAAGTAGAAGCGCTCGGGGCCTCGTACCGCGTCGAGGAGGGGTACGGCGGGTCGGTGGAGCGTGCGCCCGCGATAGGCGGTGAAGTTGACCGCGGCGGTCTCGAGCCCGGCGTCGGCGAGCGCCTCGAACACCGTCACGGCCCGCTTGCCGAGGTGCTCTGCGTTCATGCCGACGAGCGTGTCGCGGAGCGTCCGCCCCAGCCCGGCCGCGCGCGCCGCTCCGAACGACGAGCCGTACTCGACGAGTCGGCGCTCCCGGCGGTGCCACCAGACGAGATGCGGGATCTCGTGCACGTCGGGGTGGGCGCCGGTCGCGATCGAGGAGAGACAGACCGGGGTGAGCGACGGGAACGTCGTCGTCGCGCGCGTGAGCGTCCCGCGCTCGGCGAGGGCCGTGAGCGTCGGCAGGGCCGACGTGCCGAGCGAGCCCTCGAGCATCGAGGGCGTCAGACCGTCGATCACGACGAGGACGAGCTTCCGCGGGGCTGCGGCCCGCTCGCCGCTCACTTCGCGAGCGTGCGGAGCCCGGCGTGCCGATCGGGCTCGTTGCGAGCCCGACGGGCCGCAAGCGCGGGGATGGCCACCGCGAGGAGGTAGCCGACCACCGGCACGAGTGCGAGCAACGCGACCGCGATCGAGGCCGTGGCGATGAGGAACGCCGTCCCGCCCTGCGTCGCTCCGCGGCGGAGAGCGCCGCGTGCGATCAGGGACGCGGACACGGCGCCGATGACCGCGCCGAGGAGCGACCCGGGCAGCCCGAGCCAGCCCTTGACGAGGAGACCGGCGACGACGCCGATCGCCAGCGCGCCGGCAATGGACACGAGCAGCCCGTACCTCCAGCCCGCGAGCGCGCCGGCCAGCAACAGGCCCGCGGCGAGCCCCAGGCCGAGCGCGACGCCGATCTCGTACCAGTCGCCCACGGGGACGATTGTACGGGGCGGTGCGAGGCCGCCCCGTACCCCGCGCGCCGGTTACTCCATCAGCTGGGCGCGGATCTCCCCTCCCGGAAAGTCACCTGGCCCCGTGTCGATCGGCGCGACGCCATCGTTCGTGTGGACGTTGACGTACGTGTTGCCGGCGCGGATCTCTCTGATCAGGCGCGCCATCGACTGACCTGCAAGCGGCCCGATCAGGTCGGCCGCCGTGATGGTGCCGGTCGACAGGATCCCGGTCTGCCTGTCCGCCACCGGGTGCCACAGGCCCGTAAAGGAACGCGACGACCGGCGAGATAGAGCCGACCGGGCCGAGGTGGATGTGCGCCTGGACGACGTTGTCGATGTTCGTCGCGATCAACTTGAAGTCGAGCGACGTTCCGTCGTCGGACAGGTGGAAGATCGCCTGTCCCTGCGCCTGTGTCGCGCGCGCGGGGACCTCCTCCGCGCCCGTCAGGTGCTTGCTCCAGTTCGCGTTGAGGCCCGGCGCCGGCGGCACCGACAGCGGCGAGCCCCAGCGCGAACGCTCCGAGAAGCGCTTTCCCGCTCATTCACTCCCCCTTCTGTCGTCTCGCGAGACGTCTGTGCCCGGTACTACGCGGTGCCGCGGTCGCCGGATTGCAGGCGGTCGATCACGTCGAGACAGAACGCGGCCGCGACGACGCCGTCCACGACCCGATGGTCGAACGTGACCGAGACGTTCCCCATCCGGCGCACGACGATCTCGCCGTCGCGAACGACAGGGCGCTCCGCGATCCGGTGGAGGCCCAGGATGGCGACCTCGGGGTGGTTGACGAGCGGCGTGACGAGCAGTCCGCCGAGCTTGCCGGCGCTCGTGACGGTGAAGGTCGAGCCCCGGAGGTCCTCGGCCGCGAGCGTGCCCGTCCGCGCAGCCTCGGCGAGGCGCTGCACGTCCGCGGCGATCTCGGCGACCGAGAGGCGCTCGCACCCGCGGACGACGGGAACGACGAGCCCCTCGTCGGTCTGGACGGCGACGCCGACGTCGATGCGGTCCTGGAAGACGATCTGCTCTCCGTCCAGCCGTGCGTTCAGCTCCGGGCGCTCCCGCAACGCGCCGGCCGACGCACGGATCGCGAGCGGGACGAGGAGCCCGACCTCGACGTCGGTGAAGTCGCACTCCTCGACGAAGGTCACCGCGGGGATCTCGCGGTGCGCACGCGACACCTGCTCCACGATCGCGCGGCGGATCCCGCGGATCGGGACGCGCAGGTCGTCGCTGGTCACGGCCGCGGCGCGGACGTCCGACTCCTGGATCCGGCCGGCAGGCCCGGTGCCGTGCAGCCCGACCAGGTCGACCCCGAGGTCCCGCGCGAGTGCCCGGACGGCCGGCGTCGCGCGAACCGCGTCCGCGGGCTCGGGCGGGACGATGGCGACGATCGGCTCGGCCGCCGCGGCGCCGGAGTCTCGTTCCTGCCCCTCGACCGCGCGCAGCAGCTGCTCTCCCGCCTCGCCGATCACGACGAGCACCGCGCCGACCGGGGCGATCGCCCCCTCCTCGACGAGGATCTTCAGCACGGTCCCCGCGCGGGGCGAGGGGATCTCGACGGTCGTCTTGTCGGTCTGCACCTCGACGAGCGGCTGATCCTCGTCGACGGCCTGGCCCTCGACGACGAGCCACCGTGCGATCTCTGCCTCGGTGAGGCCCTCGCCGAGGTCGGGCAGCTTGAACTCGTACGCCACGGCGCCGCAGGATACTGCGGCCTGCGCGTCCGAGCCGCGCAGCGACCGCGGTCAGGCGCGCTCGTCGCAGTGGCGCCGCACGGTGGCGACGAGCTCCGCGATGTCGACCGGCTTCGAGACATAGGCGTCGAAGCCCGCGGCGAGGAACCGCTCGTGGTCGCCTTCCATCGCCTGTGCCGTGAGCGCGAGCACCGGGACCCGTGCGGTCCGGTCGTCGGCCCGCAGCCGCCCCAGCGCCTCGATACCGTCGATCCCCGGGAGCTGGATGTCCATCAGGACGAGGTCCGGCGCGTGGCTGCACGCAAGCTCGACAGCGCGCTCGCCGCTGACCGCCTCCAGCGTGCGATAGCCCGTCGCGCCGAGGATGTCGCGGAAGAGCTTCATGTTCTTCTCGTTGTCCTCGACGATGAGGATGAGCTCTCCGGTCACGGCGACGAGGGGGCACGAGGAAGGGTGAAGACGAACGTGCTCCCGCGCCCGAGCTCGCTGTCCACCCAGATGCGCCCGCCGTGGAGCTCGACGAGCCGCTTCGAGAGCGCGAGGCCGAGGCCGGTGCCTTCGCGTTGTGCCGCCCCGGCTTCGGTCTGCTGGAACTCCTCGAAGATCCGGTCGTGGTCCTCGAGCGCGATCCCCGGCCCCGTGTCCGACACCGCGACGCGCACCTCGCCGTTGACCTGGACGGCGCGCACGTCCACCTCGCCCCCCACGGGCGTGAACTTCACGGCGTTCGAGAGCAGGTTGAAGATCACCTGTCGGACGCGGCGCTCGTCGCCGACGACGGTGTCGACCTCCGGGAGATCAGTCACGAAGACCTGCACGCCGTCGCTTCGTCGCCCGCTCGCGCACCATCACGACGCCGCGCTCGAGCGCCTCGCGGAGGGAGAACGGCGCGACCTGCAGCTCGATCTGGCCCGCCTCGACCTTGGAGAGGTCGAGGATGTCGTTGATCAGGGCGAGCAGGTGGTTCGCCGAGCCGAGGATGTCGTCGAGGTACTCCTCCTGCTTCTCGTTCAGCTCGCCGAAGACCCGCTCGCGGAGGAGCTGCGAGAAGCCCAGGATCGCGTTCAGCGGGGTCCGCAGCTCGTGCGACATGTTCGCGAGGAACTCGGACTTGTGCCGGCTCGCGGCCTCGAGCTCGCGGCTCTTCTCGTCGAGCTCGGCGAGCGCGGTCGCGAGCTCCAGGGTGCGCTCCTGCACCTTCTGCTCGAGGCCCGCGTACGACTCCTGGAGCTGTGCAGCCATGCGGTTGAACTCCTCGGCGAGCGCGCCGAGCTCGTCGTGGCTCGTGTTCTCGATCCGCATGTCGAGCGCCCCCGCGCCGATCTGCGCAGCCGCGGACTGGATCGACTCGATCGGCCGGACGAGCCGGCGGGCGAGGACGTACGCGGTGGCGACGGCGAGGAGCAGGAACGCGACGAGCAGGAGCGCGGTGCGCCAGATCGCCGACTCGAGCGGCGCGAAGGCCTCGCTGAGCGGCTCCTCGACGAAGACGTGCCAGCCGAGCGACGCGATCGGCTGATGGGCGCTCAGCACCTCCGTGCCGTTCTGGTCGTGTCCCGTGATGACCGCGTCGTCCGGCCCCCGTTTCGGCTCGAGCAGCGCCGCGCGCACCTGCGGAAGCGACGCGAAGCTCGTGTGCCTGAGGACGAGGTTGCGGTCCGGATGGTCGATCAGGACGCCGCGGCGGTCGACGGCATAGGCGTAGCCCTCGGTCCCGATCCGCGCGCGCTCGATGACCTGGCGGACGAACGCGAGGTCGATCTCGGCAACCACGACACCGCCTCCGCCCGGCTCGGCCACCGCCACCGACATGTGCGGCTGTGAGCCGCGCTGGAAGTAGACCGTGCCGAAGTACCGATTCGCCGCCCGCGCGCCGAGGAATGCCGGACTGCGCGAGCGGTCGATCCCGCTGTCCCGGTCGATCTCGAGCGGTGAGGCGCGGACGCGCTCGCGTCCCGTCGCGTCGAGGTACCGGAGCTGGCTGATGAGCTTCTCTCGGCCGAGGAGGCGGTGGAAGTCCCGGTTCCGCTCGACGAGGCCGGCCCTGCCCTTCGCGACGGTCGGCTGCGCGACCGTCGCGAGCTGTCGCACGAGATCCTGCATCTGCTGCGTGATCGAGGCTGCCGCAGCGGTCGTCTTGTCCCGCTCGACGCGCGCGAGGGCGCGCTTGCTGTCCTGGTAGGAGAAATACAGCTCCGTGAGCCCGACCGACAGGACTGCGGCGGCGACGAGCGCGACGACGACGACCGTGTACTTCCAGATCAACCGCCGGTGGGGCCGTGCGGACGCATCCATCGGCCAGCTCCTACGCGCCGCGGATCACGGGTAGGCCTCGTCGGCGCGGATGATCATCTCCTCCGGAACCTGGATGCCGAGCCGCGCCGCGGTCTCGAGGTTGACCGCGAACTCGATGTCGGGGATCTCCTCGACCGACAGCTCCGACGGCGGCGTGCCGCGGAGGATGCTGTCGACGTAACGAGCGCCCGCCCGGCCGATCAGCTTCAGGTCGATCCCGTACGAGAAGAGGGCTCCCTGTTCGACCCACTCCTTGCGATGTGCCTGGATCGGGATCCCGGCCCGGCGGGCGAGCCGGATCGACAACGACGAGTGGTTGAGCCTGAGGCTCGGCGAGAGGAGAAACGCGCCGTCCACCTCACCGGGCCGGAGCGAGCGGAAGATGCGCCGCAGGTCTTGCTCGGTCGTCGCCTCGCGGACGACGAGCTCGACCGGTCGCGGCAGGCCGGCTGCGGCCTTCCGCAGCTGCGGGAGCAGCCGCTCCGTGCGCTTGTCGGTGGGATCGGCGAGCGTGAGCAGGCGGTGGAGGCGCGGCACGAGGAGCTGGTACGTCTCGAGCTGCTTGTCGACCTCGTCACGCGCGCCGAAGACCCCGGTCAGGTTGCCTCCAGGGCTCCGGAGCGTCTTGACGAGCCCGTCGCGGACGGGATCGGAGGGATGGAGGAACACGATCGGGATGCGGTTCCTCGCGTCGCCGCTCGTCGCCTTCTGGGCGGCCTCGATCGACTTGTCCTCGAACGCGACGATGACGTCGACCTTGTCGAGGACGAAGGCGCGGGCCTGCGCGTCGGCCAGCTCCGGCTCGAGGTTGCGCCACATGAGCTTCACGTTCTTCCCCTCGACCCAGCCGAGCTCGGCGAGCCGGTTCCTCATCCCGTCGAGGGACGGCGGGACATGGTCGGTGCCGACGTGCATCAGCCCGACGCGCTTGACGGCCTCGGTGCTCTCCCCGTCGTCCGAGCCCGAGCACCCTGCTCCGAGGCCGGCGAGCAGGACGACCGCGATCCCGGCCGCGAGCCTCCACGCGTAGCGAGCGGGGCGGCGGGCACTGGGAACGCGTCTCCTGACAGGAACCACCGACATGACCGCGCCTCCTGTTCGTGGGCTCGCGGCGGAACATACGACGAGCGCAGCCCCACGCCAAGCCTGCCCCCACGGGTTTCGGCGGGGTGGTGGCATCCCGGCCCTCCCGGGGGACGGCTCAGCCCGCGTCCGTCGCGCAGTAGCCGCGGACGAGGTCGGGGAACGTGCCGACGTCGAAGGGCTTCTCCATGTAGCCGTCGAAACCCGCCGCGACGTGCCAGTCGCCGCCCTCGAGCGGCAACGACGTCAGGGCGACCACCGGGATCCCGGCCGTGCGTTCCGCCTCCTTCAGGCTCCGGGCGACGGCGGTTCCGTGGAGGTCCGGGAGCCCGAGGTCGAGGAGCACCACGTCCGGCAGCTCCCGCTCGGCGAGCGCGAGCGCCTCGGCGCCGGTCGCCGCCTCGAGCGTCCGGAACCCGGCCGCGCGCAGGACGTCGCGCGCGAGCCGCAGGTTCCGCTCGTTGTCGTCGACGACGAGAACGAGCGGGCCCTCGGCGCGCACATGCTCGTCCCCCGCCTTTGGAGCCGGAGGGGTCACGGCCATATTCTCCGCGCATGCCGATCCGGATCGTGCTCGCCGAGGATCACTACCTCAGCCGCGAGGGGCTTCGCCGGCTCCTGGACGCGCAGGAGGGTCTCGAGGTCGTAGCCGTCTGCGGGGATCTCGACGGGCTGCTCGCGACGGTCGAGGCCGAGCGACCCGACCTGGTCGTCACGGATATCCGCATGCCGCCGACCGAGACGGACGAGGGGATCCAGGCGGCCGCGCAGCTGCGCGAGTCGAGCCCGGACGTCGGCGTCGTCGTCCTCAGCCAGTATGCGAGCCCCGCCTACGTCCTTGCGCTCCTCGACGGCGGCAGCGCGCGCCGCGGCTATCTCCTGAAGGAGCGGGTGACGGAGATCGAGCAGGTCGTCGACGCGATCCGCACCGTCGCGGCGGGCGGCTCGGTGATCGACCCGAAGGTCGTCGAGGAGCTCGTCGCCGGCAATGCGCGCGGCGAGGAGTCGCCTCTCAGCGAGCTCACGCCGCGCGAGCGCGATGTTCTCCGGGAGATGGCCGAGGGGAAGAACAACGCGGCGATCGCCGCGAGCCTTGTGCTGACCGAGCGATCCGTCGAGAAGGTGATCCACTCGATCTTCGCCAAGCTCGGCCTCACGTGGGAGGCTGCGGTCCACAAGCGCGTCAAGGCGGTCATCCTCTACCTCGCCGAGAGCCCGTAGCGTCATCGCGGGACGGGCAGCGAGGCACGGACGCGAGCGCCGTCCGGGCTCGACGAGATCGTCAGCGTGCCGCCGAGCGCCTGGACCCGGTCGACGAGGCCTCCGAGCTCCGGCGTTCCACGCGCGCCGCTGAGCTCGACGTCGAGATCGAGGCGTCCGGCCTCGTCCCGCACCTCGACCGCCGCGCGCTGGACGCCCTCTGCCCCGGCGAGCGCCGCGAGGCACACCCGGTAGACCGTCAGCGCGACGTGCCGCGGGTAGGTGCTGCGAGCGACATCGGCGGTGACTGGGATCGCCTCGCTCGCGAGCGCAGACCGGAGCGCGACGGCGAGATCCGCCTCGAGGAGCGGCGGGTGGATCCGCTCGGCGAGCCGCGCCGTGTCGGCGATGGCCTCTCGGACGTCACGGCCCATCGACGCGAGCAGCTCCTTCGCCGCCGACGGGTCGGTGTCCACCGCCTGCGCCGCGAGCTGTAGATGGACTCCGAGGGCGACGAAGTGCTGCTGGACGACCCCGTGCAGCTCACGCTCGAGGTCGCGTCGCTCGGCGTCGGCGGCGAGCACCAGACGCTCCCGCGAGGCCCGTAGCTCTGCCCCCTCGCCCCCCACCGGCTCGGCGTCTCCTCCTCCCACGCCTCGGAGTTGTCCGTGATCGCGCATGCCCCGTCAAGGAGCCAGCACCCCGAGCACCGGGCGGGCAGCCACCCGATCTACTCGCCAGGGTGACATGAGCGGCTGCAGCGGAGCATACGACGAGCGCCGTTGGGGCGACACCGAGGAGAGCTCGCTTCACAGCGTCTGCCTGCGGCGACGAAGCGCCAGATAGGTTCCAAGCACGCCGAGCGGGAGCCCGAAGACGAAGCCCTGGAGCGTGTTGCCCATGCTCTGCTGTGCCGCGCTCGCGCCAGCCGGATAGTCGAGCACTGGCGAGGACGCCTGACGAATCATGGCCTGCGGCGCCGGTTCATCCGCGCTCGGGTTGCCGATCCAACGCACGACTTCACCGTTCGAGTACGTCTGGAGCGCCTTGAACGTCAGCAACGTGCCCGCCTTTACGGCCGGTGCCTTGATCGAGACCGGGAACGAGAGGAACTGCCCCGGTCCGATCCGACCGCCCGAGAAGACGACGCGGTCGACGCGGCTCGAGACGGAGAAGCCTCGCTCGATCTCCACCGGCTTCGAGAGCTTCTTCGTGATCACGCGGCTTCTCCACCCCGGCATCACCGCAGGTGAGGCGATGTAGATGCCGTTCGGAAACTGCACGTCGATCCTGACGGTCGACGCGTTGCCGCGCTCGTTGGGAACCTGGATGTTGATCACCGTGAAGCCGCCTGCCGGAAGCGCATTCGGGTGCACGGTTACATGCGCCTGGGCGGCGCCGACGATTGCGAGTGCCGCAACCGTGGCGACAGCCACGAGCAGCGCGAGACGAGTCTTCATGTGTCGGAGTCCTTTCTGATTGGGACGATGACCTGAGTGCTTTTCTGGTCGAACTCGCCTCGGCGAATGTCGAGCCGGAGCGTCCATCGCCCCGCGAGTGGAAACGTCGCTCGCGGGACGACTGCATGACCAGGACCCGCCGGGACCGCCTGTAGTCGTAGAGGACCGATCCCTGCGGCCGGCAGTGAGGCGATTACGCGAATCTCAGCCACCTTCGCGGGCTGGCCGGTGAGATGGTCGAGCACATTGACGCGGAGCTGATTTGAACCCGTTCGGCCGGGATCAACGACGACGTTGACCTGGTACGGATGCACGAACACGTCACGTGAGACGGGACCGGTCTCCCCGACCAGTTGCGCCTTTGCCGGTGGCTCGGCGACGAGTGCCGCCGTAACGCCGACGATGACGACAGCGAGGGCGAGCTCGACGGCAGCCGACACCAGAAACCGCCTTCGTTCGAGCGCCGAGGCAATCTTGGCTCGAAGGCGCGGGACGGAAACGCGGTTGTTGAACGCACCGAGTGCGAGCACCGGTAGAACGAGTGCCACCTTGACGAGCAAGAGTTGGCCGAACGTCGTCTCCCAAAGGCCGCGCCACGAGCCAACCTCGAAGAAACCGCTGATGACACCCGCTGTTAGGAGTGCCGCAATGGAGACGACAGCGAGCGCAGAGAACCGCGGAGCCGCCCTCGCCGTGAATTGCCAGCGCTCCTCGCTTCGAACTCGCCACAGGGCGATCAAGAGGAACGCCAGTCCACCCGCCCAACCTGAGGCTGCAACGACGTGCACCCAGTCGCTCGTAAGTGCGACTCCGCCCTCCACGCGTGCGTGTCCGGAGATGGCCGGTGTGGCCGCGATCAGTACCCCGAGCCCACATGCAACCGCAGCGAGAGACGCGTCGTCTCGCACCGTCCGCCGCGCGGCAATCACCGCCACGGACACGAGAAGCACCGCGAGCAAGGCACGCAACAGCCATGCGTGGCCGAAGCGAGTGTCGAGGACGTCGCCGATCAGAGATCGACGCAGGGCCGCGTCGATCCCCAGCCCGCTTGCCTGCGCGCCCTGGAGCCCGATACCCGCAACCGCGAGCAAGGCGAGCCCGCTTGCGAGGGATGCGAGGAGGATCCACAGCGATCTGCGCACCGCGACGGGCGCCCCAGCCAGCACGAACGCAAGCGCAGTTGCCCCGCCGACACAGAGCAAGATGAGCGTCAAGCTCAGGAAGCGGACGAGCCAGAACGCGCGGTCGACTGTCTGCGAGCCGGCTTGCTCATCGAGGACATGGCCAACGACGCCGGCAGCACCCACCCCGGGCTTTCCGATGTGAAAGACGAATGCGCCGCTGACCGGATGCGAGTCCGCGGACACGACCCGCCAAGCGACGGTGTAGGTGCCCCGACCGAGATCCGACGGCAAACCGACTGCCACTGCACTCGGATCGGGTCGTGTCGTGCGTCCGTCGTCAACCCGGCGGGCAGCACCGTCGTAGACACGAACGGAGCCAAAAGCCGTTTCGACGGGCTCGCTGAAGGTGAGCACGACCTGCTCCGGAGCACGGCGAAGCACCTCGTCGTTCGACGGCGTCGACGAATCGAGCCTGGCGTGGGCCAACGCCGACGGCGCGATGACGAGCGCTGCAATCGAGCCGGCCCCCATGGCGGCCCAGATCTGTGCACGGAACGTGTTCCGCAAGCGGAGCATCGGTCTCCTTCTACGCTTCGGGTGGCGACACGGGCGTAGAGAGTCGCCCACCGACCACGTCATGACGCTTCGCGCTGTTGCGGGCCGGATCGCGGTTGCAGGAGCAGCGCTTGCCCAAGCGCCGCTCCTGCACCGAGGCCTCCTCGAGTTACGGAATGTTCGGGCACTCCGCAGGCTGGGGCTGATCAATGCGGATTGCCGTGCTCTGTGTGCCGGGAGGAAGCGCGTAAAAGGCCCACAAGACCAGCGGCGTCGAGCCCTCGTTCCTCATGTTGTGGACCTCGGTCGGTGGCTGCATGAAGCCTGCGCCGACCCCGTACTTGAACGATGGGCAGCCCGACATTCCGTGGTAGAGCGTTCCCTCCCCCTGCGCGACGGCGACGAACGTCGGCCCTGGGTGCGTATGCCAGCCTGTGTGCCCGCCGGGCGGGATCGTCAGCTGCTGGTACGCCGTATCGCATGCCGTGGCTTCCCCACAGGACATCAACGGAGTGACGGTTTGATACGTGAAGCTCACGCGCGTCCTTACGACCTTGCCCTTGACGCGGACTCGCACAACCTTCGTGGCTGTCACGGACTTCGGGACTCCGATTACGACCGACTGCGACACTGGCCCGCGAGCCATGTAGGTGCTGACAGCGCCCGAGCCTGTCGTCGCCAACGCTTGCGCCGCGGTGAACGCGACCGCGGCCCCCACGGCGCCGGCAAGCAGACCTGCCACCGCCACCCGCCTCCGACGCACGCCGAGCTGGCTCAATCTGACCTCTTGTCACCTGAAATCCCCTTTCGGGTAATGGAGCGAATTCGCGATCGAACGGACAGTTGCCGGGATTCGCTCGTCGAGACGCTCCTGTTGTGTCGATCTACGTTCGAGCACGATCGAGGCTAGGAGTCCGGCTCAGCAGTGACCACGGTGGGGGCAGGCGAGTGGTTGGGTGGGTGCCCTCCTCTTACCGGGGTGCTAGCTCCTTGACGCCTTTGCGTTCATGACGCGACGTCCGCAACACCACGATCAGGAGGCTGCCTGCCAACACGCGAGCGCTCCTCGCCAGACAACGCGCACCTACGAGCGTCTCGACGACCTCGTCGAGGATGTCGAGAACGGGCGTGTCTGGGGCGGCCTCCACTACCGCACGACGATGCAGGAGACGGCGAAGCACTTCCCGCGGATCGCGCAGGACGTCGGGAAGCGCTACTTCCTGAACCACGCGCGCTGATCCGCGCACGTCGCCGGGGGACAAAGCGGGGGGTGGGCGCCAGCCCACCCCCGCCTTCAGGTCGTCAGAAGGCGAGCACCCGCCGTGCCGCGTCGACGACGCGCTCGACGGAGGGCATGTACCAGTCCTCGAGCTGCCAGTAGGGGTACGGGACGTCGAAGCCCGTCACCCGCAGCACCGGGCCGTGGAGGTCGAGGATCGCCCGCTCCGCGAGCAGGGCCGCGACCTCGGAGGCGAACCCGCACGTGCGGGGCGCCTCCTGCACGACGACGCAGCGGCCGGTCCGCCGCACGGAGGCGAGCAGCCCCTCCTCGTCGAGCGGCTTCAGCGTGCGGAGATCGAGCACCTCGACCGACGCCTCGCCGGCCAGCGCCTCCGCCGCGCGCTCGCAGACGTCGACCATCGCGCCCCAGGCGACGAGCGTCACGTCGGTCCCGGTGCGGGCGACGCGCGCGCGCCCGAGCTCGACCACGTGCTCGCCCTCCGGCACGGAGCCGCGGGCGGTGCGATAGACGAGCTTCGGCTCGAGCACGACGACGGGATCCGGGTCGCGGATCGCCGCCGCGAGGAGGCCCTTCGCGTCCGCCGGCGTCGCCGGGACGGCGACCTTCACGCCCGGGGTGTGCACGTAGTACGTCTCCGGCGAGTCGTCGTGGAGCTCCGGCGCCCGGACGCCTCCGCCGTACGGCATGCGGACGACGAGCGGGAAGCCCATCCGCCCGCCGGTGCGCCAGCGGTACCGGCCGACGTGCGTGATCAGCTGATCGAGGCCGGGGTAGGAGAACGCGTCGTACTGCATCTCGACGACCGGGCGCCACCCCGCCATGCAGAGCCCGACGGAGGCGCCGAGGATCCCGGCCTCGGAGATCGGCGTGTCGACGCAGCGGTCGGCACCGAACCGGTCGCGCAGTCCGACGGTCGCGCGGAAGACGCCGCCGAGGCGCCCGACGTCCTCGCCGAGCACCATCACCGTCTCGTCGCGCGCGAGCTCGACGTGGAGCGCGTCGTTGATCGCCTCCACGAGCAGAAGCTCGCGGGTCGCGACGGCGGTCGCGCTCACAGGGCGTGCACCCGCCGGAGCTCGTCGAGATCGCGGGCGAGCGACGCGGGCGGCTCGGCGTAGGCGTGCGCGAAGACGAGCTCGGGGCCCGCCGCAGGCTCGTCCTCGGCCGCCTGGATCCCCGCCCGCATCATCGCGAGCGCCTCTTCCTTGACGGCGGCCTTCCGCGCGTCGTCGAGCACGCCGAGCCGCTCGAGGTATGCCTCGAACGTCGCGACGCAGTCGCGCTCCTGCTCTGCAGCGACGCGCTCGGGGTCGATGTACAGGCTCGGGTCGTCGGCGGTGGCGTGCGGGGCCGAGCGGTAGGTGACCGCCTCCACGAACGTCGGCCCCTCGCCCGCGCGCGCCCGCTCGACGCCCTCCTTCATCGCCTCGTAGACGGCGAGCACGTCGTGCCCGTCGACGCGGAGCGCCGGCATGCCGTAGCCGATCGCCTTGTCGGCCAGGCGCGCGGCGGCGGTCTGGGCACTGAGCGGCGTGGAGATCGCCCACTGGTTGTTGTTGCAGAGCAGGACGAGCGGCGCCTTCATGACGGCCGCGATGTTCGCGCCCTCGTGGAAGGCGCCCTCGGAGGTCGCGCCGTCGCCGAACAGCGTCACCGCAACGGCGTCCGATCCCTTGAGCCGCAGGCCCCAGGCGAGGCCCGCCGCGTGCGGGACCTGCGTCGCGATCGGCACGCAGATCGACGCCACGTTGACGTCCTCCGGGTTCCACCAGCCTGAGGGGTGGCCGCGCCACCACTGGAGGATCGTCGCCGGAGGCAGCCCGCGGAGCAGGCCGATCGCCGAGTCGCGGTAGCTCGGGAAGATCCAGTCCCTCTCCTCGAGGGCGTGCACCGCGCCTGCCTGGATCGCCTCGTGGCCGCGGAAGATCGCATACGTGCCGATCCGCCCCTGCCGGTGATACACGACCGATCGCTCGTCGTACGTCCGGAGGAGGACGAGCGACCGGTGGATGGCAAGCAAGCCGTCGTCGTCGAGCCCGTCCACCCTGCGGTCGGGCTCGCCGTCGACGCCGATGACGCGGTGCAGCCCCTGCTCGACGGCCGAAAGCTCGGTCATACCTGAAGTGAAACAGCGTTTCTGTTTTGCTGTCAAGCTTTTCTGCAGCCGATCCTGCGAGACTCTCTCGCCATGGCCGACTCCACGCGCTTCTCGGTGGAACCGATCCGCGCGACCCGGACGTTCGAGGCCGCCATCGAGCACCTGACCGAGGCGATCGAGCGCGCGCGGGCTCCGCTCCGGCGACCGCCTCCCGAACGAGGGCGCGCTCGCGGCGGAGCTCGGGATCTCCAAGCCGACGCTGCGCCAGGCGCTCCGGGTGCTGGAGCTCTCCGGGCTCGTCGAGGTGCGGCGGGGCAAGTCGGGCGGCGTCTTCGTCGTGACCGATCTCGTCCCCGCGGTGGCGATCTTCTCCGCGGTGAAGCTCGAGGAGGACGCGGCGATCGACGTCCTCCACGCGCGGCGGGTGCTCGAGCGGGCCGTCGCGCACGAGGCGATGCGCACCGCGACCGCTGCCGACATGTCCGAGCTCCAGCGGACGGTCGACCTGCTGGAGCGGCACCTCGGCGAGCGCTCGAGCGTGATGCGGGCCGACGCGATGTTCCACCGAGCCCTCGTCCGCGCGTGCCGGAACGACACGATCCAGGCGGCGATGCGCGGCGTCGCGCGCGGCCTCTCCCCCATCCGGGACGCATACTCGGGCGGAGTCGCCTACGACCGCGAGACGCTCGACGTCCATCGCCGCCAGATCCACGCCATGGAGCGCCGCGACCCGGCCGCGCTCGATGAGGTGCTCGACGACCACTTCCGGATGCTCGAGACGCAATTCGCGAAGGGCATCGGCAGGCGCTGGACCGACCTGTTCGGCCCGCGCGCCCGCCGTCCCGGCTGATCCGCCTCAGACGGCGACGAGCGCGGTGACGGCGCGCGGCTCGGACTCGAAGACCGCGGACTCGACGTCGCCGAGATCCTCCCCGTCGACCTGCAGCGGCAGCGGCGCGTCGCACCGGACGACGACGCGGTCGACGTCGTGGAGGACGACGAAGTCCTTCCGCGGCCGGGCGCCGCGCAGGAGCGTCACCCCCACCCGGGGGAGGTCGCGGGCACGGACGGCGGACGGCGCGACGAGGTCGAGCCCGAGGTCGAACGACGCGCCGCGTGCGACCCGGATGCCGAGCCGGCCGGCGTAGGTGTACGGATCGCAGTTCGCCACGAGCGCGAAGGCAGCACGGCCCGCGCCCTCCACCTCGAGTGCGTCCGGGAACCGGCCGCGGCGCGACGAGACGAGCCGAATCGCCTCGCTCACGAATGCGATGTCCCCCGGGCGCCGCCCGTCCTCGCGCCGGCCGCGAGAGTCGATCCGCCGGACGAGCTCCGCGTCGAGGCCGATTCCCGCGTTGAAGGCGAACCGCCGCCCGTTCACCCTGCCGAGCCCGATCGTCCGGGTCGTCGCGTTCGCCAGCAGGCCGGCCGCACGGACCGAGTCCCGCGGGAGCCCGAGCGCGCGCGGAAGCACGCTCGTCCCGCCGCCCGGGACGAACCCGAGCGGGATCTGGCTCGTAATCCCGTTCAGCACCTCGTTGTAGGTGCCGTCGCCGGAGAAGACGTAGATCGCGTCGACCTCTTCCTCGTACGCGTGGGCGATCTCCCCGGCATGCCCGCCGCGCTCGGTGAGCACGACCTCGATCGGGCCGTGGAGCGCGTCGCGCACCTGCTCGGCGAGCGCGTCCGTGACGCCGCTCGCCCGCGGGTTGACGATCAGGAGACCGCTCATGCGGCCGATGGTAGTGCTGCTTCCGGCAATGCCCTCGATGTGCCCGGCGCGCTAGGCGCCGCCGCGAGGCCCCGTGGCGTAGCCGCGGATCCCGTCGCCGAGAATCGTGAAGAAGCGGTCGGCGAGCGCGTCCGTGTCCGCGCCGGGCCGGAGCCAGGTGTACGCCCAGTTCGCTGCCGAGAGGACGAGCAGGACGGCTGCGTCGACGTCGAGGTCCGCACGGAGCGCGCCGCGTTCGGACGCGTCCCGCAGCAGTTCGTGCCAGCGCGCCTCGTAGCGCCGCCGCTCCGCCAGAAAGACCGACCGCTCCGGCTCCTCGAGGAAGCGCCACTCGCGCGTGAACACCGTGGCCGCGTCCAACTGTGCCGCAACCGTGGCGAGGTGGCCGCGGAGCGCAACGCGGATCCGTTCGAGCGGCGGCGCATCGTCCGGCACCCGGTCGAGCGCCACGTGGAACGCCGTCGCGCCGTCGCGCGCCACCGCGACGAGCAGTTCCTGTTTCGAGTCCGTGAGCGAGTAGAGCGAGCCTTTCTGGACGCCCATCGCCTCGGCGAGATCGGCCATCGACGTGCCGTGGTAGCCACGCTCGGCGAAGAGCCGGGCTGCGGCGTCGACGAGCGCGTCGCGCCTTGTCGCCATGTGGACGATGCTACCGATCGTTCGGTAGCATCGGAGGTGTGGACGGCCGCACCATGGAGTTCCTGGAGCACGTCCAGTCCGGCGGTCTCCTCGAGACCGGCGACTGGATGCCGGACGAGTACCGGGCGCGCCTCCAGAAGTTCGTCGAGATGCACGCGAACTCTGAGCTGATGGGCGTGCTGCCCGAGCGCGACTGGATCCTCCGCGCGCCGACGCTCCAGCGGAAGCTTGCGCTCACCGCGAAGATCCAGGACGAGGTCGGCCACGCGCAGCTGCTCTACCGCGTCGTCGAGGACCTCGGAAAGCCGCGCGACGCCTGCCTCGACGACCTCATCGCGGGCAAGTCGAAGTTCCACAACGTCTTCCACTACCCGACCCGCACGTGGGGCGACGTCGGCGTGATCGCGTGGCTCGTCGACGCGGCGGCGATCATCTCGCAGAAGGCGCTCCTCAAGTGCTCCTACGCACCGTACGCGCGGATCATGCGGAAGATCTGCTGGGAGGAGTCCTTCCACATCCTCCACGGCCGCGACGTCGTCCTCACGCTCGTGACGGGCACCGACGAGCAACGGGAGCTCGTCCAGGAGGCACTCGATCGCTGGTGGGAGCCGCTGATGATGTTCCACGGCAACCCCATCCCCGCCGACGACGACCCGATGGTCCACTGGCGGATCAAGAGCCAGGCGAACGAGGAGGCGCGCCAGCAGTTTCTCGAGGGCTACGTGCCGCAGGTCTGGGAGCTCGGGTTGACGGTCCCGGACTCGAAGCTCCGCCGCGGTGACGACGGCACTTGGAGGTACACCGAGCCCGACTGGGACCGGCTCATGGCGGTCGTGTCCGGTCACGGCCCCGCCTCCGCCGAGCGCCTCGCGTTCCGGCGGCTCTCGCGCGAGGAGGTCGACTGGGTCTCGCGCACGGTGCTCGCCGAGGCGGCGTGACCGTGGCGCTCGTCTGGGAGGTCTTCCGCCGCGAGCGCGCCGGCGCCCCGATGCAGCACGCGGGCTCGATCGCCGCTCCCGACGAGCGGTTCGCCGAGATCTACGCGCGCGAGCAGTACGGCCGCCGCGGCGAGTCGGAGGCGCTCTGGCTCGTCCCTCGCGAGGCCGTCGCGGAGATCGACGAGTTCGTCGACGAGTTCGACCTCAAGTACCGCCGCGTGGACGGCTACTCGATCAAGGAGCGCCTCAAGGAGGCCCGACAGCGTGCCGGCACTCTCGAGAGCTGAGACCCTCCTCCCGCTGGCAGACGACGAGCTGATCGTCGGCTGGCGGAACTCGGAGTGGACCGGGATCGCGCCGTTCCTCGAGGAGGACGTCGCGTTCTCCTCGATCGCGCAGAACGAGATCGGTCACGCCCGCGCGCTCTACGAGATCGCCGCCGAGGACCTCGGCTCCACGGCAGACGCGCTCGCGTACGACCGGCCGCTCGACGAGTACCGGTGCGCGCCCCTCGTCCAGCTCCGCCGGATGGACTGGGCGGCGACGATCGCGCGCCACGTGCTCTACGAGACGGCCGACGCGATCCGGATCGAGGCGCTCGCGGCATCCGACGACCCGGTCGTGGCGGGCATCGCCGCACGGATCGACCGCGAGGAGGTCTACCACCGGATGCACGCCGAGATGTGGCTCGACCGGCTCCTCGCCTCCGCGGACGGCCGCAAGCGGCTCGACCGTGCGCTCGACGAGCTCTGGCCCTACGGGCTCGGGGTGCTCGACGAGGGCCAGCGGCCGGAGCTGCGACGCACGCTCGAGGAGCGGCTCGACCGGGCGCTCCCGGACGTCGAGCCCGCCGTTCGCGGCCGCCACGAGCCCGAGCTCGCGGAGCTGCACGACGAGATGACCTCGGTCCGCCGGTCGGCTCCCGCCGGAGCGCGCTGGTGACGCCGACGCCCACGGCGCTCTCGGAGACCGCGGTCTGGGTCGCGCTCGCGCGCATCCCCGATCCCGAGATCCCGGTCATCTCGCTCGTCGACCTCGGCGTCGTGACGGCGGTCGAGGTCTCGGACGGCAGTGTCGGCGTCGAGCTGACGCCGACGTTCCTCGGCTGTCCTGCGCTCGAGGCGATGACGCGGGCCATCGTCTCCGAGCTCGCGGCGCTCGGCGCCGAAGCCGACGTACGCGTCCGGACCGACCGGGAGTGGACGACCGACCTGATCACGCCGGCCGGACGCGAGAAGCTCCGCGCGGCAGGCTTCGCGCCGCCGACGCCGCGCTCGGCCGCCGGGCCGACGCTCGTCCAGCTGGAGCGCGGCCCGTTTCGCTGCCCGTGGTGCGGCTCGACCGACACGAAGCTCGAGAACCTCTTCGGCCCCACTCCGTGCCGCTCGCTGCGTTACTGCAACGCCTGCCGCCAGCCGTTCGAGCAGTTCAAGACGATCTGAGCGGATCGCACCTCGGTAGCCGCTCCCGAGCCCGAGCCCGACCGCTGCCGCGATCCACGGCTTGGATAGGGTGTCGATCGTGCGGGTCGAGATCTTCTACTGCCCCGTCTGAAACGGCTACGACGTTCGGGCCGCGAGTCTCGCGGCCGCGCTCAACGACGCAGGCCACGAGGCAGTCGCCGTCGAAGGCGACCGGAGCCAGTACGACGTCGTCGCGGACGGGAGCCTCCTCTTCTCCAAGCAGAGCGAGGGGCGCTTTCCGGAGGAGGACGAGGTCGTGACCCTGCTCGGCTGAGCCGGCGGCGCGCCTCTTGACGGCCCGTGGCGAGGGCGCGACGCTCCGCCGCACGTGGACCTGTTCGACCTGATCGTCGGCTTCCTCGCGGGCGTCGGGCTCATCGCGCTCGGCGCGATCGCCTGGCTATCCGTCTCGGCGTCGCGCGCCGGGCGAGGGGCCGACGAGATCGAAGAGGAGCAGGTGGCGGACGAGACGGGCGCGGCGCTCGAGGACGACGACCTCGGCGGGATCGAGGTCGCCCTGGCCTGCGCCACGGCGCTCGACGACGAGGAGGAGGTGTTCACGGACTCGCCGGAGCCACTCGAGCACGAGCCGCGCTTCCAGGCGGCCGTCGCGGCGCTGGCCGATGAGACGACACCGGTGTCCGAGGTGATCGAGCTCGCGCGCCACCCGGATGGATTCGCCGCGTCGATGGCCCTCGCCGCACTCGAACGCCGTGACGACGTCCCCGAGGACTGGGTCGACGCAGCGATCCGTTCGCTGCCGCGCCCGTCGCACAGCGAGGACGCGTTCCAGCTCCGCGCGATCGCACGGCACGCCCCCGGCCGCGCGATCGGTCGCATTCTCGGCCGGACCGAGGGGATCTACCCGGAGTACGTCGCCGACTTCGTGAGGGCGAGGATCGAGGCGGGCGAGCCCATCGACGTCGAGTCGTTCCGCGGCCACGTGACGGCCGCACAGGCCGAAGACCTCGAGAGCTACCTCCATCGCTTCGGCGGGGACATGGGCGATCAGGTGCGCCTTGCGTTCGAGGAATGGCGCGTCCTCGAGCTCTTCGGCTCGATCGGCCGGGTCTGGCAGCGCCCGTTCGACCGACCGCCGACCCTCCTCACGGGCCGCCGGAGCGAGGTCGTCGACCTCGTCGTCTCGGCGCTGACGGCGGAGCCGCGGCGCTCGGTCCTGCTCGTCGGCGAGCACGGAGCCGGGAAGTCCGCGCTCGCCCGCGCCGCACTCGACCGGATCGACGGTGTCACGGTGTTCGAGGCGGCGGCGTCGCAGGTGATCGCCGGCCAGGTCTTCATCGGGGAGATCGAGGGCCGCGTGAAGCAGCTCGCGGACGGGATGCGCGGACGGAACACGGTCTGGGTCATGCCCGAGCTCCAGGAGGCGCTCTTCGCCGGCCAGCACCATCGCAGCCCGCAGGGGCTTCTCGACGCCATGCTCCCGCACGTCGAGGCCGGCTCGATGACGCTCGTCGCAGAGGTCACGCCGACGGCCTTCGACGTCATCCGGGCGGACCGACCGCGGGTGATGACGGCGTTCGAGGCGATCCGCGTGCGAACGCTCGATGACGAGGACTCGATCGCCGTCGCGCGGCATGCGCTCGAGCACGACGGCCTGGACGTCACGACCGACGACGAGACCCTCGTGCGGAGCTCCGACCTTGCGCAGCAGTTCCTCCCCGGAGTCGCACCGCCGGGCGGCCTTCTCCGCCTCGTCAACGCGGCCGCGCTCGAGGCGCACGACGAGGGTCTCTCGGGGTTCGACGGGAGCGACGTGCTCGCCACGCTCGCCGCGGCGACCGGGCTGCCCCTCGCCCTCCTCGATCCGGCGGCGCCGCTGCGCCTCGAGGACGTCCGAGCGTTCTTCGACGAGCGCATCCTCCAGCAGCCCGACGCCGTGACCTGCGTCGTCGAGCGGATCGCGATGATCAAGGCGGGGCTCACGGATCCGGGTCGGCCGCTCGGCGTCTTCCTCTTCCTCGGGCCGACCGGAACGGGCAAGACGGAGATCGCCAAGACGCTCGCACGGTTCCTGTTCGGCTCGCCCGATCGGCTCGTCCGGCTCGACATGAGCGAGTTCCAGACACCGCAGTCGCTCGAGCGGCTCCTCTCCGACACGGAGATCGGCGGGCGGAGCGCGGGGCTGGTCTCCGCCGTTCGCCGCGATCCGTTCAGCGTCGTTCTGCTCGACGAGTTCGAGAAGGCGTCGGAGCCGGTGTGGGACGTCTTCCTCCAGGTCTTCGACGACGGCCGGCTCACCGACTCGCACGGGCAGCTGGTCGACTTCCGGCGGTCCGTGATCGTCCTGACGTCCAACGTGGGCTCGGCGATCGCGGCCGGCACCGGCCTCGGATTCGAGCCGGCCGCGGGTGCGTTCAGCGTGGCGCTCGCCGAGCGCGCTCTCCGAACGACCTTCCGCCCCGAGTTCCTGAACCGGATCGACCGGGTCGTCATGTTCCGCCCGTTCGAGCGGTCGTCCATGCGGTCGCTCCTCGACAAGGAGCTGAGCGAGGCGCTCGGCCGCCGCGGTCTCCGCGAGCGGCCGTGGGCCGTCGAGGTCGACGAGTCCGCCTACGCCTTCCTCATCGACAAGGGCTTCAGCCCGACCCTCGGCGCGCGTCCGCTCCGGCGCGCGATCGAGCAGCACGTCCTCGCGCCCGTCGCCGCCGCCATCGTCGAGCAGACCGTCCCGGACGGAGACCAGTTCCTGTTCGTGAGCGCCGCCGGCGACCGGATCGAGGTCGTCTTCGTCGATCCGGACGCGGAGGCCACTTTCGTCGCCGAGGAGCCGGAGAGCCCGCCGGAGGTGCGGACCCTCGCCCGCACCGGCCGCGGCGACGAGGCATCGGCACGCCTTCTCGTCGCCGAGGCGCAGCGCGTGCGCGAGGCCGTCCGGGCGCTCGAGCCGCAGAAGGACGGCGCCCTCGCCGCGCTCGGCGAGCCGGCGTTCTGGGAGACCGCCGGCCGGTTCGACGTCCTCGCGAAGGCGGAGTACCTCGACCGCCTCGAGGCGGCCACGAAGACCGCGACCGCCCTCGCGGGACGGCTCGAGCGGAGCATGGGCGCGGACAGGGCGGCGGGGACCGAGCTCGTGGAGCTGCTCGCGGGCCGGTTGCACGTGCTCGGGAGCGCCCTCGACGGCCTCGCTCAGGGCGACCCGTACGAGCTCGTCGTCGAGGTGTCGTCGCAGGACGCCGACCCGTCGTTCGCGAGCCGGATCGCCGAGATGTACGAGGCGTGGGCGGGCGCGCGGGGGATGCGGCTCGAGCGGCTGGCGGCCGATACCGCCGGCGCGCATGTTCTCGCGATCTCGGGCCTCGGATGCTGGCGGCTCCTGCACCCCGAAGCGGGGCTGCATGTCCTCGAGCACGCGAGCGTCGACGGCGAGCGCGTGGCCGAGCGCGAGACGGTGCGCGTCACCGTGGCTCCACGCGGGACCACGCCGCCGGCCGACGGCGAGCGGCTCGACGAGGTCGCCCGCGCCGCGCTCGCCGCAGCGCCCTCGCCGAACGCCGTCGTCCGCCGCTACCGCACCGGGCCTTCGCCGCTCGTGCGGGACTCGGTCCGCGGCTACCGGACGGGGAACCTCGACGGCGTGCTCGCGGGCGAGTTCGACCTCTACTGAGCGCCTACCGGAGCAGGAAGCCCTCGCCGAGCGGGTCGTCCCGGTCGAGCGCGAACTCCGCGCGCCCCGTCCTGTAGGCGGATCCCTCGACCTCGGTGAGCACCGCGGGCCGGCCGTCGAGCTCGGCGTCGCCGACGACGCGCCCGGTGAACTCCGAGCCGACGATCGACCGGTGCCGAAGCTCGTCGCCCCGTGGGAGTCGGCCCTCGTCGTCCAGGAGCGCGAGCCGGGCCGAGGTCCCCGAGCCGCACGGCGACCGATCGACCTCGCCGTCGGCGAAGACGGCGACGTTCCGCTGCGTCAGAGGCATCTCGCCCTCTTCCTGCCAGAAGATGACGCCGTAGACGTCGCGAAGCTCCGGCTCGACCGGGTGGACGATCTCGTGCGCCGCCTCCAGCGACGCCTTGACCTCGCGCCCGAGCGCGATGAGCCGCGGCAGCTCGGATGGCTCGACCCGCTCGGCGAGCGTGGCGTAGAAGGCGCCGCCGAACGCGACGTCGACGACGCGCCCGGCGGCCTCGATTCCTCTGGCCCACACGAACGACGGGACGTTCCGGAACCGCACCGACCGGACGCTTCCGTCCTCGACGGTCGCCCACGTCTCTAGCCGGCCGGAGGGGACGTCGACGACGATCGGGTTGACGCCCTCGCGCCGCTCGACGACCCCCTCGTCGAGCGCCCACGTCACGAGCGCGATGGTCCCGTGGCCGCAGGCGGTGGAGTAGCCCTGGTTGTGGAAGAAGACGACACCGAGGTCCGCGCCGTCGTCGTTCGGCGGGACGACGTGGCAGCCGTACATGTCGGCATGGCCGCGCGGCTCGAACACGAGGAGCCTGCGCACGTGGTCGAGGTGCTCGTGCGCGAACCGGCGGCGCTCGAGGATCGTTGCGCCCTCGAGCGGCGGCACGCCGCCCGTGACGATGCGGAACGGCTCCCCGCCCGTGTGGTAGTCGACGACCTGGATCGGCACCGGAGCGGCGGTCAGGAGCCGGTGAACTCGGGCGGCCGCTTCTCGAGGAAGGCGTTGACGCCCTCCGCGAAGTCGGCCGTCCCGACGGACTCCTGCTGGAGCCGGGCCTCGAGCGCGAGCTGCGCGTCGAGCTGGGCTGCGAACGCGTGCTCGAACAGCTGCTTCGTCCTCCCGATCGCGAGCGTCGGACGGGTCGCCCACTCGGCGGCGAGCTCGCCGACACGCGCCTCGAACGCATCGCCGTCGATCACCTCGGAGACGAGCCCCCAGTCGAGCGCCTCGTCGGCGGAGAGCCGGCGATTGGTCGACATCCATTCGAATGCGCGCGCGAAGCCGAGCAGCCGGTGGATGAACCACGTGCCGCCCGCATCGGGCACGAGGCCGATCCCGACGAACCCGGGCACGAACGTCGCGGTCGACGACGCGACCCGGATGTCACAGGCGCAGGCGAAGGACAGGCCCGCGCCCGCGGCGGCGCCGTTCACGGCGGCGATCACCGGCTTCGCGAGCGAGCGGACGAGCCGGACGTTCGGGTGGTAGCTCGCCTCGAGGGCGTCGCCGATCGAGCCCGACACCTCGCCGAACTCCTTCAGGTCCTGACCGGCGCAGAAGCCCTTGCCCGCGCCCGTCACGACGACGCACCGGATCGCGGGATCGCCGGCCTCGGTCAGCGCCTCGCGGAGGGCTGCGTGGAGCTCGCGGTTGAAGGCGTTGTAGACCTCGGGTCGGTTGAACGTGATCGTGAGGACGGCGCCGTCGCGTCGCGTGAGCACCTCCTCGGCCACGGGGACGAGCCTACTCGGATGCGGGCCGCGCCCGCGACTCGAGGAAGGCCGTGATCGCGTCCTGCGCCTCGTCGCCGAGCATCGACAGCGACAGCCAGTCCCGGGCGTGGCCGACGGTCTGGTGCCAGGCCATGTCGCGCCAGACGTTGAGCTGATGCTTCGCGTACCGGGTCGTCTGCGGCAGCTTGCGCGCGAGGCTCTCGACCCACCCTTCGACGACGCCGTCGAGCTCGGCGGCGGGCACCGCCCGGTTCACGAGGCCCCACTCCGCGGCCTGCGGTGCCGGGATCGCGTCGCACAGGAAGACGATCTCCCGGGCGCGGCGGTCGCCCACCATGAGCTGAAGCCACTGCGTCGCACCGCCTGCCGGGACGGAGCCGTGCTCGAGCCCGACGTGACGGATGAAGGCGTCGTCCACCATGACGGCGAGGTCGCAGGCCATCTGGAGCTCGTTCCCGCCGCCCACCGCGATCCCGTTGACCCGCGCGATCGTCGGCTTCCCGAGCTCGCGCAGGCGGTCGTGCATGTCCTTGAAGGCGCCGAACCACTTCCAGTACTCCTGCGGGCGGCCGACGAGCGTCTCCTCCCACGAGCGGAGGTCCGCGCCGACGCAGAACGCGCGGCCCTCCCCGGTCACGACGAGCACGCGGACGTCGTCGTCCCAGGAGGCGTCCTCGCAGGCGCGGGCGATCTCGCGCAGCATCCGGAAGTCGAAGGCGTTGAGGACCTCCGGCCGGTTGAGCCGGATGGTCGCCCGCGGCGGCGCCTTCTCGTAGACGATCGTCTCGAATCCGAGCGTCTCCGGGTCGACCGGGCGCGGGTGACTCGGCTCCGGCATCAACCGATCTCGGCGAAGTCGACCGTGAACGGGATGCCCATCTCCATCGCATCCTTGCCCGACGCGGCGAACGAGTCCGAGCTCACGGCCGTCTTGAAGGCTGTCATGTCGTCCCACTCGAACTCGGCGTAGTAGCGCGCGCTCGGTTCCCCGAACGGCGAGCCGAAGATGCGACCGTGACGGAACGCGCTGCAGTCGACCTGCGCGACGAAGTCCTCGACGTGGCGGGCGTAGCGCTCGGGATCAGGCTCGGACTCGTACTGGACGATCGCGCGAATCATGTGTGCCCTCCTTCGACTCGACGTGGGCCTGAGCGTATAGCGTCGTCTTCCGTGAGCGGAGGGACCGCCGTGGCAGCCGCGCTCGCCCTCGCCGCGGGCCTCGCGGGATCCGTCCAGGCGGCGGTGATGGGCCGCTTCGGCGAGCGGATCGGATCGCTCGAGGCGCTCGCGTGGGCGACGCTCCTGTCGGTCGTGATCGCGATGGCGGCGCTCCTGATCTTCCGGCGGAGCCTCGACGGGCTCGGCGACGCGTGGGCGGCGCCGAAGTGGCTGTGGCTCGGCGCCCTCCTCGGGACGTTCATCGTCTTCACGATCACGCTCGTCTCGCCGCGGATCGGCACGACGGCGACGATCGCGATGCTCGTCGCCGGCCAGCTCGTCGCCGGAACGGTGATCGACCGCTTCGGCCTGTTCGGGTTCGAGCGGATCGCGCTGACCTGGCCGCGGGCACTCGGGATCGCGATGCTTGCCGCCGGCGCGGCGCTCACGCTCCGGCGCTGAGGCTCAGCCGCTCTTCGGCGCGCGCCGCGGGCGCGCGACGAGCTCACCGGAGCAGTTCGGGCAGGTCCGTTCGAGCGACGCGGTACATGCGGGGCAGAACGTGCACTCGTAGCTGCAGATGAACGCCACGCCGTCGTCGACGAGCGGAGCACCGCACCGCTCGCAGACGGCGCGCATCTCGAGCGTCATGCGATCCAGTCGACGGAGACGGGGCCGGGCAGCGCGCCGATCGCCTCTCCTCGGCGCAGGAGCTCGGCGACCGCCGTCCGGCCCTCGTCGCCGTAGTCCTTCGTGAGCTCGTTGACGTACATCCGGACGAACCGGTCGGCGACCGCCGCATCGATCCCTCGCCCGAACTGCAGCGCGTAGTCGAGCGCCTCCGCGCGGTTGTCGAGTCCGCAGGTGATCGCATCGTGGAGGACGGCCGAGAGGTCTCCCAGCCGCTCGACGTCGCGGCGGGCGACGTTCACGCCGAGCGGCAGCGGCAGCCCCGTCTCGAGCAGCCACCACTCGCCGAGGTCGAGCACCTTCGAGAGGCCGAGCTCGTCGAACGTCAGCTGCCCCTCGTGGATGAGGAGTCCTGCCTCCGCACGGCCGCTGGCCACCTCGTCCGGAATCTGCTCGAACGGAAGCTCGCGGACCGCGATCTCTCCGAGCGCGAGCCGGAGGACGAGATAGGCCGTCGTCAGCGCGCCGGGGACGACGATCTCGATCCCCTGCAGCTCGTCGGGGGCGAGCGGCTCGCGGGCGACGACGACGGGGCCGTAGCCCGACCCGATCGACGCGCCGTGCGGCAGCAGCGCGTAGTCCTGCTGTACGAAGGGGTACGTGGCGAGCGAGATCGCCGTTACCTCCAGCCGCGCCGCACGCGCCCAATGGTTGAGCGTCTGGATGTCCGCGAGCACCTGCTCGAAGCGGAATCCGCGCGTGTCGACGAGATCCGTCGTCAGCGCCCAGTACATGAACGCGTCGTCGGGGTCCGGGCTGTGTCCCACTCGGACGTCCAAGACGCGCGGACGCTAGCACCGTCGCCCGGCGGTCGAAGCGGGAACCGCACGACCGGTGCGAGCGCCGCGCCGACCGCCCTGCGCCGGGTCAGCTCGTACACTCGGCGTGTGCCGCGCGCGACGCTGAGCGACGCGATCCAGGATTACCTGCGCGAGATCTACAAGCTCGGCGTGTCCGGGGATCGCGTCACGACGACGGCCCTGGCCCGCGGGATGGGAGTCTCCCCGGCATCCGCGAGCGCGATGGTGAAGAAGCTCGCCGCGCTCGCGCTCGCCGTCCATGCGCCGTATCGCGGCGTGACGCTGACGCCGGAGGGCGAGCGGGTGGCACTCGAGGTGATCCGCCACCACCGCCTGCTCGAGCTGTACCTCGCCGAGACGCTCGGCATCGACGTCGACGAGGTGCACGACGAGGCCGACCGGCTCGAGCACGTTCTCTCGGAGGAGCTCGAGGCGCGGATCGACGAGCAGCTCGGCTACCCGACGCACGACCCGCACGGGGACCCGATCCCGGACGCGAACCTCGAGTGGCCGCGGGAATCCGCGGGCGCCGATTCCCCGAGCCGCGGCCGCGGCTAGGATCCGCGCGATGGCGTTCAAGGACCTCTTCTCGTCCCTCTTCCAGCGGTCGTCCGGTGAGGAGCGCGTGGCGCAGTACGTGATCCGCGAGCACGACCGGGGGCGCCCGCTCGCGGAGATCATGGAGGACAGGTACGTCCTGAACCGCCTCGACAGCCCTGCGAAGCGTGCCCGCCTGCTCGACCGGCCCGAGATCCTCCAGGCGGTCGGCAGCGACATGGCGGAGTCGGCGAAGGCGGCCGTCGTCCGCCCCGACGCGCCCTCCTAGCGCTCCTCGCGGACGTAGGGCACGCCGAGCGCCGCGGGCGCGCCGAGCCGCCGCCGCGCCGTGCCGGTCGAGACGACCACGAGGACCACGATCGTCATCACGTAGGGCAGCGCCTGGAACAGCTGCGGGGTGATCGTCACTCCCCGGGCCTGGAGGATGAGCGGGAGCGCGGAGAAGGCACCGAAGGCGTAGGCGCCGACAAGGCAGAGGTCGGGGCGCCAGAACGCGAAGATCACGAGAGCGATCGCGATCCAGCCGGCACCGGCGGTGAGCCCGTCGACCCACTGGGGCGTGAGCGCGAGGCTGAAGCACGCGCCGCCGACGCCCGCGAGCGCCCCGCCGGCGAGCGTGTGGAGGTAGCGGTACCGCGTGACGTCGATTCCCATCGCGTCCGCCGCGGCCGGCGCCTCGCCGACCGCACGGACGTTGAGGCCGGGTCGCGTCCGGCCGAGGTACAGCGCGACGGCGAGGACGCACACCCACGACGCGTAGACGAGCCACGACTGCCCGAAGACGATCGGGCCGACGATCGGCAGGTCGGCGAGCCCGAGGACGTCGAGATTCCCGAACGAGTAGCGGGCGGGGTTGTCCGCGAGCGCGAAGTCGTTCCCGATGTACGACGACAGACCCGCCGCGCCTGCGAAGATCGTCAGGGCGAGACCGGACACGATCTGGTTCGCGCGGAGCGTGATCACGAGGAACGCGAGGATGAGCGACGCGGCCGCGCCTGCCAGCGCCGCGGCGCCGACCGCGATCGGCAGCGCCACGCTCGCCGATCCGCCGACGTGCTGGACGCACAGGAAGCCGAAGACCGCGCCGAGGAGCATCATCCCCTCCACGCCGAGATTGAGCACGCCGGAGCGCTCCGCGAGCAGCTCGCCGAGCGCTGCGAACAGGAGCGGCGTCCCGTATGCGACCGCCGCGGCGAGGACGATCACGACGATGCCGTCGTTCACGGGGCCGCCTCCGCCGTCGTCGCCGGCAGCCGGCGCGGACGGTCGATCGCGACGCGGTAGCGGACGAGGAGCTCGCCCCCGAGCATCGCGAACAGGATGATCCCCTCCATGACGCCGACGAGCCCGGAGGGGAAGTCCGCCCCCTGCAGCGTGTAGCCGGCGTTCTCGAGGCCCCCCATCAGGAACGCGACGAGCACCACCGCGAACGGGTTGTAGCGTGCGAGCGCGGCGACGACGATGCCCGTGTAGCCGTAGTTCGCCTGCTGCAGCCCCCGGGCGTCGAGCACGTGCCGGAAGTCGCCCATCTGGCTCGCGCCGCCGATCCCGGCGATCGCCCCGGACAGGCAGAGGACGGCGACGATCTTGCGCCGGGTCCGCATGCCCGCGTAGCGCGCTGCGCGCGACGAGTCCGCGATCACCTGGGCCTCGAACCCGAACCGCGTCCGCGCGTAGAGCACCCAGACCACGACGGCGACGACGACTGCGAGGACGAAGCCGAAGGGGATCGCGATCGAGCCGACGGTCCAGACGGGCCATGTCGCCGCATCGGACAGCGCCTTGCCCTGGGGGAAGAGCTGGCCCGTCGCCGAATCGTCCCGCCAGTACGACTGGCTGTCGAAGATCAGGTAGTTGAGGAGCAGCGCGGCGCAGTAGTTGAGCATCAACGTCGTGATGATCTCGTTGGTGTGGGCAAACGCCCGCAGTAGCCCGGGAATCGCCGCCCACGCGGCCCCCGCCGTCGCGCCGGCCAGGATCATCGCCGGCACGATCACCACCGTCGGCTGGTCGGCGAGGTACAGCGCGATGCCCGCCGCACCGATCGCGCCCAGATAGAGCTGCCCCTCGGCGCCGATGTTGAACAGGCGCATGCGGAAGGCAATTGCGGCTGCGAGCCCCGTGAACGCGAGCGGGGTCGCCGAGACGAGCGTGTTCGAGAGCGCGCCATCGGCCAGGAACGCCGCGTCGAACAGCCGCCTGAAGGTCGGCCAGGGCGGGTGACCGGTCGCAAGGAGGACGACGGCGATCGCCGCGAACGCGACGAGCAGCGAGCAGAGCGGGACGACGAACGAGAGCCACCGGTGCTGGACGAGGCGCCGCTCGATGCGAACCGTGGGCCGGCTCACCGGACCCCTGCCATCAGCAGCCCGAGCTCGTCGGTCGTCGCTGTGCGGGCGTCCCGCTCACCGACGATCGCGCCCTCGTACATCACGACGATCCGGTCTGCGAGCACCTGCACCTCGTCCAGGTCCTCGCTGATCAGGAGCACCGCGACACCGTCCTCAGCCGCCTGCCGCAGGTAGTCGTGCACGGTCTCGATCGCGCCGACGTCGAGTCCGCGTGTCGGGGCGGCGACGACGAGAACCTTCGGCCGCCCCGAGAACTCGCGCCCGAGGACGACCTTCTGCAGGTTCCCGCCCGACAGCACGCGTGCGGGGAGCTGGGGCCCGCCGCCGCGCACGTCGTACCGGCGGATGAGCTCGACGGCGCGCTCGCGGATACGGCGGAGGAGCAGGAACGGCCCGCGCGTGACACCGCCGCGTCGATACGACTTGAGGACGACGTTCGACGCGATGCTGAGGCTCGGCGCGACCCCGGTGTGCAGCCGGTCCTCGGGGACATGCGCGACGCCTGCCGCGATCGCCTCGCGCGGGTCGCCGCCGCGCAGGTGGCGGCCGTCGACCGTGACGACGCCCGCGGTGAGCGGCCGGAGGCCGGTGATCGCCTCCGCGAGCTCGCGCTGGCCGTTCCCCGCGACGCCGGCGACGCCGAGCACCTCGCCCGCACGCACCTCGAGCGAGACGTCGCGAATCGCATCGAAGCCGCGGTCGCCGGCCGCGGTGAGGCCTTCCGCCCGGAGCAGGACCTCGCCGATCGGGGAGCTTCGCTCCTGGCGCCGCTCGAGCTCGATGTCGCGGCCGACCATCATCGCCGCGAGGCCCTCGACGGTCGCCTCGCCGGTCGGCACCGTCGCGATCACGCGCCCGCCGCGCAGCACGGTGACGCGGTCGGAGACCGCCATCACCTCGTGGAGCTTGTGTGTGATGACGATCACCGAGTGACCCTCGGCCGCCATCACGCGGAGGGTCTTGAACAACTCCTCGGCCTCCTGCGGCGTCAGCACGGCCGTCGGCTCGTCGAGGATGAGGACGCGCGAGCCGCTCCGGACGGCCTTCATGATCTCCACCCGCTGCTGCTCGCCGACCGAGAGCTGCCAGATTCGCGCGTCCGGGTCGATCGGCAGGTGGAGCGCATCCGAGATCAGCTCGACCTGGCGGACGACCTCGCGCCGACGGCGCACGAAGGGCTCGCCGCGCATCGAGAGGGCGAGGTTGTCCGCGACCGTCAGCGGCTCGACGAGGCGAAAGTGCTGGTGCACCATCCCGATCCCGGCGTCCATTGCGTCGCGCGGCGAATGGAGCTCGACGAGGCGGCCGGCGACCTCGATCTCACCTTCGTCCGGCCGGTAGAGGCCGGTGAGGACGTTCATCAAGGTCGTCTTCCCGGCGCCGTTCTCCCCGAGGAGCGCGTGGACCTCTCCCGGCGCGACGTCGAACGTCACGTCGTCGTTCGCGAGGATCCCCGGGAATCGCTTCGTGATGCCGCGCATCGCCACGGCCGCCCCTTTCGGGACGGCCGTGGGTACCTCGTTCGCTCGGGCGTCCATGAAGCGGGACCCGAAACGTGTGTCCT
>CAWCRC010000013.1:0-64702 GCA_963797805.1 uncultured Actinomycetes bacterium | reverse complement strand
TACCGTTTCGACCTGTCGTGCAAAGCGGGGCTCGAGCAAGCGACGCCGACGTTCGATGAGGCGCCTGCTCGTGTTGACCAGCGACACGACGAGCACCGTCGTCACGACTGCACCGATGAAGAGGCTCAGCTCGGATCCTGTGCCCGCAGCGTTTGCGACGAGCCCCACGACGACCCCGGCGAGAGCTGCGTTGATCACCGCGACGAGCGTGGAAGTCTCGCCGATCAGGCGGTAGAACCGGCTCCCCGTGCCTGGGCCATACGTCTCGTACAGACCTTGCTCGTCGTCGTGGTGGCCCGTCACGAAATACGGCTCGAGCCCTGGCGAGATCTCGAGATAGGCGTGGCGGAGGCGATTCATGCCGGACAGGAGCCAGAAGTCGTCGATCCGGGCCTCGATGAGGCGGATGTATGTCGCCACCCCGACGAAGAGAGCGACCGGCAGAACGAGGAGTGCAAACGCGGTGAAACCGTCGCCGAACTCGGTCGCCCGAGCGACCAGGGCCAACGCAACGACGGCCGCGGACACGACCGTCAGAAAGATGGCGGCCCGACTGAAGACCGCGCGGTAGGTGACGTCCCTCGCCGCGAGCAGGCTCCAATGCTCGGTCGCGAGGATCTGGGCACGCACGCTCTGGGGCACGTCGGCGCGCTGAGAGGACGGTGGCTCCTGCTGTTCGTGCATGCGTCCGGCTTCCGCCGATCGGGCGAAGCGGGGTTTGAGCCTGCGACGCCCGCGCGCAATGATGCGCCTATCGGCGTGGACAAGCAGCGCGACGACCACTGAAGTCACCACTGCGCCGATGAGCAGGCTCAGCTCGGATCCTGCGCCCACGACCTTTGCGACGAGGCCCCCAACGACCCCGGCGAGAACGGCGTCGATCACCCCGACGACCGTGGACGTGCTGGCAATCAGGCGGAGGAACCGGTTCTCCGTGCCTGGGCCGTACGTCTCGGACAGGCCTCGCTCGTCGTCGTGATGGCCCGTCACGAAATACGGCTCGAGCCCCGGCGCGATCTCGAGATAGGCGTGACGGAGACGATTCAGGCCGGACAGGAGCCAGAAGTCCTCGATCCGGGCGTCGACGAGGCGGATGTATGTCCCCACCCCGATGAAGAACGCAACCGGCAGAACGAGGAGTGCGAACACGTAGAAACGGTCGCCGAACTCGGTCGCCTCGGCAGCAAGGGCCAACGCAACGACGGCCGCGGACACGACAGTCAGGAAGATGGTGGCCCGGCTGTAGATCGCGCCGTATGTGATGTTCCTCGTCGCGAGCAGGCTCCAATGCTCGGTCGCGAGGATCTGTACGCGCACGGCCTCAGACACGTCGAGGTGCGGGTCGGTGGGCATCGCGCCTCCTCCATGTCGAGGGCCGAGCCGTCACCGGACCCGGGTCGCGAATCGTACGCCCGAACTCTCGACCCAGACTCGCTCGTGCGCACGAATCACCAGCAAACTACGGCCCGGTCAGCCGACCAGTGCGCCGCTGGAGACCGGGCCAATCGACTCCTCTGCCAAGGCTGGCGTAGCGGTAACGGCTTGACACACCTCGTTGCCGCGCGCAACCGCTGCCGACCTCATGGTTGCGTCCCAGGGTGAGACGGGGCCGAACATCCTGACGCCCTGAGCCAACTGCCCGACGTCCGCAACTAGCTCGGGTCGCCGAGGAACAAGGCGTCGACGTCGTCCGGCGGTTCGGGCTCGGACATCGACGCTGACAGTGTCGGCATTTCGTCAGGCTCGAAAAGCCGGTCTGCTCGGTACATGGGGGCGGCGGACGGCGTAACACCGAGACCCGGCGCAGTCAGCGACGCCCGTGAACGGCCGAGCATCTCGGTGATCGCGTCCCACACCGCCGTCGCCACGCGCGACGGGTCGAGAACGCCGCCCTCGAGCTGCTGGTAGTAGCGCCGGACCTTCGGCCGAGCGTCCGGTTGGAGCTTGCACGCCGCGACGATCGCGTCGACAACATCGTCCACCCGTAGTGCCTTCGCGACGCGGGCGCGCAGCATCGGCGGGTCGTCGAGCGAGCGCACGTAGGCGAGCGCGTCGGCGCCCGGCTTGCGGCGCGGGGCGCGCTCGAGGAAGGCCTCGATCAGCGGCGCGAGCTCGTCGGCGCGGTCGCCGGCCTTTAGCAGCGTTCCCTCGACGTCGAGCGGCTCGCCTCGCGCGTGGCGGCGGGCGAGCTCGTCGAGCAGGGTCTCGAGCTCGACGATCATTCCTCGAGCCACTCCCTGAGTCTCGCCTTGTTCCTGCTGATCGACTGGTACACGGCGTTCGGCTTCTTGTCGAGCCGATCGGCGATCTCGGCGGGCTCGAGCGCCTCCAGGTAGTAGAGCGCGCCTACCTCGCCGTCGCCCGTCGGCAGCGTCGCGACGAACTGCTCGAGCGTGACGTCGACGATCACGGCCTCCGTCTCGTCCGGAGCAGCGCCGTCGAGGTCGAAGAGCTCGTTCTCGCGCCACCCCGGCTCGTTCCAGCCGCTGCACACCCAACCGATCACGGAGTGAACGATCACTCGAAACGGCAGCCGTCCGTCGCGGTGCTTGCCTGCCTTGAGCTCGCGCCACAGCCGCTCGCACACCGCCTGCGCGACATCCTCACCCACGGTGCCGCGCATCCTGGCGATACACCTGCCGCGGATCGTCTCGACCCAGCCCGCGAGGAGGAGATCGATCTCCCCGTTCTCCAGCAGCCGTTTGTCCTCTGCATCCCGCGCATCGCGCATCGAGAGCTGAGTCGCGTCCGACATGGGCGGATCTTACGAGCGGCCGCGTCAGACGGCGACGTAAGGCGAGCCGCGCCGACGACGGACTCCCTCGTGAACCCGAGAGGAGATCCGCCATGACACTCGACACCTTCCAGCTCGGCGAGCCCGTGGAGCACCGCGGGATCGTCGTCACACCGCTCTTCCCCCGCCGCGACCCCGTCACGGCGTACATCACGCTCGACGAGGCGCTGCCGCGCGGGCTCCGGATCACGGAGACGTCGGACTCGGGCTCGGTGCCCGAGCTCTTCGTCGAGAACCCGACCGACAGCTCCGTGCTGCTCTACGACGGCGAGGAGCTCGTCGGCGCGAAGCAGAACCGGATCCTCAACGTCAGCGTCCTCGTCGGCGCCAGCGGGAAGCTGCCGATCCCGGTCTCGTGCGTCGAGCAGGGACGCTGGAGCCGGCAGAGCGACGCCTTCGGCTCCGCGAAGCACATCTCGCACTCCCACCTCCGGCGCCGCAAGGCCGAGACGCTCGCCGCGCAGCCGCTCGCGCTCGGTCTCGCCCAGGGGGACGTCTGGGACGAGGTGCGCGACAAGCAGGACCGGATGGGAGTCCGCTCCCGGACGGCAGCGAACCGCGACACGTTCGAGGCGCATGCGGCCCGGCTCCAGGCGCTCGAGTCGGCGTTCGTGCTCACGCCCGGCCAGTGCGGCGCCGTGCTGGGAATCGGGGACGACCTCTGCCTCGACGCCGTTTCCCGGCCGGACGCCTTCGCGCTCCTGTGGCCGAAGCTCCGCGCCGGCTACCTGCTCGACGCGCTCGAGCGGCTCGACGGCCGCGCGACGTCCGTCGAGCGGATCTCCGCCTTCGCGGAGTCTGTCGGAGAGGCGTCAGCGACCCGCGGCCCGTCGGCAGGGCTGGGCGAGGACGTGCGCCTGCGCGAAGCAGGAGTCATCGGCTCCGGGCTCGTGCTCGACGGCGAGACGATCCAGCTGTCGGCCTTCACGAGCGACGACGGCGGCGCGCGGGCGTTCGGCCGGATCGCCCGGCCGAGCGCGCGGCGCTGAGAGTTCCGCCGGGGGAGCGGGTGTGTCCAGCCGCGAGGCTGGACACCCGGCGGTTCCGGGCCTATGCGTGTCCCTCGAATTCGCGTCAAGAACGCGCCGCGCACGCCGATAGAGACGTATGCAATCGTCTCGGGTCGAACGGCCGGAGCAGCTCGCGCTGGAGGTCGGGCGCTGGACCGTCAGCGTGACGACGCTCGCCGTCACGGTCGTGTTCGTGCTCGTCGTCGGGATGCTGGCCAACAGCGTCCGGGCGAACAACAGTCGGGCCGAGGACTGGCGGCGGCGTGCCGTCGCCGCTGAGGAGGTCACCGGCGGGCTTCGCGTCGTCATCGCGGACCGGAGCAAGGCGCTGAACCAGCGGACGAGGCAGGCCAACGTGCTTGCGGCGACGCTCGCTTCCAGCCGGGGGGCGTTGCGCCAGACGAAGTCCAGCGTCGGCGAGCTCACACGACAGCAACAGCAGCTGGCGAGCGACTTCGCCCGGGCGGAGACGGAGCGACGAAAGCTCGCGGCGCAACGGGCGGCGCTCGCCTCGGTTGCGTCGGCCCTGAGCGCGTGCAGCCAGGGGCTCCAGTCGGTCGTCGCCGCCGCGGAGCGCGGGAAGCCGAAGGCGGAGCTCGCGAAGGCTAAGCCCTTCCTCGCCCAGTGCAACCGTGCCCGGACGCGACTGGGCGCCGTCCGGGAGAACGCCGGGTGATCCGGGGAGCCGCGCTCGGGCTCACGCTCGTCGTCACCGTCCTCCTCACCGGCTGCGGCATCGTCGTGACCGATGAGGCACCGACAAGTGTCCTTCGCGCCTCCGCACCTACCCTGCTCTCGACGTTCCCGGAGGTCACCGCACTCGCGCCGGCACCGACGCGCACGCTCTCGCTCGGCCGGGCGCGACGGATTGCCCGGAAGGCCGCTCTCGAGATCCGCATCCCCGCGTGCGACGACGACGCCCTGGGACGCGGCTTCGCGCTCGACGCGCACACGCTGGTGGCCCCTCGCGACGCAGTCCCGGGAGGCGGGTGGGTGCGTGTCCAGACCGCGAACCGCCGATCGACCGCAGTGGGCGCGGCGAGCGCCTACCGCGTCGGCGAGCTCGGCGTCATCCAGGTCGCACGTCGGCTCCCGCGGAAGCTGACGCCCAACCCGAGCGTTGGGGCCGGAGCGTCGGTGGTGGTCGTCACCGAGCGCGACGGCAAGCTGCGGATGCTGCCCGGCGTGATCGTGGACAGCGTTCCCGGCGCGCCGTTCGGCGCGAAGACGAAGGTGCTTCGAGTCAGCTCGGCGGTTCAAGACGGCGATGCGGGTCCCGTGCTCGACGCCAGGGGGCGAATCGTCGGGGCCGTATTCGGGGTCGACGAGCGGACGAGCCTCGGGGTCGCAGTTCCTGTCAGCGCCCTTCGCGGGCGTGCAGCCAGGCGTACGGTCGAAGTGCTCGACGCCTGCGACTGACTCACTGACTGCATCATCCTTTCGTGCGCACCGACCTCCCGGCCGGCACGGTCACCTTTCTCTTCACGGACGTCGAGGGCTCGACGACCCTGCTGCACCGGCTCGGCCAGGAGCGCTTCGCCGAGGCGCTCGCGGAGCACCGTCGCCTGATCCGTGCTGCCTGTGCGGGCCATGACGGCGTCGAGGTGGACACGCAGGGAGACGGGTTCTTCTTCGCGTTCGCGGACTCAACGGCGGCGATCGCTGCCGCGCAGGAGCTGACGGCCGCGCTCGCCGAAGGGCCGATTCGCGTGCGGGCGGGCCTCCACGTCGGACAGCCGCTCGTGACCGCGGAGGGCTACGTCGGCGCCGACGTGCACCTCGCGGCGAGGGTGGCGGCCTCGGCGCACGGAGGCCAGGTCGTCCTCACGCGTGCCGCGGCTGGCGACGCCGACGACGTCGAGCTCACCGACCTCGGCGAGCACCGGCTGGCCGGGTTCGACCGCCCCGTGTGCGTCCTCCAGCTGGGAACGAAGGCGTTCCCGCCGCTCCGCACGATCTCGAACACGAATCTCCCCCGCCCGGCGAGCTCCTTCGTCGGCAGAGAGCGCGAGCTCGAGAAGGTGCGCGCGCACGTCGAGGCGGGCGCCCGGCTCGTGACACTGATCGGGCCGGGCGGGTCCGGGAAGACGAGGCTCGCGATCGAGGTGGCGAGGTCGCTGGTGCCCGCCTTCAAGGGCGGCGTCTTCTGGGTCGGACTGTCCGCGGTTCGCGATCCGGCGCTCGTCACCGAGACGATCGCGAGGACCCTTGGCGTCAAGGGCGACCTCCGCGACCACCTGCGCGACCGTGAGTTGCTCCTGCTGCTGGACAACTTCGAGCAGGTCGTCGACGCCGCGGGCGAGCTCGCGGCGCTCCTGAGCGACTGCCCCGGGCTCACCGTGCTCGTCACGTCGCGCGAGCTCCTTCGCATCCAGGGCGAGGTCGACTGCCCGGTGCCGCCCCTGGCGGAGCGCGAGGCGGTGAGCCTGTTCTGCGCCCGGTCGCGGCTCGAGCCGGCGCCCGAGATCGCCGAGCTCTGCCGGCGCCTCGACAACCTGCCGCTCGCGGTCGAGCTCGCCGCCGCGCGTACGAGGTCGCTCCCGCCGGCGAAGATCCTCGAGCGGCTCGGCGAGCGCCTCGACCTTCTGACAGGCCTCCGCGACGCGGACCCGCGGCAGCAGACGCTGCGGGCGACGATCGCCTGGTCGCACGACCTCCTCACCGACGACGAGCGACTGCTCTTTCGCCGGCTCTCCGTGTTCGCCGACGGCTGCGTCCTCGAGGCAGCCGAGTTCGTCTGCGACGCCGACCTGGACACGCTCCAGTCGCTGCTCGAGAAGAGCCTCCTCGGCCTGTCGGGCGAGCGGTACTGGCTGCTCGAGACGATCCGCGAGTACGCCGCGGAGCAGCTCGACCCAGGCGAGGCCGCGCTCGTCCGGCAGCGGCTGCGAGCCTGGGTCCTCGCCCTCGCCGAGGCGAGCGCTCCCGATCTGCACACTGCCCGCGAGGGCGCGGTCTCGGAGGCGCTGGCGCCCGAGTACGCGAACATCAGAGAGGCGGTGTCCCATGCCCTCGACGCGGGCGAGCCCGACGAGGTCGCCCGGATCATCGGCGCCCTCTACCCGTTCCTCATCTCGCACGGCCGCCCGGAAGAAGCCCGTGAATGGGTCGACACGGTGCTCGACCAGCGGGACGGGCTCTCCGAACGCGATCTCGCCGAGGCGCTCGTCGGAGGAGGCGAGATCGCGCGCTTCGCGGGCAATCTCGATCGCGCGATCGCGCTGAAGGAGGAGCTGGCGACCGTGGACGCCGAGCTCCAGCGCCCGAACTGGCGGGCCGCGACGCTCGCCGACCTCGCCGAGATCGAGCTCGACCGCGGCGACCTGGCGGCCGCGCAGCGGTATGCGGAACGGAGCGCCGCCGCCGGGGCCGGTGGACGTGCTGCGTTGTGCTTCGGCGAGCTGGCGCTGCGCGAGGGCGACTTCGACGCGGCCGAGCGGCACGGCTCCCGGGCGCTTTCGCACTTCGAGCAGGGGGCGTTCAACCACGCCTGTGCGCTCGAGCTTCTCGGTGAGACCGCGCGTCGGGCGGGGACCGACGGCCGAGCCCTGGCGCGCTTCGCCGAGGGGCTTCGGTCCTTCTCGACGATCGGCGACGGCGGCGGCATGGCCGACTGCCTCGACGGCTTCGCCCGCCTCGCCGCCGCGAACGGCGACGAGTGGTGGGCGGGCCGCCTGTGGGGCGCCGCCGAACGCCTGCGCGAGACCCGCGGGCGTCGCCCCATCCGCGCGGACCTGCGGCCGCCGGTGGTCCCCGACGCCGCGCTCGCCGAGGGACGGGCGATGACGCTGGAGGACGCAGTCGAAGACGCCCTCGAGCTGGCGGCCTCGGTCGCGGGCGGCTCGACGAACGTCGATCCGGACTAGGACGTTCGCCGCTGCGGCCGTCGTGCAGCGGGTGAGCTCAGGTCGACTCGGTCACGAAACGTCTTCGGGCCGCCCGCTGTCGAGCGACCGCGCCGCGGCAAGCGAGACAGCGAGCGCGGCGCGCGCCTGCGCCCCGGTTCCCTGCTCGGGCGCGCGGCCCTGTTCGACGCACTCCACGAAGTACGCGATCTCGGGGCCCCACGGGTCGGCCGGCTCGACCGGCACCGAGACCGGCTCGGCGCGATCTCGCAGATAGAGCCGCAGCCCGCGCGGAGCGTCGCTCGCGCCGATGTTGCCGCCGTCCTCCGCCGGCGCCGCGCTGAACGCGTACTCGGCGACGGCGTGCTCCGCCAGCACGCGAACGTTGCTCGAGAACGGATACGCCTTCGGCATCGCCATCGATCCCTCGGCGATCCCCTCGGCGCCGTCGTACGCGACGACCGCGAATACGTGATCCGGACGTGGCGCGCGCGCGAAGACGCGGCGCGGCGTCCCGAGCAGCCAGTTCATCTGGTCGAAGTCGTGGATCAGCAGGTCGACGGGGACCCCGCCCGACCTGGCGGGGTCGCCCATCCAGTCGTTCCAGTCCGCCGGCGGCGACAACCGCAGTGTGGACACCGAGAGCGGCCGGCCGAGCTCGCCGCCGGCGAGTCGCCGCTGCAGCTCGACGTACTCCGGCCAGAAGCGCAGCACGAGCCCGACCATGAACAGGCGGCCGCTCCGCTCCGCCGCCGCCACGATCGCGTCGGCATCCTCGAGCGTCAGCGCGATCGGCTTCTCGAGCAGGACGTGCTTGCCGGCGGCGAAGGACGCCTCGGCCCACTCGCGGTGCAGCGGCGTCGGCAGGCAGATGTCGACGGCGTCGACGTCCGGGTCTTGAAGCGCCGCCTGGAGATCGTCGGTCAGCTCTGCGCCGACCGAGGCCGCGACTGCAGCGGCCCGGTCGCTCCGACGGGAGGCGACCGTCTTGACGCGCACCCGATCGCCGAGCGCGCGGTAGTTCGCGGCGTGTGAGGCCGCCATGAAACCGCCGCCGAGGATCGCGATCGTGATCACGCGCGCGGCTGCCGAAAGCGCTCGTAGCCCGGTGCGATCCGGTCGTGCATCGTCTCCATGTCCCGCACAAGGCTGACGACCGAGGCGGCGCCCCACTCGAGGAATTGCTCGCCCTTCTCGACGGTCGACTCGCTCGGAGTGCCCCAGACACCGCCCCCCTCCTCGAGCAGCGCCCAGAACGAGCCGGGCGTCGACAGGAAAACCGGGTCGAGCAGCGCCAACGGGTGGTTCGTGAACCCGTCGATCTGGAAGGGGAACTCGATGTTCTGGCGGAGGTTGCGCCAAGGCAGCAGATTCGCGTCCTGGAAGATCATCCCCGTCTGCTGCGGCCGGGGCCCGTCGACCTCCGTGCCGTCGAGGGTGATGCGCCCGCCCGTCAGCGCATGCAAGCCGGAGATCGCCCAGAGCAGCGTCGTCTTGCCGCACCCGCTCGGGCCGAGGATCGTGACCAGCTCCCCCTCGGCAACGTCGAGCGAGATGTCGTCGAGCGCATGGACGGGGCCGCTTTTCCCCTCGTAGATCTTCGAAGCGCCGTCGACGCGCAGCTTCGGCTCCATCAGAACCAGCCGGTCTCGTCGGGATTGCCGTACTGCATCAGCTCGATGACGGCGCCGTCGACCTCCACGAACGCGACGCGAAGGAAGTCGTCGCCGCGGCCGGTGGGGTCGAAAGGCTCGGCGAGGATGGTGTGCCCCTCGATCGCCGCCTCGAGGTCGTCGACGCGGTAGGCAACGTGCGGCGCGGTGCGGAGAGTCCCGGTCACCGGCGAGTCGAGCTCGAAGCGCAACCACTCGACGTTGAAGGCGTCGGCGCGCGGGTTGGTCACCCAGACGCGCGTCGAGGCCACGAACGACTCGCCGTCCTTCATCTCGTCGGTGACGAGGCCGATATGGTCGAACCGCGACCGATCGATTTCTCCGACGCCTATCGTCTCCGCCCTTGCGAGTAGGTAGAAGACGTTTCTATCATCGAGCGGGCCCACCGTCACCCACAGCTCCTCCGGCAACTGACTCGGTGCACGTCCTTTTCGCGACCCCCCTGGCCCGATTGCCGGATGCGGCAGATGCGGTTCCGGTCGGCATGGTGACCGTCGGGGTTGGCCGGTTCGGCATCCCGGCGATGGCCCGCTGATGCGCGTCCTCGCCGTCGGCGCGCACCCGGACGATCTCGAGATCCTCTGCGGCGGCACGCTGGCACGTTTCGCCCAGGAGGGGCATGACGTCGTGATGTGCAACGTATCGCTCGGCGATCGCGGCACGTTCGAGCACACCTCGGAGGAGATCGCGGAGATCCGGCGGCGCGAGGCGCGGCGCGCGGCAGACCTGATCGGCGCCGCCCACGTCACGCTCGGCTTCAGCGACGGAGAAGTCGACGCAGGCGACGACGATCAGCGCACCGCGATGGTCGACCTCGTGCGCGACGTGCGGCCCGATCTGATCATCACGCACTCCACCGGCGACTACATGTCCGACCACGACGAGACGTCGAAGCTCGTCTTCGAGTGCAGCTTCCACGCGACGCTGCCGCTGTTCGAGAGCGAGCGTCCCCACTACGACACGGTCACCCCGATCTACTACATGGACACCGTGATGGGACTCGGCTTCCATCCCACGGAGTACGTCGACGTGACGTCGACGATCGAGACGAAGGTCGCGATGCTCGAGGCGCACGAGAGCCAGCTCACGTGGCTACGCGATCACGACGGCATCGATGTCGTCGAGCAGATGCGCGCGGTCACACGCTTCCGCGGCATTCAGTGCCGCGTCCAGTACGCCGAGGGCTTCACCCCCTGCCTGACCTGGCTCCGGGCAACCACGCGGCGCCTTCTTCCCTGACGAAAGGACCCGACAGTGGCAGTCGACCTCGGCTTCGAGTACGACCTCGCTCGATTCATCGACTTCCGCGACGTCGTCGAATGCGATCGCGTGCGCCGCATCCCCCGCACGGAGCTCACCCAGCATGCGAATCCGGACTTCCGGATCGCCGTCACCGATGACGCGACGGAGTTCTACCGCTCCTTTGCCGCCGACCTCGTCGACCGGATTCGCGCTGCGCGCGACGACGGCCGAACGTTCGTCGCGATCCTCCCGGTCGGGCCGATGCCGCAGTACGCGCTCGCCGCGCAGATGATCAACGCGGAGCGCATCGCGCTCCACCACGTCCACACGTTCAACATGGACGAGTACGCGAACGAGGACGGGGTCACCGCACCGGTCTCGTGGGCCGGCTCCTTCCAGCGGGCGATGCAGGAGCGCTTCTTCGCGCAGATCGACCAGGAGCTCCGGCCGCCGGACGATCACATCCATTTCCCGACGACCGAGGCGATCGGCGACTACAGCGCGCGTCTCGAGGACCTCGGCGGCGCCGACGTCTGCTACGGGGGCATCGGCTGGTGCGGGCACATCGCGTTCTGGGAGTCGCACCTCGGGCACGAGTTCGCAGGCGATCTGGACGCGTACAAGCGGGCGGGCGCCCGGCTCGTCGAGCTGCACCCGATGACGATCATGCAGAACGCGCTGCATTCGTTCGGCGGCGACTGGTCGTGGGTGCCGCCGAAGGCGAACACGATCGGCCCTCGCGAGATCCTCGGCGCGCGCCACCGCAGCTTCTGGCTCGACGGAGACCTCGGCGGCGGAGTCTCCTGGCAGCGCTTCATCGCCCGGCTCGTCGCCCACGGCCCGGTGTCCGAGTTCGTTCCCGGCTCGATCCTGCAGACGACGCGCAGCGACTACACGATCCTCGGCGCCGTCGCCGACGACGTCGAGATCCACATGGCCTGACGAGACCGCGATCCGCCCTGCCGACGTCGGCGGGAGACGGCCGGGGTGAGCTAAGGGTCGACTCAGGGTCATTCCGGATGGTCTCGCCGGACGCGCGAAGCCATCCTGGAACCCATGAGCGAACACACCACCCATATCCCTGAAACCCGCCTGCTCCAGCGCAGCCGGTCCGATCGCATGGTCGCCGGCGTCGCAGGAGGGCTGGCTCGTTACTTCGACATCCACCCCGCCGTCTTCCGCGTCGGCTTCGTCGTCCTCACCCTCCTGGGCGGGGCCGGCATCCTCATCTACGCCGTCGCGGCCCTCGTCATGCCGGACGAGGGCAAGAAGGACTCGATCGCCACCGCAGCGCTCCGCAACCGGCGGGACCGCCCTGGCCGCTCATCGGGCTGGGTCTCCTCGCGGTCGCGGTCGCCATCCTGCTCTCGCGGGCCACGCTGTGGTTCGACGCCGACGCGTGGTGGCTCTTCCTGATCGCCGGCGGCCTGATCCTCTGGATCACGCGCCATCCGGCCGAGCCGAGCGCCGACGCGAAGCAGCTCGCCGCCGAGGACTCGCGCCGCGTCCGGCGCCTGTTCCGCAGGCTCGCGATCGCGGTTGCCGCTCTCCTCGCCCTCGTCATCGCGGCGGCAGCGATCTTCGTCGCCTCGTTCGACGTGGATCTGGGAAGCGGGATCGGCGACCGCAACTACATCGTGACGAGCACGGAGCAGCTGCATGACGAGTACCACCTCGGGATCGGCTCGCTCGACCTCGACCTCAGCCGCGTCGAGCTGCCCGCGGGCGAGACGCACGTCCAGGTACGCGTGGACGTCGGCGACATGGACGTGCTCGTCCCTGCCGACGTCGCCCTGCGGATCCACGGAAAGGCGGAGGTCGGCGAGGTCGACCTGCCGGACGGCATCCGCGGCGACGGCCGGAACGTCGAGAGCGAGCTGATCGAGACCGGAGAGCGCGTTCTCGTGCTCGATGCGAGCGTCGGCGCGGGGGCCGTTCGGGTCGAGCGCGCCGTACGATGACGCCGCATGTCGCTGCGCACCTTCGCGCCGAGCTCGGACGAGCGGGTGATTGCGGGCGTGTGCGCGGGCATCGCGCAGACCCTCGGGGTCGACGCGACGCTCGTGCGGCTCGTCTTCGCGCTCCTGGCACTTGCCGGCGGAGCCGGGATCCTCCTCTACCTCGGTCTCTGGGCGTGGGCCGAAGGCAAGCGGGTCTGGGTCGCCGCGCTGCTCGCGTTCTTCGCGGGCTGCGTGCTGCTCGGCGCGCTCGGCCTCTCCGGCCGATCGGTCGCCGGCATCGCGCTGATCGCCGGCGGACTGGCACTCGCCTGGCGGCAGGGCGGCAGCTTCCGCCCGGACGCGCCGCTCTCCTACGGCGGGATCGCGCTCGCCGCGGTCGGCGCCGTGGTGCTGCTCTCGGGCGAGACCACCTCCTCGAAGCTGCTCGCGCCGGGAGCCGTCGCCGGGGCGCTGCTCCTGATCGGCGGCCCGTGGGTCTGGCGGCTCGCGGTCGAGCGTGACGCCGAGCGCACGGGTCGGATCCGCAGCGAGGAGCGTTCGGACGTGGCGGCGCGCGTCCACGACTCGGTGCTGCAGACGCTCGCCCTCATCCAGCGCCACGCGAACGAGCCTCGCCGCGTCGCCTCGCTGGCGCGCAGGCAGGAGCGCGAGCTCCGCGGCTGGCTCTACGCCGACCACCCGCTAGGCGACGAGACCGCGTCGCTGGTCGCCTCGCTGGAGGCGGCGGCGGGCGACGTCGAGGAGCTTCAGGGCGTGCGGGTCGAGCTGGCGAGCGCCGGGGACTGCCCCGTCGACGGATCCGTGAGCGCGCTCGTGCTCGCGGCGCGCGAGGCGATGGTCAACGCGGCCAAGTTCGCCGGAGTCGAGGAGATCGACGTGTACGTCGAGGTGACGGAGGCGTCGGTCGGCGTGTTCGTGCGCGACCGCGGCGCAGGCTTCGACCCGACGGCCGTCCCGCCCGATCGGAAGGGCATCGCCGAGTCGATCGAGGGGCGGATGGAGCGCGCCGGCGGCGGGGCGACGATCGTCTCCAGCCCGGGCGAGGGCACCGAGGTCGAGCTCCACCTCCCGAGGAGTCAGTCGTGACGCGCCGCGTCGTGCTCGTCGACGACCACGACCTGTTCCTCGCCGGCGTGAAGGCCGAGCTCGGCGACGCGGTCGAGGTCGTCGGGCAGGCGGGGAGCGTCGCCGAGGCGGTGCGGCTCATCACCGAGCTCGACCCCGACGTCGTCCTGCTCGACGTGCACCTGCCCGACGGGAGCGGCGACGCGATCATCAACGCCGTCGCGCCGGAGCGGCCGGGTGTGAAGTTCCTCGCGCTGTCCGTCTCGGACGCGGCCGAGGACGTGATCGCCGTGATCCGGGCGGGCGCGCGCGGCTACGTGACGAAGACGATCTCCGGCCCGGAGCTCGCCGCCGCGATCGAACGGGTCGCGACCGGCGACGCCGTGTTCTCGCCCCGCCTCGCCGGGTTCGTGCTCGACACGTTCCGCGCGGGCGAGCAGGTCGGGGGCGACGCCGAGCTCGACCAGCTCACCCCACGGGAGCGGGAGGTGCTGCAGCTCATCGCGCGCGGCTACATGTACAAGGAGATCGCCGCACGGCTGCACCTGTCCGTGAAGACGGTCGAGAGCCACGTCTCGAACGTCCTGCGCAAGCTGCAGCTCTCGACACGGCACGAGCTCGCGCGCTGGGCGACGCAGCACCGATTGGTCTAGTCGGCGCCGCCGAACGCCTCGGAGACCGCGCGTTCGAGCTCTTCGCGCGGCACGTCGCGCAGATGCTGAGCGATGCCCCAGCGGTGGCCGAAGGGATCGGTGATCTGTCCATAGCGCTCGCCCCAGAAGGCGTCCTGGAGCGGCTGGCGCACCTCGGCGCCGGCCTCGAGCGCACGCTGCCAGACGGCGTCGGCGTCATCGGTGGAGAAATGGAGAACGGTTGCGGTACCGCCGACGCCGAGTGGGGAGAGGACGCCCATCTCCGGGAACTCGTCGGCGAGCATCACCGCCGAGTCGCCGAACCAGAGCTCGACCTGCATCAGCTTGCCGCCCGGCACCGCGAGGCGGCCGCGCTCCTCGGCGCCGAAGACGGCCGCGTACCAGGCGGCCGCGCGCGCCGCGTCGCCGACGACGATGTGGGGGGTGATCGTGTGCGTCGCCACGTCACGCTAGACGGGTTGTGCGATCCCGAGCCTGGCGGCAACGGGATCGATGCTGAGCTCCATCAGAAACCGGAGCTCGTCGGTCGGCAGAAGGGTCGTCATCCGCTCGACGACCGCGGCTCGAGCGTCGTCGGGTTGCGACCAGTCCGCGCTCCGGACCGCATCGACGAAGGTCTCGATGTACAGCCGTTGCTCGTCGAACCTGGCCGGCGTGACCGGGCCGCCGTGCCCGATGTGGAGGGTCGCATCGGCAGGCAGCTCCCGCTCGAGACGGTCGAGGTGGCCGAGCCACTCCTCGAAGAAGCCGTCCGCGAGGTAGGCGTGCTTCCGGTCGTAGACCTGGTCACCGAGGAAGACCGTCCGCCGCTCGCCGCCGAGGAACCAGGCGCTGTCGTATGGCGACTCGCCCGGCCCGAGGTCGAGCACCGTGAACCTCGTGCCACCGAGGTCGACCGTCTCCCCGTCGGAGACGATGCGGGTGGGGAACATGCGCTCGCGCGGCCACTCGTCGCCGAACATGGGCCGGAGGATCTCCTCCTTGAGCGAATCGTCGCGACGGATCACGGCGTCGACGCCGGCCGTTGCGACGACGGGCGCGTCGTCGCTCCCGACGAGCTCGACGATGCCGCCGTAGTGGTCCGGGTGCGCGTGAGTGACGAGCACGGCGAGGAGCGGCTTGCCGAGGGCCTCGCGCCGCGCGCGGAGGGCGCGGCCGTCGGAGACGGTCAGCGTCCCGTCGACCGCGACGATCCCGTCGCTCGTCTCGACGAGGTAGGCGTTGACCAAGGCGCCCCCTGGCGTCGAATGGCGGTGGATGTGGTGCTCGGGCATTTCGTCCTCCTGCCTCGGCCTCACGCGGCGGCCTCGGCCGGGAGACCGTGCCGGTCGACCACGCGGTCGTAGTTGAGCCGCATCAGCGCGATGACGTCGTCGACGTCGGCGTCGGACTCGATCTCGCGCGCACCGAAGCCCGGCCGACCCGGGAAGACCGGGTGATAGTCGATGCGCTGCTCGGCGAAGAGCGCATGCCAGACGTCCTTCGGAAAGCCGAAATGTGCGACGCGGTCGCCGTGGAGGTGGCCGATCTCCCGCCCGCCCACCTTGAACCCGAACTCACCGCGGCTCCCGAGCCCCGCTGTGACGCCCGGCCACGAGGTCACCTCCTCGGTGATCCGCTCGCTCGACCGCTGTTCGATTCCGCTCATGTGCTTGCTCCCAACCCTTTGTCGGTGTCGTGAGCGTCAAACTACTAGTTCAAGTAAGCTTTAAGTCAAGTCCTGTACGGACTGGCGTCCCCTGATGACCGATCTCCTCCCCATCGGCGAAGTCGCACGCCGGAGCGGCGTTGCCTCCTCGGCGCTTCGCTTCTACGAGCAACGAGGCCTGATCAGCTCCGAGCGAGAAGGCTCGGGTCACCGCCGGTACCCGCGACCCGTGCTCCGCCGGATCGCCTTCATCGTCTTCGCCCAGCGCATCGGGCTGACGCTCGAGGAGATCGGCGTCGAGCTGGCGAAGCTTCCGCCGCATCACGCGCCGACCCGGAACGACTGGGCGCGGCTCTCGGCCACGTGGACGTCGAGGATCGACAACCGCATTGCCGAGCTCGAGCGCCTGAAGCGCGGCCTCACCGAGTGCATCGGCTGCGGATGCCTCTCGCTCGATCGCTGCCGTCTCGCCAACCCCGGCGATCGCGCCGCCGCCCTCGGGCCTGGGCCGCGCTACTGGATCGGCGAGCGGCCGACCGGCTGACGCAACGGGCGTCCCCCAGGCTGGTCTACTACGGCCGTGATCCTGGCGATCGACCAGGGGACGACGGGCACGACGTGCCTCGTCGTCGACCCGGAGCTACAGGTGCTCGCGCGCGGGTACCGCGAGCTCGAGCAGCACTTCCCGCGGCCGGGCTGGGTCGAGCACGACCCGGAGGAGATCTGGGCGAGCGTCGAGCACACCGCAGCGGAGGCTCTGGCCGCGGCGGGGGTCGCGGCGGGCGAGGTCGAGGCGATCGGGATCACGAACCAGCGCGAGACCACCGTCGTCTGGGAGCGCGGCAGCGGCCGGCCGGTGCACCCGGCGATCGTCTGGCAAGACCGGCGCACCGCCGATCGCTGCGCGGAGCTGCCCGCCGACCTGATCCGCGAGCGGACGGGGCTCGTCCCCGACCCGTACTTCTCGGCGACGAAGCTCGAGTGGATCCTCGCGCGCACCGAACGGCCGCAGCAGGAGCTCGCCTTCGGGACGATCGACAGCTGGCTCGTGTGGAGGCTGACCGGCGGCGCCGCGCACGTCACCGACCGCACCAACGCCTCGCGGACGATGCTGCTCGACCTCGCGACGGGCGAGTGGGACGACGAGCTGCTGGCGCTGTTCGGCGTCGACCGGGCGCTGCTGCCCGAGGTCGTTCCCTCGGCAGGTGTGGTGGCGGAGGCGTCTCTCCTCGGCGCCACGGTTCCCGTCGCAGGCATCGCCGGCGACCAGCAGGCGGCCCTCTTCGGGCAGGCGTGCTTCGAGCCGGGGCAGGCGAAGGCGACGTACGGGACCGGCACGTTCGTCCTCGTGGCGCTCGGCGAGGAGCCCGGTGCGCCTGCCGACGGCCTGGTGACGACGGCCGCGGCGGTCGAGCCCGGGGCCTTGAACCGCTTCGCCGCCGAGGGCTCGGTGCTCGTCGGCGGCGCCGCGCTCCAGTGGCTCCGCGACGGCCTCGGCGTGATCGAGTCGTCCGCGGAGAGCGAGCGGCTGGCCGAGAGCGTCGACTCGACGGACGGCGTCCACTTCGTGCCCGCGCTGACGGGCCTCGGCGCGCCGCAGTGGCGCCCCGACGCGCGCGGGCTGATCTGCGGGCTCACGCGCGGAACGACGCGCGCGCATCTGGTCCGCGCGGCGCTCGAGGCGCTCGCGCACCAGGTGGCGGACGTGCTCGACGTGCTCCCGCTCGAGGTCCCCGTGCTCCGCGCGGACGGCGGGGCGACGGCGAACCTGTTCCTCATGCAGCTGCAGGCCGACCTGATCGGGTGCCCGGTCGAGGTCGCCGCAGACGCCGACGCGACGGCGCTCGGCGCGGCCGGGCTCGCCGGGCTGGCGGTCGGCACCTGGTCGAGCCGGGAGGAGCTCGCGTCGCACGTCCACCGCGGGGCGCGGTACGAGCCGCGGATGGCCGAGGACGAGGTGACGCGCCGCAGGGCGGACTGGCAGGACGCAGTGCGGCGCGTGCTCGCCTGAGCTTCATCCGCCCGCCGCCTCCCGCATCGTCTCGAGCGCCCTGCGGAGGATCCGCGAGACGTGCATCTGCGAGAGGCCGAGGCGCTTCGCGATCTCGTCCTGCGTCAGGTCGACGAAGAACCGGAGGTAGACGACCTCCCGCTCCCGGCGGTCGAGGCAGGCGAGCCGGCGGTCGAGATCGGCACGAGTCTCCGTACGGCGGAGCTCCGACTCCGGCGCCGGGAGATCGCCCTCGAGCGGGACGACGCCTGCCGTTGCCGCCTCCACCGCCGTCTCGTCGTCCACCCCGGCCTGCTCGGCGAGAGCGCCGATCGGCGGCTCCTGCCCCGTCTCGGCCCGTGCCTCCTCGGCGAGCACCCGGAGCCGCGTCCTGAGCTCCTGCACCGGCTCCGGGAGCCGCAGGCACGACGACCGGTCGCGCAGATGGTGCCGGATCTCCCCCGCCACGACGGTGCTCGCGTAGGCGGGGAACGGCACCCCCCGCTCCGGCTCGAAGCGCCGGATCGCCTTCAGCAGGCCGACGACGCCTTCCTGGACCAGGTCGTCGACCTGGTCGGCGTGCGCGGCGTGTCCGCGCGCGATGCGGCGGACGAGCCCGAGGTGCTCGCTCACGAGCGCGTACAGCGCCTCGGGGTCGTCGTTCTCGTGCACCGCGGCGATGAGCCGGGCGTCCCGTTCGTTGGAGGTGCGGGCCGCCGGCTGATGCCGGCGGCCCGTCCCTGCTCTCATCGCGTTCCCTCTACGTCCTCCTTTCTCAGCACGACCGGCACGCCTTCGGAGCCGGCTTCCACGGCGGGGTGACGAGCAGGTCGAGCGCTCCTTCCTGCTTCGCCGTGGACGCCGCGTGCGCGTTCTGGCCGGTGCGGTTGTCGTTCGACGCCGACTGCGTCTGGTCGACGTCGCCGCCCTTCGCCTTGCCCGACTCGGCGTCGCCGCCGTGCTCGAGCTGGTGCTTCTTGCCCTTCTCGCAGCCGTGCTTCGGCTTCTTCGGCTTCGGGTGGGACGGCTCGCAGCAGCCCCCGGAAGCGGTCGCGTCGCCGGTGGCGGCGTCGCCGCCGACACCCTTCTGCGACTGCTCGTTCGACTGGCCGGTCTTGTTGGCGTTCCCGGCCCAGGCGTCACCCGAGCTGTTGCCGTTCGACTGGTCGACGTCGCCCGACTTGCAGGAGAGGGCGAGGCAGACCGGCACCGTCGCGTTCACGGGCAGCACCTGCACGGCCTTCGACTCGGCAGACGCCTCCTGCGACGTGCTGTTCGAGTTGGACGCCGACTGGGACTGATCGACGTCCCCGCCGTACGCGTTCCCGCTCGTCGCATCGCCCGAGCCGCAGCGCGGCTTCGGCTGGTGCTTGGGCGAGTACGGCTGCGTCGGCTTGCACTCGCCGCCGGTGGTTGCGTCACCGGTGGTCGCGTCGCCGCCGACGCCCTTCTGCCACTGCTCGTTCGACTGGCCGGTGTGGTTCAGGTTCCCGGCCCAGGCGTCGCCCGAGCTGTTCGTGTTGGACTGCTCGACGCCACCCGTCTCGCAGTGCCAGGCGATGCAGACCGGCACGGCGACGTTCACCGGCGCGATCTGGACCGCCTTCGACTTCGCGTACGCATTCTGCGAGGTCGTGTTCGAGTTGGACGCCGACTGCGACTGATCCACGTCGCCGCCGTAGGCGTTCCCGCTCGTCGCATCGCCGGAGCTGCAGCAGCCCTTGCCACCGGTGGTTGCGTCACCGGTCGAGGCATCGCCGCCGTAGCCCGACTGACCCTGCTCGTTCGACTGCCACGTGCTGTTCCCGTTGAACGCCGAGGCGTCACCGGACCGGTTCTCGTTCGACTGCTCGACGTCGCCCGTCTTGCAGGACGCGGCGATGCAGACCGGCACGGCGACGTTCACCGGGACGACCTGGATCGCCTTCGACGTGGCCGACGCGTCCTGCCACGTGTCGTTCGTGTTCGACGCCGACTGGGACTGCGTGACGTCCCCGCCGTGGGCATCGCCGGTCGTCGCATCGCCGGAACCGCCGGTGGTTGCGTCACCGGTGGTGGCGTCGCCGCCGACACCCTGCTGCCACTGCTCGTTCGACTGGTCGGTGACGTTGACGTTCTTCGCCGACGCGTCGCCCGAGGTGTTCGTGTTCGACTGCTCGACCGAGCCCGTGTCGCACGCCTTCGCGACGCAGACCGGCACCGCCACGTTCACCGGCAGCACCTGCACGGCCTTCGACTCCGCAGTCGCCTCCTGCGACGTGGAGTTCGTGTTGGACGCGTCCTGCGACTGCGCGACGTCGCCGCCGTAGGCGTCGCCGCTCGTCGCATCGCCGGAGCCACAGCAGCCGGCGCCACCGGTGGATGCGTCACCGGTCGAGGCGTCGCCGCCGTAGCCCGTCTGGCTCTGGTCGTTCGACTGGGACGTCGCGTTCGCCGTTGAACGCCGATGCGTCACCAGCCGTGTTCGTGTTCTGCTGGCTCGTCCCGGTGAGCGTCTGCACGACGCCTCCGAGACCACCACTCGCCGCCGCGGGGCTGACCCCGACGGTGAGCGCGATACACGTGATCGCAGCGATCACATACCGCTTCATGGTTTCTCCTTTCGAGCTCGTTGAGACCCGGGCGCGTGCCCGGATCGACCGGAAGCGCGCGGGCGCTAGCCGGGGAGCTCGAGCGGAGCGAGAAGCGGTTCCGGCCTCACGCACTCCGCGAGCGCACGCACACGCCAGCGGAGCGCGGGCGCAACGAGCCGGAACGGCCTCGTCGTGACCGCTGAGGGGGAGGAAGGTGCGTGCCCGCCGGTTCCGGCGGACGAAGTCGACACGAGGGCCACGCCGACGGCGAGAAGACCGCCGAGGAAGGCGAGGCCGAGGCCGCGGGGGCCGAGCGGGCTCGACCGGCTCGCAGCCGCGGCGCCGGCGGTCGTCGGCGCGGGGTTACTGGCCGGAGGCCGGACAGCCGTTGGCGGATCTGGTGAGCGCATCGGCGCAGCCTCGACGCCGTTCACGGGGAACGTCGCGATGATCGTCATGCCCGCGAGCCTCGGCCACGCCGGCTGGGCGCCGCCCGCCTCCACCTGCGCGGCCGAGCTGCTCGCCGGCACCTGGTCGTCGCTCGGGGCGGCGGCGGTGCCCGCATCGTCCGGAGCGACGGGAAGGGTGGCCTGGTCGGTCGCAGTCACAACGCTCGCCGTGAGCGTCGTGCGCGTGATGGCGGAGCCCGCTCGCGTCACCGGTGCCGTCGTGCGCGCGACCGTCTTGCCGACGCTGGATACGACCGGCGCCGTCGTCGCGACGACGGGAGCCAGCGTGTCGTCGACGACCGTGACGACCGGCTCGACGCACGGGCGCAGTGGTCTGCGCCACGGTGGCGACCACCGGCGCGACGGTCGCAGCCGCGGCCTCGACGACGGGCGCCGCAGTCTCCGCGACGGCTTTGACCACAGGCGCGGCGGTCTCGGCGACCGTCTTCACGACGGGCGCTGCGGTGTTCGCCACGGTCTCGACGGCTGGAGCAACTGCCTCTGCGGCGGTGCGGACGACCGGCGTCGCGGTCTGGGCTGCCGCCTGCACCACAGGCGCCGCCGCCTGGGCGACCGGCGCGACAGCCGTCGCGACCGTCTGGACGGCCGGCTGCGCCGCCTGCACCACCGGCGCCGTGGCCTGCGTCACCGGGGCCACCGCCTGCGTCACCGGAGCGACGGCCTGCGTGACCGGCGCAGCTGCCTGGGTCACCGGCGCAGCCGCCTGCGTCACGGGCGCGACCGCCTGCGTCACCGGCGCGACCGCCTGCGTCACCGGCGCGACCGCCTGCGTGACGGGCGCAAGAGCGCCTCCCGAGAGGAGCCCATCGGCTGCGGAAGCTTGGCCCGCGAGCGCGAGCGCCACGAGAGTCGCAAACGGGATTGACAGGGCTTTCCGCAGTCTCATCGCGATGAACTGATCGTACGAAGGCTTCTTGCCAATGGGAATACCGGCGCGGGCCGCCGTTCAAACATCGGCGCCGAGACGGTGGACCGTACGTTCCCGCCCTCAGGCCCGGCAGAACAGCCGGGCCATCGCGTCATGGACGGCCGCGTCGGCGAGGGGCTGAGCCCCGTCCCAGTGTCGTGCGTTGGCGAGCAGCACGGCGACCCGCGTCCCGCTGCCGTCGACCCAGACGTCCGTCTTGTATCCGCTTCCGCCACCGCTCCAGCCGTATGCCTGGCCGGCGCAGCCGGTGCCGGCCCCGCCGAACCAGAGGCTGTCGCCCTTCATCGCCTCGACCCGGCGGACGTCGACCAGCTTGCCTTGCATGAGCGCGACGAGGAATCGCGCGGTCTCCTCGGCGTTCGAGACGATCCCCCCTTCGGCGCCGACACCCGCGTGCCATCCGCTCGCGTCGAACCGGGTGCCGTCGGGCTCGATGCCGTAGCCGCGGGCATGCGGCCCCTGGATCGGCCCCTGCGGGTCGTACGCGGTCGCGTCGAGCCCGAGCGGCTCGAAGATCCGCTCGCGGTAGAGATCGGCGAGCGGCTTTCCTCCCGCGCGGCCGGCGACGAGCCCGAGGACGTCGTAACCGATGTTCGAGTAGTGGAACCCGCTGCCCGGGGTGAACAACAGCGGCTGCCAGGCGGCCAGCCGGATCCACCACAGCGGCGAGAACTCGGTGGCGGGGTTCCTGTCGACACGGCTCGAGATGGCGAGGATCCGCGCCCGCAGGGCGACGTCCCGGACGCGTTCGAGGTACGCGCGCTGCGCGCCGCCCGAAGCGTTGACCACGTCGTTGTTGTCGATCAGGCCGCTCTGCATCGTCAGGAGCTGGCGGATCGTGATGCGGTCGCCGTAGGGAAGGAGCCCGGGCAGCCACCGCGCGACGGTGTCGTGGACCCGGAGCCTGCCCTCCTCGGCCAGCTGGAGGATCAGGGTCGCCGTGTAGATCTTGCTGACGCTCTCGAGCCGGAAGCGCGCGTCCTCGGGCATCTCGGCGCCCGAGCGCACGTCGGCGATCCCCGCCGCACCGAGCCAGCTCCCGCCCGGCCCGGAGACGTAGGCGGTCGCACCCGGGGCGATGGCCGTCGGGCCCGACACGACACCGTCGACGACGCGCTGCAGATCGGGCCGTGACGGTGGGTCACCGAGCAAGACGCGGTCGACGCCGATCGCGATCCCGACCACAAGCAGGAGCCCGATGGAGGGGATGACCAGCAGCCGCCGAGGCCGTCGCCGAACCTCTTCCCACACCGCCGTCGACACGGCGATCACCTCCGATCACATCGTGCTCCATGCGGCTCGAGCGAGCATCCGCGTCGCCACGGACGTCGGTGTGGAAAACCACCTGATCGCCGACGGAAACGGGCGCTAAATGCGCTTCAACGAGACGTCGTCGACCTGCGCCGTTCCGGTCTTGGTCAGCGAGACGACGACCTCGACGCTCAGCGAGCTCCCGGACGCCGTCTGCACGCTCGTGACGGCCAGCTGGCGCCAGCCGCCGGTCCCGCTCACCGTCGCCGTGCTCGTGCGGATGACCGAGCCGCCGCCACTGAGCTCGCGCAGGCGCAACCGCACGGTGCGGCCGGACGGCGCTCGCACCCACGCCGTGGCGGCGTACGTTGCCCCGGCAACGGTCGAGGCGACGGTCTGCGGCGCGTCGTCGAGGATCGCGTCGCCCCCCGAGCGCGAGCGACCGAGCTGTGCCGCGCACGAACCCGTGTGGGCGATCGTGCAGACACGCGCGAGCGTCGTCCGGCTGTTGCCGGCGCCCCAGCCCTGAAGGCTCGTCTCGAAGCCGAAGTTCGTGACCAGCTCGTCCGAAGGTGGAGGCGGAGGAGGCGGTGGAGGCGGCGGGGGCGGAGGTGGCGGCGCCGCACCCGCGACGGCGTACGACGTGTTGGAGACCTTCAGGCTCGAGACGTCGACGGCCTCGAAGGCAGAGCCGGGGATCGCCCGAAGGGCGCTCAGCTCCGTGTTGTCCCAGCCCGGATCGGGCGCGCCGCTCATGAACCACGCCGACCCGTTGTCGGCGAGCACCATCCCGTGCTTCTTGAGGGCGCGAAGGATCACCTGGTCGGCCGCCGAGAACCCGCTGATGTCGTAGCCCGCCTTGAGCCGGAACCACGCGCCCATCGGCGGGTCCGAGGCACCGCCGGTGCCGGCCTTGTGGCTCGCGGGCCAGACGTACGCGTTCTGAGTGCGAGGGGCAGTGAAGCGGATCACGTGGTCGATCTCGCCCGCGACGACCTCGTCGCGGCGGACGAGACCGGGCAGGAGCGGCAGGCCCGCCGCGTCGCCAGACGTCCAGCCGAGCGGCCGCATCGCATTCGACGTGAGGCTCCACGTGGCGCCCGAGCCGGCCGTCCACGATGCGCCGCCGTTCTGCGGGTACGCGCTGTAGAGCTCCCACAGACGGCACGCGTCGCCGTCGACGAGGAGGATGTGGCGGTCGCCCGAGGAGCTCGATCCTCCCTCGATCGGGGCGTCCGGAGGGATCGGGTACGGGCCGGGGTCGCTCTCGTCTGCGTAGCCGAACGAGACCGGCACTCGCGGCTGGGTGCCCGGGACGGTGGCGTAGGGGATCCCGATCGGCCCGCCGTTCCACGTCCCGCTGCCGAAGTCGGCCTTGAGCCCTGCCGTCGTGCCGATGCTCGTCACCCACGTTGCCGACTGGGGATGGACGGGCAGCGCCGACACGTCCGCGTGCCAGAACGAGTCCGCGGGCGTCATCGGGCAGTTCGGCGCGCCGGGAACGGGCCGGCCGTCGGCCAGCGCCGCCGCGGTCAGCGCGGCCACGAGGAGCATCAGGACGAAGGCGGGGGTCCTCGCCACGGCCGCACCGTAGGCACCGCGCCTCACCGTCGGAATGCCCCGGAAAGGGTGCCTCGTTCAGCGCCGCAGACCCGGGGACCCTGTCGTCCTAGACTTCGGCTCCTGGCGACCGGGCGCACCCAGTCGAGCGTCGGGATCGGCGAGACGGGCCGTTCGACCGTCCGTCTGGCCGAGCTCGTCGCCGCGCTGTCGCTCGGCATCGATCTCGGGTTCGGGCAGCCGATGGAGCACGTGCTCCGCCAGTGCCTCGTCGCCCTCCGGGTCGCGGAGCGGATCGGGCTCGACGACGAGCAGCGCGCAGTCGTGTACTACACCGCGCTCCTCGTGAACGTCGGGTGCCACACCGATGCCCACGAGCAGGCGAAGTGGTTCGGCGACGACATCGCGCTCAAGTCGACGAAGTACGAGTACGAGCTGCGCAGTCTCCGCGCAACAGCCACGGGGATGCGGCGCCTCGGCTCGGGGAGCCCTCCTCTGCACCGCTTCCGACTCGGCCTCACGTTCGTCCTCTCCGGCCACCGCGAGGTCGACCGCATGATCGACCACCACGCTGCCATGGCGCGGGCGCTCGGGGAGCAGCTCGAGCTTTCCCCGGACGTGCTCGACGCCCTGTCCGCCGCGTACGAGATGTGGGACGGGAAGGGCTGGCCGGGCGAGCTCGCCGGCGAGTCGATCCCGCTGGCCTCGCGGCTCGCACAGCTCGGAGAGTTCGTCGAGGTCGCGAGCCGCGTCGGCGGCATCGAGGGGGCGAGGACGCTCGTCCGGGAGCGCCGCGGCGGCCAATTCGACCCCACGCTCTGCGATGTCCTCGACTCGGACGCGGAGGAGATCCTCGCCGGGCTCGACACCGTGAGCACGTGGGACGCGGTCATCGACGGCGAGCCGGCCCTCGCCGTGACGGTCGCGGGCGAGCGCTTCGATGCGGCGCTCCGCGCGATCGCGAACTTCGTCGACCTGAAGTCGCCCTTCATGCTCGGCCACGCCAACGCCGTCGCCGAGCTCGCCGCCCGCGCCACCGTCGAGCAGGGGCTCCCCGAGCTCGAGACGACGATGCGCCGCGCCGGCCTCGTCCACGACCTCGGCCGGCTCGGCATCTCGAACGCGATCTGGGACAAGCGCGGCCCGCTCGGCCCCGGGGAGTGGGAGCGCGTGCGCCTTCATCCCTACCTCACGGAGCGCATGCTCCACCGGTCGGAAGCGCTCGCGCCGCTCGGGGTGATCGCCGTCCAGCATCGCGAGCGCCTCGACGGCACCGGCTACCCGCAGGGGCTGTCCGGCAGCGCGATCTCGCGCCCGGCCCGGATCCTCGGCGCCGCGGACGCCTACCAGGCGATGCGCGAGCCGCGTCCGCATCGACCTGCGCTCACGTCGGACGAGGCGGCCGCCGAGCTGCGGGCCGACGCGCGCGGAGGCCGACTCGACCCGGAGGCGGTCGAGGCAGTGCTCGGCGCCGCCGGCCATCGGGTCGCCCGCCGCCGGGACGGGCCGTACGGGCTCACCGCCCGCGAGGTCGAGGTGCTCCGACTGCTCGCGCGCGGGTTGTCGAACAAGGAGATCGCCCAGCGGCTCGTGATCGCGCCGAAGACGGTCGGCAACCACATCGAGCACATCTACGCGAAGATCGACGCGCGGACCCGGGCCGAGGCGGGCCTCTTCGCGATGCAGCACGGGCTTCTGCCCGAGGAGACGTTTCCGGTGCCTGCGCCGATCGCCTGAGACCGGCGGAAACATGAGGCGAACGCCTCACGAATGGAGCGCCGCCCTCCTCCTACGCTCGGTCCCGTCAACGAGAAAGGAGCCAGCCATGCCGAGCGTCTCCAGAGAGCGCATCGCGAACGTCGACGACCACGGAGTCGTCGAGGACCGGCACGAGGACCTCGACGGCACGACGGTCTCGTTCATCACCATCCGCGAGGACGTCGACGCTGCGCCGCTCCTCCGCGGGTTGCCGGACGATCGCTGCTCGTGCCCGCACTGGGGCTACGTCTTCACGGGCCGCCTCACGTTCCGGCTCGGCGACCGCGAGGAGGTCTACGAGGCCGGCGACGCGTTCTCCGTCCCGCCCGGCCACACGCCCGCGGCCGAGCCGGGCACCGAGTACCTCCAGTTCAGCCCGGCCGAGGACCTCGCCGTCGTCTCGGAGACGATGCGGAGGAACATGGCGGCGATGCAGCACGCCTGAGCGGGAACGGCCGCCGACTACACTCGGCGGCCGTGACCTACTGCCTGGCGATGCGCCTCGACGAAGGCCTGGTCTTCCTGTCCGACACCCGGACGAACGCAGGCGTCGACAACGTCGGCACGTACCGCAAGCTGCACGTCTTCCGACCGGCGCCCGACCGGCTCCTCGTGCTCCAGTCGGCCGGGAACCTCGCGACGACGCAGGAGGTGCTCGACCGGATCGCCGTCGACCTCGAGACGCCCGGCGAGCACGAGAGCCTGGCGACGTGCCGCACCTCTTCGAGGCCGCGCTCTACGTCGGCCGCCTCGGGCGCGAGGTGACCCAGCGGCACTCCGCTGCGCTCGGGTCGAATGCCAGCGCGACGTTCATCCTCGGCGGCCAGGTCGGCGACGCACCGCCGGACATCCTCCTCGTCTATCCCGAGGGGAACTACATCCGGGCCTCCGACGACCGGCCGTTCCTCCAGATCGGCGAGAGCAAGTACGGCAAGTTCCTGCTCGACCTGGCGATCCTCGCCCACGTCGACCTCGTGACGTGCACGAAGATCGCACTCGGGTCGATGATGAGCACCGCCCGCGCGAACCTCTCCGTCGGCCCTCCGTACGACGCGGGCGTGTACCGGACGGGCGGGTTCGCGCTCGACGAGTTCCGGTTCGAGGCCGACTCGCCGGCGCTCGACGAGCTGCGCGCGGTGTGGGAGCGGAACATCCTGCACGCGGTCGCCGAGCTCCCGCACGTCTCGCTGCCCGAGCTCGCCGCTGCCGAGGGGCCGGCGCCCGGCGCCTAGGCCCGCTGCACGGTGACCGCGGTGCCGTATGCGGCCACCTCGGTCATGTTGCCCCCCAGCTCGTTGCAGTCGAAGCGCATCGCAACGACGGCGTTCCCGCCCACCTCGCGCGCGGCGTCGCGCAGCCGCTCGATCGCCTGCAGCCGGCTGGCGGCGAGCATCTTCGTGTAGCCCTTCACCTCACCGCCGACGAGCCCTCTCAACGACGCTCCGATGTCGCTGCCGATGTTGCGGCTGCGCACGGTCAGGCCGAACACCTCGCCGTAGACGTTCGTGATGCGATAGCCGGGCAGGTCGTTCATCGTCGTCACCATCAGATCGGACATGTCGACGCCTCCTCGTCGGTGGTGCGGCAGACCCTACGTCGCGTGGGCAGGCCCGGTGGCACAGTGAGGGCGTGTCGACGATGAGGGACCTCGACCGGCTCGCGCTGGCGATGCCCGAGGCGACGAAGCACGTCGAGGACGACGGCCGACCGACGTACTGCGTTCACGGGAAGTTCTTCTGCTTCCACCGCAGCGCGCGGAGGGACGCGGTCGACCCGGAGACGGGCGAGCGGCTCACCGACGTCCTCGTCTTCCGCGTCGCGGACGCGGGCGAGAAGGAGGCGATCCTCCGCGACGACCGCGGCGTCTTCTTCACGACGCCGCACTGGGACGGCTACTCGGCGGTGCTGCTCCGCATCCGCGACCTGAAGCAGGTCGACAAGGACGAGCTCCGCGACCTCGTCGCAGGCGCGTGGCTGACGCGGGCACAGAAGCGCGTCGCGAAGGCGTGGCTCGCCGAACAGGGAATCGACGAGGACTGACGTTCAGGAGCTCGCGAGCAGCTCGGTCACGGTGACCGAGCGGAGGCCGCGGCGCGCCATCTCCTCGAGGATCAGCCCGACGGCGCCCACAGTGGCCTCGCGGGTCAGCCACGAGAGCTCCGGCGGCTCGTTCGCGGGACGGCCGTCGTGGAGGACCACGATGTCGCCCGCCTCGAGCTCGGCGAGCACCTTCGCGGCCGTCTCCTCGGCCGGGAGCGACCAATCGCCGGGCATCGGCGAGAACCAGACCTCGCGTCCCGCCGTGTCGCCCACAGCGGCGCGCACGCGCTCATCGGAGCGGAAGAACGGCGCGCGCCAGTAGTCGACCGGCCGCCCGGTCACCTCGGCGAGCAGGGCCGACGTGCGGCCCATCTCGCTTCCGATCGTCTCGTCGTCGATCTGTTCGAGGTCGGCGTGCGTCCACGTGTGGTTCCCGACCTCATGGCCCGTGGCGAGTAGCCGGCGGACGATGCGGCGCCCCTCGTCGGTGTCGACCTCCTCGCCGATCGCGAAGAACGTCCCGCGGCCGCCGTGGCGCTCGAGCTGCTCGGCGATCGGCTCCGTCCACGGCGACGGACCGTCGTCGAACGTGAGTGCCACGACGCGGTCGGCGATCCCGCGGCGTGCCTCGACGAGCTCCATCGCGCGCATTCCACACGACGCACCGCGGCGCGCGCGTAACGTCCCGCCATGGGCGAGATGAAGGACCGGATGCTCCGCGGCGAGCTCTACGTCGCGGACGACCCGGACATCCAGGAGGACGCGGCGCGCGGGCACGCGCGCATGGAGCGCTACAACGCGACGCGCGCGGCCGAGCAGGACCTCCGCGATCGGCTTCTCCGCGAGCTGCTCGGCGAGGTCGGCGAGGGCGTCGTCGTGCGGCCGCCGCTCTGGATCGACTACGGCACGAACATCTCGATCGGCGCGCGGACCTTCGTCAACTACGACTGCGTGATGCTCGACGTCGCGCCGATCCGGATCGGCGCCGCGTGCCAGCTCGCGACGCGCGTGCAGCTCCTGACCGCGACGCATCCGATCGACCCCGAGCCGCGGCGAGTCGGCTGGGAGTCGGCGGATCCGATCACGATCGCCGACAACGTCTGGCTCGGCGGCGGCGCGATCGTCTGCCCCGGGGTCACGATCGGCGAGAACACCGTTGTCGGCGCCGGAGCGGTCGTGACGCGCGACCTGCCTGCGGGCGTCGTCGCGGTGGGCGCGCCGGCGCGGGTGCTGCGGGAGATCGGGCCCGAGGACGCGGTCGGGGTTCCCCGCTAGCAGCGCTTCTCGACCTGCTTGCGCAGCCGGTCGATCTCCTTCCGCTTCCCCTGCACCTCCTGCGAGCGTTCGAGCAGCTCGGCGACGCCGTTGCAGTCACCGAGCGAGAAGCGCGCGAGGGCGAGGTTGTACGAGGCGTACGCCTCGGCGAGCGTCGCGGAGCCCTGCAGCCTGGACACGGCCGACTCGAGCAACGGCAGCGCGCCGTTCACGTCTCCCTGCTGGAGGAGCCGGAAGCCCTCGTCGTTGAGCGCGGCGCCGCTCTGACCCGACCCGGGCGACCCGGAGCCCTCCTCGCCCCCGCCCTCGCCCTCGTTCCCGGGCTGCTCGACCGTGACCGTGTCGCTCTCGGTCACCGTGCGCTCGACCGTCTCGCCCTGCCGCGTCTCGGTGACGACCACCGTGCGGCTCTCCGGCTCGCCCCCTCCACCTGCGAGCGCCCACGCGGTCGCCGCACCGATCGCGAGGAGCCCCACCACGGCCGCCGCGACGACCACCCGGCGCGGCGCGGTCCTGTGGCGGACGACCCGCGGCGAGACGACCGTCGGGCGACCGTGACGGCGCTCGGCTCCAGCTCTTCGCGCAGGTCGGCGACGAACGCGGCGCAGCTCGCAGGGCGGTCCTCGGGGCGCTTCGCAAGCCCGCGGGCGTAGACCGGGTCGAGGGCAGAGGGCAGGCCGCACGCCGCGGCGGAGGGCGGCGCCTCGTGGGCGTGCGCCGCTGCCTCCGCGGCCACGCTCTCGCGCGCGAACGGCCGCCGTCCTCCGAGCAGCTCGTAGGCGACGCACGCGAAGGCGTACCGGTCGGTGGCGGGCGTCGTCCGCTCGCCGCGCATCTGCTCGGGCGCCATGTAGCCCGACGAGCCGAGCACCGTGCCGGTGAGCGTCAGCGTGTCGAAGCCCGCCGCGCGCGCGATGCCGAAGTCCGAGACGCGGATCGACCCGTCGTCCGCGAGCAGGAGGTTCCCCGGTTTCACGTCGCGGTGGACGACCCCGCGCGCGTGTGCGGAGTCGAGCGCGGCGGCCGTTTGCTCGAGCCAGCGAAGCGCGAGCTGCCGCTCGACCCGCCCCTCGCGCAACCGGTCCGCGACCGTTCCGCCCGGCGCGTACTCCATCACGATGAAAGGCAGCCCGTCGTCGTTCTCGCCGACGTCGTGGATCGTCACGACGTATGGCTCGCCGGAGAGCCGAGCGGCCGTCTGCGCCTCGCGGAGGAAGCGGGCGCGGAACTCGTCCTCGCGCGCGTACCGCTCGGAGAGCACCTTGATCGCGACCGTCCGCCCCAGCTTCTCGTCGGTCGCGCGCCAGACGTCGCCCATGCCGCCGCGGGCGATGATCCCTGCCACGTCGTAGCGCAGCGGAAGAGAAGGCGCCGTCGCCGCCATCCGGTCGGTTCTTCCCGTTCTCGGTGGGGGCGAATCATCGCCGCGGTAGCCTCGGACGATGCGCAAGGGCTTCGTCGTCCCCTACGCCGACTCCCGCGACTTCGCCGACCTCGCGGCGCTCGGCGAGGACCACGGATGGGACGGGATCTTCACGTGGGAGGCGCTGTGGGGCGTCGACGCCTGGGTGTCGCTCGCCGCGGCGGCGCTCGCGACGGAGCGCATCCGGCTCGGGACGCTGCTCACCCCTGCGGCCCGGTTCAAGCCCTGGGACCTCGCGTCGCGTGTCGGCACCGTCGACCGGCTCAGCAACGGACGGGTGACCCTCAGCGTCGGGCTCGGCGCGCTCCACCACGGCTGGGTCGCCTTCGAGGCCGACGAGGGCCGGAGGACCCGCGCGGAGAAGCTCGACGACGTGCTCGCGGTCTACGCCGGCCTGATGGCCGGCCAGCCGTTCGAGTTCGAGGGCAAGCACTACACCGCACGGCCGACGGATTTCTTCCTCCCCGATCCGCCCGTTCAGAAGCCGCATCCGCCCGTCTGGGTGGTCGGCGTCTACTTTCCCGAGCGCGAGCGGCAGCGGTCGCTCGAGCGCCCGGCGCGCTGGAACGGCCTGCTGCCGCAGGTCGCGGAGGACGGTGAGCGCGCGAAGGCGTCTCCGGAGCGGCTCGCCGAGGCCGTCGACATCGTCCGGAAGCTGCGTACCGAGGAGGGCCTCTCGATGGATGGCTTCGACGTGGTCGTCGAGGGCGATACGTTCGGCGGCTGGGTCGAGAACGTGGCTCCGCTGGCCGACTGGGAGGCGGCCGGCGCGACCTGGTGGGTCGAGAGCTGGTGGAACGTCGAACGCGGCCCCGAAGGCCTTGCCGAGGTGCGACGGCGTATCGCCGCCGGGCCGCCCGACTAGGCGCGGCGCCGCAAGCATGAAACAATCGTGACGAGGACGGGAAGATCGCGGCACGATCGACCGTCTCGTAGGAAGTGCCGCTCTTTCCCTGCGCGGCGCAACTCAGGAAGGGAGGCCCTTCATGGAAGGAACCGGGTTGAGCGCCACCGCGATGCTCACACCCACGGACGCCGGGGGACGTCCGGACGCGGCCACCATCACGATGGCACGCGAGGAGATCGAGGAAGCACTGGCTTCCGACGAGCCGCTGGAGCTCGTCCTGACGGTCGACCGAGGAGCCGGCAGCCCGCAGGACGTGCGGGTCGGCTGGCAGCGCTCCGATCTCGAGACGGTGCTCGCCGGCACGGACGCCGGCGGGATCACGTTCTCGTTCGACCGCGCTGAGCTCTACCGGGCGATCGAGCACCCGGACTTCGAGGGGCACGGCATTCGCGAGATGGTGCTCCTCACCGTCGCTGCCGCGTCCGCCTCGGCGGCGCTGGCAGCGTCGACCGCATCCGGCCAGGTCCTGGACACCGCGGGCGGCGGCGGGGGGACTTCGGTAACTGCCGTTCAGCCGGGCGACCCGGGGACGATCCCGTACCTGAGCCAGGGGGTCGGCGTCGACCAGAGCCAGTTCCAGGGCGACGCGTCGACCGCCGGCACGCAGGCCGAGCCCGGAACGATCCCGTACCTGAGCCAGGGGATCGGCGTCGACCAGAGCCAGTTCCAGGGCGACGCGTCGACCGCCGGCACGCAGGCCGAGCCCGGAACGATCCCGTACCTGAGCCAGGGGATCGGCGTCGACCAGAGCCAGTTCCAGGGCGACGCGTCGACCGCCGGCACGCAGGCCGAGCCCGGAACGATCCCGTACCTGAGCCAGGGGATCGGCGTCGACCAGAGCCAGTTCCAGGGCGACGCGTCGACCGCCGGCACCGTCGCGACGCCAGCGGCACACGACGAGGCAGGCACGGCGAGCAGCCTCGCGACACCGGCCATACACGACGAGGCGGCCGCCGTCGACTCCGGCTCGAGCCTCGAGCTGCCGTCCGTCGACCCGGGCACGGCGGCCGCGATCGGCGGCCTCGCAGGCGCGAGCCTGCTCATCGTCGGCGCCGCGTTCGTGGCCCGGCGGCGCACGACGCCCGTCTAGCTCCATCGTTCGCGGAGGGCCGCTGTGTGGCGGCGGCCCTCCGCGCCCTCCCATCGGCATCGGGCCGGATGGCGCGGCGGGCGGTGGTGACGGGTGGCGGAACCGGGATCGGGAAGGCGGTCGCGCGCAGGCTCGTGGACGCCGGCGCCTCCGTGACGATCGTCGGGCGCCGCGCCGACATCCTCGCGCGCGCCTCGCTCGAGATCAACGACGCCGTCGAGTCGGACACCGTCGCGCCGCTCGTCGCCGATCTCACCGACCCAGAGCAGGTCACCGACGCGGCGGCGGCGATCCGCGCGGAGGGGCCGGTGGACGTGCTCGTCTCGAACGCCGGCGGCAGCGTCGGCGGCGATCCCTCGACCCTCGCCGAGGTCGCCGACGCGTGGCGGCGGGACGTCGACGCGAACGTCCTCACCGCCGTGCTCCTCACCGAGGCGCTCCGCGACGACCTCCGTCGCCCGGGCGGCCGCGTCATCGGGATCTCGTCGATCGCGGCGCTGCGCGGCGCGGCGTCGTACGGCGCCGCAAGGGCGCGATGCACAGCTGGGTGCTCTCGCTCGCAACGCAGCTCGGGCCGGACGGGATCGCGAACGCGGTCGCGCCGGGCTTCATCCCGGACACCGAGTTCTGGGAGGGCAGGCTGACCCACGAGGTGGTCTCCGTCCGCGTGAACGCGACGACGGTGGGTCGGCCGGGGACGCCCGAGGAGGTCGCCGAGGCCGTCGCCTATCTCGCTTCCGAGCACGCCGGGTTCACGACCGGCCAGATCCTGCAGGTGAACGGCGGCTGGATGCTCGGTCGCGGCTGAGTCAGCGGCCGCGCCAGAGCGCGTCGAGCGTCGCCACGTCGAGCCGCTCCGCGGCGTCGAGCGCCTTGTTCGCGGCCTTGCGCGTGTCCTTGCCGAGCGCGCCGCGGAAGACCCAGCGGCGGACGAGCTTCCCGAGCCGCAGGCCCCCGTCGAGCCGCGGTGTCCGACCCGGCGAGAGGTAGAGCTCGAGCGTCAGCAGCTTGACGAGCGCGGGATCGGCCGGCCGGCCAGTCGCCTGCTCGAGCCGATGGGCGATCAGCGAGCCGAGGACGCGAACCTCGTGGACGCCCGCCCGGAGCGTGACGACGAGCGACGCCGTGGTCGACGCGACGAGCACCCAAGGGACACGCGGGAGCCAGCGTGCCCCGCGTGCGACCGTCCGCACGATCGGCGTGGCGATCACCGCAACGCGCTGGAGCGTGTCCGTCACCCCCTCGGCGTCGTCGTCCGCGGCGATCAGCCGCTTCCCCTGCGCCGCCGAGGTCACGCGCTCGGGGCTCAGAAGAATTCGGTCGACGACCTGGTCGAAGAGCCCCGCGACGGCGTCCAGCAGCCGCCGGTCCTGCTCCGGCCCATCGGGTGGGGGAAGCCGCGTCGCGAGGCTCGCCTCGCGCGGCTGCTGCTCGACCGCCATGACCTCTTCCTACCCGATTTTCACCGAGTCGGTCACGGAACGACGAGGGGCGCGGCCGTGGCCGCGCCCCTCGTGCTTCGTGTTCGAGTCGGGTTACGCGGCCTCGGGCAGCGCCTCCGCCTCGGGCTCGAAGGCCGGGGCGGCCGCGAGCTCCTCGTTGCGGATCAGCACGAGCGACGCGAGCACGCCCACCGCGGCGACGCCGGCGCCGACCCAGAACGCCGCCTGGAAGCCGGACGTGAGCGCCTGGGGAACGGCATCGCCGGCGCTCGTTGCGTCGTTCGTCTGCGCGATCGCGACCGACGAGAGCACCGCGATGCCGAGCGCGCCGCCGATCTGCTGCGACGTGTTGATCAACCCGGAAGCGAGCCCCGCGTCCTTCGCCGGCACGCCGGCGAGTGCCGCGATCGAGATGGGGACGAACGAGAACCCCATGCCCAACGCGATCACGAGGAAGCCAGGCAGCAGGTCGCCGAGGTACGAGCCACCGACCGAGACCTGCGTGAAGTACAGGAGGCCGACGGTGAGGATGCTCATCCCCGTCACGAGCACCGGCTTGACGCCAACGCGCGTCACGAGCTGCTGGGCGACCATCGACCAGACGATCACGCTGCCCGCGACGGCGATGTACGCGAAGCCGGTCTTCATCGCCGAGTACCCGAGCACCTGCTGCATGTAGAGCGTGAGCATCAGGAACATCGAGAACAGCGCCGTGCCGAGGATGAACCCGGCGATGTTCGCCCCCGCGACCGTCTTGATCCGGAAGATCGAGAACGACATCAGCGGATCCTTGGTGCGGGTCTCCCAGCCGACGAAGCCGGCGAGGAGCGCGGCAGCTGCGGCGAAGATGCCGATCGTCGCCGCAGATGTCCAGCCGTAGTCGTTGGCCTGCGTGATGCCGAAGACGGCCAGCGAAAGCCCGCCCGTCACGAGCACCGCACCGAGGACGTCGAAGCTTTGCGCACGAGCGTCACGGCTCTCGCGGAGCAGCACGGGCGCCAGCGCCATCGCGACGAGCCCGACCGGGATGTTGAGGAAGAAGATCCACTCCCAGCTGAGCAGGTCGGTGAAGATGCCGCCCAACAGCACTCCGGCGGCGGCACCGAACCCGCCGACCGCTCCCCAGACGCCGAGCGCGATGTTGCGCTCCTTGCCCTCGGAGAAGGTCGTCATCAGGATCGAGAGAGCGGCCGGCGCGATGATCGCCGCGCCGAAGCCCTGAAGCGCCCGGGCGCCGATCAGCGACGGCTCGTTCCACGCGAGCGCCGCCAGGAGCGACGCACCGGTGAAGACGGCGAGGCCGGCGATGAACAGACGCCGACGACCCATGAGGTCGGCCGCGCGCCCGCCCAGCAGGAGGAACCCGCCGAACACGAGCGCGTACGCGCTGATCACCCATTGCAGGTTCTGCTGCGAGAACCCGAGGTCAACCTGGATCGAAGGAAGGGCGACGTTCACGATCGCGATGTCGAGCACGATCATGAACTGGACGACGCTCAACAGCGCCAGCGCCCACCACCTGCGGTTCGAAGAAGCAACCATGAACGTCACCTTTCGGGGTTGGTCGTCATGTGACCGCCCGAGAGTACGCGCTTGCTTTCAAACAGAAAGTACGGTCTTCCGCACTAAAAGTGCGGAGAACCGAACCCGAAGCACCGGTGTACTATCCGTGTGGCCGTGAAGCGCTATCACCAGTACTGCCCGGTCGCCCACTCGCTCGATCTGATCGGTGACCGCTGGGCGCTTCTCATCGTGCGCGAGCTGATGCTCGGGCAGCGGCGGTACACGGATCTCGCCGACGCGCTGCCCGGGATCGGCACCAACATCCTCGCGGGGCGGCTTCGCCACCTCGAGGGGGCCGGCGTCGTCCGGCGCACGAAGCTGCCGCCCCCCGCAGCCGTCACGGTCTACGAGCTCACCCCGGACGGGCGCGCCCTCGACAGCGTTCTTCGCGCGCTCGCGCAGTGGGGCGGGCGGACGATGGGGCCGCCGCAGCCGGGCGACTGCTGGAGCACGTATGCCGTCCACATGCGCTTCCGCCCCGAGGCGGCGGTCGACGGGACGTACGAGATCCGCTTCGTCGACGGCGAGACGATCTCGCTCGACGTGCGCGACGGCGAGCTCACGGCGATGCGGAGCGAGGCGCGCGAGCCGCGGCTCGTCATCGAGGCCGAGCCTGCGAGCCTCCACGCCCTGATCGAGGGCGCCGAGCCGCTCGAGGCGGTGCTTGCGGGCGGAGGCGTTCGGCTTCTCACCGGCACGGAGGCCGAGCTCGTAGCGCTCGCACGGATGTTCGCGCCGGACGAGGCGCGCGCCGCCGCGGCGGCCTAGCAGGGCTTGGCGAAACAGGCGCTGTGTCCCCAGGGGAGCAGGGGCGCCGGCACTCTGGAGACGAGACCCGCTTCACCAAGCCCTCCTACCGCTCGCTCGACGAGCCGGTCTCCCTAAGATCGGCCGATGGCGCGGATCGAGGACTACGCGCTCATCGGCGACCTGCAGACGGCGGCGCTCGTCGGCCGCGACGGCTCGATCGACTGGTGCTGCTTCCCGCGCTTCGACTCCGGCGCATGCTTCGCCGCCCTTCTCGGCGCGCCGGAGCACGGGCGCTGGCTCCTCGCACCGGCCGCGCCGGTGACGCACTGCTCACGTCACTACCGGCGCGACACGCTCGTGCTCGAGACGCTCCACGAGACGCCGGACGGCAGCGTGCGGGTGATCGACTTCATGCCGCCGCGGGGTGAGGCTCCGGACATCGTCCGCATCGTCGAGGGCGTCGACGGGATCGTGCCGATGCGGTCGGAGCTCGTGATCCGCTTCGACTACGGCCACGTCGTCCCGTGGGTGCAGCGTCACGACGACGCGCTGGTCGCGATCGCCGGCCCGGACGGGCTCTGCTTCCGCACGCCGACCGAGGTGCAAGGGGAGAACATGACGACGGTCGGGGAGTTCTCGGTCGGCCCGGGCGACCGCGTGCCCTTCGTCCTCACGTGGTTCCCGTCGCACGTCGGCCTTCCCGACGAGATCGATCCGGAGGCGGCGCTCTCCGACACGGAGACCTACTGGCGTGAATGGGCCGACACCTGCACGCACCACGGGCCGTACCACGAGCACATTCACGCCTCGCTGCTGCTCCTCAAGGCGCTGACGTACGGCCCGACGGGCGGGATCGTCGCCGCGCCGACGACGTCGCTCCCCGAGTGGATCGGCGGCGTGCGCAACTGGGACTACCGCTTCTGCTGGCTCCGCGACGCGACCCTGACGCTGCTCGCGATGCTCCGGGCCGGCTACCGCGACGAGGCGATCGCCTGGCGCAAGTGGCTCCTCCGCGCCGTCGCCGGCGATCCCGCCGACGTGCAGATCATGTACGGCCTCGCCGGCGAACGCCGACTCGACGAGCGCGTCCTCGACTGGCTCCCGGGGTACGAGGGGTCGTGCCCGGTCCGCACCGGGAATGCCGCGTCCGGCCAGCTGCAGCTCGACGTCTACGGCGAGGTGATCGACGCGCTGTACCAGGCGCGCCGCGACGGGGCCCCCGCCGACGACAACATCTGGTCGCTGGCCACGCACGTGCTCGAGTGGCTCGAGAACGCGTGGCGCCTCGAGGACTCCGGGATGTGGGAGGTGCGCGGGCCGCCGCGGCACTTCACGCACTCGAAGGTGATGGCCTGGGTCGCGTTCGACCGTGCGGTGCGCGCGCACGACGAGTTCGGACGGGAAGGCCCCATCGACCGTTGGCGCGCGATTCGCGACGAGATCCACGCCGAGGTGCTCGCGCGCGGCTGGAGCGAGAAGCAGCAGTCGTTCGTCCAGTCGTTCGACTCCGAGGAGCTCGACGCGAGCGCGCTCATCATCCCGCTCGTCGGGTTCCTCGCGGTCGACGACCCGCGAGTCGTCTCCACGGTGGAGGCGATCCGGCGCGACCTCACCCACGACGGATTCGTGCTCCGCTACCGGACGCAGGAGGACGGGGAGGTCGACGGGCTCCCCCCGGGGGAGGGCGTCTTTCTCGCATGCTCGTTCTGGCTGGTCGAGGTGCTCGCGCTCCAGGGTCGTCGCGAGGAGGCTCAGGAGCTGTTCGAGCGGCTGCTCGCGCTGCGAAACGACGTCGGTCTCCTCGCGGAGGAGTACGACCCGCACACCGGCCGCCAGCTCGGGAACTTCCCGCAGGCATTCACGCACCTGGCGCTCGTCGAGGCGGCGCTCGCGCTGGCGGTCGGGCAGGCGATGCGCGAGCCAGAGTGAGCCGACATGTCCAGACCGGGCACTTGCGGGGCCCAGACGTCCCGGTGGACGATCGCGCGGTGTCCGAGTCCGGCGACGGTTCGAGGCGGGTTGCGACCTTCGTCGTGACCTCGCTTGCGGCAAAGGCGCAGTCCGTCGCCGAGATCGAGGCGAAGCTCGCTTCCCGCGGCGTGGCCGCCGACGAGGCCGCGGCCGTGATCGGCGAGGCGCTCCGGCTCGGCTACCTCGACGACACCGAGCTCGCGGAGCAGCTTGCGCGCGGCTTCGTGGCGCGCGGGTATGGGCGCCGCCGCGCGGTAATGGCGCTGCGGAGACGAGGCCTGGCGGCCGACGCCACGGAGGCGGCGCTCGAGTCCGCCTACGGGTCGACAGACGAGGCGGCCCTCGCGCGCTGCGCGCTCGGCATGCGCTCCGTGGAGGACGACGCGTCACGGCGCCGCGCGGTCGCATTTCTCTGCCGTCGCGGGTTCTCCGCCGGCGCGGCGTGGGATGCGGTGCGGCGAGCGGGAGCGTCGACCGAAGAGCCCTGAGGCTCGCTCAGTCGCCTCCGCCCTGGAGCGAGCGGATCGCGAAGCGAAGATCGGCGACCTCGGACTCGAGGCTGGCGATGCGGTGTTCGAGGTCGTTCGGGGGTCGCTCGGCGGCCTCGACAGGTCGTGGGGCCGCGGCGCTCGCCGGCGTCTCCTCGCCGCCGAGGAGGTGGCGGTAACGCTCCTCTTTCTGCCCCGGGCGGCGGTCGAGGCGCTCGACGAGCTCGCGCCCGGTGAGGGCGTCGAGGGTCTCCATGACGCCGCCGAGGCCATCGAACCGATGGAGGCGCTCCGTTCGCTGCTTGAGCTCGCCGGGCGTCTGCGCGCCGCGGAGCATCAGGACGCAGAGGACCGCCGTGTCGTCGGGCCCGAGCGCGAGCGCCTCGTCGAACAGCTGCCGGTACTTCGCGGCACGACTGCCCGGGCCGCTCGCGACACGTGTCCAGCCGCGGCGCGCGAGGCGCTGGAGCGCCTCGTGGATCTCCCGCTCGTCGTAGCTGACGATGGGATCGCGGTTCGTCGTCTGGTTGCAGGCGAGCCGGAGCGCGTTGAGCGTCAGCGGATACTGGTCGGGTGTCGTGCGCTGCTTCTCCAGGAGGCAGCCGAGGACACGGAGCTCGATCGCGTCGGCGTCCATGCAGGCACTGTACGCCGCGCGTCTCGGCCTGATGCCGGCGGCGCCGCCGCGCGTGCCCGGAGTAACGTGTTTCGACCGTGGAGCTGCCGATTCGCTCGAGCTACTGGGCTGCGGACGGCCTGCTCGCGGGCGAATATCCCGCGGCGCTGGATGCGGCCGCCGCGGAGCGTCGGCTGCGCGCGTTCGCCGACCACGACGTCACCGTCTTCGTCGACCTCACGCATCCCGCCGACGGGCTCGATCCGTACGACCGGCTGCTCGGCGCGACCGCGCGTCGGATCGCGCATCCGATCGTCGATATGAGCACGACGACGATCCCGCACATGTCGCGGATCCTCGACGACGTCGACGCCGCGCTCGCCGACGGGCGCACGGTCTACGTCCACTGCTGGGGAGGGATCGGCCGGACCGGGACCGTGGTCGGCTGCTGGCTGATGCGCCACGGGCTCGACGAAGGCGACCCGATCCGACGGATCGCGACGCTTCGTCGCGACGTCGAGGACGCATGGATGCCGTCGCCTCAGACCTCCACGCAGTGCGCGATGGTGACGGAGTGGAAGCGGGGGCGCTGACCGCGCTCGTCGAGGCCGCGCTGCCCCGCGCATGGCGGCGCGACTCTGCCTTGCACGGCGAGGCGCACTGGCGGTGCGTCGCGGCGACCGGTCACGCGCTCGGGACCGATCACGACCGTGTCGACCCGTCGCTCGTGTTCTGCTTCGGCCTCCTCCACGACACGCGACGCGAGAACGAGGCCTATGACCCGGAACACGGCCACCGCGCTGCCGCGTTCGCGGACGAGCTGCGAGCCGAGGGTGCCCTGGCGCTCGACGAGCCGCGGTTCGCGGCGCTCGTCGAGGCGCTCCGGCTGCACGCGGACGGCCGGGTCTCGGAGGATCCGACAATCGGGACGTGCTGGGACGCCGACCGGCTCCACTTGCCGCGGGTCTCGATCGATCCGGATCCACGGCTGCTCTCGACCCCGGCGGCGCTCGGGGCGGGGCCGCTCGCGGCGGCCGCCGCGCTGCGCGAGCACGGCGCGCCGGACTGGGACGCGCTCGTCGCCGCGGTCGCGCGGGCCTGACCGGGGGCGCGGGCGCAGGTTCTGTCGCTCGTCGCCGCCACAAAGCTGGCACGAACACGGCACGAACACGTCACGGGTCTCGCGGCATCGTGGCGTCATGGACGACAACCGCTGCGACGGGCTCCCGGAGGCGCACGAGGATCGGGCGGAGGTGGCCGAGGCCCTCGGAGGCGCTCCCGGCTGGATCGCCCTCCCGGTCGGGCGGGCAGAGACGGGGCCGTCGATCGCCGAGCTCGTCCGCGCGGTCAAGGCGGCCGGCGGTTTCGTCGGGGGCGCAGCGCTCTTCGACCCCCGCTACGAGGCGGAGATGCGCCGCTTCCTCATCAGGGCGCTCGAGATGGAGGGGATCCCGGTTCCGAGGGGAGGTGGTACGCCATGAGCAGCGCGTCGACGTCGGCGTCGTCCCGTCGGTAATGGGCGCGCCGATGCCCCTCGCGTACGAACCCGAACCTCTCGTACAGCTGAATCGCCGGGCCGTTCCACGGAAAGACGTGGAGCTCCAGCTTGCGCACGCCCGAGCCGCGCGCCCACGCCACGGCCGTCTCGAGCAGCCGCCCACCGATCCCGCGACGCCGGTGGGTCGCCGCGACGATGAGGCCGAGGTCCGCCACGTGGGAACTCGCCGGGTGTGGATCGCGCGCAACCGAGAGCCGACCCACGATCTCGTCGCCGTCGACCGCGACGAAGACCGCCGCATCGACGTGGCGACGCACCGCCCGCAGGTAGCGCCGCTCGTCGGAGACGCTCCGCCACGTGTCGGTCGTGAGCAGGTAGTCGCCGGGCTCGCGCCCGACGGCTGAGGCGAGCGCGACGAGGTCTGCCGCGTCGGCGGGGTCTGCGGGTCGGATCGCGATCATCGGACGATGCAGCCGTAGCCGCCGCGACGTGGGTCCCCCGCGGCACCGAGGGCACCGTTTCGTCGCCGCTCCACGGCGGATGCGCCACCGAAGAACAGGTTGGAGGCCGCCCAGACGACAGGCTCGAAGCCGTCGTCCGCGAGCGCCGCGTCGACGCCGTCCGGCCAGCCGCCCTCGACGTGGACGGTCGTGCCGTCGACGTGGAGCCGTGGCCGCGCAATGGCTTCCTCGACCGGGAGCCCTTGCCGCACGACGCCGGCGACGACTTGCAGGATCGCGCCTGCCAGCCGGACCGAACCGGCACTCCCGACGACGAGGCGCGGCAAGCCCTCGTCGAGGACGAGTGTCGGCGCCATCATGCTCGGGAGGCGTGTGCCCGGGTCGCGCCGCTCGTCGCCGATCACGTCGAGCTCGCCGAGCATGTTGTTCAGCTGGAAGCCGTTCCGGAAGACGCCCGAGCCCGAGCCGAGCGTCGAGGAGAGCGCGACCGCGGCGCCGTCCCCGTCGACGGCGGAGACGTTCGTGGTCCCCGTCGGGCGCGCACCGGCGGCTGCGTCCGGCCCCGCGGCGGCGTACCCCGCTGCGAGCGCGGCCGCGAGCGACCGCGCCTCGGCGACCGAGCCACTCGGGTCATCCTCTCGACCGTCGAGCGTCGCAAGGCCGGTCTGAACGACCCTCCCGCCGCGGGACGGGCCGGGCATCGTCAGCACCACCGCGTTGCCGATCGAGCCTTCGAGCGGCACGCGGGTCTCGACGGCGTAGCCGAGGAGGTCCGCCGCGAGGTCAGGGAGGAGCATCGCAATCGCCTCCGAGCGGGCGGCGCGAATCAGGTCGAGCGTCGGGACGAGGTCACGCTTGTCGATGAATCCGGGGGTGCCGTAGATCCGTCTCCCGCCTTCCTCGCGGTGGAGGATCGGGACGAGGATCTCCAGCAGGAACGCCTGGGCCTGGTTGGGCTCGACCCCGCGGCGCGCGAGCTCGAGTGCGGGAACGAAGAGGCGCTCCCAGGGCAGTCGGCCGCGCCGAGCGTGCGCTTCCTCGAGCCCGTGGAGCAGGCCCGGCACCGCGACCGACGCCTCGCCGACGGAGAAGACCTGCGTCGACGCGTCGCCGAAGTCGATCACGACCTCGTCCATGTCCGCCGGCGCTCGCGACGGGACGGCGAAGAAGCAGTCGATGGCAACGGCTTCCGATCCTGGCTCGTGGAGCAGCAAGAAGCCGCCGCCGGCAGGCCCGGTCAGCGGGCCTTCCGTCACGAACGCCGCGAACGTCGAGGCGAGCGCCGCGTCGATGGCGGTCCCACCCTCGCGGAGCGCCCAGGCGCCGGCCTCGGCCGAGTGCCTGTTTCCCGCTGCCACCGCGCCGCTCACGACGAGAGCGTAGAACGGCAACCGCCGCGACACGCTGTCCGGGCGCTGCCGGGCATCTTGCCCCTCCAAACGCGGACGCCCTAGTCACCGCGGACGAGCGAGAAGCACCGGACGTCGCGATACCCGTGGCGGTAGGGCAGGCGCGACCGAAGCACGCCCTCCTCGACGAATCCCGACCGCCGCGCGACGGCGTCGGACGCCTCGTTGCCGAGGATGCTCCAGAGCTCGATGCGGACGAGGTCCGGGAACGTCTCGTACGCCCAGCGGGTCAGCAAGCGAACCGATCGCGTCGCGTAACCGTGCCCGCGCGCCTCGGCCGCGAGCCAGTAGGCGACGCTGGCACGCCAGGCGCTGTGGAAGACGAGGTGGATCGAGCCGACGAGCTCGCCCTCGACGGCGATCGCCAGCTCGACGCCTCTCCCCTCCTCCCACTGGGCCTGTACCTCATCCATGAGCTGGTCGGCGTCGTCCGCCGTGTAGGGATCGGGAAGCGCCGTCCAGCGGAGGAGCTCGGGGTCCTGGCAAGCCTGGAGCACAGCGTCGCGGTCGGACGGCTCGAGTCGCCGGAGCTCGAGTGGCCCGTCGCGGAGGGTCAGGGAGTCGGGAAGTGCAGGCATCGCCGCCGCACCGTGTTCGCCGTCGCGATCGGGCCGCTCCGCCGGGCGCGGCTCAGCGGAGGAAGCTCGGGAGCTCGCCCTCGCGCTCGGTGCCGCGCGAGCCCGTCGAGGAAGCGGAGCCGGCACCTACGGACGGAAAGGATGGCGTGTACGAGCTCCGGCGCGGCGAGCCGATGCCCGTCGCGACCACGGTGACCCAGACCTGGCCGGTGAGCCGCTCGTCGACGGTCGCGCCGAAGATGATGTTCGTGTCGTCGGTCGCGGCCCGGCGAACGACCTCGGCGGCCTCGTTGACCTCGAGCAGCGTCAAATCGTCGCCGCCTGCGATCGAGAGGAGGATCCCGCGAGCGCCGACGATCTCCATGTCGATGAGCGGAGAGCGCAGCGCCCGCTCGGCCGCCTCGCGGGCGCGTCCATCCTGCGCCTCGGAGTAGCCGATGCCCATGAGCGCCGACCCGGCGTCGGACATGATCGTCCGTACGTCGGCGAAGTCGAGGTTGATGAGGCCCGGCATCGTGATCAGGTCGCAGATGCCCTGGACGCCCTGGCGGAGTACGTCGTCGGCGATCCGGAAGGCGTCGATCATCGACGTCGACCGGTCCAGGACCTCGAGCAGCCGGTCGTTCGGGATCACGATGACCGTGTCGCAGGCAGCGCGCAGCGCGTCGACGCCGCTCTCGGCCGCCATACGGCGGCGCGTGCCCTCGAACTTGAACGGTGTCGTGACGATCCCCACGGTCAGCGCACCGAGCTCCCGTGCGATGCGCGCGACGACGGGCGCGGCGCCGGTCCCGGTGCCGCCGCCCTCACCGGCGGTGACGAACACCATGTCGCTGCCGCGGAGTGCGGAGCGGACGTGGTCGTAGCCCTCCTCGGCGGCCTGGCGACCGGTCTCCGGATCCGCGCCCGAGCCGAGGCCCTGCGTGATCGACTCGCCGATGTGGATCTTCACCGGCGCGTCGGAGAGCTCGAGCTGCTGTGCGTCCGTATTGACGGCGACGAAGTCGACCTGCGCAATGCCGGCGTCCATCATCCTGTTGACCGCATTGATGCCGGCGCCACCGACGCCGACGACGCGGATGACCGCCAGGTAGGAGGCGACGTCGCCGGCAACATGGAGCCGGGGCGCGCTCTCGGGCATCGGGGTCATGAAGCTCGCAGGCGGCCTGTACGGCTCGACCGACGGCTCCGGTTCTGCGGCACGCATGACGGGCTCGGGAGCGGGACGCGGCACCGGCGTCTCGACGACCTCCGGCTCGTCGACGGGCTCCGCGCTCGGCACCGCCTGAAGGGTCGGCTCGGCGCGCACGGGCTGCGGAGGCTCGGCGGCCGGTCGGACGGGCTCGGGTCGACCGAGCTCGAAGTCGTAGACGTGCTCGACCGTCGCGTCGAGCTCGATCGGGCGCGGCTCCGGCTCGACCGCAGGCTCCGGCGCCGACGGCACCGGTTCGAGCGGAAGCTGCGTCGGCGCCTCCGACGCCGAGGACTCCGGAGCGACCTCCGGCTCGGGCGTCGTGCCCTCTGCCTGCGCCCGCTGTGCCGCCTCGGTCGCGCGGAAGAGCTCCGCGAGCGGGCCCTCACGCATGCTCGCGCGCTTGCGCGCCATCCTGCTCCTCCTTCGCGGCAACGACCTCGCGCGCCAGCTGGCGGTAAGCCTCCGCCGCGGCGCCCGTCGGGTCGTACTTGAGGACGGAGAACCCCTTCACGGGGGCCTCCGCATACCGAACGGTCTTGCGAATCCGCGTCTTGAAGACGAGGTCGCCGAAATTCTCCTCGAGGATCTCGATCGCCTCACGGGAGTGGAGGGTTCGCGCGTCGAACATCGTCGCCACGATCCCCTCCACCGCGACGTGCGGGTTGAGGTTCTCGCGCACCATCGCGAGCGTGTTCTCGAGCTGGACGAGGCCGCGCAGGGAGAGGTACTCGCACTGCACGGGCACGATCACTCCGGTCGCGGCGACGAACGCGTTGATGGTCAGCAGCCCGAGCGACGGCGGCGTGTCGACGAGCACGAAGTCGTAGGAGCCCCGCACCTCCGCGAGCGCCTTCTCGAGCGATCGCTCGCGACCGATGAGGGAGCTCAGCGCGAGCTCGGCGCCGGCGAGGTCGATCGACGCGACGGCGAGGTCCACCTCGCGCTTCTCGATGATCTCGGAGATCGGGACCTTGTGGACGAGCACGTCGAACATCGACCGCTCGATGACGTCAGGGTTCAGCCCCTGGCTCATCGTCAGGTTGCCCTGTGGGTCGAGATCGATGAGGAGCACGCGATGGCCCAGCTCGCTGAACGCGACGCCGAGGTTCAGCGTCGTCGTCGTCTTGGCGACGCCGCCCTTCTGGTTCGCGAAGGCGATCACCCGCGTCGCGAGGCGGTCGGAAGACGCGGGCTCGACGGACGGCTCGACCGCCGGAGCGCCGAACGTCGGCGTCACGACGCGAGCAGGCTCACCCGCGGGCTCGCTCACGACGAGCGGCTCCCGCTCGGCCGCGCGATCGACGACCTCGACTTCGGGCTCTGGTGCGGGGGTCGACCGCGACGACCCCGACGGTCGCGGGCGGAGACGAATGAGTCCCATGACCTCGCCTCGTTCACCGCGGTCCCGCCGACTCCTTCACGACAGTGTCAATCCTCACCGTCCCAGTAGTCCAGCACGTCGAGTCGGCCGATGACACCCAGGCCGCGGAGGCTCACCTTCCCCGAGCGAGGGTAGTACGTCATGTCGCGCGGGTCACGCGTGCCGAACGCGAGCACCGTCAATCCACCGTCTCCCGCGCGGAACGTGTGCGGTCGTCCCGTGCCCGCCGGCCGCGGGACAACGCTTCCTCGCCGTACGGCGTGCGTCTCGTGCTCGCCGCCGAACCTCAGATGCGGCCAGAGCTCGAGCGTGCCCTCACCGTCGAGGACGACGAAGATCTCTTCCTCTGCGCTGTGACAGTGCGGCGGGTTCAGGAGCTTCCCGGGCCGAACCTCGAAGTGGCGGAGGCCGGTCTTGTAGGACCCCGCTGCCCCACCGAGGTTCCGCGCAGACCGAGCCACGGTCTCGCCGTCGCGCGGCTCGGGCTCGACGGCATCGACGTTCACGATCCGTGCAGGCCGGTCGGTCGGCTCGCCGACCTCCGGCGGGCCCGCCTTCGCCTCCCGCTTCCAGGGGTGGTCGTCCGGCGCGCCCTCGAGCACCCACGTCGGGCCGAGCCACGAGACACCCGCACGAGGCAGGAGTGTGTTGGCCGCGTAGCTCCGCTCGCCGAAGGCGAGGACGTCCAGGCCGTCAGCCCCAGCCTGCAGCGTGTGCGCGTGCACGAGCGCGAGGTGGACGAGGCAGTCACCGGAACCGATCTCGTATGCCTCCTCGGTCGCGCCGATCCGCTGCACGGAGAGACCCGAGCCCTCGAGGACGAAGAAGATCTCCTCGTCGGCTCCCTCGAGGTGGAGCGGCGTCGACCACTTCCCGGGGGCCACGCGGATGCGCTGCACACCGATCCAGTCGGACGAGTCCCCCGTGAGCGCCTGCCACTCCGCGCAGATGTGCCCTCTCTCACGGCGGACAGACTCAACGTCGTCCCAGTGCGAGATCACGCACCGATCATGTCACGCGCCAGTGCCTCCCGGAGTCGGCTGACCGCCCTGTCCCCGGCATCACCTCCTTCCTCCCGCGCCCACGCCTCCGCCTCCCGGAGAAGGGCGCGGAGCTCCTCGAGGAGCTCGACCGGGCCCGCGTTCGCCCGTCGCATGGATTCGATCCGCTCGAACCGCTCGAGAACGCTCCGTGCCTCCTCCATGCCCCGACCGTAGGCGGGAAGCCGTCACGGATGGGTAACGGGTTCGTGCCAGGATCGTGACGGCGTCACGTCCCGCCGGCTCGACGCCGGTCCGGAAACGCCACGGCGTCCGGCGTCCCTACGAGGGGCTTTCCGACTCCTTCGCACGCGCGAGCCAGCCGTCGAGCTCGTCCATCGTCGCGACGAACGCCGCCTCGAGATCGACGTCGCACCGTGCGGCGATGACGATCACCGACCAGAGGACATCAGCGAGCTCGTGCTCGAGCTTCGCCTGCGCGTTCTCGATAGCGCGTAACGCCCTCACGCGCCTGCACGAGCTTCACAAGATCCCCGACGTCGCCGACGAGGCCGAGCGTCAGCTCGCCGAGCGACCACGGCTGCCCATAGGTGCGCCGCTCGCATTCCTCGTAGCCCTCGCGCACCGCGAGCGCGCGCGCCGTCAAGGCAGAGAAATCCACCTGACGGCCCTATGACGCGGCGCGAAGGTGCCCCGAGACGGGGAGCCCGAGCAGCATCCGGTCGAGCCGGAGGACGAGCCCGGCGCGGTCACCGTCACGCAGGACGTCGACGAGCGCGCGACGCACGGCGGTCGCCGCCGGGGAGGTCGCCTCGGCGCCGCCGGCGAGCGTCGTCAGGTCGCGATGGAGCGCCTCGCGCCGCTCGACGTCCTCTTCGAGGAGGACCGAGGCTCGAAGCGGCCACGTCGCACCGAGGAGGGCGGCGAGCGACGCGCGGAGCTGCTCCGAGCGGAACGGCTCGTGCTGGAACAGCGACAGCTCCCAGCGGTCGAGCGCCTCGGCCAGGTACGTGTCCGCGTCCGCCATCCCGAGCCGGATGAGCAGCTCCGCAGCGAGCGGGCCGCGGAAATCGTCGAGCCGCGTCGGCTCGCCCGGAGGCTGCGTCGCTGCGATGGGGAGCACGGGGCGGATTCCGTACGGCCTGCCGTCGAGCGTCTCGAACAGGACCGGGCCGGCCGCCAGGGGCGCCGCGGTCGCGAGCCGGATCGCGGTGACGGCGTCGGCGATCTCGGACGGCGCGTCCGGCACGTCCTCGCCGGGACCGAGCGCCGAGCGCACCTCGAGCACGCAGAACCGGTCGGCCTCGCGGCCGAAGCCCGGCGGCAGCAGGCCTGTCGCCTCCGGCCAGTGACGCGCCAGCTCGCCGTCGGCCGCGGCACGGACGCGGACGCCTTCGCCGAGCTCCCGCTGGATCCCGGTGGTGATCCCGACGAGCGGCGCGACGGCGACGTACGTCCGGCGCTCGCCGAAGAGCGAATGCTCGAGCTCCGCGTACGCCCGGTCGAACGAGTCGTCGTCCCAGTCGAAGCCGCCACACGCCTCCGCGACGCGTATGAGGAGATCGACGAGGACGGTGCGGAAGAGCGCATCGTCCTCGGAGGGATGAGCGCCGGCGTGGGCACGCGCGTAGATCCCCGCCGCCGGCTCGCGGACGAGCTCCTCGAGCGCGATCGTGGCGTCCTCGCGCCCTCGCAGCCGATCGGTGCGCGACTCGACGAAGTCGCGAACGAGTGGCCGGTACTCGTAGAGCGCCGGGCCGTCCTTGCCCGCGTGCTCCTCGAATGCGAACGGCAGCGCCTCCCCGGCGTCCTCGAGCTCCCGCAGGAGGTACGCGAACGCGCCGAGGACGAATGCGCGAAGCGCGTGATGGAGCTGTGGCGCCCGAACGGCCATGTCTCCCCGTACGCGCCGCCGGGCGCGAATCCTGTCTCAGGCGGCGCGCTCGGCCGGGCCGGGCACCTGGCACCTCGGGCACCAGTAGGCGGTCCGGTTTCGGTCGCCGAGCCCGCGAGAGCTGATCGGCGTGCCGCAGCGCGGACAGGGCCGACCCGCACGCCGGTAGACGGCCCGGACGGGGCGGGCACCCGCAACCGCCGCCCGCATCTCCGCCTGGGCCCACTCGAGCCCGCGCGCGAGCGCCGAGACATCGACGTCTCCGGTCGCGACCCACGGCGACAGCCGCCCGTGCCAGAGGAGCTCGGCGAGCCACAGGTTCCCGATCCCGGCGACGAGCCGCTGGTCGAGGAGGGCATCGCCGAGGAGACGCGTCGCGCCCGCTGCGACGACCCGCCGCGCGAGCGCGTCGGCGTCCGTGCCTGCCGCGAGCAGATCCGGGCCGAGCCGGAGGTCGGTGCCGGTCGCGAGCCGGAGCGTCGAGCCGTTCCAGAGTCGCGCCTCGAGCTCCGAGCCGCGCAGGACGAGCCACGGCCGGCCGAATGACGCCGCTCCGACGGGTGAGACCCGCCAGCGGCCCTTCATCCCGAGATGGCTGTGGACGACCACGCCGCCCTCGAAGCGAAGGAGGAGGTTCTTCCCCACTGCATCGACCCGCTCGAGGACGCGTCCGTCCACCGCGCGGGCGACGAGCGTGCCCCGCGGGTTCGGCGCCGACGCCTCGACGCGATCGCCTGCGAGCGCCGCGAGCCTGTCGGCGGCTCGACGGACGGCATCACCTTCCGGCACGCAGGCAAGCGTACGTCGGCACGGAGAGCGGCTTGACGTCTATGTAACCGATCTGTTACATAACGCTCGTGTTGACAACTGCCTATGTCGCCATCTCCGATCCCACCCGACGCCGGGTGCTGGGGCTGCTCGCGGAGCGGGAGCGGACGGCCGGCGAGATCGCGGCCGCGTTCACGATCTCCCGGCCCGCGATCTCGCGTCACCTCCGCGTGCTCCGCGAAGCCGGGCTCGTACGCGTCCGGCCGCGTGCGCAGCAACGCGTTTACGCGCTCGACCCGCGCCCGCTCGACGACATCGACGCGTGGCTTGCGTCGATCAGGGCGTTCTGGGAGCCACGGCTCGACGCGCTCGAGCGCCACCTCGACAAAGGGAGTGACACGCGATGACCGCGCATGTACCGATCGGGACGGTCGACGGAGTCGGCGACACGAGGACCGCGCGCTTCGAGCGTCTCCTGCGCCATCCGCCGGAGGCGGTGTGGGAGCACTGACGACGACCGCGTCGCTCGACCGCTGGTTCATACGCGCGACGATCGAGCCGCGCGTGGGCGGCGTCGCGTCGTTCGACCCGGGTGAGGGGCTCGCGACCGGGACCGTGACCGCCTGGGACCCTCCCCGCGAGCTCGCGTACCGCTGGCCGTTCCCCGACGACGGCGTCGAGCACTCACATGGACGCTCGAGCCGCTCGACGACGGCGCCGTAACGCGTCTCGTGCTCGTGCACACCGCGCTCCCCGTCGACTGGGCCGCCGGGTACGGCAGCGGGTGGCACTCCTACCTCGACCGGCTCGCGGCGCACCTCGCCGGTGAGCAACCGCCGGACTGGGCCGAGCGCATGGCGAAGGTACGGCCCCTCTACGACGGCGCCTGAGGGCGCGCGACGCGCGCGAGCCGCGCGAGGCCGTCGGGATCGATGAGGACCGTGCGCCCGCGCCCGAGCTCGACCAGCCCGCGACGCTCGGCGTCCCGGAGCACGCGGTTCACGGTCGCACGCGATGTGCCCGCGAGCGCCGCGAGGTCGTCCTGGATCAGGGGGATGACGATCGGAGGAGACCCGCCGTAGACACGGCCGAGCTCGAGCACACGGCGGGCGACGCGCGTCTCCGCGTCGACCGTGTAGGCCTCCACGAGCCGTTCCGAGAGGAACGCCACGCGCTCGGCGAGCAGGCGCACGAGGACCTCGTCCAGCGTCGCGTGGCGCTGCGCGAGCCGGCGGAGCTCGGCGCCGCGGACGACGAGCGTCTCACCGGGCTCGAGTGCGGTGACCGTCGCGCTTCGCTCTTCCTCCGTCACGACGGCCAGCTCGCCGAAGGTCTCGCCCGGCCCGCGGATCGCGAGCGCGACCTCGTCTCCGTGCGATGTCGTCACGCGGACGTCGAAGCGCCCCTTGGTGATCAGGTGCACGGCGTCGGCCGGGTCGTGCCGGTGGAACACCACCTCGCCCCGGCGGTACGTGCTGCGACGCGCGAGCGCGAGGACTGCACGGACGTCCTCCTCCGGGATCCCCGAGAAGATGCGCCATTCCATATGTGACAAGCGTTACACACCGTGCGCGTCATCTGTGCATGACGCGGAACCGACGCCCTCCTAGCGTCCCGGACATGGTCGAACGGTCGAGGAGGACACGGAACATGAACGACAACTTCAACACACGAATGATTCTCACCACCGCAGTGTTCGCCGCGGTCGCCGCGCTCCTGGTAGGCCCGGCGTCCGCACACGTCATGGACGTCGAGGGCGGCGGCGGCAGCGGCGCGTCGGTGACGGCGCAGCCGACTGTCCAGCCGGGGACGATCCCCTATCTGAGCCACGGCATCGGCGTCGATCAGTCGCAGTTCTCGGGCACGGTCGACGAGCTCGATCCCGCGATCCGGACGGCGATCGCGGCCGAGGCGTCCGCGAAGCAAGCGGCCCAGTCGTCGGCGACCTCGGGGCCGATCCCGTACCTCAGCCATGGGATCGGCGTCGATCAGAGCCTCTTCCAGGGCGAGCAGCAGTCGCTCGGGTTGACCGGTGACTCGCCGATCACCCGGGTCGTGGGCCAGGAGCCCGCGGGGCTGACGGGCGACAGCCCGCGGACGCGCGGCCAGGTCTTCCAGGCGAACGCCACGTTCGCGAGCAACGGCGACACCGACGTCGACTGGACGTGGGTCGGCTTCGGAGCCGGGATGGCGGCACTGCTTGCGGCGGCGATGGGAGCTCTCTATCTCTCGGCGCGGAATCGCGACCGAGTCGCACTCCCGTAGCGACCGTCCGATCACGGGAACGAAACGGGGCGGGTCCGGGGGGACCGCCCCGTTTCGCTGCTCCGGGCCTCAGTGCGAGCGCGCCTCGAGCCGTCGGAAGGCGGTGGGGGTCCGCTCTCCGGGCGCACGGCGATCGCCTCTGCGCACTCGAGCGCACTCGACCTGGAAGTGTCGACCTCGAGGTCGTAGATCCCGGGCCGGTGCACGGCCTCCTGCCAGCGCCGCACCGGCGCGGGCGGGGACTCGATCGACCCGGTCGCGTATGTGCCCTCCGGCCACGCGTTCCGTCGTTCCATGATCGTCGCGATCGGGCAGGGAACGCCGACCAGCAGGGCCGTGAACCCGGCGGGCCGACGTGCACAGTCGGCGAGGATCTCCTGGTCATGGTGCCCCACATCCGCGACCACGTTCAGCCCGTTCCGCGCGTGCGCGGCGATCGAGTCGTACAGCGACGCATAGAGGGAGGGCTGGAACCTCGCTGCCGGGTGATCGGGCTCGCCGGGACGGAGCCCGATGCCGGGCTGGAGGCGCGGCGGCGTCATCGCGCGGGCGACGTCGACGCCGAGGTTCAACCATGCCCCGTCGAACGTCTCCTGGATCGCGGCCGCGATCGAGGATTTCCCCGCGCGGGGTGCGCCGTTCAGGACGACGATCCGGCCGGGCACCGCTTCGACGGTCAGGGGCGAAGCACGGCCCGCTTCGGCCCGGCGAGAAAGCCTGCCTCGACGAGCAGCTCCAGGACGTCGCTCTCGACGACAGGCCGTCCGTCGAAGCGCTCGACCGAGAGTCGCCGTCCCCGGTCGGCTCGAACCCACTCGACGAGCGCGGCAACCGCGGGCCGAAGCCAGTCCGGATCGGGATCGCGGAGCGGGAGCAGCGAGCGCCCGCCGCGCTCGACGTAGAGCGCCGCCTCGCCGCCGAGCAGCACCACGTGTGCGCCCGCGACGCGCGCCGCGCGCGCACCCGCCCTCTTCGGCCACGGGAGCACGCCGCCGTACGGCTGCGCCGGGTCGGCCGCGGCGAGCACCAGTGGCTCGTCGTCCTCGACGCGACGGAGCTCGCGGAGCCGCTCGACGGCGCCCGGGAGGGCGAACTGGGCGCCGCCGAGCCCCTCGACGAAGTACCCGCGGCGGCACGCGCCGACGGTCTCGAGCGCCTTCAACTCGCCGTAGACGGCGCCGTAGCCGCCGACGATGCCCTCGGCACGGACGCCGTCGCGCGTGACGATCCCCTGCCGCTCGAGCAGGAGCTCCGCGAGCGCGCGCCGGTCGCCGTGCGGCATCGCCTCACCGCCGGCGAAGAGCCGTGCGGTCAGCGACCAGCGACCGGCCGTCGCGACCTGCGCCGAGCCTCGCGCGCGCGAGAACCTGCGCGGACGGCGTTCCAAGGCGGGAACGCCGTATCGGCGCTTGGCGCGAAGCGGCGCCCACGCGTCGTTCGACACCTCGCCGCACCAGACGAGCTCCCACAACGCCGGCAGCGCCTCCCCCGTGTCGAGCCCGGTCGTGACGAGCAGGTCGGGCCAGAACTCCGCACTCCGGCCGAGCGCAGCGCGAATCGTGTCGTGCACGGGGCCGCTGAGCGGCTCGCCCGTCGAGGGCGGCCCGAGGAGCGGAGCGTCCTCCCGGTAGTAGAGCGCGACCCGATCGAGGCCCGCGCCGACCCAGACGACCTCGCCCGACGCGCACAACTGGTCGAGCACGGCCGGCTGGTAGCCCGGGACGCGCCGGGGGAGGATCTCGGTCTCCCAGAGCCCGACGGGGAGCGCGAGCCCCTGGAGGGGGACGAGCGCCTCGCGGAGCGTCGCCTTCCGGTCGATGCCGTGCCACGCCGGGAGGAAGCGGCCGAGCGCAAGCTGCTCGGTCGGCTCGACCTCCCGCCGGAGCACGGCAAGCGACGCGCGGCGGATGCGGCGAAGGACGTCCGGGTCGCACCACTCGCGCTCCATGCCGCCGGGGCGCAGCTCACCCCGGACGAGGAGGTCACGCGTCTCGAGCGCCGCGAGCCGAAGCTCAGCGGCGTCGGGCTCGAGGCGGTAGCGAGCTGCGACGTCCCCGGTCGTGAAGGGACCATGCGAGCGGGCGTAGCGGAGCAGGACGCGGTCGAGCGCGTCCTCGACCGGCTCGAGGAAGCTCTCGGGCAGGCCGCCCGGCGGCATCACGCCGAAGGCATCCCGGTACAGGCCGCCGTCCTCCGCCGCGACGACGGCGTCGCCCCCGCCGACCGTCGCCCGGAAGGCGCGCCGCTCGCGGACGAGGGTCTCCGCGAAGCCTCCGTCGAGCTCGCCGACGCGAAGGTCGCCGACCCGGCGCAGGAGGTCGTGGAGCTCGTCCGCGTTCCGCGGCACGGGCCGGAGCGAGCCCTCGACGTCCGCGAGCGCGCCGGGGTCGAGGAGGTCGCGGAGCTCCTCCTGGCCGAGCAGCTCGCGGAGGAGCTCGCGGTCGAGCGACAGCGCCTGCGCGCGGCGCTCGGCAGCGGGCGTGTCGTCCGCGTACATGTACGTCGCGACGTAGTCGAAGAGGAGCGAGGCGGCCATCGGCGAGGCGGACGCCGACTCGATCTCGACGAGGTCGAGCTCCCGCGTGGAGAGCCCGTGCAGGATGCCCCGGAGCGCCGGGAGGTCGAAGACGTCCTGCAGACACTCGCGATAGGTCTCGAGCACGATCGGGAACGAGCCGTACGGCCGCGCGACCTCGAGCAGGCTCTGCGCCTTGAGGCGCTGCTGCCAGAGCGGCGTCCGCTGGCCGGGACGGCGGCGCGGGATGAGCAGCGCGCGGGCGGCGTTCTCGCGGAAGCGCGCGCCGAAGAGCGCCGTCTGCCCCACCTCCTGGACGACGAGCTCCTCGACCTCGTCCGGCTCGACGAGCAGGTCGGCGAGCGCAGGAGGGACGTCCGCGTCGGGAAGGTGGAGGGCGATCCCGTCGTCCGACCAGAGGGACTGCACCTCGAGAGAGAGGGTGTCGCGCAGCTTCGCGGCGAGCGCCATCGACCACGGCGCGTGGACCCGGCCCCCGAACGGCGTCAGGATGCAGACCCGCCAGTCGCCGATCTCGTCGCGGAACCGCTCCACGACCACCGTCCGGTCGGTCGGCAGCGCGCTCGCTGCCTCCTGCTCGCGCAGGAAGGTCAGCAGGTTCTTCGACGCGAGCTCGTCGAGGTGGTACGCATCGCGGAGCGTCTTCGCGGCCTTCTTGTCGGAGAGCGCGGCGAGCTCCCGCGAGGCGGCCCCGATCCGCGCCCCGAGCTCGTACGGCCTCCCCACTCCCTCGCCCTTCCAGAACGGCACTGCGCCGGGGACGCCCGGTGCCGGCGAGACGAGCACGCGGTCGCGGGTGATCTCCTCGATCCGCCAGGTCGAGGCGCCGAGCATGAAGGTCTGCCCTTCGCGGGCCTCGTAGACCATCTCCTCGTCGAGCTCGCCCACGCGACCGCCGCCGTCCGACTGGAAGACGCCGTACAGCCCGCGGTCCGGGATCGTCCCGGCGTTCGTCACCGCGAGCCGGCGCGCACCCGTCCGGCCGCGGATCACTCCGGCGGTGCGGTCCCAGACGATGCGCGGGCGCAGCTCGGCGAACTCGTCGGACGGATACCGCCCGGCGAGCATGTCGAGCACGTTGTCGAGCTGCGCGCGCGGGAGCTCGGCGAACGGGTACGCGCCGCGAACGAGATCGTGGAGCTCGTCCACCGCGATCTCGTCCTCGGCGCAGATCGCGACGACCTGCTGCGCGAGAACGTCGAGCGGGTTGCGTGGAATCGCCGTCTCCTCGATCGCGCCCTCGCGCATCGCCTTTGCGACGACGGCGCACTCGAGGAGATCGGCGCGGAACTTCGGGAAGATGCGGCCCTTCGAGACGGCGCCGAGCTCGTGGCCGGCGCGCCCGACGCGCTGGAGCCCGCGCGCCACCGACTTCGGGCTCTCCACCTGGACGACGAGATCGACCGCGCCCATGTCGATCCCGAGCTCGAGGCTCGACGTCGCGACGAGGCACGGGATGCGACCCGCCTTCAGGTCCTCCTCGATCAGGACGCGCTGCTCGCGCGCGAGCGAGCCGTGATGCGCGCGCGCGATCTCCTTGAACTCATGGGCGACGCCGCCTTCGGCGTCCGCCTGGGCCAGCTCGTTGATGCGGAGCGCAAGCCGTTCGGCGAGCCGCCGGTTGTTGACGAAGACGATCGTCGAGCGGTGGGCGCGGACGAGGTCGAGCAGCGCGGGGTAGATCGAGGGCCAGATCGAGCGGACGTTCGCCTCGTAGCCGGAGTCCATCTCCACCCCGTCCTGCACGACCGGCTGCGACAGCTGGTTGCGGGCGTTCAGCTCGCGCATGTCCTCGACCGGGATCACGACCTCGAGATCGAGCTCTTTGCGATGTCCGGCGTCGACGAGCGTGATCTCTCGCCCCGTGCCGGCGACGAACCGCCCGATCTCGGCGAGCGGCCGTTGCGTGGCCGAGAGCCCGATCCGCTGGAACGGCCGCTCGACGACCCGTTCGAGTCGCTCGAGCGAGACCGAGAGATGCGTGCCGCGCTTCGTTCCGGCGACCGCGTGGACCTCGTCGAGGATCAGCGTCTCGACGCTCCTCAGGATCTCGCGCCCCTGCGAGGTGAGGAGAAGGAACAGCGACTCGGGGGTCGTGATGAGGACGTCGGGCGGCGTCCGCAGCATCCGCTGCCGGTCGCGCTGCGGGGTGTCGCCGGTGCGCACGCCGACCGTGAGCTGCGAGCCGAGCCCGGCGAGGGGCCCGCGGAGGTTCCGCTCGACGTCGTAGTTGAGCGCCTTCAGCGGCGAGACGTAGAGCAGCCGAAGCCCCTCGCCCGGCGTCGCGTTCAGCCGGTCGATGCCCTGGAGGAAGGCGGCGAGCGTCTTCCCGGAGCCCGTCGGCGCCTGCACGAGGACGTGCGCCCCGGTGGCGATCGCCGGCCACGCGAGCTCCTGCGCGGGCGTCGGGCCGGGGAACGCACGCTCGAACCAGGCTCTCGTCGCAGGCGACAGCGATGCGAGCGGATCCACGCTTCGAGGGTAGCCCTCGGGCTCTGGTTCAGGCCTACGGCTTCCCGTACGGCCGCCGACGGGGCGCTAGCGTGGCCGCATGACCTACTCGCTCGTCGCGTGGGATCCCGAGGGCAAGGAGCTGGGCGTCGCGGTGCAGTCCCGCGCGTTCAACACCGGCGCCGCATGCGCGTGGGCGGTGCCGGGGGTCGGCGCCGTCGCGACGCAGTCGTTCACGGAGCGCGGATACGGCCCGCGCGGCCTTGCATCGATGCAGAGCGGGAAGCCGCCACGCGAGGCCCTCGACGAGCTCCTCGCGGAGGACGAGCTGCGCGACGTTCGGCAGGTCGCCTTCGTCGACCGCGAAGGACGGACGGCCGCGCACACGGGTGCGGGCTGCATCCCCCACTGCGGCGACCTCCAGGGCGCCGGGTTCAGCGTGCAGGGCAACATGCTCCGCTCGGACGAGGTCTGGCCCGCGATGGCCGAGGCGTTCACCGCAGCCACGGGGCCGCTCGCGGAGCGCCTCCTCGCCGCGCTCGACGCGGCGGAGGCGGCCGGCGGCGACTTCCGCGGGCGGCAGGCCGCGGGCCTCGTCGTCGTGACGGGCGAGGACGCCCCTGCGCACGAGCGCGTCTTCGACCTGCGCGTCGACGACCACCCCGAGCCGCTCGCCGAGCTCCGGCGGCTCCAGCGCATGGCGGCCGGCTACCGGCGCCGCAACCGGATCGAGGCGGGTGCCGACGCCGAGGAGGAGGCGGCCGCCGCGCGCGCCGCGGGATTGCCGGAGGAGGATGTCGCGGCCGCGGTCGTGTTCGCCCACGCGCGGAACGGCGATGTCGAGCGAGCCGCCGCGCTCGTCGCGGAGATCGTCGCCGCGGAGCCGCTGTGGCGCGCTGCGTTCGAGCGGTACGAGACGCTCGGGCTCCTGCCCGAAGGCATCGTGCCTGCAAACGGCTAGGATCGAGCCATGGCGTCACCCGATCGGCTGTACTTCACGGGCGACGACGAGGCCGATGCGCTCATCGCCCAGGATCCGCTCGCGCTCCTGATCGGCTTCGCGCTCGACCAGCAGATCACCGTGCAGACGGCCTTCGCCGGGCCGCTCAAGCTCCAGCGGCGACTCGGGCCGCTCGATGCGGGCGCGATCGCCGCCGTCGACCCGGGAGAGCTCGAGGCGCTGTTCCGCCAGCCGCCCGCCATCCACCGGTTCCCGGGCGCGATGGCGAAGCGCGTGCACGACCTCTGCGCCCATATCGCCGGCGAGTACGACGGACACGCGGAGCGCGTGTGGACGGAGGCGACGGACGCCAATGACCTCGAGCGGCGGATCCGCGCGATGCCCGGGTTCGGCGACATGAAGGTGCTGGCGCTCTCCGCCGTCCTCGCGAAGCGGTTCGGTGTCGAGGTCGCGAAGCCCCTCGCGCCAAGCTTTCCGACGCTCGGCGACGTCGACTCGGTCGAGGCGCTCGAGGCCTACCAGGCCGCGAAGCGCGCTTACAAGAGGGCCCGTCGAGAGGAAGTTACGAAGGCCTGATTATTACCTCGGGTGGCGCTGGTCTACGACCACGAGCAACCCCGGCTCACAATCGCGAACACTGTCTGCGGCGTTACGGGAGACGACGACTCATGCCGAGTTCCGTGCCAGGTCGTCATGCTCGATGACACGAGGATCTCAGCGGCCCCGTTGTTCACGGCTAGTTCATGCCCCTGACGGTACGTTCTCGGCCCTGGCAGCACTGCCTCGCCCAGCGTTTGTCTGACGCTCGACCAAGCCACCCACCGTCTTCCCCACGCGCTCCGATTCGCGCGCGCGCTCCTGTTTGGCGCTCGTCGCGACGGCGTCGCTCGCACCACTTGCGACGGCGAGTGACGCTTGCGTCGGAAACCCCGATCTAGGCGCTGAGCAGGTTTGACCTCGCAGGCGGTGCCGCGTCGTTCGGGGAGCGAGGCTATGTCAGGGAGCCACTCTGCACATCGATGGAATCCCCACTCTCGCCGCCACGCTCGCGGTTTCCCGTGTACCGGAGGAACGCGAGCACGGCGTGAACGCGCCGGTTCTCGCCTGCCTCGCCAGGGAGGTCGAGCTTGCCGAGGATGCTGCGCACGTGCGCTTCGACCGTCTTGCGGGTGACGAAGAGCTCCTCGGCGATGCCGCGGTCGGTCTTGCCCTGGGCGATCAGCGCGAGCACCTCGCGCTCGCGCGGTGTGAGCTCGGCGAGCGGGTCGCGGGCGGCGGGCGCGGGAGAAGCTCGTCGACGAGCGAGCGCTCGACCACGGTTCCTCCCGCGGCGACTTGACGTAGTGCTGCGACGAACTCGGCGACGTCGCCGATCCGGTCCTTGAGCAGGTAGCCGACTCGTTCCGAGACGCCGGTGACGAGCTTGAGTGCGTACTCGACGTCGACGTACTGGGAGAGGACGACGGTACCCACCTCGGGGTACGTTTCGCGGATCTCCTGCGCGGCCCGCAGTCCTTCGTTCGTGTAGGTGGGCGGCATCCGGATGTCGATCACGGCGACATCGGGCGGCTCGGTCGCGACCAGCTGGAGGAGCTCCTCGGCGGTCGAGACTTGGGCGACGACGTCGATGTCCTGCTCGGCCAGGAGTCGCGCGAGGCCTTCGCGGATAACGACGGCGTCGTCGGCGAGCATCACCCGCATGGAATCGCCGCTGTGACCCGTGTGCCGCCGCCGGAAGGGGAGTCCACCCGCAGGCGACCGTCGAGCGCCTCCACTCGGTCGCGGAGACCGCGCAGCCCGGCTCCGGCGGGGTCGGCCTTGCCGACGCCGTCGTCGGTGACCTCGATTGCCACGCGACCGTTCGCGCGCATGACTTCGAGAGTGACGCGAGAGGCATCCGCGTGCTTGACCACGTTGGCGAGCGTCTCGGCGGCGACGAAGTACACCGTTGCCTCGACGGGGTCGGGCAGCCGCTCCGGACAGACGGTCAGCTCGACCGGCACCGGCGCGCGCCGCGCGAGTGCGGCGAGGGCGGCGGGGAGGCCTTCGTCGGTGAGGATCGCCGGGTGGATGCCCCGCGCGAGCGCGCGCAGTTCGGCGAGGGCGTCGACGACCTCGGCGTCCGCCTCGGCGAGGAGCTCGTCGACCGACGACGCGCCGCCGTCGGCGAGCCGGCCGCGGGCGAGCTGGAGCGCGAGCCTGATCCCGAGCAGACGCTGTTGTGCGCCGTCGTGGATGTCGCGCTCGAGGCGCCGCCGCTCGGCGTCGCCGGCTTCGACGATCCGCGCGCGGGAGGCGCGCACCTCGGCGAGCTGGGCGCGCAGCTCGGTCTGCAGGCGCGCGTTCTCGAGCGCGAGGCTCGCTGCTACGCCGACGGCCTGGACGAGCTCGGGCTCGTCGAGGAGCGACGGGTCGTGAACCAGAGCCGCGAGGCGCTTCCCGTCGTGCTCGAGCACGGTCACCGCCCGCCCGGGCCTGTCTTCCAGGTCGAGCGCGTGTCCGTCGGGATCGACGTAGCGCCCGTCCTCCGGGAGCCAGAAGGCGAGCTCGAGCGATGCGTCGCCGAGCGTTCGTGCGATCGCGTCGCGGATCTGCGTGGGCGGCGGCAGCGATCCAAGCTCGACGATCAAGTTCGCCACGGCGGAGCGGTGCAGTCGCGTGCGCAGAAGGCCGGCGAGGAACGCGAGCGGGACCGCAGCAAGCGCAACGGCGCTCACCCAGGTAAGCAGGCCCCCGGGCGGATCGCCGGACGTGACGCCGATCCAGACGGTGAAGGCGGCGAGGAGAAGCCCGAGCCCGACGGCTGCCCAGCCCACGGGGGCGATCGCGCGCCGGGCCGGATCCGTCGCACGGCGCCAGCGTCGGATTAGAAGCCCGAACGCGATCACCACGATCGCCAGGTCGATTGGGGCTCCCAGGAGCTCCATCCCCTCGGTTACGCCGGAATCGCTCCGGAGCAGGAGCAGGTTGCGCGGGCAATCCGCGCAACCGGCCTCGACCGGGTTCCAGAAGAGGAGCCAGATCGCGTTGCCGACGACCCATGAGAGGTACGCGGCGGCAACGACCGCGCGCTCGACCCGCGTCGAGAGTCGGCCGCTCGGAAAAGCGACGACGAGGTGTATCGCGACGGCGATGCCCCACGTCTCGATGAGGACGCCCAGCGTGAAGGGCAGCGGCGCGTCCCACGAGAGATGCTGCACGAGGAAGAGGAACCCGAGCACCGTCATCAGGGCGCCGGTTCGGTTCTCCGGGCGCTTCACCAACGCGATAAGCCCGGCAACGATCCAGATCACCCCGATCGGGATCTCGGAAAGAGGGGCAACGCGCTCGGGCTGGGCGGCCAGCAGACTCACCAGGCCCCCCACGACGGTGGTGGCGAGGGCGGCCAGCACGACAGCGAGAAGGAGCCTTCGGCTCATGAACGCTCCGCGAACACCGCGAGAGCAGGGCCGGAGAGTTGATCCTTGTGGATGAACCCGCGCGCGTGGCTCCGCTCGAGCCGGGCGCCGAAGTCCGCCGCCTCCCGACTCGAGGTGAGGACCACGATCGGATCCCCGGCGTGCTCCGCGAGTCGCTCCGCGACTGCGAACCCGTCCGTATCCGGCAGAAGGATGTCCAGGAGAACGAGCTCGGGCCGGAGCGCCTCGACGGCGCCGAGCGCAGAGGTGCCGTCTTCCGCCTCGCCGACGACGGTGAAGCCGCCAGCCTCGAGCAGCCGGCGGGCGAAACGGCGGAAGCCGGCGTGGTCGTCCACGATCAAGACCGTCGGCGGCATGTGCGGATCGTCTCATGCTAGACCCGACACGAGCATTGGGGAAATCCCCAATCTTCGGCCAGGATCGCCGAGGACCGGGGATTTCATCGATGCGGCTTGGCGGGCTGGGGCCTACCGTCGTCGCCATGAACGACAGTCACCCCTTGCGTGTCGGAGCCGTTGCCGCTGTCGCCGGAGCGGGGGCCTCGCTCAGTCGCAACCGTGCTCGAGCCCGACTGGAGCGGCGACCCCGACGAGGCGATCCGCGTCGTTGCGGAGAGCGGATTCTGGACCGGCGGCCGGCTGCTCGACCTGATCGGGCTCTTCCTGACGGTCGGTGCGCTCACGGTTGTCGGCCGGACGTTCGCCGAGGGCTCGGGCAGGGAGTGGGCCAGGGCCGGCCAGCCCTTCCTCCTCCTCATGGGCGCGCTCGGGGCGGGGGCCATCCTCACGGGTGCGACCTTGGAGGAGGTCGCTGACGCGTGGGTGGCTGCCGCGCCCCAGGCGAAGCAGTCGTACCTTGCCGCCTTCGACACCACGACCAGCGTGACGGAGGCCCTGTTCTTCGGCGCGTTCATGGCGATGGGCCTGTACCTTGCCGCCCTCGCGACGGCAATCCTGACCCACGGCGTCTATCGGCGCTGGATCGGCTGGGTTTCGGCCGTCAGCGCCGGGACTCGTGCTCTCGGGCGACCTGCTCGTGCTCGTTTCCGAGTCGGCTTTCATCGCCGTCCTCGTGGGCTACGTGCTCTACAAGGCGGTACTGATCGCCCTCGGCGTGTCGATGTGGCGCCAGGCGCACGGCGCGCCACGGCCACGCGCCACCGAGAAAGCGCCTCTCGGCGCCCGCCTGTCGTGAGCGACGTGGTCAGGTGGTTCGTTCTCCCGTGGGTCGTTGCCGCCGTCACCGGGGTTGCCCTGGTGGCGCTGCTCCGGTCCGGGCGACGCGGTGATCCAGACGGCACACACCCGCCTGGAACGCACCGCCGGGGCGCTGCTCGTCGTCGGCTTCGCCGTGTTCATCCCCGGAGTCGCGTTCGCCGTCTCGTCGCAGACCGGGACCGACTACATCCCTCCCACGTTCTCGACCTACGCGGGCGCGGTCCTGCTGCTTGCCACGCTGTCGCTCACGCTCATCGGTCTGCTCGTCTTCGATGCGATCCTTTGGAGGCGAGGCGACCGATCCCTGTCGACCGTTGGCACCGCCGCCTATCTGGCGGCCGTGATCGCGTGGGCGGCGGCGACCGAGCGAGCGCTCGTCGCGCACGAATGGACGTACAGGCTGGAGGCGGCCTTCATCGTGGCTACCGGGATCTCGATGCTGGCGTTCGGGTTGGCGGTGATCCGAACAGGAGCGATCGCTCGCTGGCTGGGCTGGGTCGCCGTTGGCTGGAGCACCGGGTGGCTGATCCGGTTCGCGATGCCGCATCAGGGCTATCCCCCCATGGTCGCCCAGTTCGTTCCGCTCGTGTTCGGGTTTGCCCTGCTCAGGGTGGCTGCACGAGATCGCTCGAGCCAACGACGACAGAAAGCGATGGGGAGGACGGTAGTCAGGGGGCGGGTCGGATGAACACATCGCTGCGCGGACGATGGATCCTTGCCAACGCGATCGGCTTCCCGCTCGGTGGCGCGCTCGGCGGCGGCCTGTCCCGCGCCATGCAGCAGCCTCACGTCGGAGTTACGTCCCCAACGAGGGGTGCTCTCGTCCTCGCGACAGACGCCGCGTTCGCCCTGGGCGTCTTCGGTGCCGTCGTCGGTCTCATGCAGTGGCTGGCTCTCCACCGCGGATGGCGCGCGTCGCCTGGTGGGCGCCCGCGACGGCCGCGGGCTGGGCAGCCGGAGGTGCGCTTGCCGGTGGCCTGTCCGGCGCGATCGGCGGCGCGGTGACGGACGTGGGTGGTGACTTCGGCGTCTGGGCGTTCGCGGTCGCCGCGCTCGTGGGCGCCGCGGCGATCGCCCTCCTCCCCGGAGCGCTCCAGGCGGTCGTGATCGGTCGCGAAGCACGGTGGTGGCCCGCGGCGTGCACCGCGGGGATGCTGGCGGGATCGGCTGTCGGGTTCCCGGCCATCCTGCTCGCCGCGAGCATGCTGGGTCTCGATCTCCCATCGGCCCAGGCCTGGGCCATCGGAGGCGCGGTGATGGGGCTCGTGTTCGGAGCGATCACGGCGCCGCGCCTGCGGGCGCCTCACAGAGAAGGGCCGTTTTCAACGCCGGGACGCACCGAGCTGAGCCCAGGACTGGAATCACATCCGAACTGACAGGGGAGAACCAACGATGAACCGGTTGGTGACCACCTGTCACGCTGGCGGTACGCCGAACTCGTCAAAGCGAGGACGAGCGGCACTCGTGCGGAGCCTCTGAGGGCTCGAACCGTCGACCCCCTCCTTGCCATGGAGGATTCGCCCAAGGCTTGTGATCTCGGAAGCGCGCCTACAAGATCGCCCGTCGAGCAGAAGCTCCGAAGGCCTGATTATCTTTGGCCGAGGCCATGAGGCCGAACGCGCGCACGTCCTGCATGCCCGAGCCCCTACCGGCTGGCAGCTTGCGCTCATTCGCCAGCTGAA